>JAHBVG010000058.1 GCA_019637695.1 Caldilineaceae bacterium | reverse complement strand
ATCACCTTATTTACGGAACCGTATAACTCACCACTTCGCGCCCATCCTGATTGAAGAGGCGGGCGACGGCGCCGCTCTCCCAGACAGGGTTGGAGAGGGACCAGTAGAGGTTGAGGCTGTCATCCTGGCCGCTCTCGGTGTGGATGCGCACGCTGCCGCCGGGGAAGAGTGGCAGATCGCTCAGGGCATAGACTGGCCCATTGACTTTGCCCAGGGTCCACCCTTGCAGATTGACGGCGCTGTTGCTCTCATTCACGATCAGCACATGTTCATCGCTCAGATTTCCGGGCTGCGCGACGCGCATGGTTAATCCGCTGCTGGGGGTAGGTGACGTCGACGCCGCATTGGCTGAATTAGGGACTGTACCCGCCACGGGGATCTCCAATCGCTGCCCCGAAAAGAGAAAATCAGGATTGGTCAGGTTGTTGGCATCCATCAATTGCTGAACCGTCACATTGTAGCGCAGTGCGATGCCAAAGAGGCTGTCCCCTGGCTGCACCACATAAATTTCGGGTTCCCCAGTTTGAGGTTGCGGCGTGGGCGTGGGCGCGGGATTCTCCGCAGGGAGTGGCGTCTGCTGCACTTCTGGCTGAAGGGGGACAGTTTCCGCAGTAGAAGTGGCGATCATCACCACGGGCGGCGGGGTGTAGCGGACCGCCAATTCCTCCAGATCGGGCCGCCGGATCTCGGCCACCCAGACCACGACAATGGCAATGACAAGGCTTACCAGGCTATTGAGCAAGACGACAAAAAGCAATTGGCGTCGATTCATACAAAAGCATCTTCCCAGAAACGCGCGTTCGCTGCGTTTATTTGTTCACAAAGCGGGAACTTCTCAGTGGAGGAATTGTAGCACAGACGTATACCCTTGTCAGAACTCTGTCAGGGAGGCAAGCACCTATCACTCCAATGAAAACGAGTACTGCATTGGTCGTGAGTATTTCAGCGCCGCTAACTCAGGAATCGGCACATTCGCCAGTTCCTTGGGTTCGAGTTTATGCAAACTGCCGCCATAGGTCCGTCCATTTGCGACCAACACGTTTGGTTCAATGGCATTTAGGTGTTCAAGTAATTGCAAGCCTAAAGTTTCGTCCGTTTCAAGAGATTTTTGAAGCATGGGGGTTGGATATAGATTCAAAAACACATTCGCCGTGATTGCAATTGAATGGTTTAGGAAAAAACGGAATGGATTTGCGCGCGACGGTGTAACTCGCCCCATATACGAACAAATAAAGGGGGCCGGTTTACGATATTCCAGCAAGTACCAGGGGCTGCGTTGTCTGCATAAATATCGCTGATCGATTCGATTTTTAATACCCACTTGCAAATAGGACCAAAGTCCCGGATGCTCTACCCTAATTTGATCAATGGCAAGAGGACAACTGAGGACAAACATCTGTGCCGTTATATCGGGCTGTCCGTTGGGAAGGGCGTGAATAACCGAGCCTTCTAAATAGCGCGGACTGGGCAAGACAGGAGTTAAATATTTGGAAGGAAGGTTAAATTTTTCAATGCGCTCCTGATCTACCATGAAGAAATCATTAGCGCCAGTCGCAATTCCGCGCTTGATATCAAACAGGTCGCCAATTCTGATCGTGCCACTGTGCGGAGATGGCGAAATGCCAGCCCGATTTGCACCTGGCCATTTCTGCTCTCCAATCAGTTGGGCAATAGGGATGCGGTTTACCTGGGTTGGCGTTTCTACAGATCCGCCATAAGAGAATTCAACTTCATGTCCAGCATCGGGTAGAGATTTTCGATAAATCACCACTGCGGATGAAACCAGCGCATCATCGAATTGTACATCTGAGGCCGAGAATCGATGGATGCGCAGAAGAGTCACGCGTGTAAGCAAGTATTCTCTAAGCAATGCTCCATAGTTGACATCCATGAATTCTGTTGGAATTAACCATGCGCCAATACCTTCATCACGTAACCATGCGTGGGCAAGGTAAATAAAATAGGTATAGAGTCCCGAAAGTTTGCTCGGTCTTATCCCCAATAGTTGATAGGTCTTATCCTGCAATTCTTGTTTCTTAATAGAGGAAAGATGATGATGACGCACATAGGGTGGGTTAGTGGCAAGTAAGTCCACTTGCATAGAGGGGGTGCTTGGTCCTTCCTCAGCAGTGAAATCCTCAAGTTGAATTTGCAAATTTGTTTCTGCCCAAAGATGCTGTGCCGGAATGCCATAATGAGGGTCGACTTCAAAGCTACGGCACTCTCCAATTTGCATTGGAGGAAATGTACTTAACATGGCTGAATAAAATGCACCTGTACCAAGCGCTGGTTCCAAAAAATCTATTTCTTCCAAATGGCTTACATAGGCGTAGGCACATTTCAAAATATCCTGCGCTAACTGGCTGGGCGTGGCAAATTGTCCTAATCGGTTACGCTCATCCTGAGCTTTCTGACTATCCAATTGGCGCTGTAGTTCTAGCCTGCGGTCTTCCAGACTTTGGTATATCTGACCTGATTCTTTTAAATTAGGAGGCTGGCTCTTCTCAGCAGAGGGGGTAACGTCTAAAAGAAGATCCGATAGATCTTGAAGGTGATGTTCCCACACCCAATCTATTCCTTCGGCCGCTTCATACCCAAGATAACCTGAATCAAAATATCCACAGAGAAAAAGTATAAATTGCAGGTGACTTCCATAGGTCCGGTGCAATTGACTCAGCTTTTGAGCTTCTTCTTTGCGGCGTTTATTCGTGTTGGTGAAGTCGCCAGCAGACTTTGCTTCAATGACAATCGGGAGATCGGCTCCCTTTGCATTGAGCGGGGAGACAATACAATCAACTGTAATATTGATGGTGCGCGCCCCTGATTGCACAGGAATATTATAGCCAAATGTAAATGTACCCGGATGCATTTGGGTGATATCAACAATCTGGGCTGGCTGCACATATTGATACTGGTTTGCCTCAAACCAGGCGCGTAAGGCGCCTTTTTGGCGTTGCTCTTGTGCATTTCGTATGATTGGGTCAGAAATGGCGCCACAAAGGCGATCCGCAAGGACAGACGCTGCGCGGTTTACTTCTTCTGCACTTGGTTCGCTATTTGTACTGAGCCAGGGAAAGATGTCAATATCGATTAACTCCCCAAGGACTTCGGAAATACGCCCCAATTCATCATCCAACTGGCTCGATGGAATGCGCGGGGGAATCCTTGGTGGTAGATCTGGCCTTCCCTCCATACTCTTGACCAAATTGGGCGTTACGTAAGCCAACCCAATGAGTCGATCTCGGGCAAGCGGTGGCGCTGTTGCCATTCGCAAAACTTGCAGAGAACCTGGATGTTCTTTAAGAAATCCTGCATCCACCTGCCGAAGATAGTTCGACCGTTTCATCTCAGCCAGCACTATTTCAGTTTGAATCTGTCGCTGTTGGCGATAGACCTGGGGCGCGAAGCGTAGAAACCAATCATTATAATAATCGATGGATCTGGCTACGTCAGCTTTCCAGAGGTGAGGCTTATCAGAATTGATCGGCACCCGCTGATTCTCCATTCAGAACTAGATGTCCATTTGCCCTTAACTCTTTCATTACATATCTCATCACCGCATCCTCCAACCCCTGTGGATACTCGACACCCCACCGTGCGCAGAGGATCGGCCCGTGATGCTGCATCAACGCGGCCAGGCGCAGGTGAACAGCGGCGAGTTGGGTCCGGTCGAGGATGGGCAGGCGCAGCGCTCCCTCGATCTCTGTGCGCACGTCGGCGGGGAGCAGATGGTTGATAGCCTTGGCGCCCCGATCCTTTTGACGCCCGTTACCCACGATCAGCATATCAACCAGCAGCCCGATCTCAACGATCAACCCCTGGAAGCCGGCGACCAACTCGCCGCGACCAGCCCCTACAGGCAGCATGGCGATACAGCGCCAGAATTCGGGGACAAGATAGGTCAGTTTGGCGGCGACCTCGGCGGGGGATGGTGGTATAGGCAGTTTACCTGGAGTTAGCCTGCCCCCCCGATCCCAAAGGACGAGCAGATTGGGCGTACTTGCTTCAAACGTATCCCCGGCGTGCAGCCAGAGATCCACGCGCAGACCATCCACAGTCAGGGCGTTGACCATCTGCCCGTCAAAGATCAAATTAAAGAGGACCAGCGGATGCCGACCATTGCGGTCGGCTATGCTTTCCAGCCAGGAACGCACTCCCTGGCGGAAAGCGTCAAGACAGGCAGCGTCCACGAGCAGGTGAGCATCTATATCCGAGTAGCGATCGGCAATGCCCCCGCCGAAGCTGCCTTCTAACCATGCGGCGTGGATGCGTTCATCCGCTGCGGCCAATCGGGCGAATGCGTCGATAAAGCGATGTTGTAGTTCCACAGTCTCTCTTTACGAATTGTGTACGGCCTCGTTCAAGACGCTCTCGATCCGTTCAATGCGACCGCTCAGGCGCAGATAGTGATCATAGATCCCCAACCACTCTAAAAACTCTTTGGCGTCCCCGCGCTGGCCTGACTCAAATTGGTCGTACAATTCAGCAGACTTGACCCCATAGCGCTCTTCAAAGGTGCGCAAATCAAATTCATATTCCGACAGCCGCTCTCGATATTCGGCGAGCTTTTCGGCAAGCAGCCTGTCAAGGATCGGGTGCAATTCCGCCTGAGAATAAGCCTCTTGCAGCGCGGCCAACTTTTTGGATATGGTCATAGCGTTCTTCTCTCCTCTATGATTGGCTCGCCTGTCTGTCATCAAGTGGCAACTTGTATCTTCCCATAGCGTACATCCTGACCTCTTTGTTCTGCATTTCCTCTGAGCCAGCCGCCTGTTCCCACGGCGAGCGGATGGAGGAACGCACAGACGGCAAAGGTGATCACAATGGTCAGCAGGTGATCCATCGCTGTGAAGGTGGGCAGATAGGGCTGAAGATAGAAGACGATAGTCGGCAACGCCACAAGGATAAAACCAAGGGTAAAGACGCCTGCCTCAAGCATTACGCGCCGCCAGCCTGAGAAATGGAGTTTCTGGGTTGCAATATCCAACAGCAACGCGCCGAGGAAGAAGACCAGCGTCAGGCGAGGCGCGGTTCCGCTTAACCCGGTCACCGCAGCCGCTATTCCCAGCCGCGAGGCAAAATAAAGGAGAGTAAAGGTGGTGGCTGTCCACGGGCCGGGGACAAGACGACGCCCAAGAATCAGCGCGAAGAAAGAGATCCCCGCCACAAGGACAGGATAGAGCCAGATGGGGCGCTCGGCCACCAGGCGTAAAACTCGGCCTACTTCCCACTCCAATACCCCGATGAAGATGAGAAGGTGGAACGCTAATGCTAAGAGCAGCAGCACGCCAACACTCTGGGCGCTGGGAACGACCATCGCTCCTTTGCGTCCTTGAAACAGCAGACCGATCGCGCTCAGGGGCATTGCAGCGCCGGCCACGGCGATGAAAATATGAGGAGGACTCCACGCCGTCAGATCGATGCCAAAGAGCAGATGCCAGATCGCATCCCCTGGTACAGAGAGCAGACCGTAACCCGCGGCCAACGCGGCTGCCCCCACATAAGGATTGCGTCGCACCCACAAACGAGGATCGCGTACGCCCACCCGCCAATTGGGGATCGCCAGCGCCACGATCCCACCAATGGAGATGAGCAGCGCCAGTAAAAAAGCGCCGTAGATCATCAAATGGGGCGGCCACAAAAAGTCATCCCCACCGGGGACAATGCCCGTTACCACATGTTCAGCCGCATCCCAATACCCGCCAAAGACCATGAGCCCAGTGGAAAGGGCGATCATGGCTGCCAGAGAGACTGCCACACGTGGGGACGCTGGGTGCGCCTGTTCTACATTCCCCGCGCCAGACGAAAAGTAGAGCCACCATGCCACCAGCAAGATGCCTCCAATCGCAATCGCCGAAAAAATGAGACCTTGTATCCATAATGATTCATTGCCGGACATGAGCTTTTCCTCTGCTATCAACTTTGAACAAATACGCACAGATTCAACGAACGGTGACTTTCGCAAACAGGGGACAACGGACAAGTTGGCGGAGACGGCAGCGGCGTGTGTGCATATCTCATCCTGGCATTGCTGCCGCGTTGGAAGTATAAGCGGATGCGGCCAATCTGCCAAACTGATTGAGGCGATCTGAGGTGGGTTTGGGTTCATCCAATTCGGTACGGGTGCTGCTTGCCGCACCCGGCGGGCGCAGCAAGCGGACGCTGCGTCCGCAAGCGCCCCTACGATTGTACGAACGCTATCTGTTTTCTCTATAAGAGTTTGACCCCGCCTGCGCTTACTGATAAGCTTGCACCAACCGTCCATCCGCGGGATGAAGCTGTTCGCATTGCTACTACAGGCGGTATGCCTATCGATCATTATAATCTTATGACAAATCAACGGCATTATCATTTTCTTGTACTGCTGCTCTGGTTGTGTAGCCTGCTTATCTCCCCGGCCCTTACCCACGCCCATGAGGATGCGCCGCCGTCGCCCTCAATTCAGACAACCGATAGCGGAATAGAGGTGATCTGGCGCAATCCACAGGCGCGCAGCAGTGAAAACGCTGCCTGGCAAAGCTGGCCCAGAGTGGCGGTGAACGGGCTGGAGATCCCGGCGTCGCTGATCACACTGCGCCTGGATCGGGGCGATGACTTTGCCATCCAGATAGAGGCTCTATCCTTCCGCGCCCTCTCTGCCCGCAGCCACGACTTCGCGCCGGTTGAATTGCCCGTGCGCATCCTGCCCACTGGCGAGGAATTCCCCCCGTTGCCGCGCCTTGAGGGCACGCCTACCTTGCCCGATGCGCCGGTGATCTTGCTGCGCCAGGGGCAAATGCGCGGCGAACGGATCGGCGTGCTGGCTGTATTGCCTATCTATCAGGCGGGCGGTGTCGTGCGCGAGGTCATCGATCTGCGCTTTTCGGTGGAGGGCGCATCCCTGTGGCAGACAGAGAGTCCGCGCCGCGCCGAGGATGCGTGGCGGCTGGCCGATCCTGTCCCCGAACCCTCCTCGCTCACAAACAGCGCCGCGCTCAAGTTGATCGTCACGCAGGGTGGCATCCAAGAGGTGTCGATTCAAGAGGTACTGGCATCGGGGATCGCCACGCGCGCCAATCTGGCGCAGTTACAACTCTATCACCAGGATCAGCCCATTGCGCTGGAAATCGTCGCGGCTGAGGATCTGATCCGCTTTTATGCGCCCGCACCTGGCGACCGCTGGAACCAGACATCCATCTATTGGCTGGCGCACTCCTCTGGCCCTGGTCTGCGCATGACAACGCGCCCGGCGCACACCGCATCGGGTGAGACGCTTCCCCAGCGCCAATCCGCCTGGGAGCGGGGTGAATGGTATGCCCCTACCCAATACGTCTCACAGCACCCTGGACCTGACGGCGATCACTGGTTCATGGCCGATCTGCGCGCAGGCCCCGATCTCCCTACCATTGCCATTACGTTGTCGGCGCCGATTGGGCTGCCGCCTTTGCAGACGACCGCTGCTTTTACCCTCACCGGCACAGCCTACCTGGGCAAAGAGCATACCCTGCGCATCCACACTCAGGGGATCGACTCATCCCAACAGGTGACCTCTTCTTGGAGCGCGAGCGCCGATTGGGAGCAGCCACTCATCCTCTCTGCGGACACGCAGAGCCTGGTTGCCTCTTTGGCGTCGAACACGCCGGCAGCCGTGCGCATCGACCGGCTCACCTGGCTGCGTCCAATCTCCTTAGACTTCAACAACGGCGGGGGCTATTTCGAAAGTGGGGATACGTCTGCTCGTCTTCGGTTGCGCAGTCTACCCTCTGCCTTCCGACTCTATGACATTACCGATCCACATGCGCCGGTGGTGATCGCATCAGAGGTTGGGGCGAATGGCGAACTCTGGTTGGATAGCCAGAGCCAGCGCCGCTATCTACTCGTTTCCCTCTCGGCGGCCGTCCTCTACCTGCCCACCATCCAGGGGGGACAGTCAAACGCATCGCTGAGGACACCCCCCGCGGGCGCGTTGACGCCCGATCGCCTGCATTTGCGCCATCGACCACAGATCGAATTCAACCCACCTTACGACTGGCAGACAGCCCTCAACACCGATCTGCTCTACATTGCGCATCCCCTCTTTTTAGATGCGTTGACGCCGTTGATCGCCCACCGTATCAAACAAGGGTATGCTGTCGCCGCCGTGGATGTAGAATCGATCTATGCGGGCTGGAGTGGTGGGTACGTATCGCCGCAAGCCATCCGCTCCTTCTTGCGCTATGCCGCTGCCGTGGGCAGCCGCGCCCCTGCCGCCGTCACCTTGATCGGCGATGGCACCAGTGATCCGTGGGATTACACCGGGCGCGGCAATATCAACTACATGCCGCCCTACCTCGCCAGGGTCGATCCCTGGCTGGGCGAGACAGCCTGCGATGTCTGCTACGCCCAACTCGACGGCGAGGACGCGCTAGACGATCCACTGCCGGATCTGATGATTGGGCGCATCCCTGCCAAGAGCGCCGCCGAATTGGATGCCTATATAGAAAAGTTGTTGACCTACGAGACAACAGGGCCGATGCTGCCGGGCAGCGCCAAAGCGCTCTACGTTGCCGATAACTATCGTCAGGCCGATGGATCGGTGGATAGCGCCGGGGATTTTGCCGCCGCTGCCGAGCGGAGCATCGCGTTACAACCCGCCGGGCTGATAGTTGAGCGCATCTTCTACGATCCATCCGAGGATCACAAGAGCGCATCCTGGCGCATTCCTGATGGGTTGACCGCGCGCCAAAAGACAATTGACGCCTTTTCCGCGGGCGCTGGCTTTGTTACCTATGTTGGACACGCCCACTTCTGGCAGTGGGCATTGACCGATCTCAACATGACGCCGTCTTATCTCTTGGGCCTTTACGACGTGGATCTGCTCACCAATCGTGACAGTCCGGCGATTGTGTTGGAGATGACCTGTCTTACCGGAGCATTCCAAACGCCCGCCTTTGCAGGCACGACCATGGACGAGCGTCTGCTCTTGCACGAGGATGGCGGCGCCGTTGCCGTCTGGGGTTCCTCTGGGTTGGGTGTCTCCTACGGGCACGACGCGCTCCAACGCGGCTTTTTCACCCACTATTGGGGAGATCCGCCGGACAAACGCATCGGTGCCCTTGTCGAGGCTGGGCAACTTACCCTCTTTAGCCAGGGGATCTGTTGCCAGGAGACCCTACGTACCTTCATCCTCTTCGGCGACCCAGCCATGCAGCCTCGCGTCGCCGTGGCGCAAAAGATCCACTTGCCGAGTGTTGGTCAGTAAGGAGGATATTGGATTGTGGATAGTGTTGCGACATCGCTAAAATGATAGATCCAATTTGCGCAATTCGCTCCGACCATCCTGTGTGGTGAACTGCCAGTTCTATCAAATTCAGCAGTCACAATTTCATAGGCTCTGGAACGGGCCGTGACCGGCCCACCACCGGGTCCGTGACCCGGTGGGAGCCTGAATCGCGAATTTAAGGTGCGCTACAGCGGAACAGCCCACGGGAAGGCAAAGGTCGGTTGGTTGACATAGCGACTGGTTCTGATGGTCAACCGGCTTCCACAACCAGGCGCAAGGCGGACGGTGAAGTGGGGATGTTCCGCTGCGACCGTTTCACCGGCAACCGTGACGCTCTCTAGCTGATGCTCGGCATAGGCGCCGCCCTGCACAATCACAATTCGCTCGCGGAGCGGGCTGAGGTTCACCAGCGTCACCACGACTTCGTCGGCGCTCATGGTTTCGACAAGCGCGCCCACATCTTCGGGCAGGCCGGCCCGCCGCCGCACAGGATCGAAGTAGCGTAGCCGGCAATGCAGCGGACAGCCAGACCGCCCAGTGGGGATGCCGCCAAGCATGAGTTGGGTCAACGCTTCGGTGGTGGCCGGGTTAATGTGGTTCATATCATCGGAGAGACGGGTGTCGGGCGTGGTGGTGTCGGCGTGCATCAGGCTGATCTTGTGGCGCACCTCGTCCAACGCTGCCTGTAACGCCTGCACCGGATGATCTGGGTTCTCCCCCTCTAAGAATTGCACCCACGGATCGTCGGCCACGCGCGCCAGATCCCTGCGATCCATTGACCAATAGTAGACCTCCAACGCGCCCGAATCGAAGGGCGTGGGCTTGAAATTCATCCAATCCGGCTCACCAAAGTAATCGCCGTAACTTTGCGGATACATCAACTTTCCGTCGATCTCGCGCGCATTGGCGTTGAATTGATCAAGCACCCCGCGCCAGCAATCCACATACTTCTGATCGCCAGCGAGCAGCAAGGCGTTGCCGAAACCGTACAAGCCGCGCACATGCCAATAGGTGCGGTGGGCAATCGCTCCGGTCTGCGGCACGATCACCGTGAATCCCCAGCCATAGACGCCGCCAAACCACCGCCCGCCTGCATCACTGCCGATGACGCCATCCAGCCCAACGTTGGTAGGGATCACGCCGCCGTTGGCCGCTGTCCGCTCCACCCAGGCGTCGATGTACTCCAGCGCCCAATCGCGATATTTGGGTTCGTGATCTAGCATAAAGGCGTTGAGGGCGAGTGTGGTGGCGCAGAGATTGAGCGGATTGTCGCCCACCACATCGTTGTAATCTTTGAAATGAGCGATCATCTCTTTGTAGGTGCGTTCGCCATGCAGCGGAGAGAATCTCCCCTCGATTTCAACGGGATCGCCTGCCCAATCCACGCCGGTGGCTTTGCGCAAGAGCGGCCCGCGGCTGCCGTTAAACATACTGCGGATGATCTTGTGTTGGGGGTCGTAATTCTGCGCCTGCGGGTCCTCGTTCATATAGAGACCAGCGTAGCGCCGCGTGCGCTGCTGGTACTTGCGCTCGAAAGGATCGGAAAGCCCTTGCAGATAGAAGGGTGACATGGCCTCGCTGTGATGGAACCAATCGAACATTACCGGGAACTCTTTATAGTACATGCCATCGCGGGCAAATGGCACGTCCACGGTCTTGGCTTCAGTGTACTGGCGCAGATGCCCATCCCAGCCCAGTTTGAAGAGATCGAGTACCTCGTCCGCTCCCCCCATGGCGTGGAGCAGCGTCCAGTTGAGCAGATTTTCGGCGGCGTCATCTGGGCCGTCATTGCCTCCCCAGCGTGGAACACAGAGCAGATAACCGCGCTCGTCAAAATAATGGTCGAAAAAGGCGCGAACGGCGTCACTCTGTGTGCGCAGCAGTTCACGTTCGAGCAGCGCCCAGTGTGGCGCAGGCATCGGTGTGCTAATCGTAATCATCGACAATCTCCTTTGGTGGACCCACAATCATGGGTTGACTCTCTACCCTGCCAACGTTGCCAGCCGATCCACAATGGCGTCGAGTACGGCAAAGGTGCGTTCCACCGGTTCGGCACTGGTGAGATCAACGCCCGCGCCAGCGAAGAGGGGAACGGGGTAGCGCGAACTGCCCGCGCTCAGGAAACCAAGATAGCGCTGCGCCGCCTCCGCATCCCCAGCCAGGATACGGGCGGAAATATCGTGCGCCGCGCTGATCCCCACAGCGTATTGGAAGGTGTAGTAGGGCATGTAGAGGTGCAAGAATTGTGACCAGGTGCTGGCTGTGCGCGTGCGGTCGTCGGTCATGGTTTCGCCGTAGCCCTCGGCAAAGAGATCGGCCATGGTGTTGTTGAAAAAGTCGACGGTGAGCGGCTTGCCTTCCTCGGCGCGGGTGTAGACGGCCAGCTCAAAGCGGGCCAGCGTGGGCATGATGAAAAAGTAACGGTGGAAGTTGTCCATCGCCTCGTCGATAGAGGCTAACTGGAAACGCTCGTCGCCAGCTTTCTCATTGGCAAGGTAAGCGCGCAGCATGGCCTGGTTGAAGTTTGAGGCTGTCTCCGCTGCGGACATATTGTAATAGGCGTAGACTTCGGGTTGATTGCGGTCGCTAAGGTAGCTATGCAGCGAATGACCCGCCTCGTGCGCAAGCGTACTGGCCCCGCTCAGGCTGTCGTCGTAACTAAGCCAGAGGAAGGGATGGGTGTTGCTGGCAGGCAGCGACTGCGCTCCCTGCCGCTTTTCGGCGTTTGGCGCCCAATCCACCCAGCGTTCCTCAAGGCAGGCGCGGCGCAACGTGGAAGTGTATTCCTCGCCCAGCGGCGCCAGCGAGGTTACGAGCCAATCCACTGCCTGTTTGTATTCAACTTTGGGCGGATCTTGCACCAGCGGCGCCCAGATATCATAAGGGTGGATCGTCTCCACGCCCAGCGCCCGCCGCTTGACCTCCCAATAACGGTGCCAGGTAGGCAAATGGCGCTGGAAGGTTGCCAGCAGGTTATGGAAAACCTCCAACGGGATGTTGTGGGGAACCAGCATCGACTCCAGAACAGAATTATAGCCCCGCTCCCGCGCCATAAAGACTGCCTGTTTGACGTGGGCAATGTAGTTGCTGGCCAGCGTGTTTTTCATGCGCACATAAGCGTCGCTGTAGCGTTCCCAGGCTGTGCGCCGCCGTGTGCGGTCAGGACTCTGCACGTGCATGCCAATATTGGATTGGGTGGTAGGATAGCGTTTGCCACTGCTATCTTCCGCTTCACCCAGGTCCAGATCAGCATTCGTCAGTTCGCTATACGTCTGGAAAGGAGCGCTAAAAGACTCTTGCAGGCGTCCTAGAATTGCCTCAATTTCAGGCGAGCGGACATGCTTCTGCTGGCGCAGTAGATTATCAAAATGGTGCGCATAGATCGCCAGCCGGTCATTTTCCTTAGCCCAAACGAGTAACTGATTGCCAAGCGCTAACATTTCGGGATCGCCGTAGGCGCTGGCTGCCTGCAACTGCGCCACCAGTCCCATTGTCTGCCCCAGGTTGCCTTTGGCTTGAGTATCGTTGGTATTGACTACCGTGTGCATGTAAGGATAGAGCCGCAGGCGCATGACGCGCCGCCATACCTGGCTCATCATCTCCAACCAATCGGCCAGCACCTCTGGCCCTTCGCCTAAACGGCCCTCGAACGACGCCACCTGCGGCAACGCGCCTTTGACAGCCTCGAATTCAGCTTCCCACGCCTGCCACGAGGGGAAAACATGATCCACATCCCATTGACTCTCGACCGGCGCATCCTTGCGCAGAAGAACGGTATTGGCTTGCATTTCATTCCTTTCTTTATTGGGTTTGGATTGTACAACTCACCACATTATCGTTCTTCTCTCAAGGATCGTGCAACCCTTGCGCAGTTGAAGGGTTCATTTCACGCTGGGCGTAAAAGTGGGGGACTTCGCAGCGCGGAGATAAGTCCCCGGCACTTGGCCTGCCCCTACTGCACCCGCAGTTGAACAACTCCCTAATCAGCCTGCCATAGGACAATATCTTTGATCTGCAACTTGTCATAGCCAAAGCCTTTGTCCTGGATCAGCGGCAAGGCGTGGCCGATGACCACGCGGATCTCGTTGGGGCCAGGCCGAAGCAAGGGCGCGGGGACGGGAACGGTGAACGAAACCCAACTTTTGCTGAAATCCTCTAGGGGGAAGGGTTCGGGCAAGGGCTGGCCGTTGACCCAAACCCGGTTCGACCAAAAGTTGCTCTGCATAATGCGCAGGGTCAACTGCCAGGGTTCATCGCCAGGATCATCGATATAGACGATCCCGCGCCAGAACGGGGACGGGTTGCGATCTTGATGCAGGGGGACCCAGGGTGCGCCTAAGCGTTTGTCCCCCAGGTGAATGACGGCATCCTCGGCCAGGACTTGATAGCGCTGGGGCGAGGGCGCTCTCGTCTGTTGCGGTTGGCGCGGACGCGGCTGTCGTTGCCCATAGCCCTGCAAAGCGCGATAGGCCGGACGCAGCGCGCCGTCCTCTTCGAGCAGGCTATAGCCGCCCCAATCTGGGCTGCTTTCCCCGCCCAGATTCCAAATGGTGATCAGTTCTACCCACGGCCAGTCGCCACGGATCAGCGCCAGCGCGGCGGTGAGATACTCCGCCTGTTGGTCGCGCGTCACCTCTTGCCAGGCCGAATGCTCGTTGCCCTGGATCGTCCACCCCATCTCGGTGATCCAGACTGGTCGCTCATCGCCATGATCCAACATGATCTCACGCAGATCCTCAAGTCGGGCCAGGTTCAGCCCATCGTGCGCGCCGCGCGGATCGTCCGGCGGATAGCCAAACCCGTAAGGATGGGCGCCCAGTCGATCAAAATAGGCTGCCGCGCCCGCTTCGTACATGGCGGCCAGAAAGAGACGGTCGTCCATGGCCTCTTCATTTTGGGTATTGGTAGGGGCCAGCCCGGCGCTGATAACAAGGGCATTGGGATCGGTCTCTTTGACGGCCTGATAGCCCACGCGCAGCACTTCTACATAGGCGGCGGGATCCGGCGGCAGATCCGACCATTCCTCGGCCAGATTGGGTTCGTTCCAGATGATGTAGGCGGCGACGCGCCCCTGATAGCGGGCGGCCACGCGCCGCACCCATCGATCATATTCGGCCAGATCCACCGGCGGCGCGCCCGGCGTCAACGGATCGGCGTTGGCCCAGGTGGGGTGTTTGTCCAGGCGAACGACGAGGTTGAGTCCGTAATACTCGGCCCCGGCCACAGCTTCATCCGCGGCCTGCCAGATGAACTGGCCCTGGGTTGGCTCGATCTCCCACCAGGCGAAAAGCTGAACCACCGCGTCAAAACCAGCGGCCTCCACCAGCGGCAGTGTCCGCTCGTCTGCGGCCAGGGTATGCATGGCATAGCGCGGCGGCGCGGCGGCGCGGCGAAATGTTCCGCCGCCACTCTCTGCGTCTCGGCGCTGAACGTTGTGCAAATCAGCGTCCAGCGCCATCCGCAAGAATCCGCGGTCGGTGACAGCAAAAAGCCAGCGGCCTTCTTGATCCACCAGCAGTTGGTGGACACTCACCCCGTCCATGCCCATGAGCGGTTGCCAATGCGCGCCGCCATCCACGCTGGCGTAGACGCCTTTATACTTGACCCCCACATAGAGCCGATCTAGCTGCTCAGGATCGAAGACCAGCGCGGTAATGCTCATATCCGTCAGCCCTTCTCCCCACACCTGCCAGGTAACGCCCCCATCCTGGCTGCGATAAAGACCCTTGGTGGCGCCAGCATAGAGGGTATCGGCATCATCGGGATCGATGATCAGGGTAAAGATCGTTTGCCCGGCCAGATCCGCGCCGATCCGCTGCCAGTGACGCGCCCCATCCTCGCTGCGGAAGGCGTCGACGCTACCCCCTGCGTAGAGCAGATCGGTCTGGCGCGGGCTGAGTACAAAGGAAAGCAGTTCTGTAGTCGTCTCCATACCGCCCCAACCTGGGAACCACGTCTCCCCGCGGTCGTCGCTGCGGTAGATACGCTCATAGGCCATGCGCACATAGATGCGGTTGGGATGGTGTGGATCGAGCGAAAAACCGGGGATGCGGTGATTCTCCCAGGCCAGATGGCGCCACCGCTCGCCCCTATCCTCGCTGAGGTAGAGACCGTTCCCCGCGGTGGCGGCGTAGAGCAAACGAGGATCGTGCGGATCATACGCCAGGGCCAGCACAGTATGGGATGCGAGCCCGACTGAGCGCGGCTGCCAACTTGCCCCACCATCGTACGAGACAGAGACGCCCTCCTCGTGCCCTGCGTAAAGGAGACCGTCGGGCGTCTGCATCAGCGCATTTGTATGGACGGCGCCGATACCGGCGATGGGCCGCCAGGTACGGCCCTGATCCTGGCTGGTAAAGAGGCCGTTTTGGGTGCTTGCCCAGAAGGTGGACGTCTCAGCTACCCAATGGAGATGGTGAAACATACCTGGGCGGCCAATCCCTTCGCCCCAACGTCGCCATGTGCGCCCTCGATCCTGGCTGCGAAGGATCTCGCCACTGCTCAGCCCCAGGTAGAGGATCTCCTCAGCGGCAATGCCAGAGATGGCGTCCACGCGGGATGGCAGATCTGCATCCACAATCTGCCAGCTCTGCGCGCCATCCACAGAGCGGAAGAGACCGGCGCGTGTACGCGCCAGGATCAACGCATCATCCCACGGCGCGGTCCACAGCGCAGCGACAAAGGTTTGACCGATGGCAGTCGCTTGCTGCCAGGACTGCCCGCCATCGTCGCTGGTGAAAAGGCCGGCGCCGTCCGTGCCAGCCAGCAGACGATCCCCGGAGGTGGTCAACGCGAGGATCGCCAGAGGATCCTCACCCAGCGACGCCAGCGGCTGCCATCCCTGTGTCTCATCCTTTCGCCACGGGGATGGATCAGCGCCGGCGGCATAGAGCGTTCCATCGGCGGCGGCGTGGAGCGCAAAGACAGCGCGGGCAAGCGGCCATCCTGCGGCCCGTTGCCAGGGACGTTTCTCGAAGATCGCATCCGACGTGGCAGCGTAAAGACCGTCGGCCGAGCCGATCCATAAAATGTCAGGGGCGAGTGGGTCAAAGTGGAGCGAGAAGACGGCCTGTGGGACGGCGGGATCTCCCGCCTGCTGCCAGCTTTCACCGCCATCGGCGCTGGCGTAAAGCGCCTGGTCGCTGTAAAGACCCACGAAAAGCTGCTGTGGATCCTGAGGATTGACGACAAGCGTGGTGATCGAAGCGTGGGGGTTCAGTCCTCGATTCACTGCTTGCCACTGAACAACGGATGGCTGCGCTTCTACTGCGCCCACAACTAGCAGCGCCAGCAGCGCCCCGGCCATCCACGGAAAATACCATCGCAAAAGAAAAGGCTCCCATTCCAAACTATGCAGACGCCCGGCCCTGGTTCAAACAACGCGTAGGCGTCCCCTTGCACGGTCTCCCATTATACAGGACAGGTGGGGTTTTGCGAAGAGGCGATGGCGCCTCGTTCACACAAAGGTCAATGCGGATTCGAAATCTCTGCGGATCTTCTGTACAATTCTCCGGCCACGATTTGATTGGGAATCGGACGCGAGGTTCTTGAGCGCATTGCTTTTGAGAAGAGGAGATCCCCATGTCCAGACTTCTAGAGCAACTTGTAGAACGCTATCCTGATCTGCAACCGGCGCAGGTGGATATTCAAGCCGCTATCGATCTGTTGATCAATTGTTATCGGAGCGGCGGCAAATTGTTGATCTGCGGCAACGGCGGCAGCGCTGCAGATTGTGAACATATTGTGGGCGAATTGATGAAAGGCTTCTTTCTCAAACGTCCCCTGCCGGTGGAAATGCGGCGCAGGCTGATCGATGCCTTCCCCGCCGAGGGAGAGTACCTGGCGGATCATCTACAGGGGGCCTTGCCGGCCATTTCGCTGGTCAGTCAGTCGGGGATCATCAGCGCTTTCAGCAATGACGTGGCGGCGGAAATGGTCTTCGCGCAGCAGGTCTACGGCTATGGGCAGCCCGGCGATATAGTACTGGGCATCAGCACATCGGGCAATTCAAAGAATGTGATCCATGCCCTACAGGTGGGGCGCGCGCTGGGTCTCAGCACATTGGGGCTGACGGGAGAATCGGGCGGGCAGATGAAGGCGCTCTGCGATGTGGCGATCCGTGCGCCTTTCGCCCGCGTGGACGCCATCCAGGAGCGGCATCTGGCGATCTATCATGTCCTCTGCGCGGCGGTAGAGGCAACATTTTTTTCAACGTAAAAACCCTTACAGGAGAAACTCTTATGACCCAGGCGATGAATGTACTCGGCGGAGCGTTGCAGTCTTGCTGTATGAATCCAATCACCGGCTTTTATCGGGATGGCTATTGCCACACTGGTTCAGAGGATCTGGGTGTGCATGTAGTCTGCGCCCAGGTTACCGCTGAATTCCTGGCTTTTTCTCAGAAACGGGGCAACGATCTGAGTACACCTCGTCCCGAATTCCGTTTTGCTGGCCTCAAGCCAGGGGATCGCTGGTGTCTCTGCGCTGAACGCTGGCAAGAGGCGCTGGATGCAGGACAGGCGCCGCCGGTTGTGCTGGCGGCCACCCATGTCGCCGCGCTGGAGTTCATTGATCTCGCGGATCTCATGGCCTATGCCATTGACGCTGACAAGGCTGAGTTGATCTGATCGTCTCGATGATCCAATTTAACGCAAAGGCGCAAAGAGGCAGAGGCGCAAAGGGCGGCTTCCCTCTGCTCTAGCCAGGTCACGGACCTGGCGGCGGGTCACGGACCCGTTTGGAGCAGGGGCTTAGTAGTTACTTTTCGATAGCTAACTCTATGTCCAATAAACAGCTTCCTGTGGATCCACAATCTGTCCATTGGTTGACGCTGAGCGAGGCCAGCGAGTTGCTTGGCGTTCACCAGACGACGCTGCGCGCCTGGGCCGACAGGGGAGAGATCCCCGTCTTTCGGACGCCAGGCGGCCATCGCCGTTTTCGCCTGGCGGATCTGCGCACCTTTTTGCAGGAACGGGCCAATCAGGGATCATCGACCACCCATCTTGTGGACAGCGCTGTGGAACACGCGCTCAGCCGTGTGCGCCAGGAAATCGCCAACATGCCCGGCGTCTGGCGCGCCGAGTTGGATGAAACCAAGCGCGAGATCAATCGCGAACGAGGGCGACGGCTCTTTGCCCTCGCCCTCAACTATGTTATGCGCCCTGAACAGCGCGCAGAAATCTTAAACGCAGGCCGCGATTTGGGCCGCCAATATGGTCAGGAGGCTGCCCATCAAGCAGTGAGCCTTGTCGAAACAGGACGGACGGTGCAATTCTTCCGTCGCCAGCTTCTCGAATCGGTGCGTCGCGAGGAAGCGCTCGATCCCGGCGATATGCAGATCCGTCAGGCCATCGCCCAATTCCTCGACGAAGTCCTCTACGCAGTGCTGGAAGGATATGAGGGCGCAGGTAATATGTAATGTAGGGCAATCGCAAACTTTGTTTTGGCTGCTTTAGGGCGTCGAAACATCCAGATCCGGCTGCTTTATCTACCCATTTGGCCTCATCGGAGCAAAATATGATTCTACGAAGCTGTCAAGGCGACTATTTTCATCTCAACTTGCGCCCTTGTCGGCGAAAATCAGAACTAAACAGTTTGGTTCGCGATTGCCCTAGATGAGTAATGCGTAACTCATTCTGGGTGTTCGGTGATTTTTTGAGTGAAACACGAGATTGATGCCGAATCAAGAGTAGGATCAGCACAAGATACGAAATAGTCGTCAAACTCTCGCAGGCAGATGGTCAATCGGTCGTCCGCAAAGTCCAACTCTCGTATCTGCTGGCCACCCAGTCGCGAAAGGATGTAATCACTGTCCAACTTTACCGACCGCCCAGATTTCATCCTCTCCCCAAAGAGAAGAGGGGAGAACCCGAAGATTCACCCCTCTTCCATACTTGTAGTGCTGGTCTACTTCTACTCGTTGATGAACCAGTGTGCAGGTACCATCGGGTACCATTCACCGGAGATCGAGTGGGTGACCACGTTGCGCAGACGGTTGTGGACCACCGTCAACTGGCCGAAGCGTGGATCGTCCACGACGAGTCCGATGGACCAGAGGTTGTCCATCTGGATTTGGAAGACCTCCTGGATCAACTCGTTGCGTGCCTCCTCGTCGGCTTCACCCAGGATCTGCTCGCGAATTTCACGCAGGCGTTTGACATCGTCTGGGGGTTCTACGCCCTGAGCGCCATTGGAATCGAGCCAGAGCGCCCAGTCCGGCGCCCACTGCCAGCCGGCCAGCGCAAAGGTGTTGGAATTCAGCGTCGGGTGAACAGGTCCACCGCCAAAGTGTGCGCCGCGTGCGGAAAGGTCGTGTTCACCTGCATTGTGGCGGGCAGTCCAGAGTTGACCAGCTTCGGGTGTGACCGTAGCCTTAATACCCACATTCGCCCAGTAGCCCCTGACCAGCTCCATCAACTCCGGCGTCTCCACAGGCCAGGCAGTCGTTGCGGCGATGATGAGCAGCAACTCTCCGCCGTTCGGGGCAAGGCGGAATCCTTCATTGTCGCGCTCGGTTAAGCCAATTTCGTCCAACATCTGGTTGGCCAGATCTGGGTCAAACTGCGCCCAGGATTGGAAGAGTTCCGACTCGCCGAAGTAAGGAGCGCCGCGCATTGGCGCAACCTGAGAGGCGAAAACACCGCCCTTGTAGATCAGCTTGATGATCTCATCACGGTTGATGGCTACCGAAAGCGCACGACGGAAGCGCACATCGTTGTAGAGTTCTCGCTTCACTTCATCGGCTGTGGTGAAGTTGAACATGATGTTGCCGAATGCGTTGGGCATCCAGTCGGCGTAGGCAAAGCGATAATTGCCGCTGACCTTATTATCGCTCAGGAGCGCCAGGTCGATGCTGCCTGTGCGAGAGAAGTCGAGTTCGCCGGCAATCGTCTTCAGGATAGTAGCTTCGCGGTCTGCGGTGCGGGTACTCCAGATTTCGCCAATATAGGGCAGTTGATTTCCAGCACTGTCAACCTTCCAATAGTAAGGATTCCGCTTGTGGATCTCCAGCGGCTGCGGCGGCAGATCCTGTGGAATCCAGGCGCCGATGGTGGGCTTGTCTGGGTTCAAGTTGCCGGCCATCTGGGTGAAGTAGTCGGTCCAGGTGTCGAAGCCGCCTTCTGCCATGCCTGCTTCAATGCTTTCCCTCTCTGCATAGTTCGGGTGGAACTGGGTGAGATAATGCTTCGGATGGCCGGTGGGCGCGCCGCGGCTAAAACCCCAGCTCCCCAGGTAGGTGGTGAAGAGCGCATAGGGCTGGCTAAATGTCATCTGGACGGTGTAATCGTCGATCTTAGTCAGCACGCCCATCTCGCCGCCGCGGGTCAGCAAGGTGGGCGGTGACGGGGTCAGCTCTGTGTTAAGTACCACATCTTCCCACCAGAAGACAACGTCATCGGCGGTGAAGGGGACGCCGTCGCTCCACTTAATGCCCTCGCGCAGGTGAAGCGTCAGAACTTTATTGTCATCTGTCCATTCCCAACTTTGGGCCACATTGGGGATGATCTCACCCTGCGGCGAGTGGATGGTCAAAGATTCGACGACCCACCAGTTGCCGACTTCGGCGGCCAGGGTATTCTGCCCGGTGATGGACATGCGTAGCGGGCCGCCATACTTGCCGATTGCCTCTTCTGGCGCTACCACGACTGGCGCTGCGGGCAACCGTTCCTCCACTGGTGGTAGAGCGCCGCTGGCTACCATTTCAGCCAATTCGGGCGCTTCATTGTAGCCGCTGATGGTATTGCCTGTGGCGGCGGTGTAATCTTCCGGCGAGTTGTAGACATGCATCTGCACAGGACGTTCACCAGCGTCAGCGGGTGGATCTGTCAGGATCGGACCAGCGGCAGCGGACGGCTGCGCCGCAGATGAGCTATCTGCCGCGGGTTGTGTTCCGGCTGGAGCGTCAACAGCTGGCGCCGGGGCCGGCGCTCCACAGGCGGCCAAAAGTAAGACCGCAATCAAAAGAAAGGGAATGAGATAGCGTGAAACTGTCTTTGATGTCACTTTGATTTCCTCCGTGGTCAAAGGTAGATGCCAGTGTGCGGAAGGGGAACATGCTTTTGGGCAATACAGATAATTACATGGTACACCTCCTGATGTTGAGATACTTCTGAGAAAATTACATAGGGTGTGCAAACAGTTGTTTGACGCCCCGTAGATTGAGTTCAGTAGCAAAGTGGCAACGGGCATAGTGGGGGACTTGATCAGATCGGGTGATGTTGATCAACTCTGGTTCTTCCGTGCGGCAGATCTCCTGGGCATAAGCGCAACGTGGATGGAACGAACAGCCGGGCGGCACATTGGCGGGATCCGCCACATCCCCTTCTAAGACAATCCGTTCGCGTCTACGACCAGACTTATCGGTCTTGACCACAGGTACGGCAGAAAGCAGCGCCTCGGTGTAAGGATGCTTTGGCTCGTGGAAGATCGTCTCCGTCTCGCCCAGTTCAACGATCTGCCCCACATACATCACCGCCACCCGGTTGCTGATATACTCAACCACCGATAGATTATGGGTAATGAAGAGATAAGTGAGATGACGTTCGGTTTGAAGCTCCTTAAGCAGGCTGAGGATCTGCGCCTGCACCGAGACATCCAGCGCAGAGATAGGTTCATCTGCCACCACAAAATCGGGGTTCAGGGCCAGGGCGCGGGCGATGGCGATGCGCTGCCGCTGTCCGCCGCTGAAGGCATGAGGATAGCGCTGCATTAAGCTAGGATCAAGCCGTACACTGCGCAGCAGCGCGGCCACCCGATCTTCCAACTCGCCGCGATTTTTGATCAGGTTGCGCGTAATGAACGGCTCACCGATGATATCAAGTACCGTCATGCGCGGGTTGAGCGAGGAATAAGGATCTTGGAAGATCATGCCCATATAGCGCTGGGTGTAGCGCAATTCCTTACGATCCAGCCCGGTGATGTCGATCTCTTCACCGTTGCCCCTGTGGAAGAGGATCTTCCCCGCGGTTGGATCGATAGCGCGCAGAATGCAGCGACCCGTCGTGGTCTTACCGCAACCACTTTCCCCTACTAAGCTCAAGGTTTCGCCTCGGTTCAAGTGAAAACTAACGTCATCGACAGCTTTCACCGTGCCAACATTGCGCCGAAGGATCCCTCGCACAATAGGATAGTATTTACGAAGTCGGTGAACTTCAACGACAGGGTTATGGTCAGCCATACTTTCACTCCTGTACATAGAGATGGCAGCGAACGCGATGATCCTTTGCCACCTCCACCTGTGGGGGAGCCTGAAGATCACATACGTTGGGGATAAAGGCCGGGCATCGGGTGTGGAATGGACACCCACCCGGGCGGTGATAAGGGCTAGGCACCGAACCAGTGATGGGTGAGATCTCCTGGCTCTTGCCTTCCCCCAGTTCAGGCACCGACTTGAGCAGCCCCACCGTGTACGGGTGCTTGGGGTTGCTGAAGAGTTCGGATGCCGGCGCGCTTTCCACATCCTTGCCCAGATACATGATCATCACCCGGTCGCAGAGTTCAGAGATCACCGCCAGATCATGGGTGATCACCATCATCGCCATGCCCATCTCTTGCTGGAGTTCCTTGAGTAGCTCCAGAACCTGCGCCTGGATGGTGACATCGACCGCAGTGGTAGGCTCATCCGCAATCAGGAGGCTTGGGTTGCACGAAAGGGCCATGGCGATCATGGCCCGTTGGCGCATGCCGCCGCTCAGGGCAAAAGGAAAGGCATCAATGGTCTGCTCCGGCTTGGGCATCCCCACCCGTTGCAGGATCTCAATCGCCCGTCGGCGCGCCTCGGCCTCGTTGACCTGCTGGTGCAGGCGGATTACTTCCATAATCTGATTGCCGATGGTATAGGCCATGCTGAAGCCTGTCATCGGCTCTTGAAAGACCATC
This sequence comes from Caldilineaceae bacterium, assembly GCA_019637695.1. GTDB lineage: Bacteria > Chloroflexota > Anaerolineae > Caldilineales > Caldilineaceae > RI-153. The sequence goes on along the minus strand of JAHBVG010000058.1, from coordinate 18,671 downwards.
GCAATCTCTTTGCCGCGGATCTTGCGGATCTCCTTGCCCTTCCAATCTAGCGAGACCAGATCAACGGGAGCGCCGCCGTTTTGGTAAAAGAGGATCTCGCCATCGACGATTTTGCCGTGGCTCGGCACAATGCGCAGGATCGACTGGGCCGTCACACTTTTGCCGCATCCGCTCTCCCCGGCGATGCCCAACGCCTCGCCGCGGCAAATCTCGAAGCTCACCCCGTCCACAGCAGCCAGGATGCCTTCTCGCGAGAAGAAGTGTGTGGAAAGGTTCTTAACGCTCAGCAGTCTCGATTGATCATCCATCATCAAATCCTCTAGATCGATGCATGCGGATCGGCAGCGTCGCGCAGACCATCGCCGACGAAATTGAAGCAGAGAATGGCAATGACCACGAACAAGCCTGGGATCAACAGCCAGGGCGATGTGGCCAGCACGGTGATGCGTTGTGCATCTTTCAAGAGGACGCCCCAACTGATGGCGGGTGGCTGTAGACCCAAGCCAATGAAGCTAAGCGCCGTCTCACCCAGGATCATCCCCGGTACGCTCAAGGTGAGAGAAGCAATAATGTGGCTGGCGAACGAGGGAAGCATATGTCTGAAGATAATGCGTGTCTCGTTCGATCCATTTAACTGCGCCGCCATCACATACTCTTCTTCGCGCAGCGACATGAACTTGCCACGCACCACCCGCGCCAGATCCGTCCACCCTACCAGCGATAGGATGACGACGATGCCAAAATAGATCTGGATCACCGACCAGGTGGGGGGCAGGGCCACACTGAGCGCCATCCACAGTGGCAGGGTAGGCACCGAGCGGATAAATTCGATAATGCGCTGGATGAGGAGGTCAATCAGTCCGCCGAAGTAGCCGGAAACACCGCCAACGATAATACCGATGATGAAACTGATTGCGATCCCCAATAGGCCCACCGAAAGTGAGATTCGCCCACCAAAGATGATCAGCGAGAGGAGATCTCGACCCATTTTGTCCGTACCGAAGAGGAAGACCGTACCTTCGCGCACGCCAAACAGACGGACATCCGCTTCAAAGCGGCCCCAAAGTTTGTAGGGTTCACCTTTCACAAAGAAGTAAATGGGATACTTCTGCGTACGATCTACTTCGTAAGTGGTTCTGAAGGTAGCCGGATTGAATTCCGCCGTCATGCCATAGACAAACGGGCGCAGTTGAAAGCGTCCTTCATCGAAGAAATGGATGCGCTGCGGCGGCATGTACATGTAATCCGTGTCATACCGGGTGGGTGAATAGGGCGCTACGAACTCGGCAAAAATGACGATCAAATAGAAAAGAACCAGCACGCCAAGCGCAAGCACCGCCACCCGATGGCGCATGAATTTCCAGCGCATCAATTGCCAGGGGGTGGCAAGGGCCACCTTCTCTTCCAGTGGGGCAGGTTCTTTGGTTCCTGCGCCGATGGCTTCTTCGATTACAGCCATGTTGCTATCCTTTCATACCTGTTTCCTAAATCGCGCCCCGAATCCGAGGATCAAGCCATGCCAGTAGAATGTCCGAGATAAGCGTACCGATCAGCGTCAATGAACTGAGGATCAAGACAATGCTGCCAGCCAGGAACATATCCTGGCTGAGGAGGGAGCCCACGAAGAGGGGCGCAATCGTCGGCAACCCCAACACCAGCGATGCCAAGAGTTCGCCATTGACCAGCGCCGGCAGCGTCCAGCCGATGGTGCTGACTACCGGGTTGATGGCAATGCGGAAAGGATACTTGATCAGCATCTTGGTCTCGGACAGTCCCTTCGAGCGGGCGACCATGACATAGGGGCGCTCTAACTCGTCAAGTAGATTGGCCCGCATAATGCGGATCAACCCTGCTGTGCCGGCTGTCCCCACCACCAGGGCTGGTAACCAGATGTGCTGTAACAGGTTGACAAATTTGGCAAAGCTCCACGGCGCGCGGATGTACTCAGGCGAGAAAAGCCCTACGGCAACCTGTCCGGTGGCGACAAAGTAATACCAGAGGATGATCAGCGCCAGCAGGAAATTAGGCGTTGCCAACCCAATGAAGCCAATGACAGTAAGGGCATAATCTCCCAACGAATACTTGTTGGTGGCCGAATAGAGACCAATGGGGATGGCGATGGCATACGCAAGCAGGAAGGAGGCAAACGAGACGGCCAGGCTCCAGGGCAAGCGATCGGCGATAAGTCTGGTGACAGGCTGATTCCATTCTAACGAGCGCCCCATATCGCCGCGCAGTAGCGCGCTCACCCAACGCATGTAGCGCACGTGGACCCCATCATCCAGCCCATAGCGGGTGCGTAGGGTCTGAATTTCGGCAGGATCAATCGCTTGCTGCTGTGCGATCAACCGTTCCACATAAGTATCCATATAATCCCCTGGCGGCGCTTCAATAATCGCAAAGGAGATCATAGAAACGACGATCAGCGTGGGGATCATGAGGAGAATACGACGGATGATAAAAACCAGCATAACTATCTCCTAATCCGAGTCGCTATCAGCGCACGCGTTGTCGCGTGCGCGTCTTTGCAACCGTAGCCGCTGCGTTTCGCTGCGGATTGGTTTCTCAAGCTGGGTCAAGGCTAAGTTCAGCCAAATAGATGGCGGACGGCGCCAGGCTGGTTCCGCTCCCCTCGTGGCTTGAATAGAACGAGAGCAAGCCTCTGTCCTCGGAAAGTTGAACAAAGCCAGGATAGGAATTGTCCCCGCCGCTGGGGAGTTCGGCAACTTCGACCAGTTGGTCCTCCACCAGCCAATAGAGCGCCGTGGTCGGTTTGGCGTCGCCGATCATCTTGCGCCCGCCCACCAGATAGCGATCTCCCCATTTCGCCAACATCGGACCGCCGACATAGCGATCCAAATCGCTGCGCGTCCACTCGGTGTAGGGTGGATGGGAGCGGCAGACCTGCGCCGCGCGCCGCCCCATAGAACGGGCAACCGCGAGGACGCTGCCATCTTCCTCAAAGAGAAAGGCCGTCTCGTCGCCTTGCGTGGGCTGCATCAGACCGAGCGGCTTCCAGTAAAATCCATCCGCGCTGCACATCAGCCACGATTCCATCTGCTCGTCGCGCTTGACTCGATCCTCGATCACGGCGAAATCCTTGACCCGCCTGCCGTTAAGATAGGCCATGCCATTGTGAGCGCCGGCCCGCCAAATGTAATAGCCGTGGGTACCATCCAATGCGCGCGGACCATGCCACTGCTGACCGTCCTCGCTCCAGACGCAGTAGCCCAGATGATCGTTGATATCGCGTTCGCTCGAATCGCTGGGATCCACCCACCACGTCCCCGAAACGACAAAGAGCTTGCCATCAAAGACAAGAAAATGGGGATCGCGCACATCTCGATTGGGGACGCTAAACCGACAGACTTCCTCCCATCGGTTGCTGTCTTCGCTGCTCAACACAAGGATCTGCGATGATGTAAAAAGCATGTGACCATCTGGGCAACTGCGGAAGGCAAGATAAAATCTACCGTTGTAGCGGCAGAGATCGGTAAACGCATTGTGGTTGCCATCGTTGAAAACCTGCCGTACTCTGTCGACACGAATGCTGGCCATGATTGCGGTTCTTCCTTTGGATATGCGCTGTTTATTGGTATGCAGACAGGTAAATCAGACCAGACGGAAACCGCTGACTTGAAAACAGGCAGAGTGTGGACATAGGGTAGCAGTCCACGAAGAGGAAAGACATGTCAGAATGTGGTACTTTGATAGAACCACTATACCACGGTTACTTTGCCGGTGTCAAAGCGAAAAATTGGGATGCCCCTTTCAGACTTGTTCATATATGGATGAGTCTTAGGCGCAGATATCAGCGGATTGTCTTTCATCTGCACTCATCTGCGCCTATCCACGGCTAGATCCTCATCTACACATGGAAAATGTAGAGATCTCGATCCACATCGGCCAGGGTGACGCGCCGACCTTGGCGATGGCTTTCGGCGACCGCCAGGCAGGCCACAGTCAAATGATGGGTGACCTGAATGTTTCCCAGAGAGGGTCGCTGTTGCTCGTGCGCGTCGAGCAGATCTTCCAGGCAGAATTGGGTGCTGCTGTGCGGCGCTGGGATATCAAGGGGCACTGTTTCAAAGGCGCGTCCGCGCTCGTCGTTGGCGCAGCGCAAGAGGATGCCGCCGCCGTTGTTCAACACACGCACGCTGCCCCGACTGCCGACAATCTCAAATTCCCAGCCGCCGGCGGGCACGCTGGAAGCTTCCACACCGTTGGCGAAGCGCACCTGATAGATCGCATTGGGATCTTTGTCCAGCCGGTTGTCGGTGATCTCTACATCACGCGGCAGCAGTTCGCCCCATACGCTCTCGATCCCCGGATCGCCCAGGAGAAAGCTCAGGGTATCCAACGAGTGGATGTGCCCGTGGAGCAGATTGGTGGGCGCAAAGTGGACGGCAGCGCGCACTTCCCCAATATCGCCGTTGGCGATCACCGCACGCGCCTGGTGATAGGTCCTGTTGAAGCGGCGGAGAACGCCCGTGTTATAGGGGATGTTGCGACTGCCCACGGCTGCCAAGACGGCGTCGGCCTCGGCCACAGAACAGGCGATGGCCTTTTCGCAAAAGATCATAGGGATGTTCTCTTCGGCCACCCGCACCGACATCTCGGCGTGGAGTACACCGCGCGTGCAGATGGCGACCAGATCGGGCTGCTCCTGACGGATCATCTGCACATAGTCATCGTAGAGCTCGTTGACGCCCCAACGCTCCTGAAACGCGCCGCGCTTGGCCGGATCAATGTCGGCGCCGGCCACCACAGTCAAGCGGTCGCTAGCGGCGCAGGCGGCGGCGACAGAATACGCGGGAGAACCGGCGGGCAATTCGTCGTCGATGGTGCTGCCCATGCGCCCAAGACCAATGATGGCGACGCGGTATTGTTTTTGCATGTGACACTTCCTCTCTACGCCTCGAACTTGGGCTGATTGGGGGTATGGTTGCGCTGCATGCGCAGGTTGCGCTTCTGCAACGGAAGCTCCACACGGGCGCCGTTGCGTCGGTGCGATTCAATGAAGGCAAAGATCAACTCGGTGCTGGCCAATGCCACGCGTGGACCACAGCGCGACGGCTCGCCCGTATCCAGCGAGTGGACCAGATCCTCGATGAGGCGCAGGGTGGAGCTGGCCGGCTCGGTGGGTTCAAAGCCGCTGGCGGGGAGCAATCCCATGCGTCCGCCCTCCACCGGCTGCTTCTTGCGCAATAGCCATTCCTGGGCGTCGCTGAATGCTGTGAGGACGCCTTCTGTGCCGATGGCTTCCACTTCCAGTCCGCGAGGCGTGAGCAACATATAGGCTTTGACGCCGTTCTCAAAATGGATGGTCCCCTCGCCCGGCGGATCGACCATGAGGATGTCGCCATCAATGAGTTTGTCGGGCTGCGCCGGGGCTGTTCCGCTGGCGTCGGGTAGGTAAGCCTGCACCCAGGCCGCGGGGACATCATTGTTCAGCCGCATCACCAGATCAAAGGTGTGACTGGCGGTGTTGAAGAGCGTGCCGTTGTGGTAGAGGATCAGCGACTTGAGCGCGCCGATTTCGCCGCTGTGGATATAGGCGTGCATCTGATCGTAGAGCGGACTCCAGCGCCGATTGGTGCCCAAATTGAAGAAGACGCCGTTGCGTTCCATGGCTTCGACCATGGCATCCGCCTCGGCCAGCGATGCGGCCATGGCCTTCTCCGCATAGATCGCCTTGATGCCGTGATTTGCCGCGTAGATGACGATCTCGGCGCGCGGTTCCGGCTGTGTGGCTACGCTGACAATGTCCAACTTCTCTTTTTCGATCATCTCGCGGTAATCGGTGTATTGGCGCGACTTCGGGATATTGTAGCGCTCGCCGAAGCGTTCCATCACATCGGTGCGCACATCGGCGCATGCCACCAGATCCGTCCGCTTGCAGGTGAAGAAACCGGCTGCATGTGAATACGGGGGAACATGTTTGGGCAAACCCAACACTTCATTGTCGATAAAACCACCCATCCGACTACATCCAATCACCGCTGCCCGATACGTCTTCATGGATCTTGCCTTTCTCTGTTTGAATGGACTGAAATCGAACCATCAGCTCATACCTCGGTTCAAACCGACCCTACCCTCTCTGGGTGTATTTCAACTTCGGGGCAGAGCAAGCGCCGGGGACTTCTCGCCGCAGCGAGACACTGTTTCGTCTCTTGGAACCATCTCCTCCGATAAGTCCCCGGCACTTTCGCCCCCAACCTGAAGTACGCCTGCCCTCTCTTATTTCCTTGACTGTGAGAATCGGCTGTGGTACGCTGGTGCTATATGTGAACCAGTTTATCACCACAATTGTCCTTCGTCCACTTGCCCAAATCCATAAAAGGAGATCGGTGATGGCTCCGCAGATTGATGCGCATTTCATGATCCACGCCGGTAGTGAGGACTATTCATGCTTCCCTTCGCTGCAACGTCACCCATCCGGGGATCTCTATGTAACCTTTCGGAACGCGCCCGAATTGGGGGATGGTACATATACCCACATCGACACCCGCTCAACCGGCATTCTCAAACGCTCTGCCGATGAAGGGCGCACCTGGGAGCAAGTGGGCGATCCCATCCCCGGCCATCTGCCCCAATCCGGCGTGCAGGACCCATCGCTGACGATCCTCGCCGACGGCAGCTTTTTGGTCACCTACTTTCATTGGCGTCACCAGCCCGACCATCCCAAGGCCCGCAGCGGCGCTATCTTTGAAGGAACCTGGGTGCGGATCTCCCGTGATCAGGGCCAGACCTGGAGCGATCCGGTCTACGTGCCGGTGGACGAGTCGCGACCGCTGGCGATCAGCGAACCGGCCATCCAACAGGCCGATGGCGCGCTGCTGTTGGTCGGCTACGCGGGGATGGGCTGCGGCGGTCATGCGTCCTTCATTTCACGTTCCGAGGATAAGGGCCTCTCCTGGTCGCAGCCGACGATCATCGCCCACGATCTCAGCGGCATGGTGGATTATCAAGAACCGGCGCTGATCGATCTGGGTGGGGGACATCTGCTCTGCCTCATGCGCGCCGTGGATCGACACCTGACCATCGACGATGCCGATGAGCAAAAACGTCAGCGCGGCCTCACGGCGTGGATGTACCAGACCCACAGTTGGGACAACGGCCTCACCTGGGATCTGCCCACACGGACGGAGATCTACGGCCATCCGCCAAACCTCATCCAATTGCAGGATGGCCGCATCCTGTGCAGCTATGGCTATCGCCGCGATCCCTTCGGCGTGCGCGCCTGCTTCAGCCACGATGGCGGCCAGACCTGGGATATGGAGAACGAAATCGTCCTGCGCGCCGACGGCGGTGGATTCGATCTCGGCTACCCCAGCAGCATCCAACTGCCCGATGGGCGCATCCTCACCTCATACTATTTTCATACTTCAGAGAATCGGTTGCGCCGGATCGAGGCGACCCTGTGGCGTCCCTGAGCCAGGAAAGGAGATAGATTTATGAAGCTTGCGACATTTTACGCGGAGAGTGGCGAGCGAGTCGGCGTCGTCACCGGTGAGGTGGTTTACGATCTCGCGGCGTGCGCCCAGGCGGCGGGCGTGCGCGTCCCCGGCAGCGTTCAAGCCATCCTCGACGGCGGAAAGGATGCACTCGATGCCGCCCGTCGGGTCATCGACGGCGCAGATGCGCGCTTTGCCAAACCTTTGGCCGATGTGACCTTAGGCGCGCCCCTGCCGCGACCGGGCAAACTCTTCTGCCTGGCCGGGAACTACGCCAGCCACATTATGGAGGGCGGCGGCAACTTCGCGGGCAAAGAGAAGATGACGCCCCACTTCTTCCTCAAACCGTGGACGACCATCATTGGGACCCGGCAGCCGATCCGCATTCCACCGGCCTCAACCTTCACCGACTGGGAATTGGAACTGGCCGTGGTCATCGGCAAAGAGGGGCGCGACATCCCCGCGGCGGAGGCGCAGCGCTACATCGCCGGCTATACCATCTTCAACGATATTTCCGCCCGCGAACTGGCCTACCGTCAGAATTTGGAGGCGCAGGCCGGGGATAAATTTTTCGACTGGCTGATCGGCAAATGGCCCGACACCTTTGGGCCGATGGGCCCCTGGTTGACCACCGCCGACGAAATTCCTCACCCTGATCAGTTGGAGATGAAGCTCTGGCTCAACGGCGAACTGCATCAGAACGCCAACACCGGACAGATGATCTTCTCCCCGGCTGAGGTGATCGCCCTCCTCTCGCAGTTTGTCACCCTGCACCCCGGCGATGTGATCAGCACCGGTACACCGGCGGGGGTCGGCCATGCCAAAAAGCTGCAACTCAAGCCGGGCGACACCATCCGCGGCGAGATTCAGGGATTGGGCGTGCTGGAGAATAGCGTAGAGTCGCTGGCATAAACGTGTACCGCAAAGGATCATCTATGACGACTTATCGAGCGGGATTGGTAGGCTGTGGGCGTATCGGCACGCTGTGGGAAACTGATCCGCCGACTCCCCTAACCCATGCGGGCGCGCTGGCCGTCTGTCCGCGTACCCTGTTGGTGGCTGGATCGAGCCGTGGTTTTGACCACCTTCAACACTTTGGCCACCAGTGGAAGATCGACGCGCTCTACCTCGATTACCGGGAAATGCTGGACAAAGAGAATCTCGACATTGTCAGCATCGCCACCCATCCCGGTCTTCACCCCCCGATTGTCGAGGCTGCGGTGGCGGCAGGGGTGAAGGGGATCTTCTGCGAGAAGCCGTTGGCCCTCAGCCTTGAAGATGGCGACGCCATTGTGCGCGCCTGCCGCGACGCCAATGTAGTGCTTTCGGTCAACCATTCCCGGCGCTGGAACCCTGTCTTTCTCGAAGCCAAACGCATGATCGAAGAGGGCGTCATCGGCGACTTGATCTCCATGTTCGGCGTCTGTCAGGGGGTGAAACCCTTCCCGGCGTGGACGGCGGACGAAGAAGGTCCGCTGCTCCACGATGCCGTCCACGCTTTCGATCTCTTTCGACTCTACGCCGGTGAGGTGGATTGGGTGGTAGGGACGGCCCATCGCCGCAAACATCCCTTCCGCGTGGAAGATATCAGCGACGCGATCTTCACTTTCAAGAACGGGGTGAGCGCGGTTGCGATGGTCAACGAACTCACCAAATATGCCCGTTTTGGCGTCGAACTCCAGGGGACGGACGGCGTCATCCGCCTGGAATATGGGGGCAACCAATGGTGGTTGGCTGTCGAGCGCACAAACCGGTTGAACGAGCCGGACCCGCGCATTGAGTGGTACATGCTGGAGCCGCGTCCTTTCCCAGAGACGCCGCAAGTCAGCCCCATTGGGACGGCCATCGAGGAATTGGTGGATTGCATTGAAAATGGCGGCGAACCCAGTTCCAACGGTGAGGACGGCGTCGCCTCGTTGGAAATGGTGATGGCTATCTACGAATCGCAACGGCAGGGCAACTGTCCGGTCTCGCTGCCGCTGCGCGACCGATCCTCACAACTGATCATGCTGCGCGAGGCTGGGTACTTCTAAAAGCCAGTCCAAACTTCACCGATCCACGAACTACTCTTTGATAATGCGGTGTCATCTTTCAGTGGAAGGATGGGGACCATGACGACTTACCCTGATGTTTCCCGTTCGCTCGATCTCTATCGCCGCGCTGGCGAGTTGATCCCCGGTTGGACGCAACTGATCAGCCGCCGCTCGGATCAATTTGCCCACGGCGTCAGCCCCATCTACGCCCAGCGCGCCAAAGGATCGCGCTTTGTCGACGTTGACGAGAACGAATACATCGATTGGGTCAACGCCGTGGGCGCGGTGATCCTGGGCCACGCCGACGATGTGGTCGATGCCGCCGTCAAAGAGCAGATCGACCGCGGCAGCCTCTACACCCTCAACAGCCCGCTCGAATTGGAACTGGCCGAAGAGTTGACCCAGACCATCCCCAGCGCCGAGATGGTGCGCTACACCAAAGGCGGCGGCGAAGCCTGCGCCGTGGCGGCTCGCATCGCCCGCGGCGTCAGCGGGCGCGACAAGATCCTCTTCTGCGGCTATCACGGCTGGCACGATTGGTATCAGGCCGCCAACTTCGGCGTCGATCCTGAAAGCGGCGAGTTCCCCTTCGCCGGCATCGAACCCATTGGCGTGCCCAAAGCGCTGGCGGGCACGGTGATCCCCTTTGTCTATGGGAACCTGGCCGCGCTCTCGGATCTGCTCGACGCCCACAGAGGGGAAGTGGCGGCGATCATGATGGAACCGGCCCGCTCCGAACTGCCGCCCGCGGGCTATCTTGAAGGGGTCAAGGATCTGGCCGCCAAACATGATGTCATCCTGATTTTCGACGAAGTTTCCAGCGGATGGCGCTTGTCCATTGGCGGCGTGCAGGAATATGTGGGGGTAACGCCGGATATGACGGTGGTGGCCAAGGCCATGTCCAACGGCTATCCGATGGGGGCGGTGGTCGGTTCGCGGCGGGTGATGCAACCCGCCGGGCGTATGTTTATCTCCAGCTCGTATTGGAGCGACAACATTGGATTGATCGCGGCGTTGACGACGATCCGCGAACTCAAGCGGCGGGACGCGCAACGGCGTTTTCGGGAGATTGGCGAAACGCTGCGGGCGAAGTTGAATCAGGCTATCGCCGATGTGGGCTTGCCGGGCGCATGCGTCGGCCTCTACGCCAACCCGGTCCTCAGCCTCAAGCCCCCCGCCGGTGTGGACCCGCGCAAGATCTCGACCCTCTTCATTCAAGAAATGGCGCGGCGCGGCGTCCACACTTATATGAGCTTCAAAGCCACGCTCGCCCACACCGAGGAAGATATCCGTCTCACCGGTCAGGCTGCCGCCGAGGCACTGTCCGTGATCAAATCTGGGCTGGATCGGGGCAATTTGGACGAACTCATTGTGGCCGACTTGAAAAAGGAACCCTTCCGCCGGCTAGTCCGCTAGAGGACGGGCACATTCCAAAGCTGCCGGGCGTTGCCGAAGAAGAGGTCCTCGATCTGGCTGTCGCTCAGCTTCAATCTGCGGCAGGCCAGGAGCAGGCTGCGCAGGGATTCGATGCCGATCAACACCGGACGCAGGTGGGTGTGGCGTTCGTCCAAATCCATCTCGTCGGCGTAGATCCAGTGGAACGAATCGCCGATGGCGACACAGCGTCCACGCAGATGGCTGACATGGAAATCGGTGCCGTAGAGCAGCCGCTCATGGCCCATCGTCTCGACAACCGCCTCGAACGCCCCGGCCTCGGTGACCGCCGACGTGTCGAACCAGACATTGGACAATCCCCGCAAGCTCTGAATCCCTTCGATGGTGTGCCAGGGGTTGAATCCACGCGCAGCATGGGCCAGGATCAAGCGCATGTTGGGGTAGCGTTCACAATAGCGGCGGATCGTCGCCTGGTTCACCGGATCGGCCAGCGCCCGCTCTCGCACCATGTGCAGGGTGATGGTGAGATTTTCCTCGTGGGCGATGCGCACGTGCTCATCGGGCAGATAGACCTCAATCGGGGCCTGCCATGTTGGCCCGTCGATCCTCGCCATGGTGTGGTAACACTTCAAGCCGACGAACTTTCCCCGCTTCACCTCCTGGCGCACATAGTCCGCTTCCATCTCAGGCGATACGATCATCTGCCCAAGGGCCGCGGGATCGCTGGCAACCTGCTCTGCCACAAAGTCATTGTTGGCGTCACGCTGCCCGGTGAAGGCCAGGCCGAAAAAGAGCCCGCCCACTGTCCGCCGACGCGGATGAATCCACTCGATCAAGTGGCGATACTCGGCCAGCCCAAGCTGAGGAGGCGCTCCCCGCAGATGGTCGGGCACTGCATCCGCGGCAAAATGATCCACGCGAAAGAGGTGGGCGTGCGCGTCGAAGATACGATCCGGTAGAAAAGGGTCGATCCAGCGTTCCATCAACGCTTGGTCCGCATCGGTGAAAGTCCAGCCGGGCATAGGGGTTCTCCTGGCAGTTAGCAGTTGGCAGTTGGCTCAGAGCAATGCAGAGAAGGCAGTCCGACCGTTGCAGTCGGCGGCAAAAGCGGTGCAGGTGGTTTGTATGTTGTCTGCGGTCTGCTGTCGGTCGTCACTTAATTCTGATCCGCACCCAGTGGATGCTCATGGCGCTGGCATCTCCGGCATAGTGGGCGACCATCACATCGCCGTTAGGGAGCAGCACAGCCGCCGGATGGCCGAAGGTCCAAATGTTCATGTCGGCCCAATAGTCGGCAAAGTCTCGGCTGCCCGTCATGCCGGATTCGCTGCCGAGCCGCTTCGCGTAGAAGATGAGTTCATCCTGCCAGGATGCGCCGCCATCCTCGCTGAGGAGCGCCCGCAACGAGGGCGGATCATGGCGGTGGACATAGGCCATGAAGAGCCGGCCATCGGGCAGCCCCAACGGCGCAGCGATCTGCCCGGCAATGCCGGTGGATCTCGGCGCGCTCCACGTACGGCCATCAGGCGATCCCCAGGCCATGTGGATGGGGAGATCCTGCCCGGCGTGGCGGTCATGCGTCCAGAAGAGCGCCAACAGCCGTCCATCCTGCGGCAGTACAGTCAGCCGCTGATCCCAGAAGAGCCGCCGATTCTCGTCGTCGTGGGCGACAATGGCGGGGCCGTGCCAGCTTTGCCCGCCATCATCCGAGAAGCGCAGGGCGGCATGGTGTTCACCCGGCGACGAGTCATGATACTCTTTCCACGCCTCATAGGGAAGCGCCAGTGTGCCGTTGTGCAGCGCCAGCAGGTCGCCGGTGAGCGCGTTCCCTCTGTGAGGGTGGAGATCGACCGTACGGAAAGGAGTCCAGGTACGCCCGGTGTCGCTTGATTCCGCCACAAAGAGTTTCGTGGGCAGGATGCCTTGCGTCTCTGGATTCGCCAGCGGCAGCGCAGGATCAGAGCGGTCGATCCAGTTGAAGGCTGCGATCAACCGCCCTGGTTCGATTTCAGCCAGCCCCACGGCGCGCATCCGCCCACCGCTCCCCGGATGATACTCCCCGATCCCGTTGCAGGTGCGCGCCCAGGTGCGCCCCTCGTCCTCGCTTACCAGCAAGCGGATATCATCGTCGCCAGAATCCTTGGCGCTGCCCGTCCTGAACCCTGCGACCAGGCGGCCATCGCTCAGGCAAAGCAGGCTGGTGAAGGTACAAAACCGGGCATCTGTAGGCGCAGTGGTTGCGTCAACGATCAGGCCGCGGTCGAGAAGTTGCATGGAGGTCTCCAATGATTTTTCTTGTGAAGGACAGACTACAAGTTACTCAAAGAAAGCGAGATCCGCACGTTCGACGGTTGGCGCCAGCACGGTTCGATCCAGATAACGGTTGCCCCGTTCACAGGATGTCTCCGGTGCAAACAGACAGGCATGGCAGGCGGCGGCATGAAGTGTCAGCCCGCGCTTGCTTGGTTCGTGTTCGGCGCAGAGCGGATCCGAGGCGCAGAGTTGAGCAGAGTGCAGCGCAGTAGTGATATGACGCTCCAATTCCTGTGGCTCGCCCAGCGCCACCAGACCGCCCAACGTCCCCTCACTGTCCGGGGCTGCCGTGTAGATGAGAATGCCAGCCATGGGATCAGGACGCCCATCGATTTCGTTCGGGTTGCGCGAATAGATGCGCTCGCGCAGGCTGGCAGCCGTATAGCCACACGCCAACGCCAACTGGCGCATTAGCGCATGGGCAAACGAATGGAGGAGGACGTAGCGCAGACCCGGATAGTTGTCATCTTCGGGTTGGATGCCGCGCACGAGACGCCAGGTACGGTGAGAGCCGCGAAAGTGACTGTTGTATGCAGTCAGTTCACCTTTGGCCAGCCACCGCTGGATCGCCTGCTCTTGAAACTGAAGGAAGATGCCCTCCCCACGCACATCGGTGGCGGGGACCCAGGCCGGCTGTCGGCGGGAAAGCGGCGCGCGGACGCCACCGACAGCCAGGGTTTCATCCAACTCTCCTGGCGAATCAATGCGGGTAAAGCCAACCAGCGCGCGCACCTCTCGCAACCGCTCTACCAGCACAACTTTGTCAAGAAGATGGCTGAAGCGTGATGGCGTCGGCACTGAGCGCAATCGTAGATCGTCATTGTTATTGTTCGGGTTCGGCTGGCTGAGGATCTGCCATTCCGGTGTTTTCAGATCCGTGGGGATCTCCTCCAACTTCTCAAGATCGCGATGACGCTTGCGCTCAATGGCCTGCCAGATCTCATCATCGCCATAGCCCATAAAGTCGCCCATCTGCCCGATCTGGCGCAGCAGGGTAACGTTCTGTAGATTCTGGAGATTCTGCAAAATGCCCCAATGCTGCTCGACCAACTGCTCCAACCGGGCAGACTCGGTGGGGATGGCGAGCGTTGTCAGCACGACGGGGAACCAGAGATTCGACGCGCCCAGCAACATCGCCTTGGCCTGCTTGTCACAGCCATCTTCGGCATAATCGCGCAGATGGGGACGACGCCCCCGGCAGCCAGGCATAGAAATGCGTCCACTTTCGCCAAAGGCGTCGGACATACGTCGCACGGCGTTACATTCATCACAGCGTACCTCCAGGTCGCGCGCCTCGCCGCCAGGACCATATTCGATAAGGCGCAGGGTAGGGCTGGCGCAGGATCTGCCCTGATGCACGAAGTCGATCCAGGGGAAGTCGTCCAGGTGACCATTTTCGCAGGCGACCAAAAAGCGGGCTGGCACCACGGGCGGGTTCTTGGCCCGGTTGCAGTTGACGTGGATATAGCGGGTATACTCAGGACGCCAGGGCTGGGGATCCAATTTGAAGAGGCCAGAGTCGAGCGAAGCCAGCCGCTCACAGCGCGGGCAGAGCATCCACCGCGGGAAGGTAGCCACAGGAACCCCGACCAGATTGGCCGGGCTGAAGGGATCGGATGTGGTGAAATCGTCAGCCACAGCGGGCGGCGCCACCAACTTGACCACCTGTCCCCCTAGTTCGTAGCGGACGGCGCGCAGCAGCCGATCCTCGCTGATGGTGGGGGCAACCGAGGGATCGGCGCGCCAGTCGTCGAGCCCCATGACCAACGCCGAGAGGTAGGGTAGATCGACGACGGATCCGATGCCATAGGTGAACATCAACTGGCTGGGGCGGACTTCCCCCACTTTGACGCGGTCATTCGTCATCGCGCTCTTCACTTTCTGGGGTGGATGAGTGATCAACGCTGTTGGCAGAGAAAGATTGCCATCCCTGGCTGTCAGGACGATCCATGCCAAACTCATCGAGGACGAGATTGACAGTGGGTTCAACATTGCGCATGGAATTGAGACAGGTGAACGCTGTCCACGGCTGGCTGTCGGGACGGCGCAACAGGCCAACCGTGCGTCCATCCTTTTTGTCATCATACCCCAGGCGCGCCCCACCTGTGGAGCCAGCCACCCGGCTGGCCCAGAGGCCGAGACGGGCATCCAACAGTTCGCTGACCAGTTGCGCGTGGTTTGGTTGATCCATGCGCACCGCCCGATCCACAAGCTGGGCCACAGCCGCTCTCACGTAAGGATGGTCGCGCTCAAACTCCGCCGCCTTTTCGTTGGCATTGAGATCGACGCCCAACAGACGCACCTGCGAGGCCAGGACGGCGCTGAGCCCCCGATCCAGGGCGCGCGGGGCAAAGGGAGTGACAGAGAGCGCCTCCACATGCTGGTAGAAGGTGGCGTGATAGTGTTCAAAGCGTTCATAATGGCTGATATCGCGCGGGCGCGTCCAGTTGAAGACTGTCAACACCAGGCCGGGGAACTGGCGACCTACGCGGCTGGTGGCCTGGATATACTCGGCAGTGTTCTTAGGCTGGCCTGCCACCACCATCAAGCCCAGACGTGAGACATCCACACCCACCGAGATCATATTGGTGGCGAGGAGGACATCAATGGGCTGTTTGCCGGGTGTGGATCCCGGATTCTTGCGCCGCTCCTGCTCGGCCAGCAGATCGAACTCAGTTTCCAACTGATCGAGAATGGCCGGGATCTCGGTGGCGCTGCGCCGGGAGGTCAGTTCTGCCACCGAGTAGGGTGTAATGTAGCGCGTGGAAAGATTGGCGCGGCCGGCGCGGTCCATACGGCGCAGGCGACTGCTCACGCTATCGTCTACGGCGCGTTTCATGCCGCCCAGTTCGCGCAAGGAATTGAAGTACCCAACCAGCGTCATCCACGGATCGACGGCATTGCCGTAGCTCTCCACGCTGTAAAGATATTGGGCTGCGCTGAGCAGCGCGGTGTAGACCCGGATCAGCGCGGCTTTGTGGCGGATGCCAGGGGCGTAGATGCCCAGGTAACGTCGCCCTGGCCTTTCTTCGTCAATGGGAACTTGGTGGGCGAAGAAGTTGTCGTCTGCATCCAGCCCTTGCGCCGGGAAGATCTTCACATGGCGGGCGAAGAGATTGTAGACCTGGCCCTGGGCGCGCCGAATGGTGGCAGTGGAAGCGATCACCTTGGGCTGCACCCGCTGACCTTCCACCTCCCAGGTGGACAACTGATCCACCGCCGTCTCATAGAGACCGACCATCGTCCCCAATGGACCGCTGATCAGATGAAGTTCGTCCTGGATGATCAGGTCCGGTGGGCGCAGGGGAGCCGTCTCCCTGGTCCGCGCCCGCGGCAACTTGCCTTTGGCCGGGTGGCTATCCGTATCTTCCACCTCGGGCGAGCGGTAGCCGTGACGTTCGCAGTAGCCGTCCACGTTGCCAAAGAGCATGGCAATGCGCCCATTCCAGGGCATCTGGGCGAATTTGTCCACGGTGGCGATGAGCAGGGCAGGCAGCCGCCGGTAGATCTCTTCATCGACAGTGAGGATGGGCAATCCTTCGTCGGGGGCCTGCCGTTTGCTAAAGGCGCATTCGCCCACAGGATCGCTACAGTAGACAAAGGTGCGGCCGCGCCCCTGTTGGAAGGTCTCGACTTCAATATGGCGACCTGGATCGATGGGTGAGCCGCACCAGGGGCAATTGGTCAACTGATGGGGCGTGCTGCCGCTGAAATAACGGTGGCTGCGGATCTGCTTGATGGCTTCGGCGGCCTGTTCGTTCCAGTTCGGTGTGCTGTTCTGACCCACCCAAAGGCCGATGCGGAAAGGCTCGCTCCCCCACGTCCCTGGATCTTCACGGCGGATGAGTTCACAGGCGCAGATCAAGGTGGTGGCGCGCTGAAACTGTTGTAGGGTGAGCAGACGCAGGGTGTAGCGCATGAGTACCGCCACACCGGCATGGCCGGAACGCCCACCCACCTGGCCCTGGAGACGACGCAGCGCCAGGGTGTAGGCGGCCACGCCGAGATAGGCCTCGGTTTTGCCGCCGCCGGTGGGGAACCAGAGCAGATCGGCGATCTCGCCCCGTTCCGCATGCAGGGGATCGGTAAGGGCGGGCAGGTTCAGCAGCAGAAAGGCCAACTGGAAGGTACGCCATGAGTGGTTGCCCGCATCCGCCTCCAACCCGGCCAGGCTGGTTTCTCGGCGCTGGCGCACGGCGTAAGCATAGAGCGAGTGGACGCGCTGATCCGCCATGGCGCGGTTGGCGAAGCGAAAAGCCTGGGCCGCCTGCGGATCGGCATCGAGCAGTCGAATGCCGGCTTCAATGCGGTCTGCTGTGCGCCGGCATTCGTCCATGGCCGCCTGCGCTTCGACGCCATAGCTTGCCAGATCCGAAGCTGGCGTTGCAATGCTTTGGACCAATGCATCGATCCACGCTCGATAGGCTGTGACCATTGGCATTAACTGTTCAGCAAAGCCGCCGTCGGGGAGAGCCGCCAGTTGACGCATGTCCAGCGTCAGGCCAGCCGGGACAAAGGCGCGGGTCTGAGGGACCTCAAAGAGAGGCGCTACCCGCGTGGAAAGGCGCATGGCGCAGGTGGGATCCTCATCGGCCAGATCGGCGTGGACGCCAACGCCGTGGCCGATGGCAAATTCAAGCGTGCGGCGATAGGCCATGGCCATGCTGCGCACCTCTCGCTCTTCGTCGCCGTTGCCCAGCGGGCGGCGTTCAAAGATGGGCCTGCCCTCTGCATCTTCCACAATCAGTTCGGGCTGGAAGATCCAGGCAGTGTCTTTGTTGGTCTTCGGCTCTTGCTGCCCGTTGACCAGGAAGAGGGTGACGTGCCACTGCTGGTTGCGGTCGCGGATCAAGCCTTCGATGCGCACGTCTGGCTGGTCTGGGTTGGGGACCCAGGCGGTCATGCGGCCCGGCAGCAGGGGGATCGATTCGCTGACTGCCTCCACAGGCACGCGTCGCCAGATGCGCCGCTGTTCGCCGCTCTTGGTGGTAAAGGCTTCCCCTTCGCCTTTCTCGCGCACATAGCGACCCCAGCGCGCCGTCAGTTTGAGCGCCGCTGCGGAGCCATTCACGACAAAGCTCAACCCCATGGACGACGGCTGCATAGAAAGGGCGCTGGCTGATTCGGTCTCGGCGATGCCATCCTCGCCGTCCAGCCCTGCCGTAGCCAGGTCGCCTTCGGCTTCTTCCAGAGAAATGATCTCTTCCCCATCCTTGCGCTGCCCCTGTGGACCCAGGCGACCGATGAGATAGCGGTCGCGCAGATAGCGCTCGTCCACAATCTCCTCTGGGCCGTTGGCCGGGCCGAGGAGATCGGCGAGGACGATGGATTGGAGCCGATCGCGCAGGTTGGCATTGGTAGGGATAGCAGATGAATCAGACATGATTGCTCCCGTTGAGTTTCGGACTTTTCGTGTAACTACCAGGCCCCATGTTACAGGCGGGTCCGTGACCCGCCGCCAGATCACGGACCT
>JAHBVG010000057.1 GCA_019637695.1 Caldilineaceae bacterium | reverse complement strand
ATCTTAATTTAGCGCCTATGGGGGATCGGGATCGCTCAGTGCTTCTGTAATCGCTTAATCGCTTAATCTCCTGTTAACAGCGATTGTCCAAACTTGCTTGGGCGAGATTAGGAAGGTTTCAGCATCTCTACCCAATCCCCAATCCCCAGTCCCTACATACCCAACTTTTCCCCAAAGAGACGCCCCACCTCGCCGTCTTCGGCATGGCGTCCTTCCGCTTTTTTGCTGTAAATCAGGGTGTCGTTTGCCAGAACCTCAAAGCGTCCGCCTGAGGAAGGGATCAGCTTGAGGCCGGAAATTGCCTGGGTGTAGTGTTCGAGTAGTTCGGCTGCCGCACGGACAGCCCGCAGGGTGTAGTTTCATTGCACGCAATATTCGATACTCACTTCAACTTTCTGCATGGGAACCCTCCTACGGTTTTTGGGATAGGTTTATGGAAGAATAGCTATGGAACTTGAGTGTAGATGGTTTTAAGGGATAACTTCTGTAACCTATGCCCTATCAAAGTCGCCTGAGTAGAAAGGAGATCCCTTGATTTGGGGTGAATTTTCGGTCAATGGTATAGTACAGCCATGATTGATAGATCGTTAGATAATCGAAATCAAAGCGGGGGAGAGACCGATTCCGGGTCTGAACCTTGGTCAAATAGATCAGAAGTAAAACACGAGACAACGAGAGAGGTGCAGCATCCTGGCGGTGAGGATCGTGCTGCGCCTGTGAGTGAGCCGAAGCGCACCTGGAGCCGGCGGCGCTTCCTAGGGAGTATGTTGGCAGGCATCAGCGTTGTTACCGCTGCCTGTGGACAGGATGACCCGACACCTACGCCCACTGCCACACCTGAGATCACGCCGACGCCCGAACAATACCTTTCCTATCTGCCGCAGGTTCAAAGAGGAGCGCCCGTCACAGCCGAACCCCGGCTAGAGCCAACACCAAGCAAGGCTCCGCCGACGCCTATCCCGCCGACGCCAACACCGGCGACGACGCCCTTCCCGCCAGGGCCGCCCAGCAAGTTGGGCATCCATGTGGAGCGCAATGAACCTCAACTCTTCACTCTGCTCAGGACGGGCGCAATCACCGTGGTGAAAACGTTGGAATTGGATGCAAACTTCGCCGCTCAGATCAAAACCGTCTCGCCGCGGACAAAGCTGATCGGCCGCATCCATATGGAACAGGCGTCGCTGAATTCGATAGATCCAATAGGGGCGGCGCGAGATTTTGTCAACCAGATCCTGATTTACGCCGATGATCCGGCGCGCAAAGGATCGTTCGATGCCTGGGAAGCCTACAATGAACCGGTGCCAGGCAACGCCGAAGAGATGAAACGACTGGCCGACTTTGAAGCGGAACGCACCCGGTTACTGGCCGAGCGGGGGATCCGCAGTATCATTGGCAACTTCGGCACGGGTCAGCCGCCACTGGAACTCTGGGAGCACTTTCTACCCGCCCTCCAAGCCGCCAAAGAATACGATGGCTGGCTGGGCCTGCACGAATATTCTGCGCCCACCATCTACTACCTGAGTACTCGTGAGAACCAGGGGCGTTATCCTGGCGTCTCACCACACGATAGCGGATGGCTGACACTGCGCTATCGCAACGTTTACAATCAGATCCTGCGACCAGCAGGGCTTGTCCTGCCACTGATCATGACCGAGATGGGTGTGGATGGATTGGTGCAGGCTGGTCGTCCGGGACCGCTGGAAGCGCGGGGCTGGCAACATTTCCAGGATTATTGGGCTGAACATGGCTATGGTTTGTGGGGGCCGGGCGCTTATGTGGAGCAGCTTGTCTGGTACGACCGTGCCATGCAACAGGATGATTTCGTCGTCGGCGCGTGCATCTATGGATTGGGCACCAGCAACGAGTGGATCAGCTATGATATCGGCCAGTCGCCGCTGATCGGTGTCCTTGAGCAGTATTTGAAGGTCCACGCGCCCGTATGAGTTGGAAAGCATTTACACAAATCCACTTTTGCAACTGATTTGTGTAAAATCTAGACATATTATCTTTGATCCGTGTATAATTCTTCCAGGCCAAGATCATGGCTGGGGTTGCTTTTGAATACACTTGCTGTTCTTCATCAAGGATTTGCCCAGACAGGAACGTTTCTTTTTATTGCGCTGGGCGTGTGGGCAATTCTATTGCGGCTGCGCTCTACACCGCTCAATGCGAGTTGGTATGGGGCTGCTGTCATTGCCGAATTGTTGATGGTGATCCAGTTTATCATTGGGTTTATCCTCTACAGCGGAGGAATGGGTGAGAATCTGCCTCGTGCATTTGTGCATATTCTCTATGCCTGTGTGGCGGTGGTGACGCTTCCGGCGGCCTATGGCTACTTCAGCCGATTGGAAGATGAAAACGTGAAAACTATCTTAATGGCTATTGTCTGTTTCTTTTTGATGGAGGTCGTGATTCGTACCGGCGAAGTCGCCGTGATGTAGTACTGTCCTTCGCTTGCTTGGCACAGGCGCCGGACAAAGAGGGTGTACGTATGTCCAGGATGGTGCTTGTTTTGAATGCCACTTTCGAGCCATTGAGCCTCGTCTCTGTACGGCGAGCTGTGGTTTTGCTGCTCCGCGAAAAGGCGGAAATGGTGGAAGCAACCGAACGAATGCTCTGTAGCAGCAGCCGTTCGCTGCCCGAACCCCTGGTGATCCGCCTGACTCGCTATGTGCGGTTGCCACATCGCTCTGTGCCGCCAACACGCACGGCTATCATGCTGCGCGATGCGTACACCTGCCAATACTGCAATGGCACACCCAACCGCCACGAATTGACCGTCGATCATGTGCATCCGCGCAGTCGCGGCGGACGGCACGAGTGGTCGAATCTTGTCACGGCTTGCCAGACATGTAACCACAAGAAGGGGAGTCTGCTGCTCGAAGAAGTAGGCATGACCCTACGCCGCAAACCGTTCGAGCCGACCTACGTTGCGCTGGTCCTGCTCAGCAACCCTACCGCGGCCTCCCGCTGGGAAGCTATGATGAATGGATTGCTGGCGCACGGCGATATGCCCATGTCGGTCAACGAGCTTGTCGGCGTGCAGTGAACTCCAATGAGTAATGAGTAATGAGTAGGTAGAGGCGCAACCATAACAAAAGTCTCTTTGTCCGTTTAGTAACTTAACATGATCTACTCATTGCTCATTACTCATTACTCACATCCCACCCACAAAGAGTTCGACCACGATGGCTGATTTTGATCCACGGCAAGAGACCCTCAATGCGGTGATCCGCCGCATTAGCGATCTGGGCGAGCAATCTCTCGTTCAGCTTTCCCAATACATTAGCTACCTTAAATGGCAAGAGGAACTCTGGCATAGCCTGCTCGACGATGACGAGAGCGACGAGGGCGCGGATCAGCAATTGGTCTGGAAGTATGACTTCCTCGAAGCCTTCCCCAAAGCGCGGCAGGCCGCCACGCGCAGACCCGATCTAATGGAGATCAAAGTTGGACCGGCGACCTGCGGCATGGTGCAGCAAAATGCGCTCTGGCAACATCCGCCGGTGACAGGCAGTGCTGTGGTGGAATATCAGTTCCGTGTACCCGGGGACATTGACCGGCTGCGTATGCAGTTTGGCGTGGGCATCCGGGATGGCGCTTTGATGGAAGGGGAGAACCTGTGCGCCTTTCGCATCCTCGTCAACGGGATGCGCCTTTGGAGTACCACTAAACAGAGCACACGGTGGGAACGCTATCTCATCGATCTGCCCAACCTGGCCGGCCAAAGTGCCGTCGTTCAACTCATGACCGACGCCCTCGGCGACGCCCGCTGGAACTGGGCCGTCTGGGCGGAGCCGCAATTGCTCGGGTACAGAAATGAATAAAGAATAAAGAGTGGGGTTTACGATCTTGGTTCGTTTGCGGCGATCTCTTCTCTACCTAATCTTAATTCTTTATTCATCTTTAAGTCCGCATTCACGACTCTGCGTTTAACTTATGCCGCCACTCGACCTGATCGCCTGGATTCTCATTGTAGGGTGGGCCCTTTTGCTTTTGGGCAGTTTCTGGCTGGGGCGTCATTCGGCGGTGGATACGTGGGGATCGCGCTGGGCCAGGTTAGGATCATCGCTGGTGTTGGTCGGGGTGGGTTGGTATGGCTACATCCTCGCCGATGCGCTGCCTTCGATCCGCTATGCCGGGTTCATTGCTGCCGGTATGACATTGGGCTTCATCGGCGACCTCTTTATGGCTAAAGTCTTGCCTGCACCCAACCGGGTCTTAGGCGGCATGGCTGCCTTTGGGATCGGCCACATCCTCTACATTGTCGCTGTCATCACCTACGCCCCCATCAACTGGATCGGCTGGATCCTCTGGTTGGGGATCGGGGCGTTGGTGGCTTACTTCGTCATCTTGCGCGGCGAGCAGGACACCATCCTCCACCGCGCCGCGCTGATCTACGCGTTGTTGTTGGCTTCCACTGCCGGTGTCTCCACAGGATTGGCCCTTCAACAGCCGCTTTTTACAGGGTTGGCGGTGGGCGCGGCACTCTTCCTGATCAGCGATCTCCTCATCGCCGTGGATCTCTTCAAACCTGGGCGCTTCCCTTTCCTCAACAAACTGGTTTGGCTCACCTACGGCCCCGCCCAAGCCCTGATCGTCACTTCGATTTGGAGCACTTTTCAACCTGTAACCCCCCTCTAACTCCTTCACAACACAGGGGAAAGAGCATTGTTATATAGCTAAGGTGATTACAACCATCTCCAACCTTAAAAGGAAAACCCCATGATGAAACGATTGGGCACTCTTTTTGGCATAACTCTGTTAGGGCTGGTTTTCATGTGGGTAAGCTTGGGCACAGGCACAGTTACCCATGCACAGGAAGCTTGGGTGCGATTGGATGGACCGATCCTGCCGGGAGGTGTGGCCCTGGCAATGGCAGTTGCCCCTTCGCAACCGGAAACGCTTTATACATTCGTCGATCACCCATTTGGTGTTCGTCTCTTCCGCAGCCAGGATCGCGCGCTTTCATGGACACAGGTAGTGACAGTCTCTAATGCTCTCTCGCCAACTTTAATCCAGGCGCTGTTGGTCGATCCTGGCAACGAGCAGATGCTCTACCTGACAAACAACTCCGGCACGTTTCGCTCTACCGATGGAGGACTAAACTGGACGGGAATTCTCACCACTGGCGTCTACATCGCCACACCTGCTCCCTCGCTGGTTTATGTACTCGGCCAGGTAGACGAAGGGGATTCAAATTGTTATGCACCCTGGCTTTTTGCCCGCAGTGAGGATGCTGGTAATACCTCGCAATATACGGATCTCTCCTGTTTGGAGATGGTCGGACCCCTGGCAGTAGCCGCCGATGATCCCCAAATCATCTATGTAAGCGTTGGCCGGAGTGATGTTACCCTACTCATGAGTAAGGATGGTGGCCTGACCTGGACAGGTAATCGTACGCTGCCACCAAGTGTTCAGAAAGTCGCAGTTGACCCGACCGATCCTGATCACCTGCTCGCGGCGACCTATGGAGGTGTTGAGCAGAGCTATGATGGGGGACAGAGCTGGCGCAATATTTCTATGTTTCCATTGCGGCATTTCTTGGAGCCAATAGAGGTTTTGTTTGCGAGAGACGGGACAGCGTATATTGTCGCCTCCAGGTTTGGCTTCAATCCTCAGTTTGATGACTGGATACCAGTTCTCTACCGTAGCGACGACAGCGGCAAGACGTGGTGGCTGGCTACTGAGCCGCTGCCAGATCCTTGGACCCGTTTAGTGGTCGCCCCGGACGATGCATCACTGCTCTATGCTTGGACCCCTAGAAAGGGTATTTTGCGCAGCGTAAGCGGAGGCGCTACCTGGCAGGAACAAAACAACGGAATTCATTCGCCAGTAGCAATTGCGGATATCAAGACGGTTGATAATGGAGTTATCTATGTGGCAGCCAGCCGGTTCGACCTTACCCGCAACGGCCTTTTCCGCAGTGGTGATGGTGGTCTTAGCTGGACGACTGTGCTCACCGACGTTTTTGTCGAACAGGTAGTAGTCGATCCGCAAGAGAGGATCGGGTTGGCCATTGGTCGGGGTAAGCTTCATGGTGGTTCTGCAACGGCAGGAGAGATGCAGTGGCGCACCGATCTTTTGTGGACAGAGCCGAATCATATGCTGGTAAATGCTATTGATCTTTCGCACACTGATCCTGCACTCCCTTTGATTGCAGGACAAGAACGACCCTCTGAATACGAAAGGCGAGGGATAATCCGTCGCTGGCGACCCAGCAGCGGTGGTGGAGATATGGGCGGTTGGGAGACACTCCCAATTACCGGGACCGTCAATGTAACCGCCGTACTCGTTGATCCACAACTGCCAACACGTCTCTATGCCTCAGCGGTGCTGGTCGGTGGGGCGTGGCCACTCTTGATCAGTGAGGATGGCGGCGCAACCTGGCGACAAGTTGCACGCAATCAGGAAGCAGCCCCTAACCGAATTGAGCGATTCTACGCAGCCGAAGGGAGACTCTTTGCATTAGGTTTCTATTTTGAGGATCTGATGGTTAGCGACGATCATGGAGAAAGCTGGCAGATCCTGTCACGCTACGCTCAAGACGGTTGGATGAGTGCTATCTGGGATCTGGTCGTCTCAGAGGATGGACAGATCCTGGTTGCCGCTGATCAGGGCGTCTACCGTTGGCATCCCTTCTTGGCGCAATGGGAGTCGCTAGGTCTGCCCATTGGATCTGTATCAGCCCTGGCGATTGTCCAGCAGGGCGAGGAGCAGATCCTTTACGCAAGCAATTCTCAGGGATTGTGGAAACGCACCCTGCCCTCGCCGCCATCGACCAACCACTGGCTGCCGTTGATCGAGCGCTAGGCGGTACCCCCTCTAACTCCCCGCGTCTTTTTTGCTGAGGGAGGACACTTTGCGCGTTGACAACCCAAATGTGCTGCAAACATCTATTGAAGTACCATTTCCTCTGCCGACCAACAGTCCCCTCCCCCACTTCTTTTCTGCGGGGAGGGTTAGGGAGGGGTTCAACTCCACGCGTGGATCAACGCCGGGATTTCATCCAGATCCTCGACTACCTCGTCGGGGTGGACGGTCTCGACGATGCGCTCATCCTCAGCCAGGGGGATCATGCGGCAGTGGATCGTCTGCGCGCCCAGGTCGATACCGCCGGCAATGTCGTGCTTGAGACTATCCCCCACACAGACAATCTCGTAGGGTTCGGCGTCCCATCGCTTAAGGACAGCGTCATAGATGTCGCGGCCGGGCTTGCGCCATTCCACCGCTGCGCTGGAGAGACAGGTATCCAAATAGGGACGCAAAGCTACATAGTCCACCATGCGCTGGAAGACACGATCACAGCTATAGTTGGCGATGATCGCTAGTTTGTAGCCTTCCTCGCTCAAGCGGCGCAGCAGATCGACAGCGCCGGGCATGGCTTCCCAAGAGGTCATCTCCGGCGCGTAGAAGAGATCCACGGCGCGATGTAATACGTCAGGGTCCATTTTCGAGGCCGGGTAGCCGAAGAATTGGAGCAGAAAACTCAGCGTGTCCTCGGCGATATGCTCCTCTTGTTCGTCGTCGGATTTGGTCTGCGCAAAGATCCGCGCCTCGACAATGCTCTCCCAAAATTCCTCGGGTAGGTCGTCCATGCCGGTAGCGCGCATATACGCCTCGGCATTTTTTGCCCCTTCGCGCATCAACTCATCAATGGGACGCTTCAACCGCGCCAGCGTATTGTCAAAGTCGAAGATGATCCCCTGCACCAGTCGGCGGGCGCGAGGAAGTTCCGGCAACTCGGGGAAGAAATTCTCTGTCAACCGGGCAAGCTGTGACGGCTCTAAGGCTACTGGGGTCTCTTCATCTGTGACAGGGCCGACATCACCCAATGCAGTTCGATCCGCCTCACGGAAGGTGGCGGCGCGCGCTTTCGCCCGCTTCATAAATTCGTCCAACTCTTCCAGCGTCAGCGCTTCCATGCCCTCGCTGTTGAGGTGATCATAATCACTATCCCCTTGATGGGGATTGGGTTGATTGGTATCTTGATTCTTCATAATCCCTATTCTAGATAGGATGCGACGAACAGACGAACGTAGCAACACGTACCACGCCCCCAGTATGCGTTTTCTGACCGCGTACTGTCAAACAGCGGTCTCGTGCTATACTCCTCTCGATGGAAGTCGTTCAAAAGGCCATGAAAGGACGCCCTATGCCCTATACGCTTCAGATTGGTTCGGTTCGCTGCCATATCGTCAGTGATGGTCGTCAAAAAAGCGATGGCGGCGGCTTTTTTGGATTGGTGCCGCGCGTCCTTTGGGAACGGGTCGTGCAGCCAGACGACAGCAATCGTATCCCCACCGATTTACGCTGCCTGTTGATCGAATCAGAGAAGGGTCTGATTTTGGTGGATACAGGCCAGGGTGACAAGCTGGTTGACAAGACGCGCGCATACCTGGGCATGACGGATGCCAACGAACGGTTGATCGGGGATCTACGCCAGGTGGGCGTCGCCCCAGAGGATGTGGACATTGTCCTCTTGACCCATTTGCACGGGGATCATGTGGGGGGCGCCACCCGCTGGCGCGATCAGGCCGATCCGAAGAGCGGCGTGATCCCAACCTTTCCGAACGCTCGCTATCTGGCCCAACGCCAGGAACTGGCCGATGCCAGCTTCCCCAATGAACGCACGCGTGGCACCTATTTTCCCGAAAACTGGGAACCGCTCATGGCGAGTGGGCAATTTGAGATTGTAACGGGCGATCAGTACCTGAGCCCCTCCGTGCGTACTGAGGTGATCCCCGGCCACACTGCCAGCATCCAGGCGGTCTGGGTCGAGGACGGCGGCGAGAGCTTGCTCTTTTTGGGGGATACGTGCAATTGGGCCGTCCATTTAGAGCGACTGGCCTGGGTGCCAGCTTTTGATCTCGACCCGATGGCGAGCATCGAAGGCAAGCGCCGTCTACGCGAGGAAGCCATGCGCCGCAACGCCCTGCTTGTCTTTCAGCACGATGGGCAGGTTGTTGCGGGACGGCTAGTTGAGGGCGAGCGGGGGCCAGTTGTAAAGGCGGAGATTGTTGAAGAGAGGCGAGATGCGTAATGCGAGTTGCGAAGATGATTGTCACTTGCAAACCTGCAAACCTGCCCCCTGCCCTACTCAATCTCCAAATCTCGTTTGATCAGCGGCACGACTTCTTCGGCAGCGGCGCGACCGGCGTCGATCAGCTCATCGACCCGTCCTAAATCGACAAGGTTGATGTGTCCAATCTCGGGTGTAATGATCCGATCTGCTCTGGGACCATCGTTATGCGTGGAACGCATGAGCATATAAAACGAGGTGATGATCAGGTCCATCATGTTTTGCGGCTCTTTGCCGCCAACCATACCGGGCGGCAGCAGATCCACAGCGATCACGTAGTCAGCGCCTAATCGCCGGGTTACGGAGACGGGCAAATTGTTGAGGATGCCGCCATCCACCAGCAAATGACCGTTCAACTTGGTCGGCGTCATGATCCCAGGCACACAGGAACTGGCGCGCAGCGCGTCGGCCAGTTTGCCATCGGTAATGGCTATCAAGTCGCCGCTGACAATATCGGCGGCGACAGCGGCAAAACGCATCTCCAGATCTTCAAAGAGCGCAGGACGATCCCCAAGGCACTCTTCGATCCACTGGGTAACGCGATCATAGTTCAACAGGCCAAGTTTGGGCAGAGAAAGCGACGCGATCTCCGTCCAACTCGTCTTGCGGATCAGTTCTTCCATATGTTGAGGGGTTAAGCCGGCAGCGTACATGCCGCCCACAATCGCGCCAGCGCTGGTGCCCGCAATACAGTGGATGGGGATCTTGTGCGCTTCGAGTACCTCTAGCACGCCAATGTGGGCAATGCCACGGGCAGCGCCGCCTCCGAGTGTTAAACCAACTCGCCGGGAGGGTGGTTTCCCCAGCCAGCGGATCTGTACGATACGTCCTCGTTCATATTCTTCACGAAAAGACATGGGGGATCTCTTTCAGACAAAGGATCGAAAACGCAAAGAATTAATCACTGCCTGCCACGGGCGATGTCACAGCGACGGGCTGGGGCTGTGGTTGTTTCGCCAGGAAGAAAGCGCTGATCCCAGCAAGGAAGGGGATCAACGCCACCCAGCGCAGCGCAGCCGCCATCCCGACAAAATCGGCAACCCAGCCGACAAGGCCCGTCCCCGCGGCGCCGGTGGCAAACATGAAACCCAGCACTGCGCCGCTGGCCAATCCCTGGCGTTTGGGCAGCAACTTCTGCGCCATCACCACAAGGACACTGTGGGGGATGCCAAGCAGAAAACCCGCCAGCGTCGACAGAATGTAATAGGGCCAACCATTGACAACGAGCATGGCATAGGTGAAAGGCGTCGTGATCAGCATCGATCCCATGAGTAGCTTCCGGTGATCAAGTTGATCACCGAGGATGCCGCCCACCAATGTACCAACAGCGAGCGCAATACTGAAGACGCCGACAAGAAAGCCATAGACGGCGGGTTCAAATCCCTGATCGGCGAAGAATTTGGGCAGCAGCCCGTAATAGCTCTGTTGAACTGTGGCGCGCAGGGCTACCAACAGGCCAAAGGCCAGGATCACCGCCAGACGGCGATCAACCGAAGGGGCCGGCGCAGGCCGTCTGCCCGGCTGCGCTGGCGCTGCCTCTGTCGCTGTTTCAATCGGTCGATGCAACGACAAGGCCATCCACGCCACTACAGGCAGGCTGGCAATGGCAATGGTGCGCGCGCCGGCCAGCCCCAGCGACTGTAAAACGAACCCGGCGATGATGGGACCTAACGCCAGCCCCATCTGCCCCAGCAAGAAGAAGATTGCCGTGGCGCTGGATGCACGCGTCTTCCCCGCGGCGCTGGCGACCATCGCCCCTTGTGGATGAAACGCGCCGCTGCCCAGCGAAGCCAATGTCATCATCACCAAGAGGAATGTGTAATTCTCGGCAAAGGTTGCCCCAGCGTAAAATGTCGCCGTCCATAACAGGCCAACCGCGCCCAGCCACCGCCCCGAAAGACGGTCGGCCAGCAGCCCAAAGAAGGGCTGAGAGAGCGACCCCACCAGGCTGTAGAGCATGACGCCAAACCCAATCTGCGCGTTCGAGATGGCAAAAGGCACTGCCAGCACCGTCAAAATCATAGCGACAGAGGAGTTGAGGATATCAATCGATAAGTGACCAACGGATACGGCAGAGAGGCGTTTTAGATTCATCACGGGCTACCTTCTAAGTCGCGACGAAAGGCGAGTAAACCGATTTATCCATTCGATAGAAGAAATCTGAACAAATTGACACCGTCATGCTGATGGTTTATTGTAGCAGACGGCTTCTATCCACTCCAAGTGCTTGTGATCGGCTCAGTCGGATCATGTGTGGTGACGCCGATGAAAGGTGAAATGTGATGACGTGAAGAACTCTGGTCACATTTACTGAAATTGCGTTATTCAAGCTCATTGACCGCCCAAGGAGACTGCCTGTGTCAACTGTCGTGCTACTGATGATCGATGGAACTCGCCCGGATGCTATTGCTGCGGCAGGCTGCACCCATTTGGAATCCTTGCGCGCGCGCAGCGCCTATACATTGAGCGCCTCATCGGTGATGCCTTCGATCACCCTGCCCTGCCACATATCGATCTTCCATAGTGTTCCGCCCACGCGGCACGGCATCACCACCAACATCTACATCCCCATGGCGCGACCGCTGCCGGGATTGGTCGAGAGGGTCCGCGATGGAGGGAAGCGCTCTGCGTTCTTCTATAATTGGGAACAACTGCGCGATCTGAATCGACCGGGCAATCTCCATTTCAGCTACTGCGCAAACGACTGCGCCAGCAACGACGATAGCGATCACGCTACTGTCGAGGCGGCGATCCGCTATAGGGAGATTCATAAGCCTGATTTTACCTTCCTTTACCTGGGTACAGTGGACGAAGTCGGCCATCGTTACGGTTGGATGAGCGAAGGGTATCTAAAACAGCTCGCCCATGTGGACGGCGCTGTTGGGCAATTTATGGCGTCTTTGCCTGAGGACACAACCGTCCTCTTTATGAGCGACCACGGCGGCCATGATCGCAGCCACGGCACCGACATGGCCGAAGACATGACCATCCCCTGGATGATCAGCGGCCCCGGCATCCGCCAGAATTATCAGATCCAATCCCCCGTCAGTTTGTTGGATACTGCGCCCACGTTGGCGCGCGTCCTCGGCATCGATCCAGCGGATCAATGGGAAGGCGTTGTGCCTGAAGAGATCTTCGAAGGATAAGAATCCAATTGTGAGGATTGACGCTGAACGAAGCGAGGGAAAGCGCTATGCTGAAGGGGTATGGTTTGATCTATCCTCGCAGTGGAAGGTGAACGTATGACACAAGCATCGTTGGATCTTGAGCCCACAGAACAACCGGTACGGCTGACATCGAGCGCATTGGTTGGGTATGGGATTTTGTTTTTGGCCGTTTTTTCAGGTTTTGTGCTGGGCGGGCAGGCTGCTTCCTTTGCGCAGATCGGCCTGATCTATATGCCATTCCTCGTGCTGGCGGTGATGGCCTATTTGGGGCTTCGGTATCTGCCCGCCAAACTCATGGCCCTGTTATGGGTGGCGATCCTCTTTGGGATGGGGCTGCTCGCCGCTGTCAGCTTTGCCTTGTTGGCTGTAGCCGGAACGGATATCCTCACCGACGTAGGCGCAATGAACCCCGAAATTGCCGGTGTCTTGGGCGGCGTCTTCGGTTTTAGCGTAGTCGCCCTGATCCTTGCCTGCATGGGCTTTATCCCACAGGTGCGATGGGGATTGAGTCGTGTTCTACCCATCAACCCACATTCATTTGTGCATACCCTTGCTCTGGTCACTATCACAGGGCTGACATTGGTCAGCTTCGCGCCGCTGCTGATGCTGGGGGAACCCCCTCTGCTCACCGAATCCTCATTAGAGACGCTGCGCGACACGGGCGCTGGCGGCAATGACGGTCTTTTGGCGCAGATATATACGCTGGTGTGGACTCTGCCGGTGGCGGTTTTCGTTGTCGGTTATGGAATTCGCCGCAATTTTGGGGAGACGTTGGCGCGGCTGGGGTTGGTGTGGCCCACCCTGCGCCAGATTGGGATCGGTGTTGGGCTGGCGTTCGTCTTGGTCGTCGCAATGAATGTCCTCGATCTGGCGATCAATACGATCTGGCAGACCTTTGACTGGCCGAGGACAGATGCAGAGGCGTTTGGCGAATTGCTGGCGTTTGCATTGACCCCATTAGGCGCCATTGTGATCGGGGTCACCGCCGGTCTGGGCGAAGAAGTGGGCGTGCGTGGGGTCTTGCAACCGCGGCTGGGAATTCTGCTCTCAAACCTCTTTTTTACAAGCCTCCACGCCTTTCAGTACAACTGGGATGCGCTGCTCGTGGTCTTTTTGCTGGGATTTGTCTTTGGTTTTCTGCGTAAATACACCAACACATCCACAGCGGCCATCACGCACGGTCTCTACAATTTCATTGTGATAATGATGTCGATCTATGGGATCTCCCTGTTTCAGTAATTCACGATTTATAAAGAACACACATAAAGTTCGTACAATCGTAGGGGCGCTGGTGGACGCTGCGTCCGCCAGCAGCACCCGTACCGAATTGTATGATGTTCAAATGGCTTCTCTATTAGGCGCCCACCGGGTCACGGACACGGTGATGGGCCGGTCACGGACCGTCCTAGAGCTTATGAAATCGTGAACTACTGTGTTTGGCGCGTAAAATGTCCCTCAAACTGCCACATTAGAATCTTGACGAGAACCAGGCGCCAATGCCTGGAGGATCTCATCCAGAGAGCAGCCTTTAATCAAATAGGCTTCTGCGCCTGCTGCCCGTGCTTCTTCCCGGTACGAGTCATACATCGTTAACAGGACAACCCGGATCTTCGGCCACTTCTTCTTAATATAGCGGGCGGCGGTCAGTCCATCCATGCCAGGCATTCGGACATCCATTAAAACAACGTCTGGCAGATATTTCTCCACCTGCTCGACAGCCTCCCCGCCGCTACATGCTTCGGCAACAACGTCAATATCGGGGCTGGTGGTCAGTAGCGCCCGCAGCCCTGCGCGTGAACGGTGGCTATCATCAACAATTATAGTTTGAACGGGCAAAGTCATTTTCGGCACATAGTCGGGATCGGTAAACTCGAAGAATCACAGGTTGCGCCAAAGCCAGGATTGGGTTGAGGCCATGCGCCTGAAAAAGGGGGCAAATCAGAAAGCGCAATCTCAGCACATCTCCATAGTTTCGTTTGTGACAGAATGCACGGATACAACAGGGGGATGTCTCCGTCATTTAGTTGTCCTATTTTAGCAGAGTCCAATTTTATTGTACTCATTGGCAAGCGGATGCAACGTACATCAAAAGGGCTACATTCTCCCCAAAAAGTTACCCCATTTGTTGTATCACCTCTCGAACAAATGGGGTAACCCAGGCTTCCGTTTCGTAGGTTATTGCGTCTTCTGACTCATCAAAGCGCGGATCAGGGTCAGCGCGCCCAGCCCGATTATCAACATGGGTACCAAAGGCAACCCCACGCCCATTAAATTCCCCAAGCCTCCACTCAGCGCCAGCAGCCCAACGATGACAGTAAAACCACTCGTCTCAATATCATTGAGCGCACGGGCGACATTAAGGCCCAATAGGATCAACCCGGTGCTTATCAGCCAGAGTCCATCGATCATCATTACATTGGATAAAAACCAGAGAGAGCCAGTCGTTATGAGAAAAAGCGCCCAGGCGCGGGTCTGAAAGCGCTTATTGAGTTCGCTGCGATCAACTTCTTCAATGGTTAAGGGTGAAATGTGTGCCATCATCTTGTATCTTCTTTCTAAGGTCCTGCACAAACACGTTTCTGAAATCAGTTTATAGGATGAAGAGTAATCGAGGATCGGTAAACCGTGGACCTATCCATGCGCTATTTGTGTAGAAATGTACAATGTCATCAGGGGCAAGTGGACGGGTGCTACGAGCTAAGTTGTAGTCGCTTCAACAACACGCGCGGATGCTTATCTCTTAATGCACAAGACCCGAAATCCTTCACAAAGGATTTCGGGTCTTGCACCGAAAGGAGAACCACCAACCAGGAGAGAAAGGATGAGTGCTGTGTGACTGACTGCGTATCCATCACCGACAGGTGAGCCGCGGTGAAGTGATGATTTTCATTCTAGCGGGGGGTGGCAGCACAGGCAACGGACAGATGACCAGGGATAGACCTGGACAAATGACAGAGCATTGGATGGTAGTGGATAGCATCATGGCCCAAAAATACGCAGGCAAAGCCGACCTGTTATACTTGACGCTATGACAAAGAGGTAAATTCAGTAATCCACGATTCCATGCGCTCTGGGCCGGTCCGTGACCGGCCTTTCACCGGGTTGCGGACCCGGCGAGAGCGTAAATCGTGAACTATAAAATTATCACAGCGGAATTAGAGGATTAACTCATGTCCACTGCCCACTACATCCTTGACGCGCGCACTGCCACCGCCCACTTCCCTGGGATCGGACGGTATACGCGTAATCTGGCCGCGGCAATGGTTGGGCTGCTCTCACCAGATGAGGAATTATCCATCCTTTGGAACCCCAACGAACCCAGCGCGTGGAACCCTACACCGCTCGCCAATTCGCAGGTGAGGGTGATCTCCGCGCCGGCCTCGCCCTTCTCCCTTCGCCAGCAGTGGATGATCCCCGCGTTGTTGCGGCGGACGGCAGATGGCGGACGGCGGACGGCAGACAGCAGCATTGACCCAGTCCTCAGTCCCCAGTCCCCAGTCCCCCTCCTCTACCACAGCACCTACTATCTTATGCCCTATCGCCCTGGCGCGCCGACGATCCTTACCCTCTATGATCTGATCGCCATGCTCCATGCGCAGACAGTTTCGCTGCGGGCGCGCTTGCTCTTTCGGTTGACAACAGGGCTGGCGCTGCGCACGGCGCAACAGGTGATTGCCATTTCTGAATCCACCCGCCAGGATCTATTGCGCCATTTCCCCATGTCTGCTCACCGGGTGACAGCGATCCCATTGGCAGCGGATCCTCGGTTTCAGCCGCAACCCCCCAATGTGGTCGAATCTGCACGCCGTAAGTACAACCTGCCGGATCACTACCTCTTTTATCTAGGCATCAACAAGCCCCACAAAAATCTTGTCCGCCTTATCGAAGCCTACGCCCGACTTTCACAATCCCAAGTGTTCAATCCCCCTTACCCTCTTATCATCGCCGGCGCCTGGGATGCACGCTACCCTGAGCCAAAAGAACGAGCCGCATCTTTAGGACTGGCCGATCAGGTGCGCTTCCTCGGCCCTGTGGATGACGCCGATCTACCTGCGCTCTACAGCGGATGTACGCTCTTTGTCTTCCCTAGCCTCTATGAAGGATTTGGGTTGCCCGTCCTTGAGGCGATGGCCTGCGGCGCGGCGGTGATGTGCAGCAACGCCTCTAGCCTGCCCGAAGTCGCCAGAGATGCCGCGCTCCTCTTCGATCCGCTGGATGTGGAGGCCATCGCCGCTGCCCTCCGGCGGGGGATCGAGGACGCCGATCTGCGCCGATCCCTTGTCGAACAGAGCCTGGCAGTGGCCGCGCGCTTTTCGTGGGCGCGCACTGCGGCGGAGACACTGACGCTCTACCGGCAGATGGATGGTCAGGGCCATTTGAAATAACAAGCAACTTATGGTAATCTCGACAAACTCTACTGCCTTCTGACCCAATCTATACTCTGAAAATCGAAAGAATTATGACCAAATCAACTCTTCGTCGCCCCAAACGCAAAGAATTGCAAGAGATTTCAGCCCGTCGCCAGCGGACCAACAACCTCATTCTGATAGCAGCCGGGGTTGCGATTGTGGCTATTATCGCCCTGGTGATCGTGCTGAACATCCGCAGTACGCTGCCTGTGGGCGCAGAACAACGCCTGCCCACCCAAGGCAACAACCACATTGCCCAGGGGAGTGTATCGCCAGTGGAATACAACAGCACGCCGCCTACGTCTGGCCCTCACTACCCGGGATTGGCGCCGTGGGCGATACATCCGACCCCGATCCGCTATGAGCAACTTATCCACAACATGGAGGATGGCGGCGTCATCGTCTACTATCAGTGTGCGGATGGCTGCCCTGAGTTGGTTGAGCAACTTAGCGCGGTGGTCAGGCCCTATCTCAATGCTGGCCGTCACGTTGTGATGGTTCCCAATGATCCATCTTGGGGAGAGGGAAACGCCGTTCCCTTCCACAAGGATATGGGGGCGCGGATTGCGCTCACGGCCTGGCAGCGCATCGACAAATTCGACGAATTCGACGCCGACCGAATTCGCGCCTTTATTGAACGCTACGAAGGCATCGATAACCACCGCCCAACAGGTTAAAACGTTGTAACCACATATCTCTGCTCTAGCCAGGTCACGGACTTGGCGGCGGGTCACGGACCCACCCAAAGCAGAGGGCTTGGTAGTTATAAAACGTCATAAAAAAGGAGCGGCTGGCAACACCAGCCGCTCCTTTTATTTGTGATACTCAGCGCATCAACCTGACGCTGTGGGCAACGCCATCTCTACCGGGATCAGCTCTACTTCTCCTTCTTCATTCTCGCGCATCTTATATACTTGCTCTGCCCGCTCAGTCATGAGGACGCCGTGCAGGTGATCGATCTCATGTTGGAAGATGCGCGCCAACCAATCATACGCCTTGATACGCACCTCTTTGCCGTGGCGATCCTGCGCCTTGAGGAGTACGTAGGTTGCCCGCTCAACGTCTGCCGCCAGCCCGGGGAGACTCAGGCAGCCTTCTTGCGCTACTTCGGCCCCCTTGGTTTTGATAATCTCCGGGTTGATCAACTCGTAGCGGCGCATGGTCTCTTCTGGCTTATCCTCATCGTCAGGATACTCGATCACCGTGATCCGCTGATCGAGGCCGATCTGAGGCGCCGCCAAACCAACACCCTTCGCCTCACGCATGGTCTCTACCATATCATCGAGCAGCTTGTGCAGATCAGGGGTGAACTCTCGCACACGCCGCGTGCTGCGCCGCAATATATCGCCGTTTTCATCCCAGGGGGTAACAACCGGTAATTTCGCCATCTCTACTTTCAAGTCCTATAGGTCAATTCAGATAGATTGGCATTATAGGCGTGAGCAAAACAGGCTGTCAAAAGATCCCCCTAGAGTCTCGCCCAATTGACCTGAATCAGCGCTCGTTCTGTGTGTTCGAAGTACTCGACGCGCACTGTGTGGTAACCCGCGCTCAGATAGATATCGCCAAAGTAACCCTGCGCAGGATGGATCCCCCAGCCATCCACTACCAGCCGATCGTTGACAAAGACGCGTACGCCATCATCCGAGGTGGCGTAGAAGCGATATGTGCCCTCGCGGAAGTTTGCCGTGGTTGTCCAGAGTACGCTGAAGAAATCTGGGTTGATCGACGGGTGCGGGCTGCCGGTTCCCCAGTCGAAGTTGATGGCTGCATCCTGGCGCACGACCACAGGCGCGCCCTCAAAATTGACATTGTTATAGTAAAGACCCGTCCACGGACCGACTGCGGTCGGCGGCTGTGGGGTTGGCGTCGGCTGCGGATGGACAGGCGGCTTGGGCGGCGGCGGTGTATAACCGCCGGGGATGAAGAGCTTCTGCCCGGCCAGAATACGATTGGCATGAGTGATATTATTGGCCGACATAATGGCGTAGACTGTCGTGCCGTAGCGCAGGGCGATGGCGGTCAATGTATCGCCAGCTCGGACAGTGTAATAGAGGCCGCCGGGATCCACTGGCCCAGGATGGACGGGGCCACCCGTCCCTGGAATGCAGAGTACCTGCCCGGCATAGAGACGGCTCAGATGGTCCAATCGGTTGGCTTCGGCGATCCTATACATATTGACGCCATAATAGGCAGCAATCCCCGATAGGGTCTGCCCATAGCGCACTGTATGCGAGAATGCACACCCTGCCGGCCCTGTGGGGATCTTCAAAACCTGCCCCACGTAGATGTGGTTGGGATTGCGAATCCCGTTGACCTGCATCAATGTCGTAATCGAAATCCCGTGGCGAGATGCGATCCGGGTCAGCGTATCACCGGTTCGTACTGTATAGTAAATGTAATTTGACGCCAGGGGTCGCTCACTGGGCGCTGCCAACGAGATCCCCGGCATCGCCGCAAAGAGCAGCGTAAACGCCAGGAAGAGCGCCACGCCTACCTGCCAGGGTGACCGAAAACCACTCTTGTTAACCATGGAAGACTCCTTTCACAAACTTTATAGACCGAATAGGAATTGACGCCAACGAAGAGGTATGCGCACAAAATAGTGACACTATCAATATTGTACATCACATGGAGAAAATTTCTAGCAGTACCCTTAACCGTCAGGTTGGTTGCTTCCATTCGTATGGCTCCTGCATGATCGGCGCAGAGAAGAACCAGATCCGCGGCCTGAAAACTACTGCAAAGATTTGAGCAGTTGTACAATCAAGCGGGACTCCTCACTCCTATGTAATTTGAGTGTGTCCAAAATGGGTTGAAGCGGAGTAGGCACGCCCACGTGCCGTCCCGGTCGCACGAAGGCGTGCTTACTTCGCGTCCCAACCGGATTTGAATACACCCAAATAATTTCAGCAGTTCACGATTTCATAGGCTCTGGGACGGTCCGTGACCAGCCACCACCGAGTCACGGACCCGGCGGGAGCCTGAATCGTGAATTAATGAATTGGGTGTATTCAGAATGGGTTAATGATTCGTAAGGGTTTGGGTGGACGGCAGACGAGCAATGGCTTACGCAGATGATATTTGTGAGCCGTCCACCCAAACCCCTACCCAGACGACCAACTCATTTTGAACACACCCTAATGAATTTCGGGTCAACTTTAACGCGGAGGGTGTGGTGATAATTCAATGGTTCATTGGCCTTAACCCAGTATCGCAAGCACTGTTGGCTACGCTCTTTACTTGGGGCGTAACAGCGTTGGGGGCAGGGCTGGTTTTCTTTTTCCGAGATGTCAGCCGAAATGTGATGAACAGTATGCTTGGATTTGCGTCCGGTGTGATGATCGCGGCCAGCGTCTGGTCTCTATTGATCCCCGCATTGGAACTTGCCGCCGACGGGTCCTTGCCTGCCTGGCTGCCTGTCGCTATAGGATTCCTTACCGGTGGGCTTTTCATTGCCGTCACCGATCAACTATTGCCGCACATTCACCCGCGGCTGCGCGGCGACCGCCAGGAAGGGTTACCCACCAGTTGGCGACGGAGCATCCTCTTGGTGATGGCCGTGACGCTGCACAACATCCCCGAAGGATTGGCGGTAGGCGTCGCTTTTGGCGCTCTTGCCGTCGGTGGGGATGTGGCGTCGATCACCGGCGCTGTGGCACTGGCGATAGGTATCGGTATTCAGAACTTCCCTGAAGGCGCTGCAGTTTCGATACCGCTTCACCGAGAAGGTGTCTCAAAGTTAAAGAGTTTCGGCTACGGGCAGGCGTCGGGTATGGTGGAACCCGTGGCTGGTGTACTGGGCGCGTTGGCCGTCGCCTTTATCCAGCCTGTGTTGCCCTATGCGCTGGCTTTTGCCGCTGGCGCTATGATCTTTGTCGTAGCCGAAGAGTTGATCCCCGAATCGCAGATGGCGGGCAGCACTCATGTGGCAACCTGGGGTGTTATGGCTGGCTTTGCGGTGATGATGGCGTTGGATGTAGCTTTGGGGTAGCGAGGCAACCTATCAGTGACGGGGTGGATGAAGAGATTCGCCCTTGTATTTCCACCGAATCAGATATTCTACCCTTCATTCGACAAAGATAGGATTGGTCACCGCCGCCATCCAGCCATCCCGGCGGCGCAGTTCGAGGACGTACCATTGGCCCTGCTCACTAGGGAAGGTCCACTCAGCGCTGCCGTTGCTCTTCGCAATGTGTTCGTCGATCACCGCGCCGTTGCGCACCAACCGCAAGGACGCGCCATCGGGGGCGTCGGTCCACGCGCATTGGAGGGTGATCTCGCCGCCAGTGGGCAGATGTTCACCGATGAGGGCAATTTCATTGTCCTCGTTTTGAGCCGAAAAACTTAGGGACGGCCCGGCGCTGAGGTAGTTGCGCCCTGCCGCCAATCCTTCCAAAATTGCCCTCTGCGAAAGCTCGTGTGCGAAGACTGTATTGAAGCCGACACCGTCCAGCGGGGCCGGTCCGTGGGCGTCGGTGCCGGCTGTTGCGGCTAATCGATGGCCGTCGTTGAGCCACGAATACCAGAGGTTGAGGCTGCCTTCGTTTTTGCTATCCGGGTCCGTCGATTCCCAACGACCGTTCCAGATCTCGACTAGCCGCGCCGGCCCGGGGCGCATCTGCGGGTAGACCCAACGACAGCCAGTACACTTAGGATCGCCCTGATCGTTGGGGTGGGCGATGATGAAGAGCGCGCCGGTGGCGGTCTGCGCTTCGGCAATGCGCGCCATCCCCTCGCCGGCTGGGTCCACGCGCCAATCGATCCACTCCATTGCGCCCAGGCAGACGGCGTGTCCCCAAAAAGTTGTCAATTCCATACCGCCCATTGTCAGCAGATCGGGCGCGCTGTAGCTCGCCATCTCTGGCAGCGGACTGGTGGTATTGTGATCGGTGAGGGTGACGAAATCAAGGCCGATGGCGCGGGCGGCGTCTACCAGTTCGGCCACGCCCCAGGATGCGTCCGAGTGGAGCGTGTGGGCGTGGATATCCCCGCGATACCAGCCAGGGTTAGGATTGGCGACAAAGTCGAAGCGGGCAGGCTGCGCCGGTTTTGTCGCTGCCACAGCCTCACCGAGTTCGGCGGTTACGGTCAATTTATAGGGAACGTCTGCGCCGGGCATGATCATGTGGGTGTCGATCTGCGCCATCCATTCCCCAGCGGGCAGCGGACCCGGATAGTAGCCCGGCGTGGCCGTGGATGGGGTCAACGTTACCTCATGGACATCACC
The DNA here is from genome assembly GCA_019637695.1 of Caldilineaceae bacterium. GTDB lineage: Bacteria > Chloroflexota > Anaerolineae > Caldilineales > Caldilineaceae > RI-153. Next base: position 20,511 of record JAHBVG010000057.1, on the reverse strand, counting down.
CTGACGATGGCCGGCGCCGCGGAAGCCCTCAGCGTCAAAGAGGGTGAGCGTCAACATATTGCGGATCTTGCCAACAAGCAGCGGTTCAAAATGGAGCCGAATGTGCAACCGCTGACAATTCTCCGGCACGACAAAGCGATGGGGGATGTGATGTTTCACCTGGGCCGCGGTGAGCGTATCTGAAAATTGGTTTTGCATGGGGTCTTATCTCCGCAATGGTAGGTGGGCAGACAACGGATGGTAGCCATCAATGTCGCCCGTAAACCGGCGCACACTATGCGCTACCTGGCGTTGAGGATCGTATAAATGTCGAATTCGGCGACTCGCTGCCAATCCCTGTCCAGGGTCGCCATAGCGCTCACGCCCAACTTCTCGGCTTCGGCCAGGATGAGGGCGTCTTGGGGCAGCAGATGATAGGTGGTGATAAAATGGCGCATCCGCTCGTCCAACGGATGAGGAGTGGCAGCAGATGTCAAATCGGACGGCTGTGCAGGGGTGAGGGGGATAGAGGCCAGAATCTCGTCAAATTCGATCATTTCGGCAAAGCCGGTTGCCAACAAATGGGGTTCATGTTTGTATGCAGCCAGCCAATTTGGAGGTCTGCTCTGCGGTTGCTGGTTCTCCCAAGCTCGCCGCAGAGCGCGGCTGAGGATGATGTGATAGCATTCCTGGATGACCGGCGTTAAGAGCCAGGCAATTGTCTGATATGCGGCGATCTGCTGGCCCAGGCGGGCGACGAAATTCTGCGTTGCGGTGGCGTTAGGATTGTCATCACCAGTTCGGCAAGCCAGCAGCAGGGATGTATCCAGCACCAGTTGAGCAGGCAGCAGCGTCTCTGGATCAGCCAGATCGTACAATGCCATCAACCAGCCTCCTCGATTTCCAGCCAGAAGGCATCATCGGCCGGGGGCAGATCCGCGAAGAAGGCGGCGAGACGCTCAGCAGGTTGCCCCAGGCTTTCACGCAGTCGCCGAGCCTGAGCCACCAGCGCCTGTTGTCGGTGCAGAAGTGCCGGCGTTAGCGGGGATTGGCTCTCTGCATCGGATTGACCCGCAGCGGCCTGCAGGCGCTTAAATTCGGCAACGCTGACCAACACGGCCATTGGCTCTCCTCGCCGCTGCAAAATGAAGGTTTCTCCGCCATATTTCACATGGCCCACCAATTCGGCCAGTCTGCTTTTGGCCTCAGCCATCCCCACCGTTTGTTCCATCGCATCCTCCAATTGGTCAAGATGACCATAGTATAGCAGGGCGAGGTGGTCCAAGCAAGTAGCGGATGAAGTAGCTGCCGTTGGCGGGTCATAGACCCGCTAATAGAGAAAACAGATAGAGTTCATGCAATCGTAGGGGCGCTGGCGGACGCAGCGTCCGCTTGCTGCGCCGTTGGGTGCGGCAAACAGCACCCGTACCGAATTGGATGATATTCAAGTGTTTCTCTATAAGAGTACCATCGCCTTTTGTTTTGGTCGTTCCCCGCGCCGGTGCTAGAATAGGCCATAGTCTGTGTAGCCAACTGGGGCTGCCTCTATCATCGCCCAATGGGAACGAATCGCCAACGAGGACGTTGATCCACCAGTGTCGATGCGAATCCATTGCTGAGAGTTTTCTATGTCACGATTGAACAACCACGATAAAATTCTGATCCTGCGCCGCAAACGGCAGCGTGTGAAGAGTAACCGCCCGCGCCCATGGTTGTGGGCATTTCAGGGGATGGCCGCAGCCGCGCTGACAATTGTGCTTTCGATTACGAGTGTCAGCGCGGCCGGCGCAGCTACGCTGTTGGGGATCTACGGGTTCTACGCGCGCCAGTTGCCCGATGCCAGCGTCATCGAACTCCAACAGGATGAATTTGAGACAGTGCGCATCTATGACCGTACTGGTCAGCACTTGCTCTACGAAAGCGTGGACCCTCGTCCCTTCCGCGGGGATCGCACCTACCTCTCGCTTAATGAGATGTCCCCCTGGGTATGGAAAGCGTCGATAGCGCTGGAAGATCGCAGTTTTTGGGAGAACCCTGGCATCAACGTTCGTGGTCTCTTCCGTGCGTTCTTCTCGAACGCGCAGGGCGGCGGCGTACAGGGTGGATCGTCGATCACACAGCAGTTGATCAAAAACGTCGTGATTCCGGTGGAAGAGCGCACCCAGCAATCGTACGCGCGCAAGATCAAAGAGGTGATCCTGGCGATGGAGGTGACGCGCCAGTATCCCAAAGAGAAGATTTTGGAGTGGTATCTCAACTATAACTTTTACGGCAACCTGGCCTATGGCATCGAAGCGGCCAGCCAGGTCTACTTTGGCAAGAGCGCCTCTGAGCTAAACGCCGCCGAAGCCGCCATCCTGGCGCCGATCCCCAACTTCCCGGCGCTCAACCCCATCACCAATCCGCCCGAAGCCAAGGAACGCCAACGCATTACACTTGACGCCCTGGCCGCGGCAGGCTATTTGACGCCCGCAGAGGCGGATGAAGCGTTTGCCCAAGAACTCAACCTGCGCCAATCCGTAGCCGAACGCTTTGACGTACTCACTGCTCCCCATTTTGCGCTCTACGCCCTGGAGCGGGTAAAACAGGAATTTAACACCGCCAACGATCCCTACTTCATCTGGAAGAAGGGGCTGGAGGTTTACACCACGTTGGATGTGGATCTGCAAAAATACGCCGAACAGGTGGCGCGCGATCACATCCGCTCGCTTAACAACGAGGGCAAAGAGGTCAACAACGCCTCGGTGGTCGCTATTAAGCCCGATACCGGTGAGATCCTGGCGATGGTCGGCTCGCTGGATTACAACAACAACGAAATCGATGGGCAGGTTAACGTCGCTATTTCGGAACGGCAGCCGGGGTCCAGTTTTAAGCCCTATGTCTACCTTACCGGCCTTATGCAAGGGATGACGACAGCTACGATGATCCTTGATGTGCGCTCATCCTTCCCGATGGTCGATGGATCCTATTACGTGCCCGAAAACTTTGATCGGCTTTATCATGGGCCGGTCAGCCTGCGCGATGCGCTGGCGCGATCCTACAATATCCCCGCCATCAAGGTAATGGATCAAGTTGGGGTGGCGGCAGCGTTGCGTACGGCCCATCGCCTGGGCATTAACGGCCTCAACCGCGGCATCAGCTTCTATGGGTTGAGCCTGGTGCTGGGCGGCGGCGAGGTGACCCTGCTCGATCACACCTACGCCCATAGTGTGTTGGCAAACTCTGGGGTGATGGCCGGACAACCAGTGCCGCCCGAACGGCAGCGTACCGGCTTCCGCACTTTGGATCCGGTGGCGATTTTGCAGGTGCGCGATTCGAGCGGGACTGTACTCAAGAAGTATGAGCAGCCCGGTGTGGAACGGATCATCAGCGTTGATGCTCAATATCTGCTGGCTGACATTATGAGCGATGATGTGGCGCGCGCCCCCATCTTTGGGGCCAATGGCCTGCTTACCCTACCCGACCGCAAAGTCGCCGCCAAGACCGGTACGACCAACGGCAATAAGGACGCGTGGACAATGGGCTTTACGCCGCAGTTAGCCGTCGGCGTCTGGGTAGGCAACACCGACAACACGTCCATGGATCGCACAACTGGCGCGTCGGGCGCGTCGCCAATTTGGAACGCAGTCATGCGCAAATATCACGAAGGATTGCCCGCCCGTTGGTACGAACGCCCAGAGAATATTACGACGCGCAGCGTCTGTTCGCCGAGTGGGTTGTTGCCATCCTCTTATTGTCAGCGCCAGCGCGCCGAGATCTTCATCGCGGGGACAGAGCCGAACGTTGTCGATAATATCTGGCAGCCGTTTGAGGTCGATAGCGAAAGCGGCTTATTGGCGGCCTCAACCACACCTGCAGAAAATCGCCGGACCCAGGTCTATATGATCTTACCGCCCGAGGCCAACGACTGGGTGCAAAACAGTGGGATTGCGCAGCCGCCGCGGGGAACCAGCCAGGGCTTCTTCGTCGATTTCGATCCAGAGGTGGCGATCACCTGGCCGGAGCCGGGCGGTTATATCAGCGGGCAAATCGAGATCCGCGGTAATGCGCGCAGCGGCGACTTCCGCAACTATCGCATTGAATTTGGCCCTGGTCTGGAACCATCCTCGTGGACGCAGATTGGCCCTGAACACGGCGAACAGATCGAAAACGGCACATTAGAATTCCTCGATACGAGGTCCCTGGCCGAAGGGCTCTACACCCTGCGCCTCTCGGTGCTACAAGGGGATGGCAATGTACGCCAGTGGAACACACAGGTCACCATCGACAATACGCCGCCTTCGGTGGTGATCAGCTATCCGCGACCCAATCAGCTCTACATTGTAGAGGACGATGAGCAGGTCAACGTCAATGCTATCGCCAATGACACCTGGGCTATGGATCGTGTTGAATTCTATCGCAACCGCGAACGCTACGCGCAGAGTACAGTCGCTCCTTACAACGAGCGCTGGCGGATCGTCATGCAGAATATAGCGGTTGAGGGCGCAGGCGCCCAAAACTGGCTTGGCATCGACAGCAACGACCCTGACATTACACCGGGCCGTATCCGCACCTTTGACAGTGGATTCGCCGGGGTACTCACCGGCAATGGCACCTATCTCGAAAGCCACGTTTTTAGGGTGGTCGCCTATGACCGCGCCGGTAATCGAGCTGAAAGCGAAGAAGTGCGCATCTACGTCCGCAACAAGAAGAGAAACTAAGCTATGCCAGGCATTCTCGTCACCAATGACGACGGAATCCACGCCCCCGGTCTGCAAGCGCTGGCGAGAGCGTTGGATGCGCTGGGCCATGTCACCGTGGTAGCGCCGGATCGAAACTGGAGCGCCGCCGGGCATCCGAAAACGTTGCACAAACCGTTGCGCGTTCAACCGGTCGTGTGGACGGATGGACGCACAACATACGCCTGTAGCGGTGCGCCGCCGGATTGTGTGGCATTGGCCCTGATGGGGCTGGTCGAAGGTCCGTTCGATCTGGTGGTGAGCGGTATCAACAACAACTACAATCTCGGCTCCGACGTCATTTACAGCGGCACTGTCGCCGGGGCGATGGAAGCCTGTATCAACGGCGTGCCTGCCATCGCCGTCAGCATGGGACCTAATTTGCAAGGCGATCCTGAAGTGGCGGCAGCGTTGGATCACGCCAGCCTGATCGCCGCAGAGGTCGCCGGGAATGCGCTGCTGCACGGCCTCCCCGAACAGACCATGCTTAACGTCAACATCCCCTGGGGATCGGCTCGCCACTTCCGCGGGATCGAGATCACCCGGCTGGGACGTCGCGTCTACCGGGATGTGCTTGTGCGGCGCGACGATCCGTGGGGCCGGCCCTATTATTGGATCGGCGGGGAAGTGCCCACCGGCATCCCCGACGATGGCACCGACATGGGGGCTATTGAACATGGTTTTGTCAGCGTGACGCCGCTGGGCATTGACTTGACCCAGCATGATCTGCTTGGCATGTTGCAGGAATGGGACTTTTCAAAAGAGCATCGCCCTGTGGAGTATAACGAGTAATGAGTAATGAGTAGGTGGGGCACAGTCCGACTCGTCGTTACTCATTACTCGTTACGTATTACTCTTTCTCTATCTATGATCTTCAAACCGTTACCGTGTAAAAGTCGTTGGGAAGGGATCTTTGTCATCAGTTGGATCCTCCTCATCGATATTCTACTCCTCCTCTGGCTGAGCCGTCGCGATGCCGACTGGGTCAGCTTTCTATTGTTGTTGGGCTTGTTGGCGAGCGTTCCTCTGCTGGCGCGTCTGGCCTACCGGACATGGGGAAGTTTCAACCTCTGCTATCGGTTGGATCGGGACGCGCTACACATCCATTGGGCGGCGACCCATCAGATCGTACCATTGCAGGCCATCCAACGCGTGATCCGCAGTGGCAACGAAGTGGGCGGGTGGAATCCACTCCATTGGCCTGCGCCTTTTGTGCGCACTGGGAAAGGTCAACGGTCGCGCCGGCTGGAACGGTTCGCCACCCGATCGCTGCCCGGTTGCCTGCTGTTGGAAACGAATGAAGCCATCTTTGCCCTGTCGCCTGTGCGCTCGGATGCGTTTTTGGAGGCGTTGGAGACGTACAACCAATTGGGTCCTATTCAATCACTTACCCTGGAACGCAGACGCCCTTTGTTGGGTGCGGAAACTGTCTTCGATAGGGTAAGCCTCTGGCTGGCCCTACTGAGTGTCCTGGGTCTCTTGCTCCTTTTTGGGATCTTGATGATCCAGTACCCATCCCTGCCAGAACGGTTGGTTTTCCACTATAACAGTGACGGCATCCCTGATAGCGTTCGCGCCAAGAGTTCGCTCTTTATGTTGCCCATCATCGGCCTGCTGGCCTTTGTTATTAACGGGGCAGGCGGGATCTGGATGGCCTATCGCCAACAGCGGTTAGGATCGTATTTGCTCTGGGGCGGCACATTGACGGTACAATTGCTAGTTCTGTTGGCATTACTCGGCCTTATCGCATAAATTTAGTAGTTCAAGATTTCGTGTACTCTGGGCCGGGTCCGTGACCAGCCTGCCACCGGGTCACGGACCCGGCTAGAGCACGAAATCTTGAATTACATAAATTCACACGTGGAGTTCAGAAGTGCAGCGTCCATTTTTGTCGATCATTATTCCGGCTTACAACGAAGAGAATCGGTTGCCCGACTCGTTGGAAAAGATCCGCGCCTTCTTGCACGAGCAGCCTTATCGCGCAGAGGTGCTGGTGGTGGAAAATGGCTCAACCGATGATACGAGTGGGGTCGTACAACGTTTCGGCGCAACGGTGGATCCATCAGAGCCGTTTAACATACGCCTGCTGCACAGCGCTCAGGGGAAAGGCGCGGCGGTGAAGACAGGTATGCTGGTGGGGGAAGGGGATTACCTCTTCATCTGCGATGCGGATCTTTCCATGCCTATTGAAGAGGTGCAGAAGTTCCTGCCGCCGCAGACTGATTTGGATCAATATGATCTCGCCATTGCCAGTCGCGAAATCGCCGGCGCAGTGCGCTACGGCGAACCCTTCTATCGACATCTAATGGGGCGGGTCTTCAACTTTGTCGTGCGCACGTTGATCATCCCCGGCATTGAGGATACGCAATGTGGCTTCAAATGCTTTACACGGGAGGCGGCGCAGCAGATCTTTCCGTACCAAACCATCAACGGCTGGGGCTTTGATCCAGAGGTACTCTATATTGCGCGCTTGCGGGGTCTGCGTGTACTCGAAGTGCCGATCAATTGGTATTATATGACCGAGAGTCGCGTCAATCCGATCCGCGATACGATTAACATGCTGCGCGAAGTCTTGCGCATCCGCCGCAACGGACAGCGAGGGATCTATCACCGCGTGCGCGATGCGATCAGCAGCGAAGCTGTGGCCGATTAAGCGCCCTGCTTGTGAAACTCCCCATACTGGCCGCGGAAGTAAAGCAGCGGCTCCCCTTCATCCCAGGCTAGATATTCCACTTGACCAATGTAGAGCGTATGATCGCCCGCTGCGTGTGCATCCACCACGCGGGCGATCACATATCCCAGCGCGTTTTCGAGGAGGGGAAAGCCTTCGACCCAGGTAAATTCAGGCTGGAGATCCGGCGCGCCAAAGCCAGCAAAGTGTTGGCTGTACGCGGCCTGATCCGCTTTGAGAATGCTGACCCCATAGCGGCTACCTCCGCTCAACATGGCGTGCAAGTGGGCGCGCTTATCCACCGAGACCAGTACCAGCGGCGGATCGAGCGACACCGAGAGGAACGCGCTCGCCGTCATCCCGTGGATCTTCTCTGCCACGCCGCTGTCCTCAGCGGACATTGTCGTCACCACAGTGACGCCAGTGGCGAAGCGTCCCATCGTGTTGCGGAAAGCCTTCGGATCAATCGCGCCAGGTTGGGAATCAGTGGTTGGCTTGCTCACACGCGCTCTCCAATTTACATCAATGGTCAAAAAGGCGATCCAATGGGCTAATGGTAAAGGATTGCACCCCAGGAAGCAATAATCCAGCCGGTCGATGTGGTAAGCGTGATTGCATTTGCAATGGCTGACAGATGGAAGCTGGGATAAAACCCGCAACTGATAATCTGACAGCTAACTCCTCTCCTTCACAAAACTGACAACGAGGGTGATGGAGAGGATGACGCAGAGGGCGGCGATTGGGCCAAGACCGAGGACGCCCCACCGGACGTAAGCCCAGGGACCGCTCAGGCCGGCGAGGGTAGAGGCCGCCAGGGTGAAGGCCGCCGAGAGCGTCATCACTTTGCCGCGCTGATCGGGAACCTGTTCGCTGATCAACGTGATATTGCTGACAATACCAAACTCGAAGAAGAGGCGCATCGCGGCCAGCGCCGCCACCACAGAGAGCAGGCTGATATTGAGGAAGGGCAGCGCTGCGTAGATGAAGAAGACGCCGATCATACCGATGAGGACCGAGCGCTTTTTGCCCACTTTATCGGTGATCAACGAGACCAGCACACTGCCACCCAGATCCGCTAGACCCTGGACCAATGCCACCGTTCCCAGCAGCGCCGCCGTCAAACCGTACTCGGCTTGCAGCCAGCCGCCGTGGATGATCAAAATGTGGAATTGAGCGAAGAAGAAGAAGCCGTTGGCGATCATCAAGGCGTAGGCCGAACGGTTGTTGGAGGAAAGCCGGAAAAACGTCCGTGCGCGTTGCGGTATGCTGACGCCCGAAAGCTGAAAGACTGGCTGTAGACGCACGCCTTCCCCTTCCTCGGCGGCGCCCGGCAGCAGACCAAAGGCCAGCCATCCTAACAACAGCCCCCCACCCATCACAAAGAACGGAGCGCGCCAGCCCTGAGCGTCGATCAGCAACCCCATGAGCGACAACCCTACAATACTCGCCAGCGCCCAAGCATATTCCAAAATGCCGATGCCCTGGGCGCGGCGATCATAGGGCAGACGTGCGCTCATGTAGGCTTGCAGGGTTGGCACAAAGCTGCTCAATCCCAGCCCAGAGAAGATCATGCCCAGGGCTATCATCCAAAGATTGGTGCTGAAGCCCAAGAGGAATGCGCCAGCCGCGGCCAGCAACAACCCCATGCGCATAATGCGCCGGTACCCCAACCGATCCGCCAGGCTGCCAAAGATAGGCGCAGCCATCCCCATCGCGCTGCGCAGACTGACCAGCCGCCCCAGCGTCACCACGTCGATACCAACGCCAGCCGCAATCGTCGCCAGGAAAGGGTTGAAAAATTGGGTCTTGGTATCTACCACCAGCCGCGTCGAAATGGCGACAGCCATCAACTGGCGAAAGCTGGTCAGGCGGAAGCGAGCGGGGAGTCGTTGGGTCACAAGTGAGTTAGGTGGGATTGGGTATCAGATAATGGATAATGGATATTATCTGCGGTCTGCGGTCACTCTTCAACGCGATTGACAACGATCCCCGGCGGGGGGACGAAGACGAAAGTAGCCGGATCAATGGGATCGTTGAAGCGAACCCAGCGGAAGCGGAGCAGGAAACCGCTGTCACTTTCGATGGCGAGCGGATAGAAGAATTCTCGATCCAGCGCCACATTGAGCCGCCGCGCCCGAAAAGGATTGTCCGCATTGGTCAAAAGGATCTGCACGCGCAACACGTTGCGACCCGCCACCATATCCTCGCCGAGGATCTGAATATTGCTTGCCGTTTGCAGCAGGGTCACCACATCTTCAGGCATTGACTCCAGGATCGAACCGCCCACTTCCAAACCTGTTTCTGGCACATAAATCGTGCGGTCGGCCACTGTCGCAAAGCCCAGATTAGGATTGTAGAACCATGCCTCCTCCTCAGTGAGGACCAGCGTCGTCTTCTGATTGTCATCGAGAGGCGCTAACGCTGGCGGTCCCGCTTCGATCTCAGTGCGCAACTGGCGAGGACGTTCCACCCAGAGTTCTTGTTCCAGGGCTACGGTGCCGCTGATTAATTGCATCTCACCCTGTACCGTATTTACCCGCTCTAACCAACTCTCCATGCGCTCGGCCAGATCCTCTGGTTGGAGTGAATTCTGAGCCACTCTCCCCCCGATGAGGATAATCGCGATGACGATCACCACCAGCCCAGCCGAGAAACCGGCCAGTTGTCGACGGTTGGTTGAGCGAAATCGTTGCTTAAACTGCACGGCAAACCTTTCTTGTTGTGATGTTCTGAACAGCGGATAAAGGCGAACACCGAGTGCTGCTTTAATCTTGCTATTCTACTGCCTATAATCGGGGATCAACTAATTGGGTGACTATCATCCACGGCTAGTAGTTCGCCAAACTTGTTTTGCCGGATATTCTGTACTGGCACTGCTTGCTGCGCCCGGTCCACAGCAGGCGCAGCAAGCAGCGCCCCTACCCGACGAACTCGGTTTGGTAGGCTACTAGCCCCTGGGTGTCAGAATTCACCAACTCTGGGTATAATTAATCTTGTCAGGGCAAAAGGTTGGCTAACGTTGACCGGTTTTGCCCATGTCCAATCCTAATTCTAACCACTCACACTGAGAGGAGCTACCCCATGTCCCATCCTGTACTGGCTGCCCAGTTATACACCATCCGTGAATACACCAAAACCAAAGAGGATTTTGCCGCAAGTATGCGCAAGATCCGCGAGATCGGTTACACGGCTGTACAGGTCTCGGCGATTGGTCCGATTCCGCCGGCAGAGGTCAAACGCATTGTGGACGAGAACGGCCTGACCATTTGTATTACGCACATCGGTTGGCCTCGGCTGCAAAGCGATCTAAGCGCAGTGATCGACGAACACCATCTTTGGGAATGCAAACATGTGGCCGTGGGCAGTATGCCCAACGAATATCGCGAAGGCGGGGAAGCCTCGTATCGCCGTTTCGCCGCGGAAGCGTCTGAGATTGGCCGCCAATTGCACGAGGCCGGCCTCACCTTCAGCTATCACAACCACAGCTTTGAGTTTGTCCGCTTTGGCAACCGTACGGGTTTGGATCTGATCTATGATGAAAGTGATCCCCGTTATCTGCAAGCGGAGCTCGACACCTATTGGGTGCAACATGGCGGCGGCGATCCATCTCTGTGGATTCGCAAAATGACCAACCGCATGCCTGTCGTCCATCTTAAAGATATGGTCATGGTGGATCAAAAGCAGACCATGGCCGAAGTCGGTGAAGGGAACCTCAACTGGCCCGCCATCCTCGACGCCTGCCGCGAGGCCAACGTCGAATGGTACGCCGTCGAGCAGGACATCTGCCCCGGCGATCCCTTCGAGAGTTTGGCGATAAGCTATCGGAATCTGACGGGAATGGGGCTGGAGTAGTCTAGAGCGCAAGGCAAAAGGCAGTCCGACCGCTGCGGTCGGCAACCAAAAGACAAAAATGGTTGCAAGTGGCAGGTTTGCAAGTAGCAGGTGACAATCGTTCTCGCAATTCGCAATTCGCTACATCCAAATTTTCGGCGGGTCGTCATCGCCGATGATGCGAGGGGTCAGGGGCGCGTCGCTGTTATCAGCATCTTGTGGTGGATTGTCGAGATAGACGATGCGCCCCTGGCTTCCCCCCTGGTCAGGGCCGAGGATGCCCGCTTCTTCCAGTTGATCGATGAGGCGGCTGGCGCGCGAGTAGCCAATGCGCAACTTACGCCGCAGCAATTCTACCGAGCCGCGCCCGGCCTCTTGTACCACTTTGACAGCTTCATCAAAAAGACCATCGCGCCCTTGCACTGTCTTCATGACTTCGATCTGCTCAAAGAGCGGCTGCACCAGCGGTTCGTCAAGCGAGCGCCGCTTCTGCACCAGATCTACATCATCCCAGCCTTCGGTGGATGCCGGTTTGGGCTTGGGCACATAGTGGGTGTTGAGCGACTCGGTGACGTCGGGCAGCGTAGGCGGCGTGTAGCTCTCCAAACTGCGGATGCCCTTCCAATAGCGCACAATGCGGTTGATCTCATCGTCGTTGAGATAAGTGCCTTGTAAGCGTTCGAGTTTGCTGGCGTCGGGCGGCATAAAGAGCATATCCCCGCGACCGAGGAGCCGTTCCGCGCCCGGCACATCGAGAACAACACGACTATCGGTCTGGCTGCTGACGGCAAAGGCGATCCGGGTGGGGAAATTCGCCTTGATCAGCCCGGTGATCACATCCACCGAGGGGCGTTGGGTGGCGATGATCAAGTGGATGCCCACGGCGCGGGCCATCTGCGCCAGGCGGCAAACGTGTTTCTCCACCTCCTCTGCCGCTGTCATCATCAGATCCGCCATCTCGTCGATGATGATAACGATGAAAGGCAGGATCTCCTCATTGCGCTTGCGCAAATAGTCGTTGTACCGTTCCAGATCGCGGGTGTTGGCCTTGTTGAGCAGTTGATAGCGTCGCTCCATCTCCTTGACCGCCCAGAGGAGTACCCCAGCCGCCCGATCCACCTCGGTGACCACTGGGCTGAGCAGGTGAGGGACGCCGTTGTACGTTGTCAACTCCACCATCTTCGGATCGACCATCAACATGCGCAATGTTTCGGGTGTGTGCGTCAACAGCAGACAACTGATGATCGAATTGATACAAGCCGACTTCCCCGATCCTGTGGCGCCGGCGATGAGGGCGTGGGGCATACGCGCCAGATCGGTGACGACCGCCTTGCCTTTGACATCCTCGCCCAGGGCGATGGGGAGTTTGGCCTTGCGCTGGATGGCGGCGAATTCATCGCTTTGCATCAGTTCTTTCAGCCCGACAATGTTGCTCTCGCCATTGGGCACCTCGACGCCGACATAATTGGTGCCGGGGACGGGCGCTTCAATGCGCACACTGGGCGCAGCCAGGGCCAGGGCCAGATCGTTGCTCAACCCAGCAATTTTCGCCACTTTGATCTTCGTCTTTTTGGTTTCGCCGCGCACCGTCCGCTCGATGTAGCCCGGTTCGATCAAATATTGGGTGACGGTAGGGCCAATGTTCACCTCTTTGAATCTGGCCGGTACGCCGAAGAGTTCGAGCGTCTTCTCGATGAGTTTGCCCCGTTCGCGGATCTTGTCGTAACTATCCACAAAGCGATCCCAATCCGAGAGCATGTCATCGATGCGCGGCAACTGCCAGGATTGAACCCCACCCACCACGCGCGGCGTCAGTGTGGCTTCCTCGCTGGGTTTGGTCAGCGGCTGCCGGGGGCGAGGATCGACCGCAGGCAGCGGATCCCGCTTGGGCGACGGTGCGGGCGCATTCGCAGGAACCGATCGATTGCGAACCGCCGGAGGCAATTGGATGATCGGTTCTTCGTCCTGCGCCGGGCGTGGTTTGAAGAGGATGCGTTTCCACCAGGGAATCTCGCCGCTGGGGATCGGCAGCGCCGGTTGCAGATCGATGGCTTCTTCTTCGCGGCGGGCTTTGTGACCATCGAGTAAGTCGAGCAGCGCATCCCAGGCGTCAAGCAACAGATCGAGGAGCAGCCGATCTGTTAAGAGGATCACGCCCGTGATGCCGAGAAAGGTCACGATGGCCCATGCTCCCCAGACGCTCAGGGCGCTCTCCAAGCCCCCGGCCAGGGCGAGACCCAATTGACCGCCGCCGCCCCCAACCATCACCGCCGCTGCCCGCTGCACAGCAGGGATCCAGAGCGTTGCGCCCGTCACATAGGCGAGGAAGAGCAACAAGAGCGCGGCCGGCCGTTGCCAGGGCAGATCGGGCATCTTTTCGATGACGCGGATCACCATCCACAGCCCAACCGAGCCGGTGAGCAACGGAACGCCCCATACGCCAGTGCCGGTGAGCGAGCGCAAGAAATCGATCCACGATCCGGTGATGGTGCCGCGACTATCCGTAAAGAGGCTGAGCAGCGTGAAGACCGAGATCACGATCAGCGACAGCCCCACGACCTCTGGGCGCGTCACCACGGCGATGGCGTTGATCACGGTATCCAGCGTATCTACTTTACTCTTCTTGCGTTTTTTTGTGGCCATCGTCAGGCGCTCAACATCGGTTCAATTCCACCCACAAAAAGGGTTGCTATGCGCGTTGCTGCTGGTCAAAGGTCTTCACAAGTGCGCGCGGGGCCTGACACCGCCAGGCATTGACAATCAACGCCCGAAGTTCGTCCAACTCGATTGCAGCCAATCGGATCAGCACCGCTGGATAACCGGCGTAGTGTGGTTCCGTGAATATCGCCGTCGGGTTAGAATCAAGTAGCATCTCCTTCTCCTCAAGATCCTGCACGCGGACAGCGAGTACTTCGCGATTGGGCACCCGCCCCTTCTTGGGATGAAGCCGCTCCAGCCAGAGCCAGGCAATATTCTTGCGCTTCCCTCTGTGCGTGACGGAAAAGGCGCTTAAGTCAGGCTCCACAATGGTTTCTGGCAACGCCAGTACAATTGTTTGCACATCTTCTAGATCAGCCACTTGTCACCTTTCTTTCTCCACTTCAACATGAGGCTGTCAAGATTGGCCGAACTAGATGACCCGCATCCCGCCTCAAATCTCACACAATTCTTCACAGAAACCATGTCGAACATCCGTTCGATTATAGCATATCTAAATTGTGAGAATCAAGCGGTTCGCGTCCTGGTCAGAGCGCAAGATAGAACATGGATTGGGCGGTTACAAGATAAATTTGGCGAACTACTGTTGCGTCAAGCATAAATTGAGGAGTACGGGCGCTGCTTGCTGCGCCCTCTGCACACCAGGCGCAGCAAGCAGCGCCCGTACCCTGGTTCAATCAATTCATGGCTGACATGACGCTGCTATACTTCCAGCACTACCGGCAGGATCATGGGGCGGCGGCCCATCTCCTTTTGGGCGAAGGTGGTAAGCGCGTTGCGGATCTTGCGCGAGAGCGCCGCTGCCGGACCGCCGCCAGCGATTTCCCGCCGCACAAGTTCGCCAGCGCGATGGATCAGATCCTCGCTGTCGCGCATGTAGACAAAACCGCGGCTGATGATTTCCGGCCCATACAGGATCGAGCCATCGTACTCGTCCAACGCCACAATGCAGACGATGAAGCCGTTGGTGCCCAGGTGTTTGCGATCGCGCAGCACCACGCTGCCGATATCGCCCACCCCCAGACCGTCCACGAAGACATGACCAGCGTTGATATGCTCGCCTAGACGCGCCTCGACTTCATCCCCGTTGGTAGAGAAGCGACCAAACTCTACAATCTGCCCATCCTCGACGATGAAGATATTTTCGGTGGGGACACCCGTTTCTTGGGCCAATTCGCCGTGCAGCACCAGATGTCGATATTCACCGTGGACGGGAATGAAAAAGCGCGGACGGGTGAGTTCGAGCATATGGCGGTAATCATCGCGACCGCCGTGACCGCTGACATGAACATTTTCGGCAAGTTCGTGGTAGACCACCCGCGCTCCCTGGCGGTAGAGATTATCCACCGTGCGGTTGAAGAGTTCCTCATTGCCGGGGATAGGGACGGCGCTGAGTACCACCGTATCCCCCTTGCGCAGCGTCAACTGCCGGTGATCGGCCATGCTCATGCGCACCATGGCGCTAGTCGGCTCACCCTGGCTACCGGTCGCCACAATCGTTACCTTGCTGCCGGGCAGCTTTTCCATCTCGTCTGCGGAGAGGAGTTCATCCTGGGTGATATCGAGATAGCCCAGGTGCATGGCGATCTTGAAGTTGTTGACCATGGAGCGGCCCACCGCGCCCACACGCCGGCCATACCGCCGCGACACGTCGATAATCTGTTGCACCCGGCTGACATTGCTGGCGAAGGTGGCGAGGATCACGCGCCCTTCGGCCTTCGATAAGATGTCGTCGAGGCTCGCCTCTACATTGCGTTCGCTGGGGGTCGTGCCGGGCCGTTCCACATTGGTGCTGTCAGCCAGCAGCAAGAGCACGCCCTCCTCTCCCCAACGACGCAATTTCTCCTCTTCGGTGGGTTTGCCATCCACAGGCGTGGGATCAAA
The DNA here is from genome assembly GCA_019637695.1 of Caldilineaceae bacterium. Lineage (GTDB taxonomy): Bacteria > Chloroflexota > Anaerolineae > Caldilineales > Caldilineaceae > RI-153. The sequence continues at coordinate 4,710 of JAHBVG010000057.1, read as the reverse complement.
CTTATAGTCGCTGGTGGCAATGATACGCCCGGCGGGCGTTTTGACGGCGATGCCAACGCTGTCGGGGAAGCTGTGGCAGGTATGGAAGAACTCTACCGTAAAGGGATCGAGTTCGATCACATCGTCCTCGGTGACGGTGTGCAGCGGCACTTCCCCCAAGACACGATGTTCGGTGAGTTTGCCTTCGAGCAAGCCGCGGGTCAGCGCCGTGGCGTAGACAGGGGCGCGGATGCCTTCCTCGATGATGTAGGCCAGCGCGCCAATATGATCCTCATGGCCGTGGCTCAAAAAGATGCCCTGGATCCATTCTTGCCGATCCAACAGATATTCGACATCCGGGATCACCAGATCGACTCCCTGCATCTCATTGTTCGGGAACATCAGGCCGGCGTCGATGATGATAATACTTTGGCCAGACTCTACGACCATCATATTCTTGCCAATTTCTCCCAATCCCCCCAGTGGAACGATTCGCAACAGCGTTGAGTCGTCAACGTCGGGGAACGCTTTCGCGTCTGCAACCAGACTATCGGGTTGTTCCATGCACCCTCTCCTTCCGTTTAAGTGGTTATCTGCACACGCCAGGTGCAGAATGATGATAAAAGGACACAATTCCGTCTATCTACGAAAACGCCGGGCAGCTATCTCGCCCCCAGCATTTGAGTACAACATCATAGAGCGCAGGGCGGACAAGCATTCTCCGTCGCGCGCAACAACATGGCAGTGGCTTTACAGCGAACCTATTGTACCGTTGAACGGTCGCTTTGTCCATTCGTTTTGGTGCTTTCAACTCAAGGAAAAGTCAAAAACGCGGTATAATAGAGCGGAAGATCAAGCTTTATCCACCTCTCTAATGCAGGCAGCGTGGATTTGAATCACAGAAAGGATACGCGACGATGCAGTATGAAACCTTGCCCGATGGAGGGCGCATCCCCGTGCTAGGATTGGGCACCTGGCAGATGGGCGGCGGCGGCAGCGCAGATTATTCGCGCGACGATGAGATGGTCAGCATCATCGAGCAGGCCATTGAGATGGGCTACACCCACATTGATACCGCCGAAGGCTATGGCAAAACCCACTGCGAGGAATTGGTGGGCAGCGCCATGAAAGCCTTCCCTCGTGGGGATCTTTTTATCACTACCAAAGTCTCGCCCGATCATCTCTATTACGATGATGTGCATACGGCCATCAATGGCAGCCTTAAACGGCTGGGCACGGATTATGTCGATCTTTATTTGATCCACTGGCCCAATGATCGGATTCCGCAGGAAGAGACCTTCCGCGCCCTCAACGAATTGGCGGCGGATGGCCGTGTGCGCCGCGTGGGTGTCAGCAATTACAGCGTGGCCCAAATGCAAGAGGCGATGGAACTCTGCAAGGCGCCCATTGCCACCAATCAAGTGCGCTACAATTTGTTGGATCGCACGCCAATGCAGAACGGCGTCCTTGAATTTTGCCGGCGCAACGGCATCCCGCTGACAGCCTATACTCCGATCAAAGGCGGCGTCCTCGACGATCCGACGGTGCAGAAGATCGCCCAAAATCGAGGATGCACACCTTCACAGGTGGCGATCTACTGGCTGATCCAACAGCCGGGGGTGATCACCATCCCCATGTCGCAGAATTTGAAGCACCTGCGCGACAACATCAACGCGCTCAAACTCGATCTCTCGGATGAGGAGATCCGGCGGCTGGACGCGATCCAAAGCTAAACGAACCATATTTAACGCAGAGACGCGGAGAAGAAGAAGAGAAGAAGAGAAGAAGAGAGGGAGGAAAGAAGAGATTTAACGCAAAGGCGCAAAGAAGCAAAGGTGCAAAGAGAAGAATGAAATCAGCTCCTCTCGTTTTCCCTTCTTCCCTTCTTCTCTCTCTCTGCGCCTATGCGTCTCTGCGTCAAATTGTTTGTCCTTTTAACCAACTTTTTCCCCACTTATGGAGACCCTGGTATGACCCATGTTGCTTTAGTCGGTTGTGGACACATCCACACCCCTGGTTTTGTGAAACGACTACAGAATCGCAGTGATATCACCGTTCGCGCGGTTTGGGATCACGACCGCGCCCGCGCCGAGAAACGCGCCGCCGAGTTGAACGCGCCCGTTGTCGACGATCTCGACGCCATCTGGGGCGATGAACGCATCCGCGCCGCCATTATCTGCTCGGAGACGGATCGACACGCTGATCTTGTGAGATCGGCGGCCGGCGCAGGCAAACACATGTTTGTGGAAAAACCGCTCGGTCTGGGCAAAGATGACGCCTACCCTATGGCCGACGCCATCAAGCGCGCTGGACTCCTCTTTCAGACAGGCTACTTCCAGCGCGGTATCCCCGCCCATCTCTTCCTCAAACAAGAAGTAGAAAAGGGCACGTTCGGCAAGATCACCCGTGTGCGCGCCAGCAATTGCCACAGCGGCGCGCTGGGCGATTGGTTCACCCCCGAATGGCTGTGGATGACCGATCCTGCCCAGGCGGGTGTCGGCGCCTTTGGCGATCTGGGAACTCACGCCCTTGACCTGTTGCTCTGGATCTTCGGCGGCGTGGATCGGGTAACGGCCACGCTGGGCAGCGCCATCAACCGCTACGGACCAGGCTGCGATGAGACCGGCGAAGCGTTGATGATCTTCGAGAGCGGCGTCATCGGCACGCTGGCCGCCGGTTGGGTCGATGTGGCCGATCCCATCACCTTTGAGATCAGCGGAACCGAAGGCCACGCTTATATCCTCGACCGCAGCGAGGTCTTCATCAAGAGCAGCCATCTCGAAGGCGCGGACGGCAAGCGTGCATGGACCGTTCTGCCCACGGCCTGGCCCCACGCCTTTGAACTCTTCCTCGACGCTGTCAACGGCGCCAGCGTTCCCCTGGTGGACGCCCACGAAGCGGCCTATCGCAGCGCCGTGATGGAAGCCATGTACATGGGCGCGAAAGAGAAGAGTTGGGTCAATCTACGCTAAAATGTATTGGTCAACGACATGACGGAAGCTGTAGATGCGGTTTGTAACCGTACGTTCACCTATAGACGTGCGGTTACAAACCGCATCTACCACAAATCTCTCACAGCAGTTCTCAATTTGGGGAGATTGAGAAGTGCTGAGTGTAGAGGGATGGGCTGACGGGGGTGAGGGGGAGCGAGAGTGGGTGCGACGCGGAGTGGTGCAAGGAGGATAAAATCGTTGCCAGGGGCAGTGAGCAGAGCCTGCTGGTCGTAGCCGGTCAGCATGAAGGTGGCTTTGGAGCGCGCCGACACGGCAAGCACAGAGGTGGCAGTGCTAGTGGGGTTCAGTTGGGCTGTGGGGAGGGTGAGGGGCAAGCACTTTGGTCAAGGCGAGCGGTCGAGTTCGAGACCGTGGAACATGAAGGCGAGCAGGGCAGACCAGGACTCGAAGTAGAGGTAGCGGGTCAAGGTGCGGATGTCATCAAAGAAGGTTCTGCGTGCGCCCAAGGTGTGGCGAATCTGTAGGTATGCGGCATCGGTCAGGGTCAGTGCGGTGTGAAGGAGAAAAGCCAGGAGGTTGAGGCTGAGCAACAGGGAGGCTAAGTGCTGTTGACCATGGCCGAAATTGTGTTCGAGATGATACCCATGATGCTTGAGGGTGTTGTGATTCTCGTTTTCGGTCTTCCAACGGGCGCGGCCCGACGCCACGATGGGTGCCACACTTTGGTCGGTGAGGCGATGATCGGTGATGAAGGTGTTGTGGTACACCTGTGCTTGCGTATCTTCACGCACGATGATGAGTTCACACCAATTCACGGGGATGGCATCGGCACTGTTGCGCAGGAGTACATCATTGACAAAGCGGTAGGTCCAGCGCTCCCGCTGCCTGCCGTTCCAGTGCGTGGCGACGATTTCACGGATGAGCTTGAGCCTGGTCAACTCGGCGACTTGCTCGTAGAGAAATGGGTGCGATTCGGGCCGACAGACCATGATGAAGTGACAGTGATGCTCACGCAACCAGGCACAAGCAGGCTGGTGACTGTGCAAATCATCGGTCATCACCGTGAGGCTGCCGGGGGCAAAGCGGCGTGCGTGCTGGTCGAGCCAGCGGCGCATGGCGGCTTGTTCGCTATCTTGCTTGTCGGCGCCATCTTGGGGCGTGATGAACTCAGGTTCCAGGCTAATCACATAGTCGTGTCCAGGCGCCACCAGCACCGGTGCAATCACGCTATGGGTATAGAGCGTCTTGTCCCCGTTGAGCCGGCGCGTACAGTGGTCGCAATGGATGGCATGGGAACTGAAATACTGCACCCCATCCAGCGCACAGAGCCATTGCTGCGCAAACCCATGATGGTCGGCCAGCAGCCCTTGCGCTTCCAGGTCGGCAAACGTCTCCCAGTACAATCCGCCCACATGGCTTGGCGCCACAGGGTCAAGCAAATTGCGGATCCCGTTGTCGCTCGGAATCGCACTGACCCCAAAGAGACTTTGGGCGTTATCCCGTCCCTGGCGCACTCGCATTTCGCGCTGATAAGCCAAAAACGACGGCGATTGGGTGAAAAACACGCCAAAGGCACTCAGGCAGGCATCGCTCACCGTGTACAGTTGGTGATTGCCCCCCTTGCGCACGTCAGGAAACTGCTCCCCATACCCTCGCAACCTCGTCATAAATCGCTTGAACATGGTGCACCTCCCACCTCTGATCCTAGTTCAAGGCTGTGGTGTACGTGTTCTCGCACCCGTCAACTGCCCCGCCTTTTTCAAATTGAGAACTGCTG
>JAHBVG010000056.1 GCA_019637695.1 Caldilineaceae bacterium | reverse complement strand
CCCATTGGCCAGATCGATGGCGACGATCATCGCCACGCCAATCGCCACGCCGACGACGAGAAAGATCGACTGCAACGGTCTTCGCCAACTATGTCGCCAGGCCAGGCGAAATTGGGTGAGGAAAGAGCGAATTGTCATAGTTTGTGTTTTCTGAATGGAGGGGACTGGGGATTAGTGACTGGGGACTGGGATTGCGTTGACACTCTGAAATCTCCTAATCGCGCCGACCGCAGCGGTCGGATATCTCATTCATGGGCGATTGAGAGATTGGGCGATTTCAGGGGCTCTGCCCGATCCCCGATCCCTAATCCCCAGTCACCAATCCCTAATCCCTTCCTCTGTGCGAAACTAATTTGCCATGTTCCAAATACAAAACCTGGTTGGCATGGTGGGCGATGTCGGCATCATGGGTAGCCATGATCAGCGTTTTGCCAGCGTCGCGGCTCAGTTCGAGCAGCAGATCGAGGACCGTGTCGCCGGTGCCTTCGTCGAGGTTGCCCGTCGGCTCGTCCGCCAGGATCAGCGCCGGGTCGTGGACGAGGGCGCGGGCGATGGCGACGCGCTGTTGTTCCCCACCGCTGAGTTTGTCGGGATAGCTGTCCAGCCGGTCGCCCAGCCCTACCCGCTCCAGCAGCGTGGCGGCGCGGCGATGCCCTTTGCGGTCGCTGCCCGCCAGTTCGATGGGCAGGCTCACATTTTCCAAGACCGTCAGCGTGGGGATCAGGTTAAAAAATTGGAAGACGATCCCAATGTTGCGGCGGCGGAAGAGGGTGCGCTCGCGGTCGCTGAGGCCGGTGATCTCCACCTCTGCGTCCCCTTCGCGAATAAAGACCTGTCCGCCGCTGGGTTGGTCGATGCCGGAGATGAGATTGAGCAGGGTACTCTTTCCGCTGCCCGATTTGCCGAAGAGACATGAAAACTGCCCAACGGGAAAATTCCAATCGATGGAGGCCAGCACGAGATGATCCTGCCCGGCCTCGCGATAGGATTTGCTCAAATTGTGCAAGCGCACCAACGGAGCAACCTCCGCCTGCGCTGCGCCGTTCGACAGCGTCGAGGCTGCAACACGCTTGGTTTCTAGGGCCATTGTTTCGCTACCTTTGACGTCAACTTTACTGAGATTGAGAAAAACAGAACAAGTGAAAAGAGTATAGAGGAAGTGAGCGGCAGACTCTGTTGGGGGGATGCCAAAGCAGGAGGGGATTGGGGACTGGAGATTGGGGACTGGGCTAGCTACTAACTGCCAACTGCTACCATATCAGATCATAACTCAACACAACCGCAATCGCGACAAAGACCACCAGCCGAAAGCGGATCTCCCAGAGCGTCATGCGTAGGATGCGATCTTTGTGGGGCATGGCGAGGACGAGCGCTTCAAGGCGTTGGCGGCGCTCTGTCGCGTCCTGAATGGCGGCTAATTCCACAGCGGCGTAGCGGGTGATGCGTCCAATCGCAGAGTGGAGGGTCAGGTAGTAGCCCAGTGTCTCCCCGCGCAGAGTGCGCAGAATGAAGCCATCGGGGTCCGTGCGCAGGGATCGATCATCCTTGAGCGAGCCGTAAATGACGAAAAAACTGATCGCCAATCCAATGGGATGCCAGAAATTCAAGGGAACACCTCAAGGGGAGTGCGGAATGGGGAATGCGGAGTGCTGAATGGCGGCAAAGGTGGCAAGTTTGCAGGTGACAAGTGATGGGCAATGCGCTCCCAATCCCCAGTCCCCCATCTCACCGCAAACTGCGCGGATCGAGCGCGTCGCGCAGGCCATCGCCGATGAAATTGATGCTGAGGACAGTCAAGACGGTGAGTATGCCGGGGAAGAACCAGAGCCAGGGCGCGGTCTCTACATAGGTGTAGGAGCCTTCGAGCATATTGCCCCAACTGGCCGTCGGCTGGCGTACGCCCAACCCCAGGAAGCTGACATAAGCTTCTGAGAGGATCGCAGCCGCCACGCCCAATGTTGCCGCCACGATGATCGGCGCCAGCGTGTTGGGCAAAATGTGGTTGAGGATGATGCGGCGGTTGGGTACGCCCAGACAGCGCGCCGCCAGGATAAATTCACGTTCCTTCAACGAAAGATAGTTGGCGCGCACGATCCTCGCCAGGTACATCCAACTGGTGAAGCCGATCACAATGATGATCACCACGACGCTGCCGCTAAACGTACGGCCAAAGAGCGTCATATCCGGGATCTGTCCGCTGAAGAATTTGGACATGACGATCAACAAAAAGAGACTGGGTATGCTGAACATGGCTTCCGTCACGCGCATTAGGACGCTATCGAGCAGGCCGCCATAGTAGCCGGCGAGCGCGCCGACGAGTACACCCAGCATCAAAGAAACGCTCATGGCCGAGATGCCGATCAGCAAGGAGATGTGCCCGCCGTAGATCGTCCGCGCCAGCACATCTCGCCCAACGGCGTCAGTGCCAAAGGGATGTTCCATAGAGGGCGGGTTGAGACGTTTGGCCGTCGCCGTCTGGTTGGCAAACGATTCAGGGAAGATCATCGCGCCCACCACCACGTAGAGGATCAGCGCCAGCAGGATCATGGTCCCCACCAACGCCATGCGATGGCGGCGGAAGCGCTGCCAAGCCATGCGCGCTGGCGAAACGGCCTTATCCCTCGCCAGATTCTCCTCAAGGAGACTTCTGCGCACTCCTTGCGGATCCCTCTCGGCCACGCCAGAATCGACAACAGAAGAACTCATCGGCGGTCTACTCCCGTATTCAAAATTGCGTAGTGCGTAGTGCGTGGTGCGTGAACAAGCTGTATCGTCCTTCGCCTGCGGTCTGCCGTCTACGGTCCGCCCTCTGCGGTCCGCCGTCAACTATATCGGATCCGCGGATCGAGGAAGGTATAGACGATGTCGGTCAGAAGTTGGAAGACCACCACCGCTGTCGAGACCATCATCAAAATGCCCATAAGCACGGGGATGTCGGTTCGTTCTACGTGATCGAGGAAGAGCCGCCCCATCCCCGGCCAGGCGAAGATGCGCTCGGTGACCACCGCTCCGGCCAGCAAGAGGGGCAGATCCAGCCCAACCAGGGTGACCAGCGGCAAGGCAGCGTTTTTCAACGCGTGTCGCCAGAGGACTACCCGCCCCGTCAGCCCCTTGCTGCGCGCCGTGCGGATGTAATCCTGCCCGATCACTTCGAGCATACTGGCGCGCACATAGCGGCTGTAGGCGGCCACGCTGATCACCGACAGGCTGGCAACCGGCAGCACCAAATGCCAGATCAACTGGGCAGCGGTGCGCCCTACTACCGGATCGTACATGCCGCCCGTGGGCAAATAGGGCAGCCCGATCCGCTTAAAGTGGACGGCGAAAACGTAGATCAGCACCAGCGCCAGCCAGAAGATCGGCATGGAGTAGCCGACAAACGAGAAGGCGGTCACGGCGTTGTCCACAAACGAATATTGGCGCAGCGCCGAGTAGATGCCGATCGTCAACGAGACACTCAGGATCACAATCTGGGCCGTCAACATGAGGATCAACGTATTCGGGAGCCGCTGACCGATCATCTCCAGCACCGGGCGGCGCGTCACCAGCGACGTGCCCCAATCCCCGCGCAGGATGCCGCGCCGGTTGCCGTAGGTGTCTGGCGTGCCATCGCCATTGACATCGACCATCCGCCAGTCGTTGCCCACCAGCCAGTAAACATATTGGATGTAGATAGGCTGATCTAAGCCAAGCTGACGGGCCAGGCGAGCCCGATCCTCGCCGCGCGGTGGCTGACGCCCTCCCATTGTCGCCAGTGGATCGCCCATGTTCGACATGAGCAGAAAGAGGATCACGCTGATGATGAAAAGTAGCGGAATGGCTTGTAAGACGCGACGGACAATGTAACGTGTCAACCTGACCTCCGCAATCAGAAATGAGTAATGAGTAATGAATAAAGTCGTTTCGAGAAACTGGGTCCCTTGTAGGAATCAAATCCGTCGACGAGATTACCCATTACTCATTACTCATTACTCATTACTCATTACTCAATCGTCCATTCACCAATATTCCAGAAAGGATCAGCACCCGACAGGCGGACGTTGCCCAGGCGGTTGCTCACCGTCCACAGATCGTTATCCTGCCAGACACCCAGCCAGATCATCTCCTCTTGAAGGATGCGCTCGATGTCGGCAAAGATAGCGATGCGCTCTGCCAGATCAACCGTTGTTGACTGTGCTTGGAAGAGTGAGTCCAATTCCTCGTTACAGTAGAAGTTCCAGTTTCCACCGACTGGATTCTCATCTGAGGGGATCTCACTGCACAGCCAGCGGTTTGTGTTTGGATCGGGGAAATTGGGCTGGCTCGACCACTCGGCAATGTCGTATTGACCAGTGGCAATGGCGCCGCCTTCCGCATAACCGCCAAAGAAGATGTCGCTGGGGTGGTTGATCAACTCAAACTCGACGCCCAGATCGCGGAACATGTCCTGCACGACCACCTGTGTATCCAGGCGCAGTCGACGTGTGTTGGTAACATAGCGCAGAATGAGTTGTTCGCCATCCTTTTCGCGCACGCCGCTGGCGCCCATGGTCCAACCAGCTTCGTCCAGCAGTTCCGCTGCCCGCTCAGGATCGTAGGGGATCGGCTGAACGTCGGGGCTGGCGTAGGGGCTGAGATCCCAGGGCGAGGCGGGCGGCTCGCTCAGACCCAGCAGCAGATCCTGTGTGATCTGCCAGCGGTCAAAGCCGTGGGCCAGCGCCTGGCGCACACGCACATCTTGCAGGGCAGGGTGACCGTCTTCACCAAAATTGAAGAACCACCCTTCCATGAAACCGGAAGCCGTGGAGACAACTTCCAGCGTTCCTAATGCCTGCAACTCAGGCACATCGGGGAAACTGATGAAGACGCCAATATCGCTGCCGCCAGCCTTGATCGCTGCGATCTGCGCGGCGTCGTCGGGGATAATGCGCACGAAGATGCGTTCAATGTTGCCCGGCTGCCAGTGGTTTTCGTTGCGGGTGAAGAGAATATGGCTGCCCGATTCCCATTCGCTGAAGATATAAGGACCAACGCCGACGCCTGGCATACGATTCCAATCGGCGCCATCCAGCGTGCCGGCAGATTCCATCACTGGCCCCAGCACATGTTCGGGCAACACATAGGTAAAGAGCGTGGCGAGCCAGGGCGCGTAAGGCTCGTTGAAGGTGACCACCAACGTGTGATCATCCGTCGCTTCGACGCTTTCTACATTGAGATCGTAAGGCGCACGAGAAATCACCGTATTGCGGTCATCCATAATGGCGTCGTAGGTGAAGACAAAGTCTGCGGCGGTCACCGGCTCGCCGTCAGACCAGGTGGCGTCCTCGCGCAGGTGGACGGTGATGGTGCGTCCATCCTCAGAGATGCCGCCATTGTCGGCGCTGGGGATCTCGCGCGCCAGTTGGGGCACAGGTTCCAGATTGTCGTCGAAGCTCCATAAGCCAACCAGCCAGAGCTGGCGCAGGATGATGCTAAACCACATGGTGGTATAGAGCGGGCTCAGGTTGTCCGGTTCCTGCACAAAGGTAATCGTGGCTAGCGAGGAAGCGTCGGGCGCCGCCGGCGCCGCTACGCCATCGGTAGCCGGCGCTGCACCCGGCGCCGCTGGCGCAGGACAGCCAGCCAGCATCAAGGCAGCTAAGAGCAAGGCAATGACGATCCAGTCAAAGCGGACTCTGCGAGAGTGATTCATGGGTTTTCTCCTTACAGAATCTAAGTTTGATAGAGAGAGACAGACGAGGATAAGATAGTTGCTCCTCTTTTTAGAGAGGAAGTTTGGTGATCTCGGCCATTATATCAAAGGTCAGCCCAGGTCAAAAGTATTGAAAAGGTAGGGGCAGCGTTCTACTGTTCCAAAAAGAGCCACGGAGCCAGCCGCCGTTCGAGCCAGTCCGTAAGATAGTAGAGGGCAAGGCCAAGCAGGCTCATGGCGACGACGCCAGCGTACATCTGCACGTAGGCGACGCGGCTCCAGCTTTCTACCATAATGTAGTAGCCCAGACCATCGGTGGTGGCGAAACTTTCCGCCAAAAAGAGGACCGCTACCGCTGTCCCTACGCTAAGGCGCAGGGATGTGAGCATAGCGGGCAGCACTGCGGGGATGTAGACGAAGCGCAGCAGCGCCAGCCGTCCGGCCCCCAGCGAGCGCAGGCTCATGAGCAGCTCCGGGCGGATCGCCAGCGCTTCATCGCGCACCACTACGAGGATCTGAAAAAAGAGGATCACGGTGATCAGCGCGATCTTGCTGGCGTCGCCGATCCCCAACAGTAGCAAGAAGATCGGCATCAACACCACTTTGGGCATGGGATAGGCGATATAGACCAGCGGCGAAAAGATACGGTTGAGCGTCCGGCTCTGGCCCAACGCCAGCCCCGCCGGAACTGCGAGGAGTAGCGAAAGCAGGATGCTCGCGATCACCCGTCCTGTGCTGACCAGAAAGTGACGGCCCAGCGCGCCGCCCACCAATTCTCGGCCCAGCGCCATCAGCACCGGTCCTGGCGGCGGCAGGATGGATCGCTGCAACGCCCACGCCGCCAATTGCCAGAGCAGCAAGGTGAGGATCAACCCAAAAAGGATCTGCCGCCATCTCATCGCAAACTCTCCCCATCCTGGGCGAGCAACTGCTGTAATTGTCCAATCACCGCGTGGAAGGCTTCCCCCTGTCGATAATCGAGCGCGCCGGCCTGCGGATTTTCCACGATCTGAGGGGATCGGTTGGGTGGACGATGTAGCACGAGGATGCGCCGCCCCAGCAGCGCTGCTTCTTCGATGTTGTGGGTCACGAGGACGCTCGTCATCTTGAGTTCCTCTTGCAGCGCGAGGACCAGCCCTTGCAGATCGCCGCGGGTGACAGTGTCCAGCGCGCTGAAGGGTTCATCCATAAGCAGCAGGCGCGGACGCAGCACAAGTGTGCGCGCAATCGCTACCCGTTGCTGCTGTCCCCCGCTGAGTTGAGATGGGTACTTGTCGCGCAGATCGGCCAGACCCAGCCGGGCCAGCCAGCGGTCGGCGTCATCCAGGGGCAAGGGCGGCGGATAGGGGCGAACTTCGCCAGCGCGTTCGCCCTTCCATTTGTAGAAGTGACCAATGCGCGCGCCCAAGGCGGCATTTTCCCAGACGGTAGCCCAGGGCATCAGTCCATGACCCTGCAAGATCAACCCCGTCGATGCACGCGGCCGAGAGAGCAGGCTCCCTTCCACGCGGATCTCTCCACTCGTGGGTTGGCGCAGACCGGCCAGCAAATAGAGCAACGTACTCTTGCCACAGCCAGACGGGCCCAACACCGCCCACATCTCGCCCGCCTCTACGCGCCACGAAAAACCGTCAAAGACCGGCGGCTGCCGATCCCCGTAGCGGAAGGTTAAGTTGTCAACTTCGGCGATGGTGGGCATGGGAGATTGGATAGCGGGTATTGGGTATTGGATATTGTGTGATTCGTGATTCATGAGGAATTGCGAGGGGCGAGTTGCGAGTTGTTGCCACGTGCCACCTCTGCTATTGCGCATTCCGCATTCCTCATTCCGGATTGGATCGCGCGTCGCTCACAATCTCCTCATAGGAGATCACTTCGCTGATCAGCCCGGTCTCCAGCGCCCAGTTGACCACATCCTCGACTTCGGCGATGGTGGGGATCTCTTCCACAGGGAAGGGCGGCAGATCGTAGCGATCTTGCAGCGGTTCGGGGACCCGTGTGTTCTCGGTGAGGATGTTGCGGAAACGCTGGGGATCGGCGTTGATCGCGGATACGGCGTCGTCCCAGGCAGCGAGGAGGGCGCGCACGGTATTGGGCTGTGCGGCCAGCACCGAGGCCCGGCAACTGATCACGCTCAGGCCCAGTTCGGGCGCAACAGTATCGTCCAGCAGCAGCGGCGCGCCGCCGAGGATCGCCAGCGATCCCAGCGGATCGGGCAGCACCGCCGCGTCCACCTGGCCGTTCATCAACAGCTCCAGCCGCACAGGGATGCGCGGCACACTCGTTCGGTCCACACTGTCGGGGGCGATGCCAGCGCGGGCCAAGAGCCGATCCGTCCAATAGGCGATGATGGTATTCTCGGCGATGGCGATGGTGCGCCCTGGCAGTTGATCGACGTTTGTGATCCTGCTCTGCGGGGACGCGAGCAGATAGAAATGGGCCGCCTCGGGGAAGGCGCGCAGGGCCGTGGCGATGACGCGCAGTTCCTCACCCTCGCCCGCATTGAAGAGGATGGTCCCCAGCACTTCGTTGAGTACACAATCGGCTTGCCCGGCCTGGAGCAGCGTATCCCGTTCTGAGCCGCTGGCTACGGGGATCAATTCCACCTTGATGCCCTGTTCGGCGTAAGTTCCTTCGCTCTGGGCCACGTAAAAGGGGATCACATCGGTGATGGGCAGCACCGCCACGCGCAACTCCGTCGATTCCGCTTGGGGAATGGTGGGCGGCGTCATCATACAGGCCGTGATCAACAGCGCGGCGGACAGCGTCACCAACCAGAAACGCAAGGAATCCATTGGGTTCTCCTCCCGAATAAAAGCGTTGGATCTCGTGGGACACCTACGTACCGCCCCAATCGCACGAAGGGATGCCCCCTCTGCATCCCAACCACGTTTGAATTCACCCAAGTCCAATTAGGCGATCAGCTTACGCACCGCGCCGATGATCGTCTCATGTTCGGGGAAGCCGCCGTCGCGGTACATCGAGTGGATCATCTCGCCGTTGACGACGACCTCAAAGGCGCCGTCGCGCCAGGGCAGCAGTTCGATAGCCGTCACCTCGTGGAGGAAGGCGTCCATCAGCGCAGAGGTCAGCGCCAGTGTCTGCGGCTGATAACCGCACTCGGCGCAATAGGTGATACTGACTTTGATTCCGTTTGCAGCGGGGGCGGACGCTTTGGGAATTCCGTTGGCGGCGTTTACCGGCTGCGGACTTTCCTGGGCCTGCGTCTGCCCATGCTCGATGAGGGCGCGGATCTCGCGCACCACTTCGCTGTTGGAGAAGTGTCGATGTTCCTCGCGGAAGGCGGTGAAGGCTTGCATCACGCGGTCACGCGCCGCCTCGGGCAGTTGACCAAGGGGAGTATCCGGCGCAATTCCCGCCAGCGCCGGCTCGGTGGCGAAGAGTTTGCGCCGCATCTGCGCCTGGAGTTCGCTGACACTCGCCGGGCGTTCGATCCAGTGGCCGATCTCGTTGAACTCTGCATCAAAGAAGATAAAGGTGGGGATGGCGCGAAACTGACCATCTTTCAGATATTGATCCATAATGTCGAGGTTTTGATCGCGCAGAAAGACGCGCAGATTGAGCTTGCCGCTCTCCTCGGCCAGCCGCCCCAGGATGGGCAGATTGGCGATCACATCGCCGCACCAATCTTCGGCCAGCACCAACACATCGAGCGGTTGCGGCAATCCCGTAAAATAGGCCAACTCCTCTGGGGCAAGGACCACCGCTGCTTCGGCGGCGTCAAAGCGATCACGGTTGCGCGTCATCTGCGCCTTGTAGCCTTCGTAAGTCATGCCCTGCTCAAACCGTTCCTTACTGACAGACATGCAAGCTCCTTTATGATGGGAATGATGATCCATGTTCGGAGAAGGTATTGTCACCGCGAAGAGGAGCGACGTCAATTTCTCAGCCGTATGGACGATCCCCGTGGCCCCAGAGAGCGCCATCGAACTTTGTTATGAAAATCCGGCTTTGGATCTCGTCATCCCAATCGTCAGGGCAAAGAGCAATAGAACTACCCCCGTAAACCATCCACCCAGGCTAAAACTATCTGGCTGAACCATGCCAATGGCGATGCTGCCGCCGATCAAGATCGCCGCCAAGATCGCATACTGCCACATCCCATACAGGAAAATAAAGGGCATGTAGTGGACGCCAATCACCAACATAAACGCAGGATAGAACCAGTTCACGTTGTATAATGCGGTTGCGCCAATAAGGGGCAGACAGAGCGGCACAATAAAGGCTATCTGCATCGCCAGTTGATTGAAAGGGTTCTCAGGGCTGAGCGAGGCTTTTCGTCCGCCTAATTTGAGCATCAATTGGGTGAGGGGAAAGATAAACGCACCGCCTACCGCCAACACGAGGATGCCATACTGAATGCTGATCCACATCGCCGCCGCCGTGGAGAGCAACCAGATCACGCCGGATACAGCCTGACCCACTGCGCCGCCCATAAAAACAGATCGAACTTCCGCTTGCGCTGTATGAATTTGCATGTTCTTCTCCTTTATTGAACCATCGTCCATTTCTCTACAATCTTGATATTACCGTTGTCTACCCATCATAAAAGATCCATTCTGCCTTTGCCTCAATCAAACGCTGAGATTCCGTGGTCGGTCTGCGTAGCAACAAATTGGGGATTCGTTGTCAGCTTATTTTAGGAGTCGGCAGTAGAGTATTTTCACCGCCCAGATTGCATGAGAGCCAGATGAGGGATATAGTAGACGCTCGTGGATCGATTCAATGTCGCGGAGGAATCTACCATTCAACCTCACATATCCCCTGCGCCGGAGATGGCGCGTCGATTGGCCGACTGGCATCCTGAGCAGGCTCGCGCCTTGCCGTGGCGCAACGCTCCCGCCGGGGAACGCGACGCCTACGCCGTCTGGATCAGCGAGATCATGGCGCAGCAGACGCGCATCGAGACGGTGATCGATTACTTCCACCGTTGGATGGTGCGCTTCCCCACGGTAGAGGCGCTGGCCGCCGCAGATCAGCAAGATGTACTCAAACTTTGGCAAGGGTTGGGCTACTACGCCCGCGCTCGCAATCTGCACAAAGCTGCCCAGATCGTCGTGGATCAACTTGGCGGATCGCTGCCGCGCAGCCGCGCCGAGATCCTCGCATTGCCCGGCATCGGCGAATATACGGCAGGGGCTATCCTCAGCATGGCCTTCGGCCAACCTGAGCCGATCCTTGATGGCAATGTCAAGCGCGTCCTCAGCCGTGTGTGGGACATTGATCAACCGATCAGCGAAACCGAGACGCTCAACCGGCTGTGGGTGTTGGCGCGTGAAATTGCCGAGAGTTCTGCGCCCGGCGCGGCGGGTGTGGTCAACGAGGGGTTGATGGAGTTGGGGGCGACGATCTGTGTGCCGCAGAACCCGCGCTGCCTGATCTGCCCGCTCAACGATCTCTGTCTGGCTGCGGCCCGCGGTGTGCAAAATGATCGCCCGGTGATCCCCCCAAAAAAGCAGACGCCGCACTATGATGTCGCTGCCGGCGTGATCTGGCGCGGCGATCCGTTCCATTCGGATCTGCTCATCGCCCAACGTCCACAGGATGGGTTATTGGGGGGGCTTTGGGAGTTCCCCGGCGGCAAGTTGGAGGCGGATGACGCTGACCTGCCCGCCTGTCTGCGCCGTGAGATTGCCGAGGAGTTGGGCGTTCTCATTGACGTGGGCGCCCCGGTGACGGTGGTGAAACATGCCTATACACACTTCCGTATTACGTTGCACGCCTTCCACGCCCGGCTGATTGAGGGCGAACCCCAGGCCATCGGTTGCGCCGACTGGCGTTGGGTCACGCTTGAAATGCTGGACGCTTTCCCTTTCCCTGTGACGGATCAGAAAATCATCGCTGCGGTGCGGAAACAAGTAGCGGAGAGCAGATAGGAATGATGAGTAACCAGAGAATTTACTGGTTACTCATCATTCATGATTCATTCTGCTTACCGATTTCTGCTGCTCATCGGCGTCGCCGGGGGGATGTTAGGGGTGTTCCAATCGCAGATATGGATGGCGTTGGTGCGCGTCCCCGCCTGCACGCGGAAGGAGCGAAGGCTACGATCCGTGCAGGAAGCATCGTCCAGACCGCAGACCACTGCTTCGGTGTACGCGCCGCCTGCTGTGCTATTGGTCAGCCAGGCATAGGCTACATAGGTTCCTACGGGCAGTGAGACACGATAATTTGTCTGGCCTGCTCTCAACGGCAGCATAACCACCTCTCCTGTGTTCACCTCGTCGAAGTAGAGTACCATCGATGCAGACGTCATTCCCTCGGGTAGGCAGACATTGCCGTTTATAGTGCCAGTCGTCGCGGCCAGTGTAATCGGCGTAGCTGTCGGCGCCGGCGTGTTGGTCGCCGTAGGTTCCTCGGCTGGCGTCGCTGTTGGCGGGACCGGCGTATTCGTGGCCGTTGGTTCCTCGGTTGGCGTCGCCGTGGGTTCCTCAGTCGGCGTCGCCGTCGGCGCTACCGGTGTGTTCGTGGCCGTTGGTTCCTCGGTTGGCGTCGCTGTCGGTTCCTCGGTTGGCGTTGCCGTCGGCGCTACCGGTGTGTTCGTGGCCGTTGGTTCCTCGGTTGGCGTCGCTGTCGGTTCCTCGGTTGGCGTTGCCGTCGGCGGCACTGGCGTATTCGTGGCCGTCGGTTCCTCGGTCGGCGTCGCTGTCGGCGGTACTGGCGTATTCGTGGCCGTCGGTTCCTCGGTCGGCGATGGGACAATGCTAGGCAGCGGCTCCGGCGTCAACGATGGCGTGTTTGTGGCCGTCGGGTCTTCAATGACAACCGGCGTCTGGGTCGTCACCGCGCCCGAATCTGTCGTCGCCGTTGGTGTCGTCGTCGCTGTCGATGTTTCACTGGTAACGGTCGACGTGTTTGTAGGCGTGGCCGTCGGTTCTAATGTCGCTGTTGGCGTGTTCGTCGCCGTTGGCTCCGTGGTTGACGTCGGCGACGGCACAATGCTGGGTAGCGGATCGGGCGTCAGCGGCACGGTAGCGGTCGGCGTTGCTGTAAGCGTCGGCGTCAGCGTCGGCATCGGTGTTGGTGAAGGCGTTGACGTTGCCTGCACCCGTTCCGTCCAGAAGCGGATCGACGCGCCGCCAACCCGTTCATAGTAATCGACGCGCACTGTGTGGAACCCCGCAGAGACAGGGACTTCTGTACTCACCCGCCGCAGCGCGCCATCCTGCCAGGCGTCAAGGATCAGGTTGCCATCGAGCCAGACACGGGCGCCATCGTCCATTTCCAGATTGAAGCGGTAGACGCCAGCCTCAAAGTTCAGCGTGCGTGTCCACCGCGCCGAGAAGTTGTCGGCGGGCAGATTGGCAGCCGGGGATCCTGTGCCCCAGTTGAAGTCGATCTGCGTATCATTGCGGGTCAGGACTGGCGCGCCCTCCTGATTTGGGTTGCTCCAATACTCACCCTTCCAATCTGGATAGCTGGCGATCTTCTCCCACCAGAAGCGGCTGATCGCCACACCGGTGCGCTCGTAATATTCCACACGTAGCGTATGTGGACCGGCGCTGAGGCGACCCTCAAAGACGACCTCGCGGCGAGCGCCATCACGCCACTCATCGAGGAGCAGCGTATTGTCGAGGAAGACGCGCATGCCATCATCCATCACCGCGTGGAAGCGGTAAAGACCCTCTTCAAAGTTGAAGGTCTGCGTCCAGCGCACCGAGAAGTTGTCCGCGGGCAGACCGGGCGCAGGAGACCCTGTGCCCCAATCGAAGTCAATGCGGTCGTCGTTGCGCGCCACGACTGGGCTTCCAGAAAGTGAGGCATTGGGGTAATACTCGGCCTGCCATTGGCTGGCTGCGCTGCCGCGGCTCCACCAGAATTGGATTTTTGCGCCGCCGGTCGCTTCAAAATACTCCACGCGGATGGGATAATTGCCCGCGCTCAAGCGGCGTTCCACACTGTAGATCGTTGCCGGTGACTCTCTCCACTGATCGATGATCAGATCGTTCCCCAACCAGACGCGTACGCCATCATCCGCAATGACGTTGAAGGTATAGGTATCTGCGCTCAAGGCCAGCGTCTGCGTCCAGCGCGCTGAGAAGTTGTCGGCGGGTAGGACCGGCGCGGGCGATCCTGCGCCCCAATCAAAGTTGATCTGGGCGTCCGTGCGGATCAGCGCTGGGCTGCCGGTTAGCGTACGATTGGCGAAATACTCGCCGCGCCAGCCCGCAACAGGCGTAGACGTTGGCGGAATCGCTGTCGGTGTGGCTGTTGCCGGTAGCTGGGTTGGCGTGGCTGTAGCCGGTGGAACCGGCGTGGCGACAACGTCGGCAGCGCCGCGGAAATCGGTGAAGGATCGAGACAGCCAACCTACTTCCCCGTAATTGTTGCCGCTGGTGACCTGCACCCTGAGCCAATTGCCGCTGGCATCCTGGCCCAATACGGCCAACCGCGTGCCCTGTCGCAGCGCAACAATCACGCTGTAATTGACGCCGGGACCGCGACGCAGATTGAGCGCATCGGTGGTGACATAGGCCGTCCACGGATCGCGGGTGGCCGTGGGCGTAAAGGTCGCCGTTGGTTGCCCCGGCTGGGTGGTGGGCGTATGGGTCGCCGCGGGTTGGGTCGGTGTATGAGTCGCTGCCGGCTGCGTCGGCGTGTTGGTTACCGTCGGTTGCGCTGGTTGGGATGTCGGCGTCTCGACGATAACCGTCGGTGTTGCTGTCGTTTCGCCGGTTTGGCGACTGAGCAACCAGAGTTCAGTGCTGGCCTCCTCGCCGGTGGTCGGATTCCAGGCGATGATCAGCACTGCGGGGCGCTCCGTCCACAAGGCATCCACGGGCAGGGTCAAGGAAGTTGTGAATACGCCATTATCGTCGATTTCGGCAGTGGCGTAGGCGCGTCTGATCAACGGCGCCGGCGCGACGCTCTGCGGATCGCTCAACCCAATCAGGATCTCGCCATCGCGCTGCCATCCTTGACCGCGGATGGTCACCGCGTCGCCGGGCGCAGCCGCCAACGGTTCCACATTGACAGTGTAACTTGGCGTTGGCGTTGGCGTGGCTGGCTCGGCAATTACCGGTCCCCACACACAACCGCCAATGCCTGCTGTTGTCAACAGCAGGGCCAAAAAAAGGAAAATGATTTTCGTGCGACGTTTTTGCCAGATCTTCATCATGGCCTCCGATACCTTTCAAAACTGAGAAAATATCCTCGCAAGGGGTGAAGACCACTCCATGCAGATGTTTTTATCACTATAAAACGCTTTGCAAACTTAAGAATCAGGCTGAGGACCGAGGTTGTCTACAACAAAAGTCGAGAGGGCGGCGCGGCGCTCTGGGTCTGCTCAGTTGCCTGTTCAAGATTTATAGACGTCGGTGCTGTGTGCAATGTTCCGTGGTACGAGGGGATAGGACTTACACAGTTCAGAGATCTGCCAGGTTTCAGAAAACCTGGCAGATCTCTGAACTGTGTAAGTCCTGGGGGGATCCGCATGGGATGATGGATCTCTGCATAAAAAGAGAGAAACGGCGGGACCGTTCCTCTCTCGTAGTGATGGATGAATCAACGGGGGAATTGACCCATCTATCACAAGGGGATGCGCGCTGATTGGCGGATCAAACTGCAGAGCGTTCCGCTTCGCGACGGTAGAGTTGGGATGCTCCATAAGCCAAAGAAGTCGAAGGGCGTCGTGTAACCTCGATCTTCTCAATGCGTCGTTCGGGCAGAACCTGACGGGCTAACATGGCCGCCCGCTTGCGGTTGTCCACGTTGAGCTTTTTAAGGATATTGTGGACATGATTTTTGACAGTGCCTACTTCAATTGTCAGCGTGTCCGCGATCTCCTGGTTGCTGTAACCGCGCTCAATGTGGCGCAGCACTTCCCGTTCGCGAGGCGTAAGATCGGCGCTCAGGAGCGAGAAATTATGCTCGTCACAATCAACATTGCTGACGTACTTACTTAATTCGGCCACGCGCGACACCAATGCGCCGGCAATTTCGGGTGAGACAAACGTGCGGCCTCGGTAAGCTGCTCGAATCTTGTGCAGCAATTCTTCTAAGGTGTCATCGCGTAGGGCATACCCTACAGCGCCAGCCTGGAAACACTGTAAGATGAATTCCTCGGCTTCGATTACGCCCACCACCAACAGCTTCACATCCTTGTTCTGTTGAACCACCTCATGGATAAAATGGAGAACCTCCTGGCAAGGACGGTTTACGTTTAACAGGATCAGATCGCAGTTGTTGTTGGCCTGCAATTGAGCCATTGCATCCTCTGGGCAAGATGCCAATCCGCTTACAGTCATATCAGCTTCATCACGTAGAACATTGGCGAGCGCATTACAAACTAAGTGAATCTCATGAACAATCAAGACTCGGATCATGGTTCCTCCTTGAGGGGGAATTCGGGAACAAGCAAAAACTATCGAGCGATGGCAGGCGTGTAACGCGAATGCTTCTATTGAATCCTGTTCGTGATACGCCGCTTTACACGACTACTGTACCAGCCGGTCTCTCCGCGAGAAATACCCTTTACGGCTTCGACGAGCAACTCTGGGGCTTCATCTTTCACAAGATAGCCAGCCGCACCCAGCTCTAGCATCTCCAGAATATACTCACGTTGGTCATAGCTGCTGAGCGCAAGGATCTGGACATTCGACGCTTGTTCTCTTAATCTTTTGGCTACTTCAATGCCATTCAAACCTGGCATTTCAATGTCGAGTAACAGAATATCGGGATGCAATTTCTCTACCAATTGCATCGCTTCGACGCCGTCCGTACTTTCTCCGACGACGGTGATTCCAGGTTCTCGTTCCAACAAAAAGCGGATGCCAGAACGTACGCCCGAATGATCGTCAGCAAGGACGACACGGATACGGCCACGCTTTTTCTGCTGGATATTCATGTTGACTTCTAACGAGTCAGCAACGGGTGAGTAAGAACTGATTGACACTTGAGTATCATCCAATTTTCTAAGCTGTTTACCCATCACCTTTTAGTTTCTAAACAGCGAATTAGAGGGGAGGACTCTGAGAAACAGTAAGATCATGTATGCTGCCCAAAGGATACATGTCTTATTTGTAACTATCAATGGGGGGATGCACTAAGTGCCAGGGGGGATATCCCTACCTTACGAAATATACAGGTTAGGATCTTACATAGCAGAAATTCTCACTGCAAAGCGTTTCGAGTTTAGTTCGCCGCGTTCATACAGTCGTGATCCATCGTGCTACACCAAATTTTCCTGAACGGCCATCACTGCCGCTTCTACTCGCGAGCTGACGTCCAACTTAGAGAGGATTGAGCTTACATGCTTCTCAACCGTCTTCTCGCTGATCTTGAGCTTACGCCCAATTTCCTGATTCGATAGACCACCGACGATCTCATGCAACACATCGAGTTCGCGGTTGGTCAATTCCCGTTTGGCCGGATTGGGGTTAAGTGTCCACAGGCTGACTTGTGAAGCCACACGGCGGCTGAGCCACCCCTGCTCGCCACGCGCAATACCAAGGATGGCCTCAACGATGGTGTCAGCGGCTTCCTCTTTGGTCAAATAACCGGCAGCGCCATGCGCCAGTAAGTTGCGGATATATTGGATATCGTCGTGCGCGCTGAGCGCCAACACGTGAACGGGCATCTGCGCCGACTTGATCTGCCGTGCAATCTCAACGCCATTTAAGCCTGGTAATTGTACATCCAATACCAATACATCTGGTGAGAGTTCACTCACCATGGGAATAACTTGTGTGCCGTCGCTTATCTCCCCAACAACCTCAATATTGGCGTGAGAAGAAAGAAGTGTACGGATGCCTGCACGCACCACAGGGTGATCATCTACTAACAGAACTCGGATTTTATTCTTCATATTTTTGCCAAAGCTCTCCTTCAGGTGGGAGCTATTCTAAATGAGCATAGAAAATAGAAAGCAGGATGGAGCGCTTGATGACTGAATTACTTACATTATCATACGTCTCTCCAACAATTCAGTGCTAACTCTGCTCTAGATTGTGTCATCGTACACAACTTGGGAAGGCCTATAAGTAACGAGGTGCTTTCTCAATCCAAGAAAGTAATTTCTGCCTGCAAAAAAGTATACACCAAGTCTTTGTCATCGTACAATACCAAAATAGGGAGCTTAAGATCAACAAAACTTCATCGTTCGGGTCTATTTCAGATGGTGGGCAAGAGTACTCTGCGCCGATCCGTGACCGGCGGCGGTCGGGTCACGGACCCAACCGGAGCGTCGCCAATCTGAAATGGGTGTATTCAGAATGGGTTAATGATTCGTAAGGGTTTGGGTGGACGGCAGACGAGCAACGGGTTACGCAGACGATACTTGTGAGCTGTTCACCCAAACCCTTACCCAGACGACCAACTCATTTTGCCCACACCCGACTGAAATTTATCTTCGTCGTCTCCAAAAGATACGGCCTAACCCTGTGGCCCAATTTGGCGGTAGAGAGTTTGCAGCCTGGGGATGATTCGATCCCATGTGTAATTGGCTTCAACAAATTCATATGCAGCCTTACCCAACGCTCGACTTTGGACGCCGCTTCCGTTCTGATCGTGTAGCAGTTCGACGATCCTGGCGGCGAAGTGGTCTGGCGTGTCGGCAATCAGCAACTCCTCACCATCGCCGACGGCGATCCCTTCTACCCCTAAAGATGTACTGACAATCGGCTTCTGGCTTGCCATTGCTTCCAGCACTTTGAAGCGTGTGCCGCCGCCAACCCGCATAGGAACCACATAGACTGCGGCATTCTGGACGTAGGGGCGGGGATCCTCTACGGCGCCGGTGATGGTAATGGCCGGCTTATCACGCAGCGCATCTAGCCGTGAGTGTGGATTCATCCCCACGATCTGAAAGCGGACTTCCGGTACCTGCGCTTCGACCAATGGCAAAACTGCCTGAGCAAACCATAGGACCGCATCTACATTCGGGCGGTAGTCCATCTTTCCTGTAAAGACGAGTGTAGGGCAATCGTCAGCCGAAGTGAAGGGAGTCGCCGCATAGCCGCTCAGGTCAATGCCATTGGGAACGACTACCGGTTCAATTTTCGGGTGCAGACGGCGCAATGCTTCCCGATCCGGATCACTGACGGCCAGCACGGCATCGGCGGCGCGGCAGATTGTCCGCTCGTAACGGCTCAACTTCTGCCATTGGATCAGACTATAGAGCGCCGCCGGCCAGCGACGCGGGATCTGTAGATCCACCAGCGCTGCCCGTTTTTGCAAAAGATACTCGGCGTTGTGATCGTCAAAGACAAAGGCGGGCCGCATTGCCCTAGGCACAGCGTGCAGGGCTCGCCACCCATAGGCGGCCATTTCGATCCCTTCGACCTGTACAATCGCATAGGATTGGGTGGCAATCAGCCCCTGAATCAGACGATGCGCCCTCGACGTTGTCAGCCGCAACCCCATGTCGGGCCAGGGTGAAGTAATGGTCTCCACACCGCGACGCCACAGCGGACGCTGCGGCTGTGGCAGTGTCTCAATGCGTTCACAAAGCTGATGGAGCGGACTTTCTGAGTCAAGTCGTTCGCCGGGCGCGATAAAAGTGACAAGGTGGATCGTATGATCCCTGGCGAGATGGCGAATAAGATGGTAGTTGCGCAATGTTGTGCCCTGACGGGGAGGATAGGGCAGTTGGGGTGTCAAGAAGAGTATTTTCATGGAGAGTCGTCGATGGTTTAGGGGACGTGTTCACGCACTATTTCTGGCGAGATGGGTATTCCTTTCACCACATGTTCGTAGACTTCGAGCGTCTCGGCTGCGGCGCGCTTCCAACTAAAGGTCGCCGCACGCTGGAATCCCTTCTCACGCAACTCGCTATGTAGATCGTCGTCGGTGAGCAGCCGGTGCAGGGCAACGGCTATTTCTTCCCACTCGTTGGGATCTACGAGCAGCGCAGCGTCGCCCACCACTTCGGGCATACTGCTCGTGTTGCTCACAATTGTCGGTGTACCACAGGCCATCGCCTCTAGCGGCGGCAGACCAAATCCTTCGTAAAAGGCAGGGTGGACATGACAACGCGCCGCCACATAAAGGCTGCGCAGATCTTCATCAGGCACGCGCCCCACAAAAAAGGTGCAATCCTTGAGGTTGAGCCGTTCCACAGTCTCGAAGACTTCCTCATAGAGCCATCCACGTTTGCCGACAAAGACCAATCCTGTGTTTTGAATGTTGTATTTGTCGAGCAAATGACGAAACGCCTGGAGCAGGCCGCCGATATTTTTGCGCGGTTCAATGGTGCTGACAAAGACAGCAAATTTGTCGGGGATCTTATATTTACGGGTGATGGCCGCGCGTGTTTCTTCAATAGGGAGCGGTTGGTAGAGCGGCGCCGCAGCCTCGTAGATCACGCTGATCTTGTTGTTGGGGACGCCAAGCTGACCGATTACATCATTCTTGGTACTCTGACTGGGGACGATAACATGGCGGGCATGGCGGACGCCGCGATCGATCTGGCTATAATAGGTGGCGTTATCCTCGGTGAGGAAGTGAGGCCAGCGCAAGAACCCCAGATCGTGGACCGTAATCACCGAGGGAATTTTGCTATAAAGCGCCGGGATAAAATCAGTGCTGTGGAGTAGATCCAACGGCTGAAACAGGAGTTCTGCCGCCAGCATAAATTGTTCAACGCGGTGATGGACGGGTGTATAGAGTGTCGTCCGCTTGAAGTTGGGGGCGTCGACCAGCGTCTCCCGGTGGTTGCGGTGTTGGAAGATGCGGTACGTGTTCTCCCGGTCCAGGTTTGCCAGTTCCTCTACAAGATGCCTTGTGTATCGGCTAATGCCAGCCCGTTGATGATAGGTTAAGCGGGCGTCTATCCCAATATGCATGTCTGGTTTTTTGCTCTAGCCTGAATGGGAATTGAGGACATAGATAGACCCTGGCGGCTGATTACCGGCTGCACTGCGAAGAAATTTGCAGCAGCAAACAACAAACGTGTCAACATCCTGACTTTTAGCAGTTGCTGAATTGTATCAGCCCATAAAGAGCGGGTCAAATTGATGGGATTTGCATCCCCAGAGTGTAAAGGCAAAGGTGATTGCAGGTGGCAAGTTCGAGGTTTGCAGGTTTGCAAGTGGCAGGTGACAATCCTTCTCGCAATTCGCAATTCGCAATTCGCAATTCGTAATTCGTAATTCGCAATTCGTAATTCGCAAGTGGAATGGTATAATTTTCCGCGATACTCGGCAATGGTAGTCCGCTTTGTGCTGGACAGAAACGGATGAGGAAACTAGCATGGATATTGCCCAATTGGCGCAAATGGTCAACTGGCTCGACGAGGAACATCGTCGCGATCGCGCGGAAATCGCGCGTTTACAACAACAAATGGAGAGTCAGTCGGCGGATCTGATCGATCAAACTCGCCGCATCCAGGATTTAGAGGGACGGCTGGCCAACACACAATCTCAGTTGACACGCTTTACACAATTGGAACAACAGATCCAGAATGTGAAGCATGAATTCCTCCCGCTGATCGATCGCGAAGAAGAGGCGCGCATCCTCTCGATCCGCGAGTTGGAGCGGGCGCGCTTGAGCGACCGCGAAGCGCTGAGCCGTGAGATCGGTGAAGTTCGCCGCGAATTGCCCCGCATTGGGCGCGTGGAAGAGTCCATCGAATCGCGCAAAGGTGAGGACGAACGTCTCA
Source organism: Caldilineaceae bacterium (assembly GCA_019637695.1). Classification (GTDB taxonomy): domain Bacteria; phylum Chloroflexota; class Anaerolineae; order Caldilineales; family Caldilineaceae; genus RI-153. The sequence goes on along the minus strand of JAHBVG010000056.1, from coordinate 21,383 downwards.
ACGAGATGATCGTCAATGTGCGCAATCAGGTTGCCATCGTCGCCAAAGAGATCGAAGAGCGAACACGCCAAATCCCCTTCCTGGCTGAACAGCGCACCAGCGATACCAAACGCATTGCCCAACTCCAACAAGAGACAGTGGAACTCTTCAAGCGTTCCGAAGCCTACATCGGGCGGCTGGCCGTTGTCGAAGAAGGGGTGCGCAAATCCGCTGTGGATGTGGAAAAGTGGCGGCCTATCCCCGGCCAACTGCGCGAAGAGCAACAGAACTTTATGGAGCGGGTGCGCATCGAAGTGGTGGATCGGCTGGCCGTCCTCAACCGCTGGCAAGAGGCCATCGACGAGCAGCGCACGATTGTTGCCAGGGGCTACGAACAGATCCAATCTTTTACGCAGCAGTTGGAAGTCGCCCGCCGCGCTGCCGCCACCATTCAAGATTTCCAAGAGGTGATCAAGCGCGAGCAGGCCCAGGTGCAGGAATTACAACGGCTCGCCGAAGAGCGCATCCGCCGCGAAATGGATGAATTCCGCGAGGATTTTGAGAAGAAGCGGCGCAAAGCGGATCTGCGCCATGAACATCTCTGGAAAGAACAAGAAAAGTACAACCGCGAGGTGCTTGAACACTTCCCGCCGATTCTGCACGATATCAAAGTTCACGAGGAATTGCTGCGCCAGCTTTGGAAATTGCACGAAAGCTACGGAACCCGCTACCTTAACGCCGCCCAGGCCTGGCTCGATGGTCTGCAAGACGCGCTGCGCGAGCGCGACGATCTCATGCAATATCTCGAAGATGAATGGCAAAAACAGCGCCGCAACGCCGAACTCTACACCGCTCAGAACAACACACGCCGCACCGCCGGCATCGTCACAGGTGACGGGTACAGCAACGGCAACTAAGGAATGCTATGCGCGTCATCGCAACGGCTGGACACGTCGACCACGGCAAATCAGCGTTGGTACAGGCTCTGAGCGGCATCAACCCTGACCGGCTGGCCGAGGAACAAAAGCGCGGCATGACCATTGATCTCGGCTTCGCCTGGATCGATCTCCCCATTGCCGGGGCGGAGAACGGAGCTTCCGGGCAGGTCGGTATTATCGAGCGTCGACCTTCCGAGCAGGTCGGTATTATCGATGTCCCCGGCCACATCGACTTCATCAAAAATATGTTGGCAGGGGTGGGCAGCGTCGACGCTGCCCTTTTTATCGTCGCCGCCGATGAGGGGATCATGCCGCAGACGCGCGAACACCTGGCGATCCTCGATCTATTGGGCGTGCCTACCGGCGTCGTTGCCCTTACCAAAACGGATCTCATCGACGATCCTGAGTGGTTGGAATTGGTGGAATTGGATGTGCGCGAACTCCTCGACGGTACTTGCCTGGCCGATGCGACGCTCGTCCCCGTCAGCGCGCACAAAGGAACCGAGCTGGACGCGCTGCGCGCTGCTCTCAGCCATGCCCTGGTCGCCCTGCCCCCGCGCCGAGATCGCAACCGTCCACGCCTGCCCATCGACCGTATCTTCACCCTCTCTGGGTTTGGCACAGTGGTCACCGGTACACTGAGCGATGGTCACTTTGCCGTGGGTGACGCCGTCGAGATTATGCCGGATGGCCCGCGTGGACGCATCCGCGGGCTGCAAAGCCATAAGCAGCCGATTGAGATCGCCCAACCGGGGAGCCGCGTTGCCATGAATCTAAGCGGTATCGGCACCGACGAGATCCGCCGTGGGCAGGTCGTCTGTAAAGTCGATACCCTGCGCGGTACTCGCCTGTTGGATGTTTCATTCCGTCTCTTGCCTGACGCGCCGCGTCCGCTCGTTCACAATGTATTGGTGGATTTTTTCAGCGGCGCCGCTGAGACCCTGGCCCACGCTCGTCTGCTCGGCGTCGAGGAACTGCCCCCCGGCGAGACGGGCTGGCTGCAACTCCGCCTCCACGAACCGGTCCTCGTCGCCGCCGGGGATCGTTTCATCCTGCGTCAGCCCTCACCCAGCGTCACATTGGGCGGCGGCGTCATCCTCAATCCGCACCCGCGCCGGCGTTATCGGCGCTTCGATCCTGACGTCCTCGCCCGTTTTGCCACATTGGCCCGCGGCGCGCCGGATGAGATCCTGTTGCAGACGCTGGAACGCGAACCGCTCATTTCCATCGAGCAGTTGATCGGGCGCAGTGGATTGGGGATTGAGGCCGCCCAGAGCGCGCTGGCAGAGTTGCAGAGCGCTGCATCGATCCAAATGGTGGACGGCAACCTCTGGCTAACCCGTTCTTCGCTGCAAAATCTGACCCAGACTCTGGCGGCGCTCTTGGCGAGCTACCACCATGCCAATCCGCTCAAGCGCGGTATGCCGCGAGGAGAAGCGCGCAGCCGGCTACGACTCCCCGGCCCAGGGCATGCCAGGGATCTCCCTCTGCGCGCCTTCAACGCTCTCGTGGAACGGTCCATTGCCGAGGGGCTTGTCGCCGCTGATGATAGTTTCATCTGGCAGGCTGGCTTTGGTGTGCGCTTTAACCAAACCCAGCAACGCGCCGTCGAGCGAACCCTGGCCCATTTTGCAGCCTCCCCCTACAGCCCGCCCACTGCCGCCGAAACACTGGCGCTATTGGGCGGCGACGAAGCGCTCCTCGAGGCGTTGATCGAAGGGGGACAACTAGCTCGGCTCGGCGGTGGCGTCCTCTTCCGCGGGGACGATTTCACGGCAATGGTTGCCGTCATCCGGGGCTTTATGACCGAGAATGGATCGATCACCCTGGCCCAGGCCCGCGATCTCTTTGATACCAGCCGCAAATACGCGCAGGCTATCCTCGAAGAGATGGATGCACAGCGCATCACCCGGCGCGAAGGCGATCTACGCGTTTTGAGATAACGCCGCATAACTGGTTTGACATCCCAATTTGGCTGTGCTATTCTGCCGACAATATTGAACCCAAGCTCCTTCCGATTCTATTTGCGAGAGTGAATGCTGATGCGTCGTGCCGTCAAGCCAGTCAAGACCACCCATATTGAGCTTGAATCGTTGATCCGCAAGGAAGAGAGGCTTATGCCTATCGCCTTGCTCGACGGCCCCACCGCAGAAGAGATCTTGCTTGCCCTCAACCTGCGCCATGACTGGCGCGGGTTTTCTTTTGGCAACTTTTGGTTTGGCTATTATTTTACCCTGCCGCAACCGTCTCCACAGGTTGAGGAACGTTTGGCTGTCTAAAACAGCCGTGAACGGACGCAACGAGAGCGTGGAGACAACCTCCACGCTCTTTCTTTTTGTATCCGCCAATCCGTAGGGGTGGATCCCCGTGTCCATCCTAAATAAGCGGGCACAGGGACCCGCCCCAATCATCCATCATCACGCAAGGATCGGACCATGACGCGAGTCGCATTTCAAGGAGAACATGGGGCTTATTCTGAAGAGGCCACCCGCCAACATTTCGGCGCAGAGGTTGAAACGCTGCCGTGTGAGGCGTTTGATCACATCTTTAGCGCCGTGGATCGGGATGAGGCTGATTTTGGCACAGTGCCTGTGGAAAACTCGCTGGCGGGGAGCATCAACAAAGCTTACGATCTGCTGCTCGAACATGATCTCAAAGTCCACGGCGAGATCTCGCTGCGTGTGCGCCATTGCTTGCTGGCGCTGCCGGGACAGGCCGAGCAGATTGCCCAGGTGCGCAGCCATCCCCAGGCGTTGGCCCAGTGTGAAGGATATCTCAATCGCCGCGGCTTCAAGGCCATTCCCTGGTACGATACAGCGGGTAGCGCCAAAGAGCTGGCTGCCCATCCTGAACCGGGCGTCGGCGTCATCGCCAGCAAACTGGCGGCGCAGACCTATGGCCTGGAGATCGTGCAAGAGGGCATCGAGGATCTCTCGTATAACTACACCCGATTTTTCATTGTGGGCAAGGGCGAGGCCACGCGCTGCGATCCCGCCAAGACCTCGCTGATCTTTGCTACGCCGCACAGCCCAGGCGCGCTCTATGGCTGTCTGGGTGAATTTGCCACCCGTTCCATCAACCTGACCAAGCTGGAGAGCCGTCCGCGCCGCAATCGGCCCTGGCACTATGTCTTCTATCTTGATTTTGAGGGCCACTGGCAGGATGAAACGTGCAGTCAGGCAATCCTGGGCCTGTTGAACCGGGCGGCGTTCGTCAAACTCTTGGGGAGCTTTCCACGCGCCGCCCAGCCTGAAATGGAAATGAACGCCCAAAATGCCCTGTTGCAGATTTAAGAGCAGTTATTCGCCATTCGCAATTCACCCCAAGGAGAGAAAATCATGATCGTCGTAATGAAGAGTGATGCAACTGCTGCGGAGATCGCCGCTGTAATCAGCAAGGCCGAACAGATGGGCGCATCCACCCATCCCATCTATGGCGCGGACCACACGGTGATCGCCCTGGTCGGGGACATGACGCGTGTGGAGCGATCCGTTTTTGACGCGATGGCTGGCGTGCTGAAAACAGTGCGTATTCAGGAGCCTTACAAGTTGGCAGGTCGCACCAGCCACCCCCACCAGACCGTGATCGATGTGGGCGGCGTCAAGATCGGCGGGCAGGATGTTGTCGTCATGGCCGGTCCGTGCAGCGTGGAGAGCCGCGAGCAGATCCTCGAAGTGGCGCACATGGTCAAGGAAGCCGGCGCTACCGTCCTGCGCGGCGGGGCCTTCAAACCTCGTACCAGCCCGTACAGCTTCCAGGGGTTGGGCGAAAAGGGTCTCCAATACCTGGCCGAAGCGCGCGAGCAGACCGGCCTGCCCATCATCACCGAGGTGATGCGCGAGGAACAGGTGCAGATGGTGGCCGAGTATGCCGATATCCTTCAGATCGGCGCGCGCAACATGCAGAACTATGGGTTGCTCCAGGCCGTGGGCAAGGTGCAAAAACCCGTCATGCTCAAGCGTGGCATCAGCGGCGAGATCAAGGAATTACTCATGTGCGCCGAGTACATTCTGAGCAACGGCAACTATAACGTCATGCTCTGCGAGCGGGGCATCCGCACTTACGAAACGGCCACGCGCAACACCTTCGATCTCAACGCCATTCCTGTGCTGCATCGGGCCAGCCATCTGCCCGTGGTCGCCGATCCCTCGCACGGCACAGGCGATTGGGAGCTGATCCCCGATATGAGCAAGGCTGCCGTCGCCGCCGGCGCGGACGCCCTGATCGTCGAAGTACACCAGAACCCAGACAACGCCCTCAGCGACGGCGACCAAAGCCTCAAACCGGAGCGCTTCGCCCAGTTGATGGCCGATCTGCGCCGCGTCGCCGCCGCCGTGGATCGATCCATTGCCACGCTGCCCACCGAACGAGAAACCAGCGTCAATGGGCGGGTGGCGGCGTTGGCGTGAAGAGATGAATAAAGAATAAGGAATGGGGTGAGGAACCATCTTTCACAACGGGGAGGATGCCTATGTGGTGAAAGATGCTCACCCATTCTTTATTCTTTATTCATACCTTTACACGATAAAGTCTAATATCGAAACTTTTCCGTCACACAGAGGAGATTCCCAACCATGATCGTTATTATGAAACAGGGAGCCGCGCCGGAGCGGATCGAGGCGGTGGTCAAACGGGTGGAGGAGATGGGCTACAAGGTCCACCTCAGCCGGGGGGAGGCCCGCACGATTGTCGGCATCATCGGTGCGGATGATTACAAGATCCACCAGGATAGCTTTTTGGCCCTGGACGGCGTCGAGAACGTCGTCCGCATTATGCAGCCCTTCAAACTTGCCAGCCGTGATTTTGTCGAGGGCAACACCTGTATCGATGTCAACGGGGCCAAGATCGGCGGCGAACAGATCGCTGTCTTTGCCGGCCCGTGCAGCGTAGAAAGCCGTGAGATGATCCTCGAAACAGCGCACATGGTCAAGGAAGGCGGCGCTACCTTCCTGCGCGGCGGAGCCTTTAAGCCGCGCAGCAGCCCGTACAGCTTCCAGGGGTTGGGCGAGGAAGGTCTCCAATATCTGGCCGAAGCGCGTGAACAGACCGGCCTGCCGGTCATCACCGAGGTGATGAGCCCCGACGAAGTGGAAGTAGTGGGCGAATACACGGATATCTTTCAGGTGGGCGCGCGCAACACACAGAACTATTCCTTGCTCAAGGCGCTGAGCAGAACGAGCAAACCGGTCTTTGTAAAGCGGGGCATGAGTACCACCATCCAGGAGTTGCTCATGAGCGCCGAATATGTCCTCAGCGGCGGCAACATGCAGGTGATGGTCTGCGAGCGGGGCATCCGCACTTTTGAGCCATACACCCGCTTCACCTTTGACGTCAACGCCATCCCCGCCATCAAGGAACTTTCGCACCTGCCCGTCATCGCCGACCCTGCCCACGGCACCGGTAAATGGGAACTTGTGGGGGCGGTCGCCAAAGCCGCGGTCGCCGCCGGCGCGGACGGCATCATGGTGGAGGTCCACCCTGACCCATCCAAAGCGTGGAGCGACGGCGCGCAGAGCCTTACGCCCAAGCGCTTTACTAAGTTGATGCAGGAATTGCGCGCCGTCGCCGAGGCTGTTGGGCGGAAGATGTAGAAAAGAAATGAGTAAGGAGTAATGAGTAATGTTCGTCTACCGCAATCTTGCCGACAGCGCACCAAACATTGTTTACCTACTCATTACTCATTACCTGAGACTACCTATGTCCAAATCTCTCTCTGACTGTCGTGTAACTGTGGTCGGGCTGGGGTTGATGGGGGCCAGCCTCTGTATGGATTTGGTGCAGGGTCACCTCTGCCGCGAGGTACGCGGGGTGGCCCATCGCACGGAGACGGCCCTGCGTGCCTTCTTCGCGGACGCGGTGGATCAGGCGACCACGGATCTGCACGCAGGCGTGGCCGGCGCGGACATTGTGGTGCTGGCGACGCCGGTGCGCACGATTGTCAATTCCATGGACGAATTGGGGCGATTGCTCTGGCCGGGGACGCTGGTGATCGACATGGGCAGCACCAAAGGCGCCATCTGCGCGGCAATGGATCGCTTGCCCGCGGGCATTCAACCCATCGGCGGCCACCCGATGACGGGCAAAGAGCAGGCCGGCTTCACCGCCGCCGAGCCAGGACTCTACGTGGGCGCGCCGTGGATTCTATCCCCGCTGCCGCGCACGAGTGAATCGGCGTTGGTGTTGGCTACCGAGTTGGCGCAGGCCGTAGGCGCGCGTACAATTGTCCTCGAGCCCCAGCGCCACGATGGATTGGTGGCCGCCATCAGCCATCTGCCCTTCTTGCTCGCCAGCGCCCTGGTCCACGCCGTGGCGGACGTGGGCGCGCACGATCCCCTGGTCTGGGATCTGGCCGCGGGGGGATTCCGCGACACCAGCCGCGTCGCCGCCAGCGACACACGCATGTTCATGGACATTCTCGCCACCAACCGCGAGGCGATCCTAGCACAGCTTGATTGTTTCGACGCACACCTGCACGAACTGCGCGCCCTGCTCGCCGACGGCAACGAAGCCGCGCTCTCCGCCAAACTGGCCCGCTCGCAACAACTGCGCGCGCAGTGGCGGAAGAGGTGAGATTAGGGATTGGTGACTGGTAATAGGTGACTGGGAAGGGAAGAGGTCTCTCTGTTCTGCCCCAATCACCTGTCACTAATCCCCAGTCACTCATCCTCCATATCCAATATCCAATATCTAATATCCACCAAAGGTTCACTATGGCCGACATTCTCACCATCCACGGGGGGAGGGCGCTGCGGGGGCAGTGCCACGTCCCAGGGGACAAGTCAATCAGCCACCGGGCAGTCATGTTTTCGGCGATTGCCGACGGGCGCAGTCGCATTCGCGGCTTCCTTGACGGCGGCGATTGCCGCGCCACCATCCATGTCATGCGTGGGCTGGGCGTGCGCGTGGAGGAACGCTCTTCCACCGATGTTGTGGTCTACGGCGTCGGGCTGCACGGTCTGCAAGAACCAGCGGACGTACTCGACTGTGGCAACAGCGGCACCACCATCCGCCTGCTCACCGGCTTGCTGGCCGGACAATCGTTCAACTCGATCCTCAACGGCACCGAGCAGATCCGCCGCCGCCCCATGGGACGCATTGTCGATCCGTTGCGGCTGATGGGCGCGCAGATCCTGGGCCGCCAGGGGGGACGTTTCGCGCCGCTGGCGCTGGGTGCGTCTAAACTCAAGGCGATTGAGTATACCCTACCGGTCGCCAGCGCTCAGGTGAAGAGCTGCCTGATCCTGGCGGGGATGTACACCAATGGCCTCACCATTATCCACGAGCCGGGGCCGGCGCGGGATCACACCGAGCGCATGTTGCAGGCCATGGGTGTGCCCATCCAGACCCTAGGGCGCACGGTCCATAGCGAACGTCCAGAGGAACCGCTAAAGCCGCTGGACATCACCGTGCCAGGGGACATCTCCTCGGCGGCCTTTTTGCTCGTGGCGGGGACCATCACCCCGGACAGCCAGTTGACGTTGCTGGATGTGGGCATCAACCCCACGCGCACCGGTATTGTGGACGCCCTCAGCGAGATGGGCGCCAAGATCCGCTACCGGGATGAGGGCGAAGCCGCCGGGGAACCCATCGCCAATCTGGTGGTGGAGACAGCCGAATTGCGCGGCACGACCTTCGGCGGCGAGCGCATCGTCACCATGATCGACGAGTTGCCTATCCTCGCTGTGGCGGCAACCCAGGCGCGTGGACGCACTGTGGTGCGCGACGCCCAGGAACTCCGCGTCAAAGAGACGGATCGCATCGCCACCACCGTTTCCGAATTGCGCAAAATGGGCGCGTCCATCGAAGCCACCGATGACGGCTTCGTCGTCAACGGGCCGACGCCGCTCTACGGGGCCACCGTCAGCAGCCACGACGATCACCGGCTGGCCATGGCGCTGACGATCGCCGGTCTCATCGCCAAAGGCGGCACTACTATCAACAAGGCTTACGTCACCGCCGACAGCTTCCCCGGTTTCGAGGCGACGTTGCGGGCGTTGGGCGCGGTGGTCCAAGAAAATACTGAATCAAGATCGGAAGGGGAGGCGTGAGATTAGGAGATTAAGGGATTAGGGGATTGTCGGCGACGCCTCTGACAATCCCCTAATCGCCTGATCCCTCAATCGCTGCTGCAAAGCCATGACCCAATCACCCACTCAACCATCCAACAATTTCGCCCTTCCGCTCGACATCAACGCCAGGACGCAGTTGGTGGGGCTGCTCGGCTGGCCGGTGAGCCACAGCATCAGCCCCACCATGCACAACGCAGCCTTTGCCGAGCGGCGCATGAACTGGCGCTACCTGCCGCTGCCCACCCCCCCCGACCGCATTGAGGACGCCGTGCGCGGGCTGCGCGCCCTCGGCTTCCGCGGGGCCAATGTGACGGTCCCCCACAAGCAGGCGGTGATGCCGATCTTGGATCGGTGGACGCCGTCGGCGGAGGCCATCGGCGCGGTGAACACGATCATCGTCGGCGAGGATGGCCTCTTGACAGGCCATAACACCGACGCCAGCGGCTTCATCGCCGATCTGCGCGCTAACGGCGTGGACACGCAAGAGCGCCGCGTCCTCATTATCGGCGCGGGTGGATCGGCGCGGGCGGTCGTCTATGGCCTGGCCGAAGCCGGGGCGGGCGCCATCACCGTCCTCAACCGCACGCTGGATCGGGCGACTTCTTTGATTGAAACGATGGCAGAATATTTTCCCCATGTGAACTTTGGGGTACACTCCTTTCCCGAAGATGTAGCCGCGCTGGCCGAGGACGCCGATCTCATCGTCAACTGCACCTCGCTGGGGATGCATCCCCATGTGGAAGGGCTGCCCTGGGATGAGGATGTGGAGTTCCTGCCCTCGCAGATCGTCTACGATCTGATCTACAATCCGGCGTCCACACGGCTGCTGCAACTGGCCGCCGCCGACGGCGCCAAACCCATCGGCGGGCTGGGCATGTTGGTCCACCAGGGCGCGCAAGCCTGGAGCCGCTGGACCGGCGAAGATGCGCCCGTCGATGTAATGCGCCGCGCGGTGAATGTGATCTTTGATCGTTAATGAATGATGAATAAAGAATGGGTAATCCTGTCGATTTGGCCTTCGAATGAAGATTCATGACCTTACCCATTCATCATTCTTCATTCATATTCTGAGCGAGGAGTTCCATGACGAACACAAAATCATCTGTAAATTACCGGGCCGTGCCCGATGAAAACGGACGCTTTGGGCCGTATGGCGGTAAGTATGTGCCGGAAACCTTGATGCCGGCGCTGGAAGAGTTGGAGGAAGCCTATCTGCTGGCGCGTAACGACAAAGAGTTCATGGCTGAACTGGCCTATCTTCAGCGTACCTTTGTGGGCAGACCCACGCCCATCACCTATGCGCGGCGCTTGAGCGAACATCTGGGCGGCGCGCAGATTTACCTCAAGCGCGAGGATCTGGCCCACACCGGCGCCCACAAGATCAACAACGCGCTGGGCCAGGCGCTCTTGATGAAGCGTAAAATGGGCAAGACGCGCATTGTCGCCGAAACCGGCGCCGGCCAGCATGGGGTGGCAACGGCGACAGTGGCGGCGCTGCTCGGCATCGAGTGTATCGTCTACATGGGCACAGTGGATATGGCGCGCCAGCAGCCCAACGTCTTCCGTATGCGCCTGTTGGGGACGGAAGTGCGCGGCGTCGAGAGCGGCTCCAAAACGCTCAAGGATGCCATCAACGAGGCCATCCGTGATTGGGTCACCAATGTTGAGACCACTCATTACCTGCTGGGCAGCGTCCTCGGCCCGCACCCATACCCGGCCATGGTGCGCGATTTCCAATCCATCATCGGCTGCGAGGCGTACAGCCAGATGCGCGACGGTGAGGACGGTCCTGGTCGGTTGCCTGATGCGATTGTGGCCTGTGTGGGCGGCGGCAGCAACGCCATTGGCGTCTTCCACTCCTTCCTTGAGGAAGAAAATGTGCGGCTGATCGGCGTGGAAGCCGGCGGCTACGGCATCGAAGGGGGACAGCACGCGGCGCGCTTTGCCGATCCCAAAATGGGGCGCATCGGCGTCTTGCAGGGGACCAAGAGCTATGTGCTGCAAGACGAGGACGGCCAGATCGCTCTCACCCACAGCATCTCCGCCGGGCTGGACTACGCCAGTGTCGGCCCGGAACATAGCTGGCTGCGCGATTTGGAGCGGACGGAGTACACCTACTGCACCGACGCCCAGGCGATGGAAGGCTTCAAACTCCTCTGCCATCTAGAAGGGATCATCCCGGCGTTGGAGAGTTCGCACGCCATCGGCCATGTGATGGAACTCGCCCCCCAAATGGCGAAGGATCAGATCATTTTGGTCAACCTCAGCGGGCGCGGCGACAAGGATCTGGGCACAGTGATGGCTACACTGGGGGAGAGTGTACAATGAGCGGCGTCGAACGAATCCAGGCTGTCTTTGAAGCGGCAAAACGTGAGGGGCGTGCGGCCTTCATGCCCTATCATGCCATGGGGTACCCCAACCGACAGCAGGCCCTTGAAGTCGTGGCGGCGTTGGCTGAGGTGGGCGCGGATCTCTTTGAGATCGGCATCCCCTTTAGCGATCCACTGGCCGATGGGCCGACGGTGCAGGAAGCGACTTACACCGCGCTGACTCAAGGCACGACGGTGGCCGATTGTCTGGCCATGATGCGTGAGTTGCGCGATCAGGGAGTGGATCAACCTTTTTGCGCTATGAGCTACTATAATCCGATCCTGGCCTATGGCGAAGAGTGTTTCGTGGCCGATGCCGTCGACGCCGGCGCGGACGGGCTGATCGTCCCCGATCTGCCGCCGGGGGAAGCGGATCAGTTGGAGGATGCCTGCCGCAAAGCTGGGTTGGCGACGATCTATATGCTGGCGCCCACTAGCACCGAAGAGCGGATCAAACTGGTGGCGAGCCACGCCACCGGCTTCATCTATCTGGTCAGCGTCACCGGTATCACCGGCGCGCGCAGCGAATTGCCGCCCAATCTGGTCTCGTTTGTGGGGCGGGTGCGCAAGCACACGGATCTGCCGCTGGCGATTGGCTTTGGCATCAGCACCGGCGAACAGGCGAGCCGCGTCGCCGAGATCGCCGATGGCGTTATCGTCGGTTCGGCGCTGGTGAGGGCCGCTGCTTCCGCCGACGGTGTGGACAGGGTGCGCGTCCTCGGCGCAGAACTGGCGGCGGGCAGTCACCGTCAGCATGGCGTCAAGGAATAGTACTCACACCTTATCCACGGCTGACCTTTTGATCTCCCAATTCCGCCATTTACACATGTTCCCTCATGCGTGAATGTCGTAAGATGAACTGGTTAGTACTATCTCAATGTCATTAAGTTAACGAGTCGGTTTGTAGGTAGAAGGGAAACGGCGTCGCTGAACCGACTTTTTTCTAGGTGTAGAACGGTCTGAGCGAACAGGTTCAATGGTAAGAAGCATCTGTTGCCAAAGAGCATCCAAGAGAGAGTGAATGTGGTTTCGAGAGAAAAGCAGCACGATAGTATCCTTGAGTTTGGAAAGCAGGTTGGTCATATTGACCTGATAGCCGTACTTGCGAGTGGCCGTCTGCTGAGCAACAACCGGCTGAGCAGGATGAGCGAGGATGGCAGCCAAGTTCTTGGTAAAAAGGGAGGCATAGAAATCCTGGCGAATAGCGAGAGGAGAAAGGCCACTCCAGTTCTCCACTTCGAGCTGGGACTTGAGTTGTTTGTAGTCCTCTTCAATGGGCCAACGCTGCTGGTAGAGGGCAGCAAAGCAAGCGGTTGGGAAACGGACTGCGTCGTGCAAAGAGGTGGCGAGTACCTCCACTTCGCCACTGGGCAAATCGACTCTGACCAGCCGCAACGTGAAGGTATCACACTCAAAGCCATGGGCTTTACACAGGGCGCGTGAGGTAGGACACAGCGAGAGCGTCACCACTTTGTCGGTTTCACCGGAAGCAATCAGCGCTTGAGCCGCCGACCACTTATGCGTTTCAAGCCGTGCGCAGAAATCGGCACCGCAGGCAACGATGGCCAGAAAGAGCCAAAACGCAGGATAGCCTCGGTCCAGCAACAACAGATCGCCCGGGCCGACATGGGCCAAGTGCTGTTGGGCCAGGTGGCGCTCTCCTTCTGCGATGGGCGCAAGGAGACCCTCGACGCTGATATGGTTGAGCACGTCGAAGAGTTGGGAAACCCGGGCCTTGGCCGTTTGGGTCCCGTGGCGAGACCCCCAACTGCCAAAGGCCTCCAGTGTGGCTGCATGCGTAGGTAAATCCAGCAAGCTGCCATCGATGCCCAGCAGACGATACCCTTGCCAGCGTTCTGACTCAAAGTGCGCATAGAAATGCGCCACCTGCAACTGATTCAGTTCAATGAACGCCGTGTGTTTCAGCTTCTGACGCGCCTGACTGAAGGCACTCTTGGTCACACAACGTTCTGCCACTTCAGCACCACTGAAAAGGCGAAACATCTCATCCAGTTCGTCTTGTAGCGAGCGTTTCAGCATGTTGATCAGCATCAAGATGAGCATAGGGAACGTCAGCTTACGCTCCCGTGTGAAATCACATTCTTGCTGGCGATGTCTCGCCATGAATTCTTGGCTTTCGAGCCGATTACGCAGCTCACTGCACAACTTTTCGTACCGATTTGCTACCGTTGCTTCCATAGGAGTCTCTCCTGTGTTTTGAGATTTTCCTATGAAAACACTTTCTGCTTGTTGAGTTACGCCTTAACTTAATGACATTGAGTACTATCTCACTAGGGAGCTACCTGACTTTCGTTGTTACGTTCATCTGCTAGGGCCGGGACAGATCATGACGACAACATTTTCAACCATGAATACCAACATTACAGATACATCCGCGCCACGCTATCAAGTATTGGTGGTCGATGATGAGCCGCTTCTCTGTCGCATGGTCAGCGTCATGTTGAAGCGGGTGGGTTATGAGATCCGAACCGCTTACAACGGCACTGAAGCCCTGCAAGCTGTAGCCGAACAATTGCCCGATCTGATTACGCTTGATGTGATGATGCCCGATATTTCGGGGCTGGATGTAGCCAGGCGTCTGCGTGCAGATGAGCGCACATCGGCCATCCCTATTGTCTTTGTCACTGCGCTGGATCGCAGCGTCTCGGATGAACTGCGTGCGCTCTCCGAACAGCCGGGGATCTATCATCTCGACAAACCCTTTAGCCAGCATCAACTGGTGACCCAGGTCGCCGATGCACTGCGCGCGCATGTGTAATCGTTGTCAAAGGTAAAACTACTAATTCCGATGCTCCAAGCGGGTCCGTGACCCACCGAGAGCATCGGGCTTAGTAGTTACTGTCAAAGTGAGAACAAAAAGGAGACGCCGTCCGCGTGGACGGCGTCTCCTTTTTGTTCTCACTCAGCGATGGATGCCCATTAAAACCGATTCTTCAGCACTGGGCGCAACTTCAGCGCGAGTTGCAGAGAAAAACGGGCATCGGGATCGTCCAGATCCAGACGGGTGATAGCCGAGATCCGTTCCAGGCGATAGGTGAGGGTGTTGCGGTGAATGTGAAGCCGGGCTGCGGTCTGGCTGAGGTTGCCGTGACAGGCAAAGAAGGCCTCCAGCGTTTCCACTAATTCGGCGTTGCGGTTCTCGTCGTGGTCAAGGAGCGGACGCACCGTCTTGCGGAAGAAGCGCGCCGCTTCGGGGTTGCCGCCCAGCGCCGTGAGCAGTTGATAAAGCCCTAGATCGCCAAAGTAGGTCACCGGCGACGTATGCCAGGATTTGCCCATGTGCCAGCTTTCCTGGGCCTGTTGGAGCGTCCGCAGCCATTCGCCGGGCCGGGTGGCCGGGCGTCCGATCCCGATGACAACATTGGCTTTGGGGGTATGGTTGACCAACGCCTCTATCAGATCATTCGCTACTGCCTTAAACTGGCGAGCGCTCTTGGGGTTCTCCAAAGGCCAGAAGAGTAAGATCCCTTCGCTGCGCCGGCTGGTGGGGATCGCTGCCCGCTGCGCATGGATGAATTGGAAGAGTGGATTGGGCCAATCGGGGATGTTTTCCGCCTCAATCAGCCAGGCAGCATGGGGCGCGCTCAGATCATAGCCCAGAGACTTGCCGCGCTGGATCCACGCCTGTTCGTCGGCGATTTCGCTCGCCAGCAGATCATCAAGGAAAGTGGCGCGCATCTGCTCCTGAATGGCGCCGACGGCGTGCTGGCGGCTCCACTCCAGCGCGGCGACCCCTGCGCCCTGGAGCGCGCCCATCGCTTCCACTGTGCTGATATTGTTGGCGTCAGCCGAGGATTGGGCGCGCAGCAGTAGACAATAGCCCTGCACCCGTTCCCCAGCCACAATGGGCGCGACGACACTTTGCGTGTATGGCAGTCGTTCATCGCCCAATTTCAACACCCCAACCGCCTCGCCCAGACTCTGCGTTTTTTGTGAGGCTGCCCAGCTGCGCAAGGATAGTATATTCGGGAGACCTGCGAGTAGACGCTCGCGCAACCGGTCGGCGAGATCGGCCAGACCAGCCTGAGCGGTGACCTGTCCATCATCGCGCAGGAAGATCACGGGCTGCTGGACGAATTGGTGAAGCCGGGCCGCAATCGCGTCCATGCCGCGACCATCCAACTCGAGCTGTGTCAACTCCCGTTGGATATCCGCCGCACGCGCCGCAATATATCCTTCGCGATCGACGATCAGGCGGATCACAGAGCGTTCCACCTGCACCAGTGGATCCGTGATGGAAAGGGCAAAGAGCGGCATCTGATTCGCTTCGGCGGCGCTGATGGCGCTCTTGGGCACCTCGCCTAAGACGGCCAACGCAGCCACCCGCGCCTGCTGCAAACTTTGGATCACCCGATCCAGCCGCATCCGCGGATCCAACTGGCGCAAGTCCTCCATATCGACAAGGGCCAATTCGTTGCCTGTCAATTTAGGGAAAGCCGGTGGGCTTGGGCGCAGGCTACATGCCCAACTCACCGGGCGCGTCAGCAGATCCGCGCCAAAGAGGATCTCGGTGCCTTGCGGTAGCGCCAACCGATAGACATCTTCCAATGTTGCAGAATTGCGATACATAAGTCTCTTTGCAAGCAATAGCGGGCGTAACGTTACGCCCGCTTACTTTATGAAAAGATCAATTGCACTGATTCGGGATAACCGCCAGACGGTCGCAGGCTATTTTGACCAGGCAGTCATCGCCGCGCCAACCGTTCCACCCCAGAAGGAGAAAAAGAGAACGCCCGCCAATCCTGGCCAAGTGTTAGGATTCTGGCCCATGAGCAGGCCGACGACAAAGGCAATGGCTAACCCCAATATGAAGCCGAGCAAGCTTGCCAGCAAGAGCCGCCCAATCGACTGCTCAGGCGTCATCGCCCCAACCACAATCGGCCAGATGATCATCGAAAGCAGCGCCAAAACTAGCGTCACCCAACCCACAGCCGGGGCAGGCAAGAAGATCGCAGCCAGAAAGAGGACAAACCCCACAATCCCGCCAATCACTGGTCTCCAATCGCTGCCCAGGACACCGCGTGAATATTGGTAGGCCAGCACCGGTGCTGCCCCGATCAACAGCCCGATGATGGCGGGCACAATGGGCATCCCCACCACAAGAACATAGATGAGAGCGGCAACGGCAGTGAATAGACCCGCGTAGAGAGAGGGCGTCCACGGGCTTCGGCTTGTGGTTCGAGCTACGGCAACAGCTATGAAAGGAAGCATTGTCCATCTCCTCCCCAACTGGGGTTGTGGTGTGGCGGAAAATTCGATGGCAACAGGTGGCGGCATTTCGTTGCCGTTGGGCCAATATCATGCCAGAAGCAGGGCGTCTCGTCAATCTTCGTCGGGGAGTGTTTCCCATTCTTCGATTGCCCAACCGCCTACATTCAGGTAGATGAGAGGCTGGCGGTTACGGCTGAGGATCAGCACGAGTTCGTTTTCTTCGGTGACGGCGATTTCGTCGAGCCAGACGCCTTCTTCGATCAGGGTCGAGAACATTGTACCAATCGGATCGAGTCCGTGCAAAGCATCCCCACTGGGATCTTGGAAAATATAGGCGGCGTAGATCTCTAGATAGAGGTGGTTCTCTAAATAGAGATCAAAATCGAACAATTCCCGCGCTCTGGGATCTATATTCTCATCTTCGTCGTCGGCCAGCGATTCTTCCCAGAGCGCCAGCCCTACCACTTTATGCCCTTCGATCCTCTCCACGAGTTCGGCATAGAGTTCATCGGTGACAAATTGGTGGAAATCTTCCGGCTCGTCTTGGTGTTGATCGTGGTTCTGTTCTGTGGTCATCTACGCTAACTCCTGTCTGTGGTTAAGATGGCTTGGATCGATCCGGACCGACGACGATCATACGCGTGGGGATGGTGGTTGGCTCTTCAAAAAACTGGCCGCCCGCACTAAAATGGCTGAATTTGAAGGGCAGCCCTTGATCGATGAAAAGGTTAGGGCCGTTCATCACATGAAAATGGAGATGAGGACCCGGCGAATTTCCGCTGTTGCCCACACAGCCAATGCGAGCGCCGCGGCGGATCATCTCGCCAACGTTGACTTCGATACTCGCCTGTTGAAGGTGGGCGAAGTAGCTGAATTCACCGTTGGCGTGGCTGATGGCGACGGCGTTGCCCAAAATGCGGCGTATATCCCCGCGTAGGATGGCCTGATCGGGCAGCGCGCCGGGCAGCATATCGGGCATGTCGTAGCAGACATAGGCCACTTTGCCGCCCGCTGTGGCGTAGACCGGCTGCTCCCAACTATAGTGATCCTCTAGCGAGCGTCCATTGCCCTGGTAGACGGTGTTATCGGGACCGAGTTTGACCAGATCGAGGGCGAAGGGCTGGCTGTACGCTTCTGACTTGTGGAAGTCGCTCCAATCGCTGCCCTGGATCGCCCACCATGCCCCTTCCAGCGGAAAGTGCAGATCGGTCTGCTGTTCATGGTAGCTCACCATCAATTGGCGCACACTCTGAACCGTCTGCTCGTCGCCTTCTGCACGCGCCACTGCCGTTACCTCGATATGCGTCAACCGCTCGTAGGCGTGGATCATAAAGTGTAGCGTGCGCACGGCCAGACCGGTTCCTGCCTCAATGCGCAGATCCGCTTCCCCTGTCCTCTGTGAAAGGATGCGAGCAGGCCAACGCTGTTCAAAGAGGAGTTGATGGCCGTTGTAGCCCTGAAAGACCAACCCCTTGAGTTCAACGGCCCCATTGTGCGCCACGATCCCCAGATCGAAGACAACCTCCTGCACCGGACCGAGGTGGGGGAAGGGAAGTTGATCATAGATCGCAGCTACCAGATCATGCGGTCGCGCCTCCAGCGCGACCCAAACGTTTGTCGAACTTTCTGCTTCTTGGAGCGAGTTGCGAGGGGCGAATTGCGGATTGTCACTGGTCATAGGTCATTTGTCACTGGTCATTGATCGTTTGCCACCTGCAACCTGCCATCACTTTTGCCTTTTGCCTTTTTTACCGTCCCTGCCGGATCTGATGGCTGAGTCGGGGCCGGTTTCGGATGAAGCCTTCAAGCCAGGCCCGTTGTTCCATTCGGTCGCGGCGACCAGCGGGGTGTTCGCCGCCGATGACGCCATCGAAGAGGGCCAGCAACTCTACCGCTTCCACTGGGGAAAGGCGGTAATAGCTCTCTTCCGTTTCGAGCGAGTCGAGCCGTTCCCAGCGGTCAATCCAATCGTTGAGGTAGAAGCTCTGACAGCGGCGACAACGCCAGACACTGAAAGTGCGTTTGTCGTCTTCGTCGGTTGCGACGATGAGCGCCCCCAAATTGGCGATCCGCCCCTGACAGGCGAAGCAGGGTTCAGTGCCTGCGCCAACGCCGCTACGTTCAATGATCCCCTCCCCCCAGGATGGCCGCTTGGGTTCCGGCCGTTCTTGGCCCAGCCGCACCCACAACTGCTGCCACAGACTCGTCTGCGTGGAAAAGGTTCTCGCTTCGGCCCTGGGCAGCGCCGGGATTGGCGGTCTATCCTCAACGGCGACGGCCCAGGCCGGGCATCCCAACGAAAGCACCGATTGATAACGCAGCGGTTCGGGCATGGTCACCGCCGAAGAGGCAACGTCGCTCCACCCACAGCGTCCTAAGGCAATGCCATCCTCGTTTGTTGTGTCGTGTAGCGGCTGCCAGTGGATACAATTGCCACAGGTGAAGGGCGACCAGCCAACAGCGGCCAGCTCCTTGCGAAAGATCGCCCCAAACGTCTGCGCGTGTGGGTCTTCCATGCGTAGCAGCGGCGTCTCTTGCCACTTTTCGGGCGTCTCTTCTTGCAGGTGAAGGACGCAACTGGGCGGATCCTTATACCAGAGCAGGCGCGCCCAACGAGGCAATCGCTCATCACCCGTCAGCGGCAGCAGACGTATGCGCTGCATCACTGCTGTGCGGCTGCCTGGGTAGACGCCAGACATCGTTTTCAGATTGAACGTTTGAAATGCGTCTTCGTTTTGTCCCATCGGCGGCTGGCTTCCTCTGCTGCCTATTCTACATCACCGCCGCGGAAAGGAGAAAAGGGCAGAGGGAGAAGGAGATCACTTGTTGTTGGCTTCGTTGATCAGTGTGGTTGCTTCGATCACTGCTTCTTCGGGGGTGAGGACGCCGCCAAGCACCTTGAGGACCATATCCCCAGTATAGCCCCAGACCTCGACCATTTCGGGGCGGTGAGGTTCGGGGATCGCGACTTGGGCCTGTTCCGTAAAGCCAAGCAGCAGGGGATCCGTAACCTGAGCGTCGATCTGCGCAGGGACACGTCGCGCTACCGTAGCCAGTACAGTTCCGCTTTGAGCGGTGGTCAAATGTTGGGCCATGCGCAGGGCCAGTTGTTGTTGATGCGGAGACGAGATCGGGTTGAGGAAGACGCCATCGGCGTTGAGCCAGGGTTTCGCCGCGCCAGCGGAGCCAGCCGGGAGCGGCGCATTCCCAATGGCGTCGCCCAGGCTGTTGCGTAGTTCCTCGATGCTCCACGGGCCATCCACAAAGAAGGCAAACTCGCCCTTTTTGAAACGGTCGATCAACATGCCATAGTCGAGATCGACGTAGACGCCCGCCGTGTTGTTCATCTCCACCAGCCAGGTCAGGAATTCAGCCGCGCCCGCTGTTTCATCAAGGATCACCCGTCCTTCGGCGTCAAAGAGCGCGCCGCCGTAAGCGCCGATCCCCCAGTAGAGGTGGTAGAAATTGGCATAGAGGCCAGCGCCCTGTTGTGGATTCGCCTGAGCCAGGGCCAGCATGGCATTGGTCGTGGTGGGTAGATCCGCCTCATCGATGAGATCGCGGTTATAGTAGAGTGTCACCAACTCAAGGGTAGTGGGTAACCCGTAGAGATGATCCCCGTAGCGCATGTTCTCGACAGCAGCGGGCCAGTATGCATCTAGTAGGGTTGGATCTATTAGATCGTCCAGAGGCAATAGCGCCTCGACTTCTGCCAATTCCTGAAGCCACCAACTCGGCGCCAGGATCAAATCGGGTCCGCCGCCAGCGAAGACTGCATCGGCGTATGCCTGCGGCAGCCGGTTGTAGGCGACAAAGAGCGTTTCGATCTGGATGTCAGGGTATGCTGCCTGGAACGATCCCAGTAGCTGCGCCAGCGCTTCGCCATCGTTGCCGCTCCAACTGTGCCAGAGCAACAGCGTTCCACTGTCCGGCGGTGGCGTGGGTGTAGGCGTTGGTGTGGGGGACGGTCCTGGGTCAGGCGTGCGCGGGTTGATCACCGCTGGCTGGGTAGCGGGCGGTGTTTCAGGATCAGGCGGCGGCGTGGGGGACGGTGTTGCATCCTGGCAAGCGGCTAAAACGATGACCAGCAAGCAGTAGATGAAGTTCAGTGTCAGCTTATGCAATCGGAGCCGATGGCTCTTCATTCCTTCACTCAGCAATAAATGGGTCAAATAGACAGATGAATCGTAACATAGTGGATGTATGGTAAACGGTATATCAGTTTCAAGCAAATTGTAAAAATCTCCTCAAGGGCATGCTCATTCTTTCCTGATTTCCGTTATTTGACTGATGACTTTGATATGAATATTTGCTAACACAGTTATGAGAACAACGGTTGGCACATGGACATCCTGCAAGTGGAGAACGTCAACCGGGCGCCTCGCATCGCGACTGTGAGGGTTGGCAATAGCGGCGATAGCAAGCATCCTGACGTCGGCGGCACAGGTCTAGAGGTTAACCCGGTGACCGGCAATGTGTGGAACGTGAACACCTTTGACAACACCATTACGGTGATCAGCGGCGTCACCAATCAGGTGATCCAGACGGTATCTACGGGGGATGATCCCTATGAGATCGTCATTCACGCCGAAAGAGGAACGGTCTAAATTACCCTACGCCGGGCGAACGGAATCGACAAACTGCCCGATATCTACTAGTCCTGGATTATAGATACAGGACTTACCCAGGTAAAGCAGACCTGCCAGGTTTTCTGAAACCTGGCAGGTCTCGAGAAGCGCCAACTGAGTGCGTAAGTCCTGAGGCAAAAAGAGGAGGCCCCCACGGGGAGCCTCCTC
>JAHBVG010000055.1 GCA_019637695.1 Caldilineaceae bacterium | reverse complement strand
GTAGAAGTAGCGGTATCAACTTAAGCTGATTTGTCGAGTTGGAGCGCTGGGAATACGCCGGTTTAGACGGGAATGCATCGGACATGGTGAGATCACGGATCGCGATGGCCTGGGGATCACCATCCTCTCGCTCCGCGATCCCGATAATATCCAGACCGAACTGACCGCCCCGACCGGTTAAGTCCATCGCAAAGGACGCAAAGGGCAGAAGAGAGATTAGAACACGGATTTCACAGATGTTTACGCCAATTCTTGTGGAACCACAGTCCACCCCTGCCCATTACGGATGGCCTCGATTACCTCCTGGAAGATCCAGCCGTCGCGCGCCGTCTGATAGCCGCTGTCGCCTTCGCCGCGGATGTCGGCCACGAACGCCCGCGCCAGTTGCGTCCAGTTACGCTGGGTGTTGTCCTCGATGTCGGGCAACCCGGCGAGGTTGGCGGCAGGCACGGGCCTTTCTTCCCACGCATCCTGTCCGCGCTGGCGCAGATAGAACGGTCCCTGCGCATAGGACCCCTGGATGTGGATCGCGCCCTCGCTGCCATAGAAGGCCATCGAATCCTCATGGAAGCGGGGATGGAGTCCGCCGTGCCGAAAGAGCGCAGACACAGGTTGGCGCAGAGCTTTCTTCGTCTCCATGCGGGCGAGGACCGTGTAGCTCCACTCGGAATTGGCCTCCCGCCACTCGATGTCGCCAACGTCTGTCGAATCAGGCGCAAAGGCTTCTCGTTCTCGGAAATCGTGGATGCCCTCGACGACTGGCGCAGCCGGCATGTCGTTGCGCGCCTCGCCGTTGACGGCGACAATGGTTCCATCCAGGATATGAAGCACAATCGAAAGTTTATGGGTGAAGTTGTTGTTGAGCCGTCCGCCGCCCAGTTCCACCCGATGCGACCAGCCAAAGGGAATCAGCGGATTGAGATTGTAGTGGGAGATGCATTCTACCTCCCACGGCTCGCCGATGGCGCCGTCGGCTATCAGTTCTCTGGCGAAGAGGGCGCAGGGCTGATAGCGGTAAGAGGCGGCGTAGGCCGTCTTGACGTTCATCTCTCTCGCCTTGCGCCAGATCTGCCGCGCTTCCTCAGCCGTGGCAGCCAGAGGTTTGTCACAGAAGATGTGGCATCTCTGGGCCAGGGCAGCCATCACCGGCTCGAAGTGCGCGCCGCCGGGTGTGCCCACGGCCACAATGTCCGGTTGCAGCTCCGCCAGCGCCTGCCGCCAATCGATATCGGCATGGGGGATGGACAGTTCGGCGGCGACCTGTCTCACCACGTCAGGGGTGCGGGCTGCCATGCCAACGACCTCAACGCCTGCCGAGCGCAGCGCTTCGGTGTGTCCTTTGCCGGCATAGCCAGAGCCGAGGATCAGGGCGCGTAATGGTTTAGTCATGGAGTCTCCTTTCATTCCGTTCCCACCAGGCTCCGTAGATACGGTCAAAATCATAGGGAGCAACGGCGACAGCGATTCGCTCCACGGTGGCGGCGGGTAGGGGAATCAGGTTGGGATAGCTGTACTGGCGTTCATCCTCGCAGATGGGGCAGTGGTCAGGTGGGGCTGCGCTCTGGCTGAACTGGGTGCCGCAGGTCTGGCAAATGTAGTTGGGCATTAGAATTTCCTTTGTGGGCATGGATCGGTAGTCTCTGATCTCAGTACCCACTGAGTGGTAGTGAGAGACCGTTCACTCATTTTCCCACATCCTGCCTGCCCCTGACAATACCTTTTCGCTATCGATAGTGTATCTCTTGTGAGGAGATAGGAAGTTTGGCGCGCAGCCGATTATTGGGTAAAATGAGTCGATTTGCCTACCACCCATGAGGAGGATGCGTGTGACTCAAATTCAACTGCCGGGTTTGGTGGATGCACACGTCCATCTGCGCGAACCGGGGTACACCCACAAGGAAGATTTCACCACTGGCACGGCGGCGGCGCTGGCTGGCGGCGTAACCACTGTACTCGACATGCCCAATACCGTCCCTTCGACGGCCACGCCCGAAACTTTGGCAGAAAAAGTGACGCTGGCGGCGGCCAAAGCGGTCTGTGATGTGGGGATCTTTGTGGGCGCAACCAGCAGCGCTCTCGACGCCTATCTGCCTGTGGCCCATCGAGCCTGTGGCCTCAAGATCTACGTCAACGATACTTTTGGCAATCTGCGCATCGATGAACTGAGCAGCCTGCACCGCCTCTTCCGCACATGGGCCGAGCGGGCGAGCGAAGTTGGCGGCTTCCGCAGCGAGCGCTCTCCCTCCCCCGCTTCTTCCCGCCTCGGCCCCATCGCCGTCCACGCCGAGGATCTGATGGTACCGGTCTGCCTCTACTTGAGCGATCTCTATGACATACCGCTACACATTGTCCATGTCAGCCGCCGCAGCGAGATCGAGTTGATCCGCGCTGCCAGGGAGCGGGGTAGCCGGGTGACCTGTGAGGCGTCACCCCATCACCTCTTCCTCAGCACTGCGGACCTGCCGCGATTGGGCGCACGTGGTGACATGCGTCCGCGGCTGGCGACGCCCGACGATGTAGCCGCCCTCTGGGAAAATCTCGATGTCATCGATATTTTCGCCACCGATCACGCCCCGCATACCCTGGCGGAAAAAGCCAGCGAGACGCCGCCGCCGGGCGTCCCTGGGGTGGAGACCATGCTGCCGCTGCTGCTCACCGCCGTCCACGCCGGGTGGCTGGAATTGGCGGATATTGTCGAACGTTGTGTGGACGCTCCTCGTCGTATCTATGCGTTGCCCGAACAGCCGGAGACAATCGTCGATGTCGATGTGGACGCCGAGTCCATTCTGCGCGATGAGGATATGCATACCAAAGCCGGGTGGACGCCCTTCGCCGGGATGCCGGTCTTTGGCCTTGTGGAGCGGGTGACACTGCGTGGGCGAGTCGTCTATGAGGATGGCTTCATCCTCGCTCAACCGGGCAGCGGACAGGTGCTGTTTCAACATTCGTGAATGAGGACGAGACTTTAGTCTCGTTTTTTTGTCGTATCGTAAGGGCACGGGTGGGGCGGGAAGAAAGCTCGCCCATGAAGCGACGTTTGCTTCCGCCCCACCCGTGCCCTTACTATCCAAACCGGAGGATTTTTGATGCAAAGGCAACCCCAGAAGTCGAAAATTGGTCGCTCGCAGCCAGCGGATGCCGCTCGTGAAAATGGCTTCTACGGGCAGGACATTCTCAGCGTGGATCAGTTCAACCGCGCCCGTCTAGAATATATCTTCGACGTGGCCCACGAGATGCGTGTGCTGGTCGAGCGTTTCGGCAGCGCCGATCTGCTGCAAGGCAAGATCCTGGCTAATCTTTTCTATGAACCATCCACGCGTACGAGTTCGAGTTTTATGGCGGCGATGCTACGGCTCGGCGGGCAGGTGATCCCCATCAATAATGTGCAGTATAGCTCGGTGAGCAAGGGCGAAAGCCTGCCCGACACCATCCGCACATTGGAAAGCTACTCGGATGTCATCGTCATCCGCCATCCCGAGGTGGGATCGGCGGCGACCGCGGCCTATTACGCCGAAAAGCCCGTGATCAACGCCGGTGACGGCGTGGGCGAACATCCCACCCAATCCTTGCTCGATCTCTTCACCGTGGTCGAGGAACTGGGCCGCGTAGATGGTCTCAAAGTGGCCATGGTGGGCGATCTCAAGTACGGGCGCACTGTCCACAGCCTGACCAAACTGCTCCTCGATTTCGACGTGGAACTGACCTTTGTCAGCCCTGAAATTCTGCGTATGCCTGGGGAGATCCTTGAGAAGATGCAGCGTAGCGGGCGATCTTATGTGGAGACCGAGAGCATCCAGGAGGTAATTGAGAGCGTAGACGTACTCTATGTGACGCGTGTGCAGAAGGAGCGCTTCACCGATCTGGCTGAGTACGACCGGGTGAAGGATTTCTACGTGGTGGATGAAGAATTGATGCGGCGGGCCAAAGAGGAGATGATCGTCATGCATCCGCTGCCGCGTGTGGGCGAGATCAGCTACGCCGTGGACGACGATCCGCGCGCTGCCTACTTCCGCCAAATGCGCAACGGCATGTACATTCGCATGGCGCTGCTGGCCTCGGTGCTGGGGAAGGCGTAGAATCGTATCTTCTCTATAAGTAGGGGTGGCCCCCTGTGTCCACCCGCTGTGGGAGGGCGCCGAGACCCACCCCTACGCCAACATATTAAGAAGATACAAATTCATGACCAAATTCAGCAGTATGCAGTATACTGTCCCCATGATGATGCGTAAGTTGAGACTGGACCCCTATCTAATCTTACTCCTGGGGCTGACCCTTTTTGCCCTGACGCCCCTGCTCTCTCCCGGCTATTTTTACAGCGCTCACGATGGCCGCCACAGCGTCTTCTTTGTCGTCATGTTCGATGAAGCTATCCGTAGCGGTGTGTTGTGGCCTGTGTGGGCTATGCATCACAGCCAGGGATACGGATATCCTACCTTTTTGATCCAGGCGCCGCTGGCATTCTACGTAGCAGAGTTCTTTGCTCTACTGGGCATGGGCATTACCCATGCTGTGAAGGCGGCGTGGGCTGTAGCTTTTCTGATCAGCGCCTGGGGGATGTACGCCTTGGTCCGGCGCTGGGCGCTGACCTGGCCGCGCAGCAGCGGAGATGGCGCTCATAGCGAACAGCGAGCGGCTCAAGCCGGCGTCCTCGCCGGGCTGCTCTATGTGTATGCGCCTTATCATCTGCTCGACATCTATGTGCGTGCGGCGCTGGCCGAGACTATGTTAATGGGCGTGCTGCCCTGGGTCTTTTGGGCGTTCGACCGCTTGATTGTGGGGGGTATGCAGCCTGGCTGGCAGGGTCGCCTGGTGACGGCGGCGCTCTGTTATGCTGGCTTGATGCTCACCCACGCCTTCGCCATGTTGGCTGTGACACCGCTGCTGGTCGCATTTATCCTCTTCCGGCTTTGGATAGCATGGCGGTATGTAGCCGATGGGATACAGACGGACAGACGCCGTTGGCAGCCGCTTGCCCACCGGGTGGGTCTGTCCGCTGTTGGCGGCATTGGCGGAATTTTGCTGGTTGCGATCTTTGTGTTGCCACTGCTGATCGAAGGGCCATTGCTCGTCCAGGATGATTGGGTGCGCGACACTTACGCTTATACCCGTCACTGGGTCCACTGGGGACAGTTCTTCTACCCATTCTGGGGGTACGGTTACTCAGATGACCCGGCCGGCGCCGTCGATGGCATGGGGTTTCAGATCGGGGTGATGTTGGTTCTGGCAGCAATGACGGCGATCTATCTGCTCGTCACCGGTCAGTGGCGAGAACGCAGCCTGCCCCTCTTCCTGTTGATAGCGACCCTTGGTTTGCTCTATCTGATGACGCCTGGCGCTGACTGGCTATGGCGGCTCGTTCCGCTGCTGTCTGTGCTGCAATTTCCGTGGCGTCTGCTGGCGCTAGTCGTCTTCCTGCTCAGCGCGCTGGGGGGCCTTACATTGTGGCAGTTGAGCCGGATAGCGCAACCCACCCACCAGGAAAGACAAGCGGATGGTGTCTTCTGGCTGTTTGGGTTGGTGATCATCTTCGCCAGCGTCGGGTACAGCCAGCCTTCATCGCTGGAGCCAATCGAAGCATGGCGTGAAGATGGCCGGGCGATCTTTCAGTTTGAGCGCGACCATCTTGACATGTTTGGCTATACCACGCTCGTCGCAGAACGCTTCACCGAAACGCCGCTGACAGCCCAATATGAAGCAGAGGAGTTCAGCAACGACAGACTCGAACGATTGGGGATTCTCACGGGGAGCGGAGTCGTGACAGACCACTACAGCCGCGGCCATCATTTTGGCGGCAGCGTCGTCATGGAGACGCCGGGCGTGGTTCAGATTCGGCTCTACGCCTTCCCCGGCTGGCAGGTACGGTTGAACGACGAGCCAATCGACTACCGGCTCTCTCTGCCCCATGCCCTGATGGAAGTCGATGTGCCGGCGGGTGCGCATCGGATTGATGTGCATATGGGTAGCACACCCGTGCGCACCGCCGGCATCCTCATCTCTGGCGCGACCTTATTGGGGCTGATTGTCCTGTTGGTATACAGTAAGCTCTCCCACCGCCTGCGTTCTCCTGCGACGCCACCATCAAATTAGCGTCCGCATACGCAGGATGGTGTCCCCCAGGTGTTCGAGCGCCTGGGCAATCTGAGGCTTGCCTTCGCGCCGCAGTTGCTCTACCGATTGGTTTAGGACAGTAAAGAAGGTCCCATCAATACGGGGCAGGTTCAGGTTGACCTCTTTCATGAGCGTCGCATCGTCGGGGGCTTTGAGAAAGATGCGGATCAGTGCGAGCGCTTCTTGACTTGTCATTGTTGCCTCCACGCCAGGCTCATGAATTCATACGGAAAAAGTGTTGAGCGACCTTAAATAGCTTGGTGACATTGAACTTGGTGGCGTAGACCCGTTGATTGAGCAGATAGCCCTTGAAGGTCTTGTGGATGAACCAGTAGATGCCATCCACCAGTGGATTATGAGGCAGCTTGATCAAGCGGCGGATGATCGGCTCCATCCAGGGATACTCGACGCCAACGGCGAACCAGCGCTGCAAGTGCTCAACCTGGAGTTTTTCATCCACTTCTTGAAAGAGGAGAGTCGAGCGCTCCCAAGAGATAGAGGAAATGTCCTCAAAGGAGCCGACAGCAAAGCCCGTTTCTTCGGCATACTTACCGAGTTCGGTCCCAGGATAGGGTTGGAAGATAAATGCCTGGCCGTAAGAAATTCTGGCGTCGGCGTTGAGGCGCATGGTCTCCAGGTCGTCTTCCAGGCGGCTACCCGGCAGACCGAGGATATTGGTAGCTGTCACGTTGATGCCCACCGAGCGCAGCAGATTCCCCGCCCCGATGATCTCTTCTTTGCTCATGTGTCGCTTGAGCAATTCCTTGCGCAGACGGTCATTGCCTGCTTCAATCCCCATGCTCACCGTATAAGCGCCGGCCCTGGCGAGCAGATCCGCTTTATGGGGCCAGCGCACGATCAAATCGGCGCGCACATTGCAGAAGAAGGGCAGCCCTACCTCGCGCGGCCATTTGTCGGCGAACTCCTCTAGCCAGTCGTCAAAGATGATAAAGAGATCGTCGATGAAGAAGACGTGTTCCAACGGCCACTGTGAGCGCACCCAGTTGACCTCGTCAATGATCATGTCAACGGGGCGCTGGTTGCCGCGCCGTTCTTTCTTGTAGATCTGATAATAAGCATGGTTGAAGCAGTAGGTGCATTGGTAGGGGCAGCCGCGCGACCCCATGAAATGTTTGATAGGCGCGTTGCGCAAATACTCGTGTTTGTCGTAGATCAGCGGACGATCAGGATGGGGTAGAGCGCCCAGATCATGGACGAGTGGTCGCACCGGGTTGCGTACGATTTCATCCTCGATCTTGAACCACCAGTTGGGGATATCTGGCTTGATGCCGCCATTGCCCAACGCATTGGCCAGATCCACCAGCGGCCCCTCCCCTTCGCCGATACAGAGACCATCGACGCCTGGTTCCTCGATCATCTCTGGGAAGAATGTCGGGTGTGGCCCTCCAAAGATCGACATCACTTTGTGACCATTCATCCCCTCCCGAATCTTCAGATTGAGGTCAAAATAATAGCGCTGGGAACCAGTCATGACACTGTAGCCAACAATGTCTGGTTCAAAGTCTTGCGCCACCTTCACAGGATCTTCCTGGTCGGCAATTGCCAACGCTACTTCGTGCCCCGCCTGCCTGAGTACTGAAGAGAGTTGCATGATGCCCTGCGGTTCATAGTTGATCTGCTTCTCGACAAATAGTACACGCATGTTGTTTTCCCTCCTGATTGTCCTCATCACAATGTTACGACAGCATTATCGTTGTGCAGACTATTCGAATGAATCATCCCAACTGCATTGCTGTCTCATTTATGCAAACAACCAACCTCCTTCGTAATCGATCCCCAGTGTCGCGCCCCCCTCCATTGGTAGCGACATGGGATTGGCTCCACCTCTCTTTTCGCTCAACATGAAACGGCACTCTGTCTGAAACTTTATGCAGACAAAACGCAATTATAAATACAATCTCGGATATTTTATAGAATATCAGTTAATGCTGAATCGTCCAATCGCTTTTTAGTACAGGAAAAAATGTACGGCATGTGGACGTGCCTACCCACCACGCACTACGCACTACGTCGGCAACCTCTCCGCCGAAATCTCGCTCCATCGCGGATTGGCCTGATCGCGGCCAGAGAGGATCGGGGTCTCCACGCCCCACTCGATGGCGAGATCGGGATCGTTCCAGGCGACGCCGAGTTCGTCGCTGCCGGTGTAATAGTTGTCCACAATGTAAGTGAGGGTGGCATCGGTGAGGGCGACAAAGCCATGCGCCACGCCCACAGGGATGAAGATCCCCATCTGGTTGTCGTCGCCGATCTCCACCGTTTCGACGGCGCGATACGTGGGCGAGGACGGTCGCAGATCGGCCAGCGCCACCCGCACCCGTCCGTCTGGGCAGTACCAATAATCGACCTGTAAAAAGTGATAGTGCAGCCCGCGCAGCACCCCCGCCTTGGAATCGCTACGGTTGGTCTGAAATTTCTCCCAACTCCGCTCTGGGAACCACTCCTTGCGGAAGGTCTCCAAAAAGCGTCCCCGTTCGTCGGCAAACGCCTTGAGCCGAGCGAATTTCACCCCGACGATCTTCGATGATTCAACGATCTCGGCCACAGGTTTGATCCTTTAGGTGTAAAATATCATTTTGATCCACGAAGGCACACAAAGGAACACGAAGGCAGAAGATTGTCCACAGAATTGTTAGGAGATGCAGCGCTATGCCTCCCATCCATGTCCTCTTCTCCTCTTCTTCTTCATGTACCTTCGTGGATCATCTCATAATGCGGCGCGCAGCCGCTCGATGACAGATTGGATCTCTGCTGCCCGCAGCCGGTACGACGCCCGGTTGACGATGAGTACAGCCTGGCTTTCCATGATCGTGCGGAATTCGACCAACCCATTGGCGCGCAGGGTGTTGCCCGTTTCCACAAGATCGACGATGAGATCGGCCAGCCCCAGGATCGGACCCAACTCGACGCTGCCCGACAGACCGATGATCTCGGCGTTGACGCCCCGCTCGCGAAAGAACTGCGCCGCCAGCCGTGGATATTTGCTGGCGACGCGCGGCTGGCTTTCATAGCGCAGCGGAATGTCAGGACGGTCGGCAGGGCCGGCGATGCTGAGACGGCAGTGGGCGAAGGGCAGCAACAGCGGCTCGTGGACATTACGCCCACTCTCGCGCAACACGTCAAGCCCGCAGATGCCCAGATCGGCGGCGCCGTACTCGACATAGGTGGGCACATCCCATGGCTTGGCCATGACATAGCCAATACAGCCGTCGGCGCTTTCGAGGACCAACCTGCGGTCGTTGTTGTCTACCGGTTCCGAGAGGCCAGCCTTCGCCAGCAGCGTCAGGCTTTCGTCGGCCATGCGTCCTTTGGGCAGGGCAAAGAGCAGCGGCCTGGTCTGTCTGCTGTCCATCTCAGACCTCCATCTCTTCAAAGGATGCGCCCGTCCAGCGCAGAACTCTGGCGATCCCCAATTTGCGGGCGTAGGCGATAACGTCGTCCGGCGTGCGCCCATTCACCTCCACCTGCACACGTTGACCCTCCTCGCGCCAGCGCTGCACCTGAGCCAGTGCGGTGGGATCATCGCCCGTCATCGCCAGGCAGTCGGGCGGCGGTGGATGGGGAGAACGCTGCTCGCCCCGCTGCCGTTGTCGCGCCAGCAGCAGCCGATCTACCCCCATCGCCACACCGACAGCGGGCTGCGCTTTGCCGAAATGGCCGATCAGATCGTCGTAACGTCCACCGCTGGCAATGGCGAATCCCATGCCGGGAGCCAGCGCTTCAAAGGTGACGCCAGTGTAGTAGCCCAGATTGCGGATCTCGGTGAGATCGAGATCGACAGCATCGGTGACGCCATAGGCGGCCAGCACAGCGCAGACGGCGCGCAGATTTTCGAGCGCGGCGTGCATTTCGTAGTTGAGGCAGTAGCGGTCGGCCTGATCGATGATCTGATCGAGGCGGCTGCCGTTGAGGTTGGGCAGTTCCTCGACGGTGCGGCGCTGCTGTGTCCGCAGTGGCACATCGCGCAAGAAGGCTTCCAGCGCCGGTTCGCTCTTGCGATCGATGGCCTCGCGCAACGCGTCCTCATGTTCGGGGCTGAGTTTGAGATCGGCCAACAGCCCGCCAAAGTAGCGGATCTGCCCGACGACAACGCGGAAATCGGCAAGTTCGGCGGCGCGCAACGCAGCGACAGTCAACGCCAAGACTTCGGCGTCGGCCTCAGGCGTGGACGCGCCGATCAACTCCACGCCTGCTTGCAGAAATTCACGCTGCCGCCCCGCCTGGGGTGAAACGTAGCGGAAGACGCTGCCGGCGTAGCAAAAACGCTGCGGCATGGGCCAATCGTGAAGACGGGTGGCGACGAGACGGGCCAACGGCGTGGTAAATTCGGGGCGCAGCGCCAGGGTAGAACCATCGCGGTCGAGGAAGCGGTACATCTCGGCGCGCAGTTTGGGGCTGGCCTGGGCGCTGAGCGAATCGGCATACTCGAAGATAGGAGGAATGGCATCGCCATAGCCCCACCGCCGGAAGGTCTCTAACAGATTGCCCGTCAATTGCTGTCGTTGCAGCGCCTCGGCCCAAAAATAGTCAGCCGCGCCGTAGGGGATCGCGTGTTGCATGGTTCTCCATCAGGGGTGAAGCAGGCTCTGTTTCGCCGTATCGGCGAGCAGCCCATCGAGTTTGAATAGAATGAGATCGCCGCTGCCGCCCTGGCGCGCCCGCCGAAGGACCTCTGCGAATTCCGCAGCTGGGTAGCTATCGGGCGGCGGCAATGTTTCGATCACCGGCCAGATGGCGGCGTCGGTGTGCGCCTTTGCCCACCCGCTTACTTGTCCAACCCATCCGATGGATTGGCCGCAGAGTCGGTGATAGACCATGGGCGAAAGGGCGTTCACATGCCTGCCCAACTGCCCCAGATCCTGGCCAACGACGCGGCGTAGATCGTCGCCGATCCACGGGATGGTGAAGAGGCCGATCTGAGCGGCGGGCCGATGATAGCGGATACGGCGGACCGCTTCGGCCACAAAGCTTTCGATCACCCCACAGCGCCAATCGAGCCACTCTTCGCGGTGATGATGGAGCAGCCGACGCGCTGCCTCGCGAGGATCGCGGTTGGGCAGATCGATATCCCGTTCCGCCGAAAACTGGGCCAGCGTCTCCGCGTCAAACGAGCTATCATAGAGGCGCAACTCCGACTTTTCCCAGCGCGCGGGCCAGCGGATGAAGTCGAGCCAGACGCCATCCAGCGGCAGATCTGCCGTGAGTTGGGTCAACTGCGCCAGCCGCAGTTCGCGGATCTTCCCATGTGTGGGGCGCAGCGGACGATACCATTCTTCCTGCGGCGAAGGCGGCCCGTCCGCGGTGATGGGGAGGCTGTCGGGGAAGCGCTGCCAGAGATCGGCGTTGTCCACAAAGATCGTCTGCGAGGCGTAGACGTGCAACCCCGCCGATTGGAGCGCGTCCACCCAGTCGGCGCGCAACTCCTTGAGGAAGACGCCATCGCCGCCGATCTCCCGCAACTTTTGCCCGATCTCCAGCGGAGACATCCCTGCCAACTGTGGGATCTGAGCGGTCAACCCATAAAAGATGATCACGGTTAGCGCACCACAAAGCCGTTGAGTTTTGGATCCGATGTGCCGTCGAAAATCTCCACAGCGTCCACCCGCGCATGGAGTGGTCCGCGGCGGCACCACTCGATGAATTGGTCCATCGCCTGCCGCTCACCCCAGGCCAGCACTTCCACGCGGTCGTCGGGCAGATTGCGCACCCAGCCGTGGACGCCGAGTTGGTTGGCCTGTAGCAGCGTGTTCATGCGGAAGCCGACGCCCTGTACTCGCCCGCCAATGAGGAGATGTCGGCAGATGGCATCGCTCATGATGACGAATTCTTCTGTTGGCGGTTGGCCTGCAACTGTTTGATCTGTTCCCTGGGTGTGATCGAAGCTATGCGTTCGGCCTGTGCATTCAGCCCGCGCTGTTCGCCCGGCGTCAGACCGCCCAACTCGCCCAGCACCGCCACCTGCGAGATGATCCGCCCAGTCTCGGTATTCTGACAGGCCGGGCAGGGCAGATTTTCCCCGCTTTGTGCGGCTTTCTCCGCCGCCGTGATCGAGGTCCACAGGTGATCGAATCTCTTTCCACAACTGCGACAGACGTATTCGTAGATTGGCATGATTCCCCTCGTTGAATGTCCCAATTCGCTCAGAGTATGCCAGAGTTGAACAAATTTCTCAAAACACATTGGGTTTGACAAATGTTGATCACGCCTGTATGCTGTCCTCACAACCGAATCAGTTCAGTCGAGATCTCCCTGGTCTTTGGGCCAGGGCCTATGGCGAAGCCGGTGAGAATCCGGCGCTGTCCCGCAACTGTAAGGATCGCACCACCCGGGTGTGTGATCCAAGCCAGGTCGACCGCCTCGATTGCACTCCGAAGAACACCTCGCGGATTGGGTGGGAGTGGCGGAAATAGACAATGTGCTTTCTGCCAATCCAGAGCGTAACGCCCGATCCTTATGGTTCGGGCATTTTTTTATTCAGAATTGTATCTTCTCAATCGTTTGAGGTAGGGGCGGGTCTCCGTGCCCGCCCACAGCGGGTAGACACAGGGGTCTACCCCTACGAATTGAGCAGATACCAGAATTCACATGAAGGAGCCGATTGTGCAGAACTTCCGGGCTGTATGCCGTCTTTCTATACTTTTGATTGGATGGTTGTGGATGGCTGCCTGCGCCATCCCCGCGCCGTCCACAGCCCCTGCGTCGGCCGTGGAAGCCCCCACGCCGATTGCTTCATCCTCAATCGACGCGCTCACCGCCAATCTCACCGACGGTTGTGTAGACGTGTATGATCCCACCGTCGATTACTTCCCCGAAAAGGTCAGCGTCGAGTACGCCAACTTTGAGGTGCAATACTTCAACAACTACAAATTAGTCACCGTCAACGACCCCTGGCTGGGCGCAGATCAGAGCTATCAATACCTGCTCGTGCAGTGTGGTACGCCCGTCCCGGAAGATCATCCGGATCTGCCTGTGATCGAAATTCCCGTGGATAGTGTGATTGCGCTTTCCACTACGTACCTGCCCCAATTGGAAAATTTGGGACTTGTGGACCGGCTGGTGGGCATCGATAGCACCCTGTGGACGACAACCGAATCTGTACGCGAGCGCATCGCCGCCGGGGATGTTGTCGAAGTGGGCAGCGGTTCCACCGTCAACGTCGAAGCCGTCCTCGATCTGGAGCCAGGGCTGATCATGGCCTACAGCATCGGTATGCGCGAGTACGACACCCATCCTGTCTTGGAGGAAGTGGGCATGCCGGTGGTCCTCAACGGCGATTTTGTCGAACAAGATCCGTTGGGCCGCACCGAATGGATCAAATTCATGGCTATCTTCTTTAATCAGGAGAGGGAAGCGCAATCTCAATTTGCGCAGATCGTTGAGGAATACAATGAAGTGGCGGCGTTGGCCGCCAGTGTTGACGCACGACCGACGGTCTTTGTGAGCAGCATTTACAACGGAACGTGGTGGATGGCGGGCAGCGATAGCTACATGGTGCGTCTGTTGGCAGATGCAGGCGCTGATTATCTGTGGGCCGACACGGGGACCGTGGGCAGCGAGCCTGTGGCCTTTGAGACTGTCCTCGACCGCGCCTTTGATGCGGATTATTGGATCAACCCTGACAATTCCTTCTGGTTCACCGTTGAGGATGTCCTCGCCAGCGATGAGCGCTACGCCGAGTTCGCCGCCCTCCAGGCGGGGAATCTCTACAACAACAACGCCATTGTCAACGAGAACGGCGGCAACGCCTTCTACGAATCTGGCGCGGCTAACCCGCACATTATCCTCAAGGATCTTGTCAAGATCTTCCACCCGGATCTGCTGCCAGAGCATGAGTTGGTCTATTATCGACAGGTGGAATAATGCGTAATTCGTAATTCGTTGCGTAGTGCGTAGTGCGTGTACTAACGGCGTCGTCTGCGGTCTGCGGTGGGTCGTCTGCGGTCAATTACGAATTACGAATTACGAATTATTCCTTTGGAGCGACGCCATGACACGTTCACAATCTCAACTCCCTGCGCAGGCACTCTCCCCGGCGCGGGCCGTGGCAGGGACAGCGTCCTTGCGCATGGTTTCGCAGCGGCGGCTGTGGCTCTTTGCGCTGCTGCTCGTGCTGCTCATGCTGATCTTCGTTTTCAGCCTGACGCTGGGATCGGTGGCGATTCCGCTGCCGGAGATCGTGACGATCTTAACGGGCGGGGAGCCTGCCCGCGCTACATGGACGGATATTGTCCTCAAGTTTCGGCTGCCCAAGGCGTTGACGGCGCTGCTGGCTGGCGCGGCGCTGGCGGTGAGCGGTTTGCAGATGCAGACCCTTTTCCGCAACCCCCTCTCCGATCCCTATGTGCTGGGGATCAGTTCGGGCGCGAGCCTGGGTGTGGCGTTGGTGGTGCTGGCGTCGGGCGTCATCGCCGGTCTTGGCAGCGGCACCAAAATGTTGGCCGGTCTTAGCCTGGCTGGGGATGTGAGCATTGCGCTGGCCTCGATCCTCGGTTCGCTCTGTGTGCTGCTGCTGGTGATGGCCGTGGCGCGCCGCGTCCAAAGTACCATGACGCTGCTGATCCTGGGCTTGATGTTTGGCTATGCCACCAGCGCGCTGGTCAGTGTTCTCCTCTATTTCAGCATTGCCGACCGCATCCAGGCTTACATCTCGTGGACCTTCGGCAGCTTTGGCGGGGTAACGTGGAGCCAGATGCGGGTGATGGCGCCGGCGATCTTGATTGGGTTGTTGAGCGGCTATCTGCTCATGAAGCCGCTCAACGCGCTGCTCTTGGGCGAGATCTACGCCCGCTCAATGGGGTTGAACGTGCGCCGGGTGCGGCTGGCTGTCATCGGCTCGGCGGCGATCCTGGCTGGGATCGTCACTGCCTTTTGCGGTCCTATCGGCTTCTTGGGGATCGCTGTCCCCCATTTCTGCCGCAGCCTCTTCGCCACATCGGATCACCGCGTACTACTGCCCGCTGTCACCATCATGGGCGCGATCCTGGCGATCCTGGCTGATCTCGTAGCGGGGATGCCCGGCAGCCAGCTCACCCTGCCGCTCAACGCCGTTACCGCCTTGATCGGCGCGCCCGTCGTCACCTGGGTGATTTTGAAACAACGAAATTTACGTGAGGCGTTTGCGGGGTAGAATTGGGGATGGTGAATAGTGATTGGAGACTGAGGGCAGAATCTCTAATCTCCAATCTCCCGTCAACGAGAGATTGGAGATCTAGCTACCGGACAGTTTTTCGTCATGATCGCGAATGGGAGAAAAACGCGAATGGTCAGTGAGATTAGAGATTGTCAGCCCGATCCCCGATTCCCAGTCCCCAATCCCTAATCACGATGAACACCGAAATCGTCCTCCAAACCGAAAAGTTGACCATCGGCTACCGTCACGCCGGGCGCGCAGATGTGGTGATCGCAGCGGATCTCGATCTTTCGCTGCACCGCGGCGAACTTGTCTGTTTGTTGGGACCGAATGGCGCGGGCAAGTCAACGCTCATGCGCACGCTGGCCGGCTTGCAGCCTGCCTTAAGCGGTGAGATCTTTCTCGACGGCGACCATCCGGCGGAACTTTCGGCGCGGGAACTGGCGCGGCGGCTTAGCATTGTCCTCACCGAGCGGATCGACGTGGGCAATCTTGCCGTGCGCGATCTGGTGGCGTTGGGACGCCATCCGTACACTGATTGGTGGGGCAAGCTTACCCCGCACGATGAAGAAGTGGTGCGTTGGGCAGTGCGCGCCGTGGGGGCTGGCAATTTAGCCGACCGTCCTGTGCAGGAGTTGAGCGACGGTGAACGCCAAAAGGTCATGATCGCCCGCGCCCTGGCTCAGGAACCACTGCTGATCCTGCTCGATGAGCCGACCGCCTTCCTCGATCTGCCGCGCCGCGTCGAGGTGATGGGGTTGCTGCGTTCTCTCGCCCGCCAGACCGGGCGCGCCATCCTGCTCTCCACACACGATCTCGATCTGGCCCTGCGCAGCGCTGATCGGCTCTGGCTGCTCTCTGCCGAAGGAGAGATGCAGAGCGGCGCGCCGGAGGATCTTGTGTTGAGCCGGTCCTTTGAACGGGTCTTCGCCAGCCAGGGGATCGTCTTTGACGGCTACACCGGCTCCTTTCGTATCGTGCGCGAGTCGGCAGGGATCATCCACCTCCACGGTGAGGGGATGCCCGCCCTGTGGACAACGCGGGCGCTAGAGCGCGAAGGCTTCTGCGTGGATTCGGATGCAACCGGCGCGCCGACAGCGGCAGTCACCATCATCCAAAACGGCGGCGCTCTTCAATGGTTGCTCCATCTTAACGGGCGCAGCCACACCTTTACTGAAATTTACACACTGATCGCTGCTCTGCGAGAAAAAGGGGATTGGTGACTGGGGACTAGGGGCTGAATACACACTACGCACTACACATTCCGAGGGAACAATGCCAAAATTAACAAAAATCTACACTCGCCACGGCGATCAAGGACAGACCTCACTGGGCGGGGGACAGCGCGTGCCCAAAGACTCGCTGCGCGTCCAGGTCTACGGTACGGTAGACGAACTCAACTCACTGCTTGGCGTGGCCGTGGCGTCAGGGCTTTGTGATCGGCTGAACCAGGTGCTGCCGGTGATCCAAAATGAACTCTTCCACCTGGGCTCGGATCTCTGCTTCCTCGAAGCTGATAAAATCAAGTATGCCATCCCGCAGATCGAAACGCGCCACGTGGAAGCGCTGGAAGCGTTGATCGACGAAATGACCGCCGTCATCGGCCCGCTGGAAAACTTCATCTTGCCCGGCGGCTCGATTGGATCGGCCCATCTGCATGTGGCGCGCACCGTCTGCCGTCGCGCCGAACGCGAGACCACCACTCTGGCGCGCCAGGAATCCATCGGCCCCTACGTACTCAAATACCTCAACCGCCTCTCGGATGCGCTCTTTGTCATGGCGCGCTACGAGAACCACCAGAAGGGTGTGCCGGAGCCGCTGTGGAACACACTGGCCTGATCCCTTTGCGGCTGGGCGCTACCTCCTATGTCATCCCTGGGGATCTGGTGGACAACGCGCGCCACCTGGCCGGACGCGTGGCCGACATGCAGTTGATCCTCTTCGATTTGCCCGGCGGATCGTCCAACCTGCCCACGTCCGCCCAGATCGACGAACTCGC
The DNA here is from genome assembly GCA_019637695.1 of Caldilineaceae bacterium. Classification (GTDB taxonomy): domain Bacteria; phylum Chloroflexota; class Anaerolineae; order Caldilineales; family Caldilineaceae; genus RI-153. Next base: position 25,874 of record JAHBVG010000055.1, on the reverse strand, counting down.
CGCCATCGGTCGTCAGGGTGGGTTGAGTTACACCGTCCACCTGCCTGCGGATCTGCCCGTCCAATCGGCGGACGCTCTCCTGCACCCGGTTTTGCGGAAAGCGCGTGATCTCGTCCATTCCACGCTGCCATTGGAACCACACGCGTACATCTTCCATTTGGACGGGATGGCTGTGCGGTCCCCGGCGACGCCTCGCGCAGATCTACATCGCTGGCAAGAGGACGCGCTGTATACGCTCGAATTGATGCGCGGGTGGGTGGACGATGGGCAGCGGCTGGCCCTGGAGAATGTGGAAGGCTATGCGCTCGACTTTTTCGACGCGCTGATAGCTGCGCCTGTGGCCCGCTGTGTGGATGTTGGGCATCTCTGGCTGGACGGGCACGATCCACTGCCCTATGTGCAGCGCTGGTTGGAGCGCACACGGGTGATCCACCTGCACGGCGTCATGGAACACGATCACCGCTCGCTAATCCACACACCGCCGCAGCAACTCGATCCGCTGGTGGAACTGCTGCTTCGCTGCCAGTTTAACGGTGTTGCCACGTTGGAAGTTTTTGAAGATGACTTTGGCACATCATTTGAGGCTATTCGCGCCAGTATTGAGCGGTGTGGGAAGAGATTGAGGGATTAGGCAATTGAGGGATTGGGTTGAATCGCTTAATCTCTCAACCCCTTAATCGCCCATTCACGCCGACTATCAAAAAGGAATCCACATTCATGACAACCATCCCCGTGATGGCGCCGTACGGGCGTCACATCTTTATCTGCACCGGCTCGTTTTGCGATCCTGAGGGCAAGGCGCAGCAACTCTATACCCGCCTGGCTCGAAAATTGGGCGAATTGGGACACTACGACAACCCCGAACGCGTCAAGCGCGGCGTCACCCCTTGCCTCGGCGTCTGTAGCGGCGGTCCTATTGTCGTCGTCTACCCTGACGGCGTCTGGTATCATCACGTCGATGAAACCGTGCTGGATCGCATCATTGAAGAGCATCTCCACAACGATCAGCCAGTGGAGGAGTATATCTTTCACAGGTTGGGCGAGAAGATGATTGAAGCGTGGTAATAGGAAATTGTCAGCTTCAGTGTATTGGTTGTCTGTTCAATCCCGATCTGGGGCCTTGAAGGTCTCCTTCGAGAGGAGGAGGAAATGCCAGTCTTCATTTTCCAAACGCCTGCGTTGCGCCTGGAGAGCCGCCACCAATTCGTTGCTTGTACGCTGGCTACCGACAAATGCGCCCCGCTCAAAGACCTTGATCAACTGGTTGATGCGCTGTAGGCACTCCTTGCGCGCAGATGCGATCAGCCGCTCCTGTTGCTGTAACGAAGCGTTGCGTGTTTGCAGCGCAGCCAGGCGCTCGCGATAGGGATCCAGCCACTCATCCGGCACACGATGCTCGTTGATCAACGACTCCGCGGCGCGGATTTTGGCTTCAAAATCACGGGTAACGGTGCGCGACCCCCAATCCGTAAACCACTTGATCATAAGCAGCGCCAGCAAAAAGGGAATCAGCACCAAGAGGATAACTTCCAACATGACGTATCGCTTTCAATCTGCGTCGGTATACTGTTGAAATGACTGAGCAAAGGAAAAACAAGACGCAGGGGATCGATCCCCTGCGTCTTGTTTACGCGACTCGAAAAAGGTTGTGCGCTTACTTGGCTTCGCGATAGATCACGTGCCGTCGCACAACGGGATCGTACTTGCGTAGCTCTAACCGCGCAGTATCATTGCGACGGTTCTTTTCCGTCAAATACATGTGGCTGCTTTCGGTGCTGCGCATCTTGACCAGCACGCGTGGACCCTTCTTCGCCATGACAATATCCTCCCCAAGACTTCAATGTTGCAAACTGCTTGACAGCGTCTGATTGTCGGTCACTCAACTGGGCAATTATAGACCAAGCTTTCTGAATCTGCAAATGCGGGTGCCGCTGGTTCTAGTTCAAATCGGAGGTGAGAATGCTCTGCGCCGGTCCATGACCGGCGGCGGTCGGGTCACGGGCCTGCTGGTTTTCGCGCAGCAAGCCGACAATTGCGCCGGCTACCAGCGCAGATTCGGAACGAGTCGCTACTTTGATCAGTTTGGTCATGGGGCCAGCTTTCTTTCTGTGAATGTGACACGCATGGTGGACAGCGTATGAGGCAGGAAACGTGAAACGCGACCGAGTTATCCTTTACATTTCACACTTCACGTTTCCGGCTTCTCCTTACTGGATCGGCGCACGCGTGATCAACGATTCCTCCGCCATCACTCCATAGAAGGTGATCTCAAAATCGCTCAACGCCGGATGGGTGGTGATGATCTCGGCCAGCTCGCTTCCGAGGAAGGCGTCCATGCTCTCCGCGTCCTCAAAGTAGAGGATGCCGCTAAACTGGCTCCCTTCCTCATCCAGCGCCCAGATCTTCCAACGCAGACCCTCGGTGTTTACGAAATCCTCGGCCAGCGGGGAAACCGCAGCCAGGAAGTCGCCGGCGCTGACGTTATAGGCGAAGTTGACCTGGAGCAGCATACCGGGCTCGACATCGTCGCTCGCGCCGGTGGCAGCCATCAATGGCGCATGGGTCAGGATCGATTCATCCCGCACCACGTCGTAGGCGTGAATTCGGAAGTCGCTGAAGGACGGGTGACTTTGCACAGCCGCGAAGAGGTCGCCATCCAGATAAGCCTGGCGCGCAGCCGCATCCTTAAAGAGATAGACGCCGCCGGCTCGACTCTCATCCGCGTTGATCTTCCACAGTTTCCAGAGCATTCCATCCACCGACAGGAAGGCTTCAGCGAAATCTGAGGCCAGGGTGAGGTATTCTTCCGTATCCACGTTGTAGGTGAATTCCACTTCGAGGATGGCGGAACCTTCGCCCATCAGCCGGTTTGTGATCTCAATCGGCGCGGCGCGTTCGAAGGTGGTGTAGATGGGGCAGCGGGCGCGCCATTCGTCGGCCAGCATCTCCGCTTCCTCGGCGGTCGGCCCATCCACATTCATGGTAACGCGGAAGGCGCGGATGCGCGGATTGACGTTGGACCCAGCCACGCCGCGTGGATCGAAATCCGCTTCCGCCGTGGCGTTGATCGAGTGCAATGGGATACCCAGGTCGCGGGTAACGGCTTCGTAGACCATGATGCCGCAGCCAGGCAGCGTACCGACGAACGCATCCATCGGGTTGACCTCTTCGTTGGGGCCGTTGATGGGCGGCACCGAGTCGTAGATCCAATGGTTGCCGCGGGCCGAGATCATCGCCCGGCCAAACTCCACAAGGCGACCGCGGGCGCTGGGCCGGGCCAGGGACAATTCGATCTCTTCTTTGTCTGCTTCGATGATGGGCGTGGCTTCAGTGGCGAAGGCTTCCTGCTCCTCGCCATCCACCACGTTGATCACCTCGATGGGGGCCGACATAGCCAGCGTGGTGTAGATGGGGCAGCGCCGGCTAAAGGCTTCGGCCATCATGGCGGCCTCTTCGGCAGTTGGCCCTTCCACGTTCATGGTCACATAGAGGGCGCGGATGCGGGGATTGACTGCCGCTGCGCCGGAGACGCCGCGCAGGTCCAGTTCGCCGGCAGCGGTGGCCGAGATGCTGTCGAGGGCGATCTCGTTCTCAATCGCCACGGCTTCGTAGATGAACATGCCACAGGAGATCAGCGCGCCCAAGATGGCATCCATTGGGTTCACCGCTTCGTTTGGCCCGTTGAGCGGGGCTACCGAGTCGTAGATCCAGTGATTGCCGCGGGCGGACATGATCAACCGACCTGGCCGCACCAGATCCGCGACCACCCTGGCTGTGACCAGATTCGGTTCTAATTCGTCACCTTGGATATCGGCTTCTTCCTCTACCTCTTCGTCTTCCTCTTCTTCCTCGGCCAACTCCTCGTCGGCCTCTTCCTCCTCGGCGGCTGGCGTGGGCGTCGCCCCCTGCGCCAGGACGCCGCTGACGGTCATCCCCGGCAGCCAGAGCGTCAATGCCAGCAATGCTGCCAACGCCAACAGTGCAATCGTTCTCTGTTTCATGGTTTCTCTCCTTTGGTCTAAAAAAGTGGACCGAACAAATTGGGACTATCCCGATTGCGACAAGGTTACTCTAGCCGATCTTGCCTAACCGGGAGCTACACACTTTCTCATCGATCCCTTACCGATCCTGTCATTCCTTCGCTATCCGTGTTCTCATCATCGAGCATACGAGGAAGCAAAAGCGCCAGGGTCTTCCAATCCCGAAAGTAGCGGACTTCGCCGCTGAGGATGTTCTTGACCTCACCGCGCCATTCCACATGGTCGGCGTCCAATGGCTCTTGCCAGAGGCGGATGGTAAAGATTGGCGGCGAACGCGGCTGGGGTGTGTCTGCCATCTGCACTCCTCTCGGTTTCACTGCGGTGTTGAGATGATGTGAGAATATCAATCCAAACGTTTCTAGATCGTTTCTGAGTTGCTGAAACAGCGAGGAAAATCGTTTCTGGCGAAAGCGCTCGAGGGCGCATTTCAGTTTGGGGGCGCTCCGGTTGGGTCCGTGGCTCGACCGCCGCCGGTCACGGACCGGCGTAGAGCATTCTCGTCCCCGATTGAAATGCACCCGCGCCCGACGATCACACCACTGATAACCATACTCTGTGCTACAATAAAGCATCCAGGTCGATCAACCCGCGTAGAAGTAGACGACGATGACACAACAGGCTGACTATGACTCGCCGTGGAAAGAGATCCTCGAACACTACCTACCCGAGTTCATGGCCTTTTTCTTTCCTGCGATCTACGCCGGGGTAGATTGGCGTCGCGGCTACGAATTCCTGGACCAGGAGCTACAGCAGGTGGTGCGGGACGCAGAGACCGGCGCCCGCCGCGTGGACAAGCTGGTGAAGGTCTGGCAACAGGGTGGTGAGGAACTCTGGGTGCTGATCCACATTGAGGTGCAGGGGCAAAAGGATGTAGATTTCCCAGAACGCATCTACATCTATAACTATCGGATCTTCGACCGCTTTCGGCGGAAAGTGGTGAGCCTGGCCGTGTTGACTGACGGCAACCGCAGGTGGCGGCCGCGGCAATACGGCTATAAGTTGTGGGGTACAGAGGTGCTGCTGAAGTTCGCGACAGTAAAGCTGTTGGATTACCAGGAGCGCTGGGCGGAATTGGTGCAGGATCCAAATCCCTTTGCCATCGTGGTTATGGCCCATCTGAAGACAGTGGAGACGCGGCGCAATCCTGATGATAGGCGGCTGTGGAAGTTCACACTCACGCGTCTGCTCTACGAACGGGGTTACAGCCGTCAAGATGTACTGGAATTGTTCCGGTTTATTGACTGGCTCATGATATTGCCGATAGAACTGGCACAACAGTTCTCAATGGATCTGGAGCGATATGAGGAGACCCATAGGATGCGATACGTGACATCAATCGAAAGAATGGCCGAGCAACGCGGTATCGAGCAAGGCATTGAACAGGGCATCGAACAGGGTATCGAACAAGGTATCGAGCAGGGTATCGAGCAGGGCATCGAGCAGGGTATCGAGCAGGGCATCGAGCAGGCGCTGCGCGAAGCTATCTTGGAAACTTTACAAGTGCGGTTTGGGGATGCGCCGGCAACGTTGGAGGAACAACTCGCCCAGGTGAAACAAACAGACCGGCTGCGGGCGCTGTTTCGTCTGGCCCTGAGCGCTGATACGCTGGCGACGTTCGAAGCTGCTACTGTTCAGTCTCTGGCAGGCAACGGGCAGCAAAGTTCTGCCGCTGATACCGCTTCGACCACCGCCCGGTGATCGGCTACCTGCCAGAAATGGCGCAGCCAATCCGGATCGTAGATGGTGGCGGCCCGCTGTTGTAGATGCTCCCATGCCGTCTGTAGGACCCACTTGGCGCGCGGATCGTCCGCAGCGCGGAGGATGCGAATCGCGGTGAGGTGAACGCGACAGGCTTCGATGGTGCGATCCAACCGGTGGGATTGGAGATGGGTGTGGATCTGATCGGCAATCTGTATGGCCTGCGCAGCGTCGCCTCGATCCATGGCAATGCGCGCCAGCCCGGCCAATGGCGCCATACTGCGGTTGAACTGTTCCATCTGCCGGTGGAGGGTGTGGCCCTGTTCAAATGCTGCCGCGGCCGCGTCGAGATCGCCCAGGTTGTGCAATGCGTAACCCTGACGGGTTAGGGCGATGGCCTGGTATCGAGTATCGCCGGTGCCGGTAACGATCCTCAACGCTTCGCTGGCATGGGCCAGCGCGCCCTCGTTGTCTCCCATCAAATGTTGGAGCCAGGCCAACTCCACCAATGTTTTCACATTGAAGTGATGCAGCCCGATCTGGGCCAGCAACGCCAGGGATTTAGTTTGTTGTGTCAGTACCACTTCAAACAATCCCACATTCGTCAGAAGATCGCCCCAGTAGTTGAGGTAGCGTCCGCGATGCACTGGCGTCATAACGCCCTGGTGCAGAGCCAGAAACTCCTCAGATCGAGCGATGCCGGCGGCGTAGTTGCCGTCAACTGTCTCCAATACAATGAGGTTGATGAGTGATTGAGAGATGTTGGACATGTCACCCATTGAGCGAGATAGCTCCAAGCTTTCTCCATACCAGCGGCGGGCTTCGTCGTATTCTCCTTCGCCTTGGGCCACGGGCAGATAGCCAAACTTGTTGTAGACCGAGGTTAAGCTGCGGAAATGATTTTGTTCGCGCCCAATTGCCCAACAGCGATTAACTATCTGCTGGAGATCCTCGGCGCGCATGCCCGTGAACATACCCAGAGCGGCTAACATCTGTAACGCTTCTTCTTCATAGATAGGCAGCCCTACCTGGTGGGCAAGTTCTGCACCTTTTTGCAGCAAGGGACGGGCTTCGACAAAGCGGCTGATGTCCCAATAGGATGAACCCCTTTCAATATAAGCCATCGCCAGGATATCGGTAGCGCCGATCTGTTCAGCCAGGACAATCGCTTCCTCTGCTTTGCTGCTATGTTCGTGATTCTGCCCTGCACTTGCAAACCATTTGGATCGGTAGACGGCGCATTCTGCTCTCCGCCTGTCGTCGTTCAACGCTGCTGCGAGCATCTCCATACTGTCGAGCGTTTCTTCCCATTCTGGGAATAGCATCTGCCAGGTATAGACTTGTTGCAGCATCGTGAGCAGGGTAAATCTCTCCTCAAGATAGGTTGTTGGTGTTAACGCTAATGCGGCTTGTAGATGGCGCTGCGCTTCCTCGGTGGCGAAGCGATTCATGGCATAGTCCGCAGCACGCCGGTAATAGTGACGTGCGCGTTCATGATCGCCAGCCTGATGAAAATGGACAGCGATCTGCGCGCTGACGCCGTCAAGCGCCTGAGCATGAATACTCTCCAGTGCAGACGCCGCCCGTCGATGCAAAAACCGGCGGCGGGCGTTGCTGATCTCAGCGTAAGTCACCTCGCGGATGCGGTCGTGGCTGAAGTCGTAAACGTCGTCACCTTGTTCGCGTATAATGCGTCGCTGCCAGAGTTCGTCCAGCGCCAGGACCAGGGCTTCCTCATCGACGCGGCTGGCTGCTTGCAGGATGGTAAAGCTGAATTCTCGCCCCACTACCGCCGCCAACTGGGCCAGTTCTCGCGCTGCGGATGAGATCTGCGCCAGACGTGCGCCAATAATGGTTTGGATCTTAGGGGGTAGCGAGGATGGGCGGTGAGAAGGCGAGAAATCCATCTGCGCTGTCTGCGGTCTGCACTCGTCCGCTGGGAACAGCGGCGCAGTCTCTCTTCCGCGCTCTGCGTCCCGCATGCGGATCATCTCGATCAGAAAGAGCGGGTGACCCTCGCTCGTACGGTAAAGATGGTCCTGCACTCGGTCGGAAATGGCTTCCCCTATGGTCTGGGTGGCTAAGCGCGCAGTCTCCTCAGCGCTGAGCGGTCCCAGTTCGATCTCTCGCAGCAGATCATCCTGGCGCAGCATGGCCAACAGGCGGCTGAGTGGATGAGTCTCGTCCACGTCTTCGCTGCGCGCCGTGCCCACGACGAGCAACTGCGCCTGGCGAGCCGAGCGCAGCAGATAATGGAGGAAGGTCAGCGTCTCCTCGTCGCACCACTGCAAATCGTCCATGTGCAGCAGCGTCGGTTGGGGCGCAGCCAGAAAGACGCGGGCCAGCCCCTCGAAGAAACGCTGTTTCTGCCATCCCTCACGCAGGGGCCCGGGCGGCGGCAGCGCCGGGTGTTCCTGCAGTAGTTCGGGCAACAGCCGCGCGATTTCCACCTGCCAGATGGGCTCCATCTGCGCCACAATCTGGCGGATCGGCTGGCGGCGCAGCCATTCGCTCACCGGCGCGTAGGATAAGGCGCCCTCGGCGGCGTAGGCTCGGCTGCTCGCCATCGTGTAACCCTGATGCGCTGCCAGATCGATGAGTTCCTCGGCCAGCCGGGTCTTGCCAATCCCTGCTTCCCCGCTGATCACCACCAGCTGCGCCCGGTCCTGACGCGTCTCTTGCCAGGCCGTCATCAACTGCTGCCACTCTGGGTGACGCCCGACCAGTGGCATGGTTTGGATCAGCGCTGTATGCGCGGTCGGCGTGTTACTCTCCAAATTGAGCAGGCGGTTGTAAAGTTCCTGTGTGGCGGCGCTGGGGTGTACGCTCAGTTCGCGTTCGAGGATGGAGACGCAGGTGTGGTAGGTGCGCAACGCCGCCGCGCGATCCCCATTGGCCGTGAAAAGACGCATGAGATGGCGGTGGCTTGTCTCTTGCAGGGGATCGGCCTGGAGGAGACGTTGCGCCTCATCAATAGCCTCGTCGTAGCGACGCTGAGCTTCCAACAGCAGCATCAACTGTTCCAATGCTTGCAAAAAGAGACCGCGCAGCCGTTCCCGTTCTTGCAGCACCCAATCCTCGTAGAGATCGGGCAGCAGATCGCCCTTGTAGAGCGCCAGCGCTCGCTGCAACTCTGCTTCTTTCTGTTTGGGATTTGTACTTTCGGCGCTGGCTGCCAGCGCCGCCTCAAATTCAACAACGTCGATCTGGCAAGATTCAACTGTCTCCCAGCGGATCTCAGAACGGTCGATGGCAATAAATTGCTCGGCGCGCGGCCACGCCGTCCGCAGTTTGAAGAGCAGATTGCGCAGATTGGTGCGCGCCTGTCCTTCGGATGAGTCGGGCCAGAAGAGAAAGGCGAGCGATTGGCGCGGGATAGGCTTTCGACCCTGCAGGGCGATGTACGCGATCAATTCGGGCAGGCGCGCCTGCTCCAGAATCACGCTTTCACCATCGATCAGTTGAAAGACGCCGAGCAGCGTGAGCGCAAGCAGAGACATCGGCTGTCAATCCGTATATTCCACAGCGGTCGGCAAACAATCCACTCTGCACAAAGATAGGGCCTCACCCGCCTGATGGATGGGGCGAGGGGTCGAATAGGCTGGTTTGGGTGAGGGATAGTCTAAGCAAATCGATGGTGGACGTCAAACGGGGAAAAAGAAAGCGGGTGCAGCCCAGATTCGCTGATCCACGCAATGCGTGGGGACGCCATTACCTATAGCATCCGCGCTCGGCGCAAAAGATGAACCCTGGCTGGCCCACAGTTGCTTACTGTTGCAGGGGTAGATAGACAATCTGATCCCGAAACTCATCGGACTGAGCAGCGGCCCAAATCAGCCATAGATCGTCGAGGACCATGCGCATGTTCATATGCCGAGGCAATTGAATAATGCCCGGTACGTGGCGACCGAGAGCTATGTGGTCTGCTAAATGAGCCGGCATGGAGGCACGATTGTTAGTGATCAGCATACAGCCGTTGGCCTCGATCCAGTCTAGTACATCCGCATCAGGCGTGCCTTTTACTGGCGCGTCCGCCTCGCCAATTCGGTAGATGCGCAAGTCCGGCTGCAATCGGGTCAACTGGGCCTGAATAAATGACGGCACATGCTCGTCGAGCAGGAAGGAGACCTGGCTTATACGGATAGGGTGGCCTGGCGATCTCGTTGGCGCGCCAGCTCACACAGCCGCTTTACACCTGGTGAAGGGTTCATCTGCTGCTGACGGCGCTGCCCCTCGATTTCCTTATCGATTCTGTTCAGGTAGACATCCACCTGGCCTTGGTTGCGCCAGTAGTATGTCAACGTGGCATAGATCTGCTCGACCGAAAGACCTGGATAGCGTGCGGCAATTTGCTCGGCAAAGAGGCCAAGTTCCAGATAATCGAATAGAATCGTTTCGATGCCTATCCTTGTGCCTTTGATGCGGATGTCGTTAGGAGCAAGAAATGTAAAATAATCTTCTAATTGTATGGGATCACCTGCGGTCAAGGACATGGCAACTGTCTCCTATTCAATAAGCTGTTGGTAAACAAGAATAATGCACACCCAAATAATACTATACGACCAGGCCGCAAACAAGGAAGAACCGGAAATCAAGAAAGCTTGCGGAACCGCCGTGGTTCTGACAAATCTGTGCGTTACCCAGACACGCAACGACGGGATCTATCGCATACGCGCGCAATATGCCGCGGCAGTGAAGTTCGAAGATTAGCGATTGGGATTCAATAGGCGTTTCAGTCGTTCCACATCTGGGCGGGCCATGAATGCAGCGCGCACCCGATCATCGCTGATCCTGTTGGCAATGACCTCGACCCATTTTTCGGCTTGTTGAAGAATTTGCCCAGTCCGCTCATCTCCCCTCAAACAGGAGAGGACCCTGGCGCAGTTGAGCAGCAGCAGGATCGGCTCTACGATCCCTGTCAGCCCTTGATCCGAGACAAACTGTAACACCTCTTCCACCAGCGCCAGGGCTTCTTCCTGCTTGCCCAGTTCCAGGGCAGCGGCGGCGCGACCGGCCAATGCCTCATAGCGGTTAGGATGCTGAAACGTTTCCCACACGGCCAGCGCTTCGCCATAGGCCCAGTAGGCGTCGGCCCAGCGTTCCAGAGCCAGCAGCGTATGCCCCACCCGGTTGCGCGCCTGCCCCTCCTGGCGGGCGAGACCAAGCTGATGTAGGGTTTCTATCCCCTCCTGTCCGTAGGCCAATGCCTGCTCCAATTGACCTGCCTGGCGCAACGTCAGGCAGAGATTGGCTCTGAGCAGGCCCGCATCGCCCTGAGCGCCGATCTTTTCCGCCAGGGCGAGCGCTTCCCCGTTGTGCTGGATCGCCTCTGTGTACAGCCCGGCGAACTGTTCGGCCAGCGCCAGATCGAGCAGAAACCAGATGCGGCTCTGCTGCTGTTGCTGTTCAATCGCCTGGGCCAGATTCTGGCGGCTGCAGCGCATGGCCAGCGCGTAATCGCCGTAGCGAATGGCGACGAGACCCAACGAGACCAGCACGCGGATGCGCATCTCTTCGGCGGCGGCGCTTTCCCCACCCTGGGCGTTGAGAAGCGCCAGCATCTCTTGCAAGCGGGCGATGCCCTCGGCAAAATCCCCCTGAAAGCTGATGGCGTTGATGTGAATCCGGCCCTCGACGGTGTTGACGTACAGTAGCAGGTCGCCCGAAGCCTGGGCCTGCGCCTCGGCCTGGTCAAAGTGGGCGTTCATCTGTGCCCAATTTCCGATTTCCGAGTAGCGATTGGCCAGTTGGATGTGGGCCTGGGTCAGCAGGTCGTGGCTGCTGGACAACGTCAGAATCCGTTGAAAGAGAGCGAGTTCCTCTGGGACACCGCGCAGGGAGCGCATGAACATCCATTGGCGGTCGAGCAAGCGGGCGACGAGTTCGCGGTGCTGTGGCTGCCCGTCAAACTGGTCAACGGCCTCCTGCAAGAGGGCATCGCCATCTGCCATCAGGCCAAATTGGTAGATGAACTCTGCAAAGGGGACGGTCGCCTGTTCAATCAGCGGGGCATTGTCGGCGTGGAGGGCATACTGCCAGGCGCTGCGCACATTTTCAAAGTCAACCAGAAGAACGGCTGCCCACTGCGCCTGGGGAGCGCCGATCAGGCTTTGCAGGAAATGATGGCTGTAGTTGTGATGGAGGCCCGCACGCGCATCGGGCGGGAGCTTGCGGTCCGCGAATTCCCCGAGCAGCGGGTGCAGGTTGTAGCGTCCCGCGGCCACCCGCTGGACGAGCGAATGGCTGATCAGGGTGGAGAGATCGTTGAGGCTGCTCTCGGCGACAGTAGCCGCGGCAGCGCGGTCGAAGCCGCCCCGAAAAACCGAGAGCCGGGCCAGAATCTGCTGTTGGGCTGGGTTGAGCAGCCGCCAGGAATACTCAAAGACGCTCTCCAGGGCGTGATGGCGCGCCACTAGCCCCTGAGCCTGTTGCGGTTCAACCCGAATCTCCCCAATCGAGCGCCCGATCTCGGCCACGGAATAATGCTCCACCCAGCTTGCCGCCAGTTCGATGCCCAGGGGCAAACCAACCACAAGCTCACAGATGCGCAGGATACCGCCAGGGTCTGCAAGCGCCTCAGTGGTTCCGAAGGCAGGCACAACACGGCGCGCCCGCTCGACGAAAAGGGCAAAGGCTTCGTCCAGGGGCAGCCCCTCCAACGGGGCCAAAACTTCTTCTGGCAACTGCAACTGTGTCCGCGATGTCGCCAGGACATGGACAGGCGTCTGGTTGAGCAGAGGGTAGAGGAGATCCTCCGCCGACTCGATCAGGTGATCCCAGTTGTCGAGGACAAGCAGCATGGATTTGTCGGCCAGATGGGCTATCAACTCGGCCAGGGGCTTCTGCGTATCTGTCACCTGGTAGCGTATGGCCGCGGCAACGGCCAGGGCAATCTGCTCGTGGGCAGTTTCCCCGGCCTGAATGTTGGCCAGGGGGATGTACCAGACGCCGTCGCCGAAATCCCGCAGCAGATCCTGGGCCACCGTCTGGGCCAGATGGGATTTGCCCACGCCGCCAATCCCCAGCAGGGTCACCAATCGTTCCGTCTGCACCAGTTCGCGCAGACGGCTTCGCTCGTCGTGACGCCCCACAAAGCTCTTCAACTGGGATGGCAGGTTGTGTTGCACTGTGAATGGGCCAGGAGCGTTGCCTTTCAAGCGCGCTGCCAGCGCCTGGGTCGCCAGCGAAGGTTCGACGCCCAACTCCCGCTGTAAGATCTGACGGCAGCTTTCGTATTGCTCCAGCGCGGCCTGGGTCTCCCCCTGCGCGGCCAGGGCCTGGATCAAATTGCGGTGTGCGGACTCGGTCCAGGGGATGATGACAATCTGGCGGCGGGCGATGGCGGCCAGATCCGTCCACTGCCCCGCCTCGGCGTAGCGCAGTTGCAGCGTTTCCAACGCCTGCATCATCTGCTCGTGCAGTCGCTCACGGGTGAGCAGTTGCCAATCCTCGTACTCGATGGCGTCGTCCACGTGGAAGCCGGCCAGAAACTCCCCTCCATAGAGATCAGCGGCGGCCAGCAGCCTGGGCAGATGATCTTTTTGTGATTCCACGGGCAACGCTAGGAAAGATGTCACCCCATCCTGAAATATCGGCGCGTCCACTGTAGCCAGCCCACGATGAAAGCAGACTGCATGGCGTGATATCTCCAGGGCAGGATGATCCGCCAGTGCCTTCTTCAGATTGGAGAGTTCGACGCGCAGGTTTGTTTTGGCCGATGTGTCGGATAGTTCACCCCACAGCAGCGTCGCCAGGGAATCACGGCTGTGCTCCCGATCTGGCTGGGCGGCCAAGTAGGCCAGCAAGCCACGCGTTTTGGCCGAACGGAAGGAACGCAACGGCTGATCGTTCAGGCGTACAGAAAAGCCGCCCAGCAATTGAACTTCAAGTTGACCGTTCATTTCTAATCTGTTCCTTGAGCGCTACGTTTTCGCTACGTTCGCTTGTTATGCTCTGGATGCATGGCTGGAATCAAATGAGGAGCGCTACAAGACGGCGGCGCAACTATCGGGAGAAAGGGGCGAATCATGGTTTCCTGGATGACTTCAGACTCACTCATGGCGCTGATCAAAGGATTTGTACTATGCGCCAGCCTGATCGTTGCCTTTGGCCCGCAGAACCTCTTCATTTTACAGCAGGGGCTGCGCCGTCAGTATCTTCTGACCACCGCACTCCTGAGTACTTTCGGCGATTTTGTTCTGATCGGGATCAGCGTAGGCGGATTGGGGGCAGTCATCGCAGCCAACCAGACGGTGTTGCTGGCTGTGACCCTGATTGGGGGTCTCTTTCTTGCGGTCTACGGTGTGCGTTCACTTTGCACGGCCCTGCGTCCCAACGACGTTGCCTGTACGATGACGCACTCTGGTCCTGCCACTCTGCAGGGAGCCGCCGTCCTCTGCCTGGGGTTCTCATTCTTGAACCCCGCTGCCTATGTAGATACGCTCTTCATGATCGGCGGGGCAAGCGGGCACTACCCCCTCCACGAGCGGCTGATCTTTGGCGCAGGCGCAGTCCTGGCCTCGGCGCTCTGGTTTTTCACGTTGACCTATGCCGCCAGCCGTCTCTCGCCCATTTTCTGCCACCCTCTTTCCTGGCGACTTCTGAACGGCATCAGCGGTTGCATTATGCTCGGTATGTCCGGCTTTCTCTTCACAACCCTGCCTGTTTCGTTTTAGGAGCGCGCTGCCGTTAGCCGCTGGATGTCTGGTCGTTGGTGCAGGAAGACATACCGTACCCCGTCGTCGCTGATGCGGGCGGCGATCCGCTGCACCCATGCGTCGGCCAGAGCCAGCGCTGCCTGCGCCCGCTCGGCCAGCCCCGCTGCGCTGAGAACTGCTTCGCAGTTGAGCAGCAGCAGGACCGGTTCGACAATGCCGTGCATGCCCTGATTCTCCACGAAAGCCAGCGCTTCTTCGACCAAAGCCAGCGCTTCCGCCTGCTGCCCCAGGTGCAGCGCAGCGACCCCCCGCCCTACCATCGCTTCATAGCGGCTGGGGTAGGGGAGGGCGTTCCACACAGCCAGTGCTTCGCCATAGGCATCATAGGCATCGGCCCAGCGTCCCAAGTCTAACAGGGTATATCCGACACGGTTGCGTGCCTGCCCTTCCAGGCGGGCCATTTTCAGCCTCTGCAAAATCTCGATGCCCTCGAACCCATACGAAAGACTCTCCTCGACTCTGCCACTGTGGCGCAGGGCAAGGCAGCGGTTTGTTTTGAGCAATCCAATATAGTAAATGGCACCGATCTCTTCCGCCAGAGCCAGGGCTTCCTGGTTGTGGGCGATGGCTTTTCGGTACAATCCGGCAACGTCTTCGGCCAGACCGAGATTCAGCAGCGCCCCAGCCCGCCGCTGTTGATGAGCGCCATCGGTGATCCAGTCCAAATTCTGCTGGAAGTAGTGGATGGCCAGGGCGTAATCCCCGTAGCGCAGACCGGCAATACCTAACGACTGTAGCAGCCGCGAGCGCAGATCAATCGTTTCCCCACCGGATTTCTCGCCAATCTTTGTGGCCTTCTCCCCAGCCGTCCCTGTCGGTGGGGGCAGACTGTCAAGCAGCGCCAACAACTCCTGCAACTTTGCCAGACTCTGGGCGAAATCGCCGCGGAAGTGCAAGTTGTTGGTGTGGATGCGGCCCTCCGCCGTGCTGATGTACAGACGGGGGTCCGGCGCTGCCTGGGCCAGGGACTCTGCCTGATCGAAATGGGCGTCGGCCTCTTTCCATTGCCCAGCCTCGGCGTAGAGGTTCGCCAGATTCATGTGGGCTTTTGTCTGCAATGCCGGGTTCGCGGTCAAGGCGAGAAGGCGCTGTTGTAGGGGGATCAGGACTGCATATCCGTGGATGGATTGGGTAAACGCAATCTGTTGTTCCAGCAGATTGGCTGCCACCTCATTCTTCTCTGCGTCGCCTTCTTGTCCGCCGCCTTCATCCGCAAACCGAGCCACTGCCTGTTGAAAGAGAGCCTCGCCGTCTGCCATCAGGCCGTACTGGGCCATATATGCGCCAAAGTGGGCCATAGATTGTTGAATGATGGGGGCATCCTCCGCCTGGACGGCCTGCAACCAGGCATTGCGGATGTTCTCGAAGTCGATTTGGAGCGGTTCAGTTGGTTGGCCTTGCCTGGCTTCGATCAGACTCTTTAGATAATGGTGGCTGTGCCGACGCTCTATCGTCGGCTTTTCCCGGGGCGGGAGCTTCTGCGCCGTGAACTCCTGGATCAGCGGGTGCAGGTTGTAGCGTCCAGCCGCCACGCGTTGTACCAGGGAATGACCGATCAGCGCCGACAACTCACCCAGGTTTGCGTCGGCCACGGCAGCGGCAGCCAACCGATCAAACCCGCCCCGAAAGATGGAGAGCCGGGCCAGAATTCGCTGTTGGGCTGGGCTGAGCAGCCGCCAGGAATAGGCGAACACCGCACCCAGGCTGTGATGGCGATGAATGATACGGTCGGCCTGCTGCGGCGCAATCTGCATTTCTGCCAGAGAGCGGCCAATTTCGGCGACGGAAAAGTGTTCCACCCAACTGGCCGCCAGTTCAATCCCCAGGGGCAGACCCGCCACCTGTGTACAAATTTTCCCAATCTCCTGTTCGATGTCGGCGCCATTCCCCTGCACAGGAAAGCCGGGGACGATACGCCGCGCCCGATCGAGAAAGAGGGCGGTGGCCCCGGTGGGCGGCAAGCCTTCCAGGGGGACAGCCACTTCGCCCTCGATCATCAGACGGACACGCGACGTGGCCAAAATGTGTACCGGCGTGTTGTGGAGCAGTGGATAGATGACCGTTTCTGCCACAGGCAGAATATGCTCCCAGTTGTCCAGCACCAGCAGGGCTTGTTTGTCCGCCAGGTGCGCCACAAGCTCGGCCAGGGGTGTCTGCAGATTGGTACATTGAAAACCCATGGCCGCCCCAATGGCCAGGGCAACACGATCGGGCGCGGCGTTGGTTGCTTCGATGTTGGCCAATGGCACAAACCAGACCCCATCCGCAAAATCGGGCAGGGCATTCTGGGCCACCGCCTGGGCCAGGTGCGATTTGCCCACCCCACCAATGCCCAGCAGTGTCGCCAGTCGTTCCCTTTGCACCAGATCGCGCAACCCGGCCATCTCTTCTTTGCGACCGATAAACGATTTCAACTGCTGGGCCAGATTGTGGCGCTGGGGCGACGCCGCAGTGCGGCCACTGCGCAGCCGCTCCGCCAGCTCCTGTGTGGTCAATGCAGGTTCAACACCCAGTTCCTCCTGCAGGATTGCAAAGCACCTGGCGTATTGATCCAGGGCATCCTGGGTGCGCCCCTGGGCGGCCAGGGCCTGGATCAGATTGCGGTGCGCAGCTTCCAGCCAGGGCACAAGCGCCAATTGCCGGCGCGCTGTGCGGGCCAGTTCCGGCCAGCACGCCTGTTCCGCGTAGCGATGTTGCAGGGTGGACAAGGCCGCCATCACCTGTTCATGGATCTGCTCGCGGATGATTAGCTGCCAGTCGTCGAATTCAATCGCATCATTCAAGTTGAAGCCGGCGAGAAATTCCCCTGTGTAGTGTTCAATGGTTGCCGCCAGTTCGTCTGCTCTTCCGGCCTGGGACTCGGCTGGGAGCGCCCCAAATCTTGCCAGACCCGTGCGCAGGGCATGGATATCACTCACAGCGTCTCTGCTGTGCAGACAGATGGCTTTGCGAGAAATTTCCAGCGCCGGGTGGTTATTGAGAATTTTTTTCAGGTTGGAGAGTTCATTGCGCAGATTGGTGCTGGCTGCGCTTTCCGGCAGATCGCCCCAGAAGATCGTCGCCAGCCTGGCGCGGGGATGCCCCTGATCCGGCTGGGTGGCCACATAGGCCAGCAGCGCACGCGTCTTGGCCGAACGAAAGCCTGTCACGGGATGATCATCCAGGGTGACAGAGAAGCCGCCCAATAATTTGATGTGCAGTTTTTCCATACGAATGTGCCCGAGAAACAGAAGAGCTATGGGCGGTAGACCGCAGACGGCAGACCGCCCTGTTGACGCCTGCGGCACACGATGCCAAATGAGGGAATTGTAGCACAGGCCGTTGTCCTTGTTGGAATGGGGGATTCTGATCGGAAGACAGCGAATTGCGAGTTGCGAGTTGCGAGTTGCGAATTGCGAATTGCGAGTTGCGAATTGCGGTCGATCATCTGCGATCCGCTGTCCTATTTTGATTGTCGCTACGTTTTCGCTACGTTTGCGCGCTATCCTCTAGCCAGACCCCGCAACGAGGAAAATTGTAACTGAAGGTCGGCAGCACCACAAAGGGACATTCACAATTCGTGGGTAGAAAGGTAGACAAGAGGATGAGAACCGCTTTCATTGTGCGCTTCACCTGGGATTGTCTCGCCCAGACCTGGGCCATTCTGGTCAAACCAGTGAACGGAGAGCCTGTGCGGCTCTTTGTCGATCTGGAATCGACCTTTGTCCACCTGGAAGCGCAGATGGCGCAAGAAATGCCAGGCAGCGGTGATCTGGCGGGGCGAACCGAAGCAGAGAGGGAGGGATGTAAACGATGATGTTTGGAACATCGCTTTCTCTTCGGCGCAGGCGCTGATCTGGCGTCGGCGCTCTGGTTCTTCTCGCTGACCTATGGGGCCAGCCGTCTCGCCCCTCTCGTTCGCATCTGCTCGCGTGGCGGTTCCTTGATGCCGCCAGTGGCTGTCTCATGGTTGTGGTTGCAGCCTCGCTTCTCTCCACGCTTCCCGTCCCTTTCTAGCCAGAAACCTGAAATCTCTGCTTGCCATCTGCTATCACTACTAGTATCCTATCTTCATGAGTAAAGCAGAGCGAATTCTGCAACAGAAAAAGTTCGTTGAGTTTGTGTTGGAGTGAACTATGTTGGCCGAAAGTCTTGGCCGCCGAGAGTCGGCAATGTAACACTCCAACTACAACTCTATGACCACCGCAAGGAGCAAGAACCCCATGAGCGAATGGCACGAAGGCGACGTACTCACCAACGGCATCCGCATCCATTACTACCGGGCGCAGGGCAAAGGCGTGGATTCGGGCAAGAGTGTAGTACTCTGCCACGGCAACAGCGACCAGGGCCGCCAGTACGGTCCGCTGGCGCGTGAACTGCGCGACGATTACGACGTGATCATGGTGGACGCCAGGTATCACGGCTATTCCGAGGCGCCCCGGTGGGGGGAAGATCCGGATTCGATGGCCCACGATCTTGCCGGCCTCATCGACGCGCTGAAGTTGGATCGTCCTGTGGCGGGTGGACATTCCATGGGCGCGGGCTACATCTTCCGCGCCGCTGCGCTCTACCCCGACATGCTCAGGGCCATTATGCTGGAAGACCCCGGCTGGCGCGACCACTTTCCCCAACGTCCGCTGGAGCAGCGGCTGGCCGAGATGGAGCGCTACCGCACGGCTACGATTGAGGAACTGCGCGCCGAATGGCAGGCAAAGCACCCCCATTGGACCGATGAAATGCTCGACTTGATGGCCGAAACCAAGAAGTTGATGAGCCCGGAGAGCATCCGCCGTCAGTGGGGAAGCGTGGATTGGCGGGAGACACTGCGCCAGGTCCGCTGCCCGATTTTGCTCTTCACCGGCGATGTAGCGTTGGGTGGGCTGGTCACCGAGGACGCCGTCCAAACGGCCAGGGAGATCGCGCCGACGCTGGAACATGTCCACACGCCGGGGGTGGGGCACCTGATCCGCTACGACTCGCCGGAGCCGTACACATCGGCGACCAAAGCATTTTTGTCGCGCATCTTTGGGTGAACCAATAACGTGATTTGTCCATGAGGACGGTGTTTGGAGGGGGAGAAGAACCATGAACGCAAACGACATTCTCGAAGAATTGAGGCCGCTGGGCAGCGATAGCTACAAACGGGTGATGTTCAACCACGGCGTCAAAGAGCCGCTCTACGGCGTCAAGATCAGCGATATGAAGCAGATCGTCAAGCGCGTCAAGATGGACTATCAACTGGCGCTCGATCTCTACGATACCGGCGTCTACGATGCCATGTACCTGGCCGGTCTCATCGCCGATGACGCCCGCATGACCAAAGACGATCTCCAGCATTGGGTGTCCAAAGCCTATTGTAGCGGGCTGAGCGCATCTACCGTGGCCTGGGTGGCGTCTGGCAGCGCGCACGGCTGGGAACTGGGTCTGGAATGGATCGAATCTGAAACTGAGATGAGCGCCGTTGCCGGTTGGGCCACGCTGGGCAGCCTTGTCTCCATCAAAAAGGACGATCAACTCGATCTGGCGGCGTTAGGGGGTCTGCTGGAACGGGTAGAGCGCACGATCCACCATGCGCCCGATCTGGTACGTTACCAGATGAACGCGTTTGTAATCGCCGTGGGCAGCTACGTGCAACCCCTCACCGATACCGCCATCTCCACCGCACAGCGGATCGGCCCGGTGATGGCCGATCTGGGCAACAACGCCTGTCAGGTCCCCTTTGCGCCTGATTATATCGCCAAAGTCGCGCAGCGCGGGTCGATAGGCAAGAAGCGCAAGACGGCGAAGTGTTGAACTGCCGACACTTATGGAGCAACTATGGGACGTGAAACGATCTTTACAACAGCACCCTCGCCTGAGAGCCTCGGCATCCCTTCACCGGCGATCCTGAATTTCCTCTGGCGGATCGACGCCGAGCGCATCGGGATGCACGGCTTCCTGCTGGTCCGCCGTAACCGCATTGCGGCTGAGGGATACTGGTCCCCGTGGTCGGCGGAGCGAAAACACCGCATGTACTCAGTTAGCAAAAGTTTCGTGGCGTTGGCGGTGGGGATGATGATCGACGAAGGCAGGCTCTCCTTGAATGACCGGGTCGCCGACTACTTCCCGGACAGAGTACCCGAAATATTGCATCCATGGCTGGCATCCTCCACTGTCCGCGATCTCTTGAGGATGGCAACTGCCCATTCGGCCACCTCCTACACACGCGACGATCCCGATTGGGTGTGGACCTTCTTCAACCGCACGCCGTCGCATCCGCCTGGGACGATCTTCTCGTATGACACCGCCGCCACTGTCGTCCTCACGGCTGCTGTCGAGCGGCTGGCGGGCATGACCTTTTTAGACTACATGCGCCCGCGTTTTCTGGATCGCATTGGCTTTTCCGCCGACGCCTGGTGTGTGCGCACGCCCGAAGGGGGATCGTGGGGAGGATCGGGGGTGATCTGTACGCTGCGCGACATGGCAAAAGTCGCGCTGGCGTGTATGAACGGCGGCCTGTGGGAGGGGGAAAGGGTCCTGCCCGAAGCGTATGTGCGCGCGGCGACCACCCGGCAGATCGATAACACTATCCGCGGCCACGATGGGTATGGCTATCAGATCTGGTGCGAACAGGAGAATGGCTTTTCCTTCCGCGGCATGGGCAGCCAGTACGCCCTCTGTTTTCCCGATCAGGAGTTTCTGTTCGCCTGTATCGCCGATACCCAGGGCGCGCCGGCGGGCAGCCCTATCCCCGCGGTGATGTGGGAGGAACTCTATCCTCGCCTGGCAAACGCACCGCTTCCAGAGAACCGTGACGCCCATACCGCGCTCTTGGAAAAGATCGAGCGGCTCGCCGTCCTGCCGCTCCCTGGGCGCGCGGAGACGTCGATGACCGCGGCCATCAATGGCGTCTGGTATGGGTTGGAAGAGAACCCCATGAGGATCACACGCATGCGTCTGACCTTCAATGGGGATCAGGGCGTCTGGGAATATACCAACGCTCAGGGCGACAATGTGCTGCGCTTCGGCATCGGGCACGTACTGTCTGGCACGTTTCCAGAACGCAACTACTTTGGCCCACAGATCGGATCGGTCCCTGGCATTGAATACGATTGCTATGCTTCCGCCGCCTGGATCGACGAGGGGACGTTCAATCTGGAAGTCTCCATCACGGATATTTACCTGGGCGGTCTGCGTATCTCTTTCGCCTTCAAGGGGGATGAGATCGGCGTCTTTATGACGAAACAGGCCGAGTGGTTCCTGGATGAGTACGACGGCTTTGTCGGGGGAAGACGCCTTCCGAGGGGTGAGGGTTGATGTGAGGATGCTAGGCGAGTGTAACGGCTTTCCGTATCTGCTCCTGTGCCCAGGCATTCAAACTTTTGCCCTCCGCCTCCGCCAACGCCGCCGCACGGGCATGGAGGGCAGGATCGATGCGCAGCATCACCTTGCCCGAATAGGGCTTCTGCGGCGTCCGTCCCAGACGTTCACACGTCCCCATGTAGTCTTCGACCGCTTCGGCGAAGGCTTCGCGTAGCTCCGACACCGATTCAGCGTGAAAGCCGACAACGTCACGAATACCGGTGATGTGACCAACAAAGCAACCATCTTCGTCGCTGTATTCGATGCGTGCTGTATAGCCTCGATGGGTCATCATGTTCATGGTCTGATCCCTGCCTGTGTTAAAAATTCGCGGGCATTGTTGGTGGGCGTCGGGTTTGAGAAATTGCAGTAAATGTGCGGCGGTGTGCAGTCTTCATGAGAGGATGATAGCAGGTTGTGATAGCATCAGCAAATGCAGTATATTGGGTTTGCCAGCCAAGGCTATGTACCATAGAATTCAGGAAAAAAGGTGTTTAGCGGAAGACGTCCCTCCGAATGTATTGGAAAGCCAGAGGAAAAAGTGGAAGTTCATGAACTGGTTGTTGAAATGAAATTGCTGGAACGCAGGCTGACAGTGTACGATGAGAAGTATGGTATTTTGAGTGAAGATTTCTACGGGGCGTTGCTGGCAGGCAAACTTGAACGCTACGACGAATACAACGAAACGCACAACGATTTCAGTCGCTGGAAGGGGATCTACGAGACCTGGCAACGACGAAAACGCAAGTATGATACGCAGTTGAGCGAGAGAGACATCACCGATTCGCTACGTTTTCAACCAGCCTATTGATGACAGACAATCCCCTGCTCTCTTTGACGTCCTATGGTGAGTTTGTGGCTGGAGTATTGGATCGCTCCATAATAGAGAAAACTCCCTGAGAGAAATCCAGTAGAAAATTTGGCCTACCGTGGCAAATACGACTATAGACACAACGCTCAACCTTTTTTGTCCCGCTTCAATCGGACCTTTTCAAAGTGATCTCGACACACTCGTACAAAATCTAACTGTTGCTGAATCCCCACTCCAAGCCGTTCTAAACTTAATTGAGAACTTTCCGTACTACCCAAGTACCCACAAGGAAAGCTTGCGCTTTCGTGCCTACTTATATCTTCTTCGAGACTTGCTACGCCAGGAGTGGATGCCGCACGTTCGACAAGGACGACTCTATCTACAACCGCCCAAGTGGGTTAGTTCTGTGCGGGGGGAAGAAGAGATTCAGCATCACAAAACTGCGATTCAACAATCCTTGAGTTGGGAACGCAATGCTCAGTTTGAACAACCCTCCGTGAAAGCGTTCATCGCTGAAATGGAGAGAGAACGCCCATTTGGTGCTAAATGGGTTTCGATCCACAATTTGATCGCAGACGGACAGATGCTCGCAGACAAGTTGCAGCAAGTGCTTGCCCAAGAAGATTCACAAAGGGAACCGGCTCTTAGTGGAGTTATACAGCCATATCTTCAATTAGTTGAAAGTGGCAGAAGGTGCCAACACACTCACCTATTGTTGCATGATATTTGGCGGTATTTCCGTTACACTTGGCAGACACCCTATAATGCCACGCCGGGGCGCCAAATGTTTTATCTGGTGCGGGATGCGGCTCAACCATTTCATCCTGTAATCGGCATTGCCGCATTGGGCAGTAGCTTGGTGCAATTGACGGTTCGTGATGATGAAATTGGTTGGACAGCATCCAGTTTTGACAAAAGGGTGAAGGCAGAGAAATTCTCCGATTCAGAAGCAGTTTCGATAGTAGCAATGCTGGATAGAACGCTGAAAAGTGCATTGGATGATATAGATACAAACGAATTGGTAACGTGTATTGAATTGCTGCAACCTTCATCAGATGTCATTACAAGGCTTCAGAACGTAGAGAAGGATTCACGAGCAGAACGAATTGAATGGCTACAAAAAAAGCAAATCAGTGAACGTCAAGCAAGGTCAAGAGGCCAGCAGATGCCTCTTGCACTGCCTGAATTTGAGATAGGTGAGACGCTGCCCTCACCAGAAGCATGTCGGCAAGAGGCAACGCACGCTATGTACCGCGCCAAACGAGCAAAGGTACTGTATGAGTTGCTTGAAGCACGGCGCGCATTACTAAGTTCAGGTGTTGACATCAACAATGCTGATGGCTTGCGCGCATTTTGGAAGTCAGAAGAGGGTAACCGTGCCGTTCGCACACTTATCCGTGCTAACAAAAAACAAAAGGTCGGGATCAACCTGATGGATATCATTGTGTGTGGCGCGATCCCACCATACAATATTTTACTGGGTGGAAAGTTAGTTGCCATGTTGCTGGCTGGTCCGCAAGTTGTTGCTGATTACCGCCGTAAGTATGAGCGGCAAGCCAGCAACATCGCCTCACAGCTTAAGGGGCAGACAGTGGTGCGAGATCCAACCCTTGTCTTTTTAGGGACAACCAGTCTTTATGCCAGTAACAGCACTCAGTACAACCGCATTCGGATTCCCACGCCAGATGGTGAAGAAATACGGTACCAACGATTGGGCCTTACCAAAGGGTATGGATCTGTGCAATTTTCGGCGGATACCCGCGCCCATCTTGCAAACCTGCTCGCCACTACCAACTCAGCTCGCTTGATCAACAATCGCTTTGGTGAAGGCGTTAACCCCAAACTCAGGCTTGTAAGTGCAGGAATTTCGGCAGTCGGCATTTCGGCAGTCGATAAGTTCATCAAACATCGTTCACAGCGAATCGTGTATGGTGTTTCACTTTGCCGCAACACCTATCCCTTCTTGCGTGGTGAAGAAACATCACCCGATTTTTTCTTTCAACAAGATGATCTAAATGCCGTCGAAAGCGAAATGGCAATGATTATCGCTTATTGGCGTAATGGATGGCTGCTGCCTAGAATTGGCAAATCTTTGAGGGTGCAGAGGGTGCGAACTTTTAATTCAGATACTATCCTGCTTTCAAAAACTCAACGAGAAACGGAGGACACAAGTGAGTAGCGACATAGAAGTTTCGGATGACCTAAAGCAGTTCTTTCTGAACCTTTACAACGGCTATAGTGGCATTGCGGATCTCGTTGATCGATCTCATCGCTCATTTCTGCATGTACACACGGGACTTGAAGACTATATTGAAAAGTGGCTTATATCAGGCATAGACGTTGTTTTGACTGGTAGTCCAGGCGATGGGAAAACTCACTTACTGCAACATATCTACCAACGATTAGACGGGCAGATCTCATTATCCGTCGAACTGGATGCCAGTCAAAAAACGGAGGATGAAATCCTTATGGCATGGCAACAGGCTCGAATAAGTAATCAAGCATTTTTTCTGGCTGTTAACCATGCTCCCCTACGTAAGCTTGCAGAAAAGGCGAAAGACTATGAAGGTTTTGAAGATTTATCACATTCAGTTTTGTCAACTGACAGTACTGCTGCACAATCTGAAATCATAAACTTTCTAATTTATAGCAACGAACAACAACAGGAATTCAATGCTGTACAACAAAACTCCCTGATGTTGATAGACCTCAGTTACCGCGCTTCAATCACCGATAAGAACTTGGTACAAGGACTAATCGAAAAACTATGTGGAATTGCCTCTTTTCTAACATGTTCTGAGGAACAACTACCACCAAAGTGCTCCTATTGCCCAATCAAAAACAATGTTCTTGCAATGCAAACTGAACGTGTACAAAACCGCCTAATAAATCTGTTCGAGTTGATTTCGCAGCAAGGTAAACGAGCGACTGTTCGTGATCTGTTGGGATTCCTGGTGTACACATTAACGCGGGGGGGAACATGCAGCGATTTGTGGAAGGATGGTGACAAAGATTGTAACGATAACGATTACTACAATTTGATGTTTGACCCAGCGGCACGTAACACACTTTTTGACCACTTGCACTCAACATTTGATCCTGGAATATTTGCCGACACAAAAGTAGACATTGCTTTATGGAGCGGCAACATTTCAACAACATGGATTGGAGAGACATCTGCCTACGTACCAAACTCACTCAGTGAGCTACGTTCTCTAAAACGTCGCTACTTTTTTGAAGGATCTGAATCGGCTGATGATCAATTCTGTCGCATGTTATCAGACACAC
>JAHBVG010000054.1 GCA_019637695.1 Caldilineaceae bacterium | reverse complement strand
TTTTCTGAATTTCAGTAGAGAGATTGAAGATGGTTGATACGTCAATTGAAACAAGGAAGTTCATCGTGCAGGTGCGGCAGCGAGGTCAGGTCACTCTCCCACAAAAGGTACGGGCGGCCTTGAATATTGACGAGGGTGATCTGTTAATGGTCGTGCAAATTGGGGATGCTCTGCTTTTGTCCTCCAAACAGTTAAAGGGACCTGAGTTGACCGATCAATTTACGGATCTCATGCAAGAGCAAGGTCTTTCCCTGGCCGACCTGCTCCAGGATCTGCCGCGCATCCGCGAGGAGCTTTACCGCGAACGGGTTGATCCCAGTGCCCCATGAGCAAAGTCGTCTTCGCCGATGCCAATGTCCTGATCGCAGCAGCGGCCTCGCGTACAGGTGCCAGCCATGCGCTGCTTCTGTTGGCGGAAAGTGGCTTGATTCAGCTTGTTGTTTCTCGGCAGGTGCTTGATGAAGTTGAGCGAAATTTGCGGCGCAAGTTACCGGATGGCCTGCCTCTTCTGCTCATCTGGCTGGCCGAAATCGGCCCTGTAGTACTGGCAGATCCTGCCGTGGATCAATACCAGCGCTGGTTCTCCGTGACCGAGCCAAAGGATGCGCCCATCATAGAGGCGGCTGTGCAAGCTGGCGTTGACTATCTGTTGACCCTGAACACCAAAGATTTCACGCCTGAAGTGGCTTTGGCGAGTGGCCTGATGATCCAAACTCCTAGCGAATTTATCCAGACCATTCGCCAAATACTCAGCGATAGTCTTTAGCATCAGGCCACAGCAGGGAAGATAGTATTTCCCAGAGGCGTAGAGTATACTTGAGCCATGAGACCCACAGATTACGACAACCCAGAGACTGGGGAGAACATCCTCAGGGATACCGTCGCTGAGAAGCGAAAATACAACGTTCTCAACGTAGAAGACGCCCGTAAAGTCACCACGCTTTGGCTGGAGACCATCGATCTGGCCGGAGCCGTGGAACTTGGCCTGCCGGAGATCGATGACCGCTATCATGTCTGGCGCGTTCCCCTGGTCAGCCGTCACGCCCAGGAACGTGTGGGCGAAGTGGTCATTGACGCCTACACCTCTCTATTGCAAAAGGACAGATCGACTGCGCCGGATGTATTGGAAGCGCGCCTCCTGAGCCGCCAGCCTAAAGACAAAAAGGCCAGTGCCAGCAAAAAGGGGTACAAACCCTCCTATCTCCGCAACACCATCGCTCTGGGCAACTCCGCCGAAATTTTGGCCGAATTGCCCGAAGAATCGGTGGATCTCATCTTTACCTCGCCGCCCTATTTCAATGCCCGCCCGGAATATGAGGATTACATCAGCTATGAAGAATACCTCTGGCAAATGCGTAAGATCATCCGCGCCGGCCACCGGGTATTAAATGAGGGTCGCTTCTTTGCCATGAATATCTCTCCCATTCTGGTGCGCCGTGCCAGCCGCAACCAATCATCGCGTCGCATAGCGGTTCCCTTTGATATGCACCGGCTCTTTATAGAAGAAGGCTTTGAATTCATTGACGATATCATCTGGGTGAAACCCGAAGGGGCGGGCTGGGCCACTGGCCGCGGACGGCGCTTTGCTGCGGATCGAAATCCCTTGCAATACAAACCGGTCCCGGTGACAGAGTACATTCTCGTCTATCGCAAACAATCTCCCTATCTGATCGATTGGAACATCCGCACCCATCCGAATCAGGAGCTTGTAGAAGCCTCAAAAATCGAGGATGGCTACGAAGTGACCAATATCTGGCGCATCTCCCCTACGTATGACAAAGAACACCCGGCCATCTTCCCAGAGGAACTGGCGGCAAAAGTGATTGCCTATTACTCGTTTAAGGATGATGTGGTTCTAGATCCTTTCGCCGGTTCTGGAACAGTGGGGCTGGCAGCAGCAAAAGCCAGACGACGCTTCGTGTTGATCGACAACGAACCCAGGTATGTCAACCTCATGCGCGAGCGGGCCAAACAGTGGCTGGGCAAAGATGCTGCCGATGTCCTTTGCTTGAATTGTGCCCCCATCTCCGTTGATAATCTCTTACTATAGGGGTACGGATGGCGACGAACGATTCTATCAATAGTTTTGTCGATCTATTGGACGATAACGCCCGATCCTTGTTAAATGCCAGCGGTCGCGAACTAATTCAAAAGATCGGCATGGATACAGTACATGCTGTTGTATTGGATGTATTGTCAGGTCGAAATTTACGGGACTCCACCGAAATGCTCACCCGTTGACGATTGGCAGCTATCAATGCAGCTACAGTCGCCATGATGTTACGCGGGGTCGCTATTCAGCAGGATTTTGTAGAAAAACTGCCAGAGATCGCCGAGAGGATTCTGCGACAGAAGCGCTTGTCGAGACCCGAAAAATGGATGGCCCAATGGGTTTTGGGGTTGACAGATAAAGCGTCACAAAATGTCTTACGAGACGATGCAGAACTGCTCACCGAGTATCGGCTGCGATATGAAGCAATCTACCAGGAGGTCATTGCGAAAAGCATTGAAGAATATGGTCCGTTGTCAGCACGACTCTCTTTGAACAACGAACCGGTCACTGACTTGGGATGGGCATTCGTACTTTATCTGTTGGGAACGATAGGCGCACAGACGCTTGCCGTACGCGGCTCTGAAAAATCTTTATACGGTAAACTGTTTGAACGGTTGGTTCTCGGCGCGTTGTTGACCATTTTGGGATTTGATTATACAGGTGTTGGGGCTCCTGCTAACTTTCAGCGAGAATTCTGGCTGTCATCACAGGACGAGCGGCGCGAAAGCGATGCTACAGCCTTATGGGAAGCAGGCAAAGGAGCCAGATTTGACATAGGCTTTATTGGACGTAGTAACCCAGAGATTCCTTTGGACAAAGTATCTCGGTTTGAACGTGAGATCAGCCTTGGCCGCTCGACATGGTATCTGGCAACTATTATCATTGTGGATCGCATTGGTGAAGGTAGCCGTATTAAACAATTAGCGCAGAGAGTTGAGGGCGATATTGTCCAAATGAGCTTCACCTATTGGCCGCAAGATGTGGCGCAGATCCTGCACGAACGGATGGGGCTGGTGCATCCATTAGTGAATATGCCGCGGGCCGATGTCCATCCATTTTTGGCCGAGATGATGAAAAGTGTTCCTTTGGAATCCTTCTTGGTGGGGACTTGATCTGCATACTCGCTCTCTCTGACTGCTGACCCGTGAGGAAGCATCCAATGACCCACTCTTTGAAGGATCGCCTGACCGCAGCTCGCCGTCGCCACTTTGTCGGTCGCCAGCAGGAGCGCGATCTCTTTCACTCTGCTCTGGCCGCCGCCGAACTACCGTTTAACGTCCTATACCTGTTTGGGCCGGGCGGCGTGGGTAAAAGTAGCCTGTTGCGCGAGTATGGGTACATTGCCCGCCAATTGGACGTGGAGATCATTCAGATCGATGGCCGCGTCACCGAACCCAACCCGGAGGCTTTTCTCAAAACCCTCCAATCCTCACTCAACGTCCCCGATGGGATGATCTTCTCGGCCCTGGCCGCACGCACGCACCGCACCGCCATCCTCATTGACACCGCCGAACTGCTGACGCCGCTGGATAGCTGGTGGCAAGAGGAGTTCCTGCCCCAACTGCCTGACAATGTGCTGGTGGTGATCGCCGGACACAACCCGCCTGCCCCTCGCTGGCGTGCCGATCCGGGCTGGCAACAGATCATGCGCGTCCACCGGCTGCGCAACTTGACCCCCGAAGAGAGCCGCGCCTATCTCATGCGCCGTCAGGTGCGCGCATCGGAACATGGCGCTGTGTTGGATTTTACCTACGGGCATCCATTAGCCCTTTCGCTGGTAGCCGATCTCTATGCCCAGTTTCCAGAGACAAACTTCAAACCTGAAAACGCTCCTGATATTATCAAGACCGTACTTGATCACTTCCTACAGGAGTTGCCCACCGCCGCGCATCGGGCCGCGCTGGAATCCTGTACGTTGGTGCGTCTGATGACTGAGCCACTGCTGGGCCAGATGGCGCAGACTGACGAAGAGACGACCCGCGCCCTCTTTGACTGGTTGCGCCATCTCTCGTTTATCGACGCTGACAGATACGGTCTCTACCCTCATGATCTGGCGCGTGAAGCGCTGGCCGCAGATCTCCGCTGGCGCAACCCAGAGCGCTACGCCCGCCTGCATGAGCGGGCGCGTACCTTCTATATGAAGCAGGTTCCGCTCTTGTCGGCCCGCGACCAGCGCCGGCTGCTGGCCGATTATATCTATCTGCATCGTGACAACCCTATGGTGCGTCCCTATTTTGAATGGCAGTCGAGCGGCGCCATTTTCACCGATACGCTGAGACCACAAGACGAACCTCTGCTGGCGGAGATGGTCGCCAAACACGAAGGAAGTGAATCGGCGCAGTTGGTCGCCTACTGGCTGGCGCAGCAACCACAGGGATTTAACGTCATGCGCCAGGCCGGCGGACAGCCGGTTGGTTTCTTGTGTATGGTGGCTTTGGAGAAAACCAGCGCCGCTGACCGCGCACACGACCCCGCAGTAGCAGCGACCTGGAGCTATCTGCAACAAACCCGCCCACCCCAGGCAGATGAACGCGCCACCCTTTTTCGCTATTGGCTGGCTGCTGCCGACTACCAATCTGTCTCGCCGGTACAGAGCCGTATCTTTCTCAATATTGTGCAGCATTACCTGACCACACCAGGTCTTACCTATACCTTTCTCCCCTGCGCAGATCCAGACTTCTGGCGCGATACCTTCTTCTATGCCGATCTGCAACGCATCCCCGCCGCGGACTTTGGGATGGGCGGGCGCACCTATGGCGTCTATGGTCACGATTGGCAGGCCCGGCCAGCCATGGCATGGTTGACGCTGCTGGGCGAGCGCGAGTGGAACCCTCATGCCGAGATCTCCTTGCCGACGGCGGTAGTCTCTCCATCCGTCTTGGGCGAAGAGGCTTTCGCCGCCGCAGTACGTCAACTCCTACGCGACTTTACCGACGACAACCGCCTGCGCGACAATCCACTCTGGCACACCCAATTGCGCCAGCATCTAGACGATGCTGACGCTCATTCGCCAGAATCGCTACGACAACTGATTCGCCAGATTGTCGATCCATTGCAACAATCCCCGCGCCAGATCAAACTCTACCGCGCCCTGCACCATACTTATTTCCAGCCCACCGCTACCCAGGAAGAAGCCGCCGAACTGCTCGATCTCCCCTTCAGCACCTATCGGCGTCATCTACGCGAGGGCGTGGATTACCTCATCAAACACCTGCGCCAGTTGGCGAGGACAAGCGAATAGGTTGAGTTCTTTAGCTTCCGAGAGAGCGAAAGCGCAACCAATAGAGGGCGATGGCAGCGGCGCTGGCTACGTTCAAGCAGCGTTTTCTGCCCAGCATGGGGATCTCGACCACGCGTTCACAGCGGGCCAGCAACTCAGGATCGACGCCAGTGACTTCGTTGCCGATGATCAGCGCCAATGGACCAGCGACCGGCGCATCGACGATGGAGATCGCATCGGGGTGGATTTCCAACGCCCATAAGGCGAATCCCTGATCATGCAGCCAATCGGCAGCGTGGAGGGCGTTGCGGTGATAGCGCCAGGGTAGACTTGCCCCTGCGCCTAACGCCGTCTTCATCACTTTGGGTTGGGCGGGCGTGGGTGTGATCCCGCACAGATGGATTTGCCCCACGCCAGCCCCATCCGCCGTGCGGAAGAGCGAACCGACGTTGTAGCTGCTGCGCAGATTGTCCAATAGTAGATGCAGTTGTGGCTCAAATGGCGTGGATTGGGAATGCGATTCGGCTTCCTTCGCCAAGGGGATGGGCGTGCAATCTGTGGGTGATCCACAGAGCGGGCAGCGCCGCCGCCGCTCGTCCTCAGTCTCCGCGGGGAAGCGAAAAGCGCAGGTGGGATCGTTACATTGACAGATCTGCCAGGACATGGGCGGCAAAAAGGGTGATAGGGGGTATTGGGGACTGGGTATTGGGTATGGGGTATTGGGTGTTTCAGCCAATACCCCATACCCAGTCCCCAATCCCTTCTAATACAGGAACATGGGCTTGCCCAGCGCCCGGCGCAGTTTAGGCCGGTATGCGCTGGCATCGTAAAGTTCGTCCACGTCCACGCGTTTGATGCCGCTGGTCACCGTACTCATAGGGATGTGGATATAAGTGCCATCGCGCAGCGCCACCATGCGCCCGCTGGAACCGCCGATCACCAGATCCATGGCCGCGTTGGCGAAGTTCACCGCCACCATCAGATCGAGCGCGTCAGGCGCGCCAGAGCGCATGAGATAGGCCACGCGCTGGTTGATGATGTTTTGTCCGGTCAACTTTTGCAGCGCTTCGCCGGTGATCTCGCCAATGCCGCCCAACTTGCGGTGACCGTACGCGTCGGTCTCGCCATACTCGACGACCTTGCCGCCCATCATGTGGGCGCCTTCGCTAATGGTGACCATCGCATAGTTGCTGGGATTGGACTGCTTGTCTTTGAGGACCAGCTCCGCCAGTCGTTCCGGGTCGAAGGGGACTTCCGAGATAATGGCCCGATCCACGCCGGCAAGGTAAGAGCTGATCAGGCTGGTTTCGCCCGAATTGCGCCCAAATAACTCGATGACGGCAATGCGTTCATGGGAACCGGCGCTGGTGCGCAACTGGTGGATGAACTGCACGCTGCGGGTGACGGCGGTGCTAAAGCCGATGCAGTAATCTGTGCCGTAGACATCGTTGTCCATTGTTTTGGGGATGGCGATCACGGGGAAGCCTTCGCTGTGCAGCCGCTCTCCGTAGCTCAATGTGTCGTCGCCGCCAATGGGGATCAGCCGCTCAATGCCCATGAATTCCAG
Organism: Caldilineaceae bacterium; assembly: GCA_019637695.1. GTDB lineage: Bacteria > Chloroflexota > Anaerolineae > Caldilineales > Caldilineaceae > RI-153. The sequence continues at coordinate 36,335 of JAHBVG010000054.1, read as the reverse complement.
ATTCTTGAGTACATGGGGCGTAAAGTCACGCAGACTTTGATCCTTGGCCTCGGCTTCAGGATGCTCTGGATCGCGCAAGAAGGCGGGAACATCTTTGGGCTTCACCTTGCCGGGGTTGGTGCGGCTCGTGTGGAGGATGGTGCCACCGGTGCGATCGATGGTGCGGACGGCGTTCTTGTCCAGCTTCATCGTGTGCTTGTTGATGCTCTCGGCATCGTCGCGGTTGAGTTCGAGCAGCCCGCCCCAACCACGGCGGATGCCGATCACTTCGTGTCCTTCGTCGACGGCGCGATTGACAACCGCTTTGATACAAGGGTTCAAACCGGGTACGTCGCCTCCGCCCGTCAAAATACCGATTTTCATAGCGTTCACTTTCCCTCTGCTATTAACCATCAATTAACAATACTAGATAGAGTATCAAACCAGATTGGGCGGGGGGGATGCCTGCCACAAGCTAGGTTATCATCGGTTTCCAAAATCGTAAAAATCAATTAAGTGGATCTTCGGCTGGGTTCGACTCATGGAATCCCGGCCCAGGCTGCGCCAGGATGCGCGCAATCGGGCGCAATCCCATCCACCACTCATATTTGGGACGGTCGAAGCGTTCATCCATCAAGCGCGGGATCTCGTAAAGTGGCGTAAAGTGTATCTTTCCCCCGACCATCCCCACACAGGTTGCCGCCATCTCAGGATCGCCGCCGTTCATCTGGGCTTCGAGGAATTCCACTGCGCGCGCTGTCAAACGGGTTGCCATAATGCGGTCGAAGGGTGTTGGGTTGCCGCCCTGTTGCATATGACCCAGGATAGCCGTGCGTACGTCAAAGAGATCGCCGCCTTCTTGCTCAAAGAGCGCCGCTAGAAAGGCTGTCGTGTAAAGAGGATTCGCCTCTTCGTTGCGGATCATCAACCCCAGCCTTTTGCCCTGTTGAAAGCCATCGACCAGCAATTTAACATCTGTCTCTAGATCGTGGAGGGTGATCCCCTCTTCGTGGAGGTAGACGCGCTCGGCGCCGGTCGCCATCGCGCTCATCAAGGCGAGGTAGCCGCAATATCGTCCCATGACTTCGACAATAAAACAGCGGTTTGAGGCCACCGCGGACTGTTTGATCTTGTCCACCGCTTCCACAATATTGTTGAGCGCAGTATCCGCCCCAATGCTGAGTTCGGCTCCGGGCAGATTGTTGTTGATGGTGGCAGGCACACAAACTATGGGGATGTTGAAAGCCGGGAAGATGCGCCGTTCTTCGTAGAGGCGCAGACAGGATCGGTAGCCTGCCCAGCCGCCGATCATAATCAGCCCGTCGATCTTGTGTGTTTCAAGCGTACGCGCAATCGCATAAAGATCGCTGCCCGATGGCACTTTACGGCTGGTGCCTAGTTCTGATCCCCCCGTCGGCGACCAGCCGTTGACGCTCATCCATTGCAGTTCGGTCAGGTTATCGGTGATCAGCCCGCGGAAGCCGCGATAAACACCAAAGGGGATATGTCCGTTGTCAATGGCGAGGCGGGCAGCGGCGCGCACGGCAGCATTCATGCCCGCAGCGGGTCCGCCGGCGTTGAGGATGGCGATCCTCAGCCTTTTTTGATTGGGCTTGGGCGGGTGCGGCATGGCGCGCACCAACGTGCGAAACATGCGGAACGATTCTTTAAAGCTTTTGCCGCGCAGATCAGTGGCCCGCTCAAAATCACGTTCGCGAACAGCCTGGTTGATCTCGCGTGTCTTTTCTACACATTCCATCAGCGGCTGCGCCGTGATCTTGTTGTCGCTGGTGCCGATCAACACGGCCTCATCGCCAGGACCAGCCTGGAGTACGGTCGTAGCGGCGGCGGCGCCCACGAGGGTCGAGAGTACGCGATCATAAGCACTGGGCGATCCACCGCGCTGCACATGCCCCAAGACTGTCACCCGCACATCTTCGGCCAGTTCATCTTCCAATACTTTCTTTACATAATCGCTGGTTATTGGGTTGCCATGGCGATCTTGGGCGCCTTCGGCCACGATCACAATTGTGTCGCGGCGGCCCATCTTGCGGCCAGCGCGCAGCACCTCGCACATCTTTGCTTCCCAATTGTCCACATCGGGCGGGCTTTCTGGGATCAGCACCCAGTCTGCGCCCGACGCCAGCGCGCCCATCAAGGCCAGATATCCACAGTTGCGCCCCATCACCTCAACCACAAAAGCGCGCTGGTGGCTGGCTGCCGTGCTGCTAATGGCATCGCAGGCTTCGATGATGCGGTGCAAGGCCGTATCGGCGCCGATGGTCATATCGGTGCCGACCATGTCGTTGTCGATGGATCCCACCAGACCGACGATAGCCAGGTAGCTATGTCGATTGCCGACTTCCTGGCTGATCTCACCGCTGTTGACCAGCTCCCCGATGTGTTCGTTCCATTCCTGGCGTAACTGATTGGCGCCTGTCAGGCTACCATCACCGCCGATCACCACCAGGCGGTCGATTTCGTGCCGCAACAGGTTGCTGGCGGCCTGACGTCTGCCTTCGTATGTGCGGAATTCAGCGCTGCGCGCTGTGCCTAAAATTGTGCCCCCTTTGTGCAAGATTCCACCCACCATGTCCCAATTGACAGGGCGAATGTAATTCTCACCCAGGATCATGCCCTGGTATCCTTCGTGAATACCGTAGACCTCTGCGCCGAGATCCAACGCTGTGCGGACGACAGCCCGCACGGCTGCATTCATGCCTTGCGCATCACCTCCGCTGGTGAGTATGCCAATCCGTTTCTTCATCGAGTATATCTACCCCTTTTGGTCCGGGATGAATGTTCCACCACAAGAGTATAGATCAACTTACACCACCGTTGATTATAGCACGTTGTCTCAACAAGACAACTTGCCCGGCGCGGATCTGTGTCAATATTTTGTTAACGATGGGTGGATATTGGGTATTGGATATTGGGTAGTACGTAGGTGATTTCCACCTGCAATTTACAAACCTGCAACCTGCAACTTGACATAATCCTCTTCCAGTTGACAGCTTTTACCTTTCTCACTATGCTACACTCACAAAATGGATGGAAATGTGACAGGTATCTATCTTCAAGAGCAAAAGGAGCCAGCATGGCGGCAAGGCGTAGAGCAAATGCAAAGATTGGCATTACTGGTTTGGGGCAACGCCAGGAGATCGGGCCGGGCGTCTTTATCAACAATTTTTATCGCGGATGCACCCCTGGTTTTATCCGCACCGAGGAGGGCGTGATCCTGGTGGATACACCCCTGATCCCCGAGCAGGCCGAAGATTGGCGCGCACAGATCGAAGAGGAATGTCCAGACCTCCCCTTCCTCTATGTGTTCAACACAGATCATCACCGCGGCCACGCCCTGGGCAACCAATACTTCATGCCCAGCAGAGTTATCGCTCATGAGCGTGCGCACAAAGAGATGGCTGGCTACACCGAGAATTTCAAAGAGCGCGTCTACAACAGTTTCAAACGTGAGCCTGAGATCCAACATCAGTTGACCCACATTGAGATCGTGCCGCCGCACATCACCTTCACCGATAGCGCCAAACTGCTCTACGGTGGACGCGAGGTTCACCTGATCTTCCTTGGTGGGCATACGCCAGCCACCAGCATCGCCTGGCTCCCCGACGAGCGGATCTGTTTTGCCGGCGATGTAGTCTGGGTGGATCAACACCCTTACATGGCCCAGGCTGACACCCTCCAATGGATCGAAGCGTTACGTTATGTGCGCAAACTCAACCCCGAACAGATCGTGCCTGGGCATGGCCCTGTCTGCGAACCCGATGTGACCCACAAGGTAGAGGAGTATATTCAATTTATGCGCGAACGGGTGCGCGACTATTACCGCGAAGGCAAGACCAAAAATGAGACCAAGAGCGGCCTGGTGGGTGAAATGGTCGAATGGTATCCGGTACCGCCTGAGCGCAAAGCTAAAATCGAAAGCCAGATCAAATCTGGTTTGAATCGGGTCTATCGCGAGATCCAAAGAGAAGAAGAATTAGCCGCAGCCCAAGCCAGAGGAATCGTATTGTCGCACGGGCTGGATGACGATGACGATGAGGATGATCAAGACTAGATGGCATACTCCATTAAAGAAAACCTGCGTAACCCGATTGTCCAACTGCGCGAGGACCTGGACACTGCCGAGCGGCTCGCGCCTCAGTTGAACCGCGAAAACGTTGAGTCTTTTCTGCAACTGTTGGATAGGATCGAGGAGCAGTTTGCCCTGATCGAAAGCGGCGAGGTGGATCTGCGCCCCGAACGTTCGCGCCAGATCAGCCTGCATCATCGGTTGGAGCGGATTCCGGGCAGTGTGGTTTCGGCGGCGGCGCGTGCGGGTGGTTTACGGAAATTGCGGGAACAGAATCCACCGGCCGAGGGCTTTTGGTGGCATTTGGACGCGCTGATTGCCACGGAACGACGGCGCACACTGCGCCGGTTGGCAATCCTGATCGGCGGAATTATTCTCGTCTTGGGTGGGATCTACTTCATTGTGGAAACCTTCTTCCCGCCGGACCCAAATGTGCTGTTGGTCAACGACGCCACCAACGCGCTTACCGAACTGGCAATTGAAGGGCGTTGGGAGGAGGCGCTGGCCGTGATCGATCGGACCAAGGACGAATTGACGCGGCCGGCCCCTGAACTCTTGATCTGGGAGGGCGTCGTCTCCGAACGGTTGGGGCTGACTGAGCGCGCAGAGAGATCTCTGGCCGAGGCGCGCAATCTAATCGGTGATGAAAACGAGAATCTCTTTTGGGTCACTCTGGGCAACACGCGCGTCATGAGCAACGATCTCGAAGGGGGTGAACTGGCCGCGGAAGCCGCCCTGGCGCTCAACCCAACAGAGGCGCAGGCATTTTTTTTGCTGGCAACCATTGCCGAGACCCGAGGGGAACTCTTGCAGGCAATCGAGTACTACGAACAAACATTCGAATACGCCGCCGATGAAAATCCACAGTTGGCGGTCATCAGCCGCGTGCGCCTGGGCACACTGCTCCAGACCGGCGGCGGATTCTTCCCCGACGAAACCCCAACGGCGACACCGTAAAAAGCAATGAGTAAAGAGTAATGAGTAGGCAGAGCGTACTCTATCTACTCATTACTCTTTACTCATTCATAACTGCCCCACTACTCAAGATCTAATGTCCAATCCCCCTACCCCAACCGCACTTCCTGCCCTGTCTCCGCCGATTTCAACAGACCTTCGATGATCTGCACGGCGATCAGCGCCTCGCGCGGGGTGATAATCTCAGCGGTGGGATCGCCGTCCAAATAGCGAACAAAGTTTTGGATCAACCGCTCATAGGAGTTGCCCACACTGGCGGCAATATCGGGGCGGATCACCACGTCCTGGCCGCCCAGGTTGGTGTAGAGTTCCACTTGATCTTTATCGCCGACGGACGCGCCGCCATCGGTGCCAAAGATCTCGGTTTGGAATTGGGTGGGCGTGTGCGCCGCCCACGAGACCTGGAATTGCAACGACGCGCCATTCTCAAAGCGGACAAAGCCCCAGGTCAGATCGTCTACGTCAAAGCGCGCCTGGGTCGTAGATGGCTGGCGATCTGCGCCCCAGCCGCCTAACCCCATGCCGCGGGTGCCAAACTTGGCGTAAGTGACCCCGCTCACCGTGACAGGTTTCGGGTAGCCCATGAGGTAGAGCGCCCGATCCAAGGCGTGGATGCCGATATCGAGCAGCGCGCCGCCGCCAGCCAGATCCTTATTGGTGAACCAGCTTCCGTAGCCGGGGATGCCGGACCGACGATGCCAGACCGTGCGCGCTGCATAGATTTCGCCGAAGAATCCTTGATCCACATGCGCTTTGGCCGCGCGCACCGGCGCTGTCCAGCGGTAGTGGGTGCCGACTGTCAAAACTCGATGATTGGCGGCGGCGACTTCCATCATCTCGGCAGCGTCGGCGTAGCTCAACGCCAGCGGCTTCTCACAAAGGACATGCGCGCCGGCTTGCAGCGCGTCAATGCTCATGGATTTGTGGAAAACGTTGGGGGTGGCGACTACCACCACGTTGGGCTTCACCTCGGCCAACATCTGTTTGTAATCACTGTAGACATGGGGGATGCCCGCTTCCTCGGCCACCAGCCGGGCGCGCGCCTCGTTCACATCCACCACCGCCGCCACCTCCACATTGGGGATCGCCTTGAAGCGCGGAATGTGGCCCAACTGTACAATCGTCCCCGCGCCGATCATGGCGACGCGCCAGCTTTTTTCGGAAGAAGAAGTTGTTGTCACTGGAGTCGTTCTTTCTTAAGGGTTGCGATTAGGCGATTGGGCGATTAAGAGATTTCGGACTTGTCTACGATCTGAAATCTCTTAATCGCCCAATCGCTCAATCTCAGTTGAATAAAGATGATCTCATTCTAATCAGGAGTATTATCCACACGCTGCGCTTCACTGCGGATCAACGCCTCAATGTCATCAAAGAGGATGGCATGGACCACCTTCGGCCCGTGGACGCCCAGAGTGAGCAGGCCGCCAATATCCGCCGATTTGCTCGGTCCGCTGATGATGGTCACGTTGGCGCTTTCGTGGAGATAGCTGATCAGCGTCCCCGCGGTGCGGCGCTCGGCCATCCAATCTTCCGGCGTTGCGTAAAGTTTGCTCAGCGGAATCAGCATGAGATGGCGGAAGGGGGTGAGGCTGGCCGCCCGGCTGCGGCGGATGCCTCCGCCCACAAGCACACTGCCGGTGCTGGCGAAGGCCGCGTCGACGCCGCTGATACCCAGGCGCACATTGCGGATCGACTCACGGTCGCCCACCTTGTGCAGATCGGTCGGGATCACTAGCCGGAAACCAACGTCGGTGAGCGCTGCGGCCAACCCCGAAACGGGCAGCAGTTCTGGGTCCCAGGTGAGCAGATCCCAGTCGCCGCGCTGATTGGGATTTTCAATGCGGCGCTCGGCCTGTTCCTCTTTCACCCAGGTGGTGAGGCGGGCGATGATAGCCATGCGCGCTTCGGCGGCAGTCTCCACCCATTCAGCCGAGCCATGTAAGATCTCCAATTCCTGGCGGAACCGGGCCGCCAGCGCCCAACGATCCCCCCTGGCCTGGGTCACTGTCATCCGCTGCGTCAGCCGCGTCGTTTCCGGCGGCGGATAGCGCAGATTCGGATCCTTTAATGCAGATCGGAGTCGTCCTAAGATTTCGTCGCGTGCGCTCATGGTTAAATATCGGGTATTGGGTATTGGAGATTGGAGATTGGAGATTGGACATTAGGACTCGCGATGATCAATACCCAATATCTAATACCCAATCTCTAATCTCTGTTCCGCAATTCCTGCCGTTCCCTCCACCATTCGCGAAAGCTCTTTTTGGCGAAGGGGGGGAAGTTGCGGTGTTGGGTCCAACCGTTGAGTGGCGGCGGCATAAATTTAATATTGCCGCCGCTCAGGCCAGCCAGGACATTGCTGCCCAAACTGGCAAGTTTGCCGCCCTGTTCGTAGAGATCCCGGCTTTGCATAGCCTTGACGAAGCCCTGGATCGCCCACTGTTCCGCTTTGGGGCTGGCCTTTTCGTTGACAAGATCCGCGCGCAGATCCACGAGCAGCCGGGGCAGGTCGATCTTGACCGGGCAGGCGATCCGGCACGCGCCGCAAAGCGTGGTGGCGTGGGGCAATTCCTTGGCGTGGACCAATTCCGGAGCGAGCAGCGGAGAGATCACCGCGCCGATGGGACCGCTGTAGGTGCTGCCGTAGGTGTGCCCGCCAATCTCCTGATAAACAGGACAGACGTTGAGACATGCGCCGCAACGGATGCAGAGCAGCGCTTCTCCGTAGCCTCGCTCAATGATGCGGGTGCGCCCATTGTCCATGAGGACCACGTGCATTTGTTCAGGTCCATCGGGATGGCCGGGCTGGCGTGGGCCGCTGGTCATGGAACAGTAGACGCTCAACTGCTGGCCGGTGGCGCTGCGTGTGAGCGCCTGCAATTGGAGCAGGCCATCCTCGACGCTAGGCACGACTTTTTCGATCCCCATGAGGACGACATAGATGCGCGGCATTGAGGCGACCATACGGCCATTGCCCTCGTTGGTGACAATGCAGATGGTCCCCGATTCAGCGATAGCAAAGTTACAGCCGCTGATCCCCATCTGCGCGCCGAAGAAGTCCTTGCGCAGCCGCACTCGCGCCGCCGAACAGAGCGCCTCAGGGTCGAGCGTGGGCGGCATGTCCATCTTTTCTTGGAAGATCTGGGCGATATCCTCCAGCCGTTTGTGGATGACGGGGGCGACAATGTGGCTGGGCGTTTCGTCGTTGATCTGGATGATGTACTCGCCCAGATCGGTTTCGACAACCTTCATCCCCACCTCTTCCAGCGCATGGTTGAGGTGGATCTCCTCGGTCGCCATGGATTTGGCCTTGACCACCGATTCGACGCCATTCTGCAACCCAATTTCGCCGACAATGCGCGCTGCGTCTGCGCCATCCTTGGCCCAGTGGACGACCACACCGTTGGCTTTAAGATTGGTCTCCAACTGTTCCAGATAGGCGGGCAGATGGCGCAGCGTGTGTTCTTTCATCTGGCGCACCTGGTCGCGCAGTTTTTCGCCGTCCACCGCAGTCATGGCCTGAAGACGACCATTGACCAGTCGGTCAGTGCCGCGGGTCAACGCCACGCCCAGGTGACGGTCGCCCAGCGCCTGCTTTACACGCGTCTTATACGGTGCATGGATATCAACGGTCATAGGTTAACCTCGGTGGCAGGTTGCAGGTGGCAGGTGAAAGGCATGTCCCGAATTTCGTACTCGGCGTGCGGTCTGCCGTCTGCGGTCGGCGGTCGTTTCTCATTCCGCATTTCCCATTCCTCATTCCGCATTGGACCGCGAATCCATCCACCGCCGCGGATGATCCGGTTCCACAGGGATGGGCGCTGACGGCGGGCTGAGCCGTTCCCCAAGTTGGCCGTTGAGAACTTCGGCAATGTGGACAGCGCGGCAGCGGATGCCCTCGCGGCTGAGGACGCCGTTGATATGGGTAAGGCAACTGACATCGCACATGGCGACCACATCGGCGCCGCTCTTGTCCAAATTGACGGCTTTGCGTCGGCCCATGGCCCCGCTGATCTCACTGTTTTTGACGGCAAAGAGACCGCCAAAGCCACAGCAATCCTCGCCTTCGGGCAGATCGACAATCTCAGCCCCTTCCACATTGGCGAGCAGCGTGCGCGGCTGACGATCGATCCCCAGTTCGCGGTAGAGGTGGCAACAGGGATGGTAGGTGATCTTGCCTTCCACGCTGGCGTTGGTCTTTTCGATCCCCAACACATCGACCAGAAATTCGGTCAACTCGAAGGTGGATGCCGCCAGAAATTCGGCGCGCTGGCGCAACCCACGCTCGTTTGAATCCTCAAAGAGTACGGAATAGAAATGGCTGGTCATGGTGGTGCAACTGCCCGACGGCGCGACAATGGCGTCGACATTGCCATTCTCGACCATTGGCCCAAAAACCTGGAGAAAGCGCCGCGCCAGGGTGCGCGCCTCCTCGCGGTAGCCGGCGTTAAAGGCAGGCTGCCCGCAGCAGGTCTGCTCCTGAGGGAAGATCACCTCGATGCCGTGGCGTTCCAGCAATTCAACCGTGGCGATGCCCACGCCAGGGTAAAGCATATCCACCATACAGGTGACAAAGAGGGCAACGCGGCGGGGCGGGGTTTTGAAAGTCTTCTTTTGCATGAGATTGGTATCGATAATTTCGTAGTGAGAACATGAGAGGGATTGGTGACTGGTGATTGGTGACTGGGGCAGAGAGATGATGCCACCTTCTGCCCCAATCCCTTATCACCAGTCACCAATCCCTAATTTTTCAACAACACCACCACTTCCGCCTGCCGGTGGGGCGTGACTTCGAGCCGGTCGGCGTGGACGATACAGTTGATTTCTGTGCGGATGCCCAGCCCTTTGGGTGTATCGCTGTCGTCCCAGTTGAGATTGGGCAGGTAGATGCCTGGCTCAATGGTGAACATCACGCCGGGGATCAGTCGCCGCCGATCCTGGGTTTCGAGATTGTCTAAATTGACCCCGTTCCAGTGGATCATCGGCCCCAGGCTGTGACCGGTGCGGTGGAGGATGCCCTCGGCATAGCCAGCCTTGCGGATCACATCGCTGGCGATGTCGTCCACTTGATAGCCATGAATCAGCCGGCTTTCGCCAATTGACGCGGCGATGGCATCCACGGCGGCATCGCGGGCGGCGGCAACGGCGTTAAAGACATCTTGCACGGGGCTCGGCGCTTCCGCGCCACAATAGGCCGTCCACGTCAGATCGGCGAAACAGGCGTCGTGTGTACGTTCCCTGGCCCAGAGATCGATCAAGAGCATATCGCCGCGGCGGATGGGACTATGGCGTTCTGCGGTCGGGTAATAGTGAGGCAGGGCGGCGTTGGCGTTGACGCCCACAATCGGTGGGTGATCTGGGTCGAGATCTGCCTCGGCAAAGCGATCCATGATGAATTGTTGTACATCATATTCCGTCACCGGCTCATCCTTGCGTAGCTTCTCAGCCACAAAAGCGAAAGCGGCATCCTTTGTATCTAGGCAGATCTTGGCGGCGCGGCGATGTGTCTCCATCTGCGCCGAGGTGAGGACAGCCTGCATCAACTGCACAAGATCCGCGCTGCTGACGATCTCAGATCCAGTCACCTCGGTGATCAGTTCAAAAGTACCGGCGTCCAGCTTGCTGACATAGGGTACGGCTCCCAGCGGGCTATACTCCATAGCAATCCGCAAAGGGCGGCTGCCGTCCCCCCCTAAGAAGATGGGCAATAGCTCGGCCAACTGTTGCCAGCCGATGTAAATATGACGAGTGCCATCGAATTCGGGTTTGACATCGACAAAAGTGCCGCGCTCAATCGCGTGGATCAGCCAGGATGGCCGTCCCTGCGCAGGAATCCAGAGGAACCAGCGCCGCGTGCCGCTATTCTCGATCCCTGCGACATGGAGCGCAATTGGATTCTGCCCGCGGAAATCGTAAAGAAGCCATCCGTCTAAATGGTTTAATTGGAGATAAGCTTGAATCGTCTCCAGGTTCACAAGAGGCTCCGTTCGGGCTGAAGAGGAGAATACGATCGATGAAAGACATTATCCCATGCTTTATAAACATCGTCTAATTCATGCGTATTTCATCAATGGCAAACAGGCAGAACAAATTTTCTATTTTGGGTCTCAAAAGAATTGACAGTCCTATACGCGCGTATTACAATGGGGGAAATCAGATACTTCCCTCGAAATCGATGCGTCGCCAAACACCAGAAGACAAAGGAGTAGTTCTATGTATCAGCAAATGACATTGGTAGGTAATTTGGGATCAGATCCTGAAATGCGCTATACCCCGAGCGGCGTCCCTGTAACAACGTTTAGCCTTGCCGTCAGCAAATCCTGGACAACACAGGACGGGCAGCGCCAGGATAAGACCACCTGGTTTCGGATCACTGCCTGGCGTGCTCAAGCTGAGACCTGCTCCAAATATTTGAGCAAGGGCCGACAGGTGCTGGTGGTTGGCGAACTAGAGGAAGCGCGGATTTGGACGGACAAAGAGGGCAATCCTCGCGTCTCTTTGGAAGTAACTGCACAGGTTGTGCGCTTCTTGGGCACTCGGGCCGATTCAATGGGCGGGAGTTCGGGCCCATCGGTTCAAGAGAACAACAGCGAAGTTGGCGCCGAAGAGGACATTCCATTCTAATAGAGAAGACACTTGAACATCATACAATTCGGTAAGGGTGCTGCTTGCTGCGCCCCTACGATTGTATGCACTCTATCTGTTTTCTCTATAAGCATCCCTGAACTGACTTTGATTGACGAGGTGCCTCCCAATGGAGGCGCCTTTTTTTGTTCATCTCTGCCAGATCAGCATATGGCGGCGCTAATACCCGGGCAGTTTCAACTGTAGTGCATAGTGCGTGACCTCGTTTACGCACTATGCATCATCCCCGCCCCAATCCCCTATCCCCAGTCCCCAATCCACATCTTATGCCGCACTGCGTTATTTTGTATTGTCAGGAAGCAAATCTTCCGGTAAAATAAGGGAAGCAGTTCACGAAATGCTCATCCACTGTGTTCTGTCTATGATTCGTCGGCGGCCCTGTTCCAGAAAGAGCTTTATGACTGAGCAAAGATCCCCATTTCCCATTCAGATTTATACATTTGGAACGCTTCAGGTGCTGCGCGCAGGTGGGACTGTTGACGAAAGCGACTGGCGTACGCGCCAGGCCCGGCAACTCCTCAAAATCTTGCTCACCGAACGCCCACAGCCTGTTTCGACAGATCGCCTGATTGAGATCCTCTGGCCTGAGAGTACGCCTGCTGCTGCTGCTACCACCCTGCGCAGCGCTGTCAATGCCCTGCGCAACGTCCTCGAACCGGCGCGCGCCAACCGGGCGCCCTCGACTTATATCCACACGCAGAGTCCGGGGTATGCTTTCCGATCCCACCCTAAGATCTGGCTCGATGTGGAGATCTTTGAGCGACTATTGAGCGAAGCGGATCGACTCAGCAACCGCGCGGAGAAACGCAGCCGGCTCGAAGAGGCCATCGCCCTCTATCAGGACGATTACTTGATCAGCGATCCCTACGCCGATTGGGCGAAGGCCGAACGTGAACGACTGCGCGAACGCTTTTTTGATGGGCTGCTGGCGCTGGCGGCAATCTATGCCCAAGATGGCAACTACAGCGCCGCCATCTCGGCCTGTCGCCGCGTCCTGGCCCGCGATGAAGTGCGCGAAAATGCCTATCAAGCGTTAATGCGCTATCAGGCCGAATCGGGGGATAGCGCCTCTGCGCTGCTCACCTATGAACGCTGCCGCCATGTCTTGAGCGAACAATTAGGCGCAGATCCCAGCCCGTTGACCCAGCAATTGCATGGACGCATTTTGAACGGCGAAATCGAGACCGCGCCGATGGCTGCCCTGGCTTCGCACCTGCCCGACGGTAAATCAAACCCCAGCGAAGCCATACCGCTGCCCCAACAGATCCTGCTCCCGCCACAGGAGCGACAGACCGCCGATCTCTTTGTAGGCCGCCAACGCGAAACCGCCGCCATTGAAGAATCGCTCCAGGCTGCTGATGCCGGGCAGGGATCGATTGTCGTCCTCGCCGGGGAGATGGGGGTTGGCAAGTCGCGTCTGGCTTACCAGATGTTGCGCCGGGCCGAGGAACGGGGCGCGACGGTGATCAGCGCCACCTGTCAACGGCTGGAACAGAGCCTGCCCTATGCGCCCCTGGCTGACGGTATCGGCCGCTATCTGCAACTCTTGCCCGATTCCTCGCTGCGCCGACTCTCCCCGGCGGTGCTGGCCCAATTGGCACAGATCCTGCCCACACTGCAAGATCGCCTGCCCGACGCGTCCGCCAATCCCGACATACACCTGACCCCCGAAGAAAACCGCCAGCGCTTGATCGACGGCATCGTTGCCTTCCTTACCAGCCTGGCAGAGTTGCGTCCTCTCGTCCTCTTTTTGGATGATCTACATTGGACCGACGCCGAGACGTTGGCCGTGGTCAGCCGACTTTCCACGCGCATCCAACGCCATCCTTTTTTGCTGCTGCTGGCCTACCGCCAGGGGGATCTTGTCGAGAATGACGCCTTGCCCACACTGCTCCACGCTTTGCGTCGTACGCCGCATAGCCAGGTACTGCGGGTTGATCGCCTGGGCCTGGACGATGTGCGGGTCCTCGTGTACCGGTTGACCGGCGCCGACGCGCAGCCTGACGAGCGATTGGTGCAGACCCTCTACGAGACCACCGCCGGCAACGCGCTCTTCATCACCGAGGCGATCAAAGCCCTGCGCGAACGCGCTCAAGGCAAATCCGTCCTTTCGGCCCGCGCCGCTGCCAGCCAGCAGACCGAGCAATATGTGGAGACACTGGGGCGCAGCGAACGGGTGCAGGAGATCATCAAAGAGCGGATCGAGCGACTGCCGGCGGACGCGCTGCACGTTCTCCAATTGGCCGCCGTCGTCGGGCGTGATTTCAGTCTGGATCTGCTGGAACGGGCTTCAACGACCGATCCCATCGGCGGGCTGGACGTACTTCTGCGTCGCCAATTCCTTGTGGAACGGCTCGACGAACGGCTCGACTTTGTCCATCAGATTGTGCGGCAGGTAGCCTATGATAGCCTGAATGTGCTGCTGCGCCGTCGTCTTCACCGTCAAGTGGCGCTGGCCCTGGTCGAGATCCCCCAGAGCGACCGCAACCCTGCCGAGATCGCCTTCCACTTTGGCGAAGCAGGTCTTTTGAATCGGGCGGAATATGCCCGTTACAGCGTGCTGGCCGGGGAAAAACTCCTGCGCACCTTCAGCCTGAATCAGGCGCTCGTCCACTTTGACAACGCGCTGGAGGCCCTGGACGCGCTGCCCGAAAGCGAACCGGATCTTGTCAGCCGCGCCTTACAGGGCCGCGGATTGGCCTACGAAAATTTGCTCGATCCCGACGGCGTCACCGAGACGTACACCCGGCTCCGCCAATGGGCGCTGGATGAAGGGGACAAAGCGCTGGCGCTCATGGCCCACACCCGCCTGATCACCCTGCTGGGGTTAGTCGGCCAGCAGGCTGAATCCAACGCGCTGATGCAAGATCTGATCCTCGACCGTAACAGTACGCCCGTTCCCGCCCTGGCCGATCTATTGGATCGCCGCCAGCAGCTCTTCCGCCAGGACGATGATCCCGTGGTGGATGTGGAGAACTGGGCCGCACTCCAGGCTCCCACGCCTGTCTCCGCCGATCCTGTGGCGGAGATCACCAATGCCATTGGGCCTGCTCAGGCCGCGCTGCCCTTGCTACTCTATGGGTGGGCGTTACAGGTGCAGGGGCAATTTGCCGAATCGGCCAGGGTACTCGAAGCCGCCGTTGCGCTCTCTGAAGAGACAGAACAGCGTTCATTGGCCAGCCTGGCCTATCATCAACTCTCGATGACGGCGCGATTCTTGGGCGATCTCGAACGCAGTTTTCTGCTCAACGAACAGAGCAAGGCGCTCAACCATCAGGTCCACGGAACGGCGGCGCAGTTGGCCGGGCTTTGGCCGCGTATCTCCAGCGCCTATCAGGCCATAGATCGTGGGGACCTGGCCCTGGCCGCGGATCGTTTGCAGCGGGTTGAGGCTTTCCTGGCGGAACGTGATAGCTTCCGCACCCATCTCAACAGCACCATCATCGGCCTGGGATTGGTGGCGCTGGCTCAGGGTGACCTGGAACGGGCCGACGAATTGTTGACCCGCGCCCTGGCCGATCCGCACAATCGCTACCCCTTCACTTTTGTCAAAGGGCTATTGGGGCTGGCAACGATTGCCCACCGGCGTGGGGAACAAACTTCGTGCGAGCAGATACTGCGGCGCGCGCTGCACTATGCCGGTACACGCAGCCTCGTGCGCGAATATGCCGACTGTGTACAGGCAATTGCCACCCTATCACCCGAACAAGCACCGCTGGCGTGGCTTCAAGATCAGGCCCTTGCTGCCCTTCCCTCTCCAAATGTGACACGAATCACAGCGCCACTTTCCCTTGCTCCTGTATTGTAAAAACAGGAAAAAGGATCTAGAATGATGAGCGGTCCGTTGCCCATGCGACGAATCCCTTCTATCTCCGGTTTACCCCAGTTGATTTGGTTGCTGAGTCTATGAAGCGTGTCCCGGACATGCAAGAAGCGGATCGGGATTCAGTCGCCAAGTCTGATCTCCAAGACATGCGAAGCTTTGTCAATACACCTGGTAGTGCAATTACGAAAAGCCTGATGGGGATGGCATTATGCTACCCCGACATGGTGCGCATCCACTACGAGCCTGATTTTGTCCAACGTGTGGCGCCATCGCTCGCCGGGAAGGTCGCCGTCGTCAGCGGTAGCGGCAGTGGACACGAACCCCTGCCCACAGGCTATGTGGGTAAAGGTATGCTAGACGCCGCCTGTCCGGGTCCGATCTTCACAAGCCCAACGCCGAATCAATTGGTGGCTGCGACCCACGCTGTGGAAAAAGGTGGGGGCGTGGTCTACATTGTCAAGAACTATGCGGGGGGTGTCCTCAACGCCGAACTCACCATCGAGATGCTCGAAGCGGAAGGCATTCAGGCCCGCACTGTGCTGGTGAACGACGATGTTTCGATTGCTCAAACGAGTAACCGCCGCGGATTGGGAGCCGCGCCGCTGGTGATGAAGATTGCCGGCGCAGCGGCGGAAGCCGGTTATTCGTTGGATCAAGTCGTGGACATCGCCCGTCACGCTGTCGCCAATGCACGCAGTATGGGCGTTGGCACCAACACCCACACATTGCCACGCGCTGTCCATGCGCGTGCGCTCACCGAGGATTCGGTGGAACTGGGCGTTGGCATCCACGGTGAACCGGGGAGACGGCATGTGGTGACCGGCGGCGTCGAGGAGATCGCCGACGAGGTCGTGCGTCCCATCCTCGATGATCTGCCCGCTTGCTCAGGCGATTCCGTCCTCTTGTTGCTCAGTGGGCTGGGTGGGACGCCCTCGCTGGAACTTTTCCTCTTCTTCCAGGAGGTCCACAAGCGGATCGACGCGGCCCATTTGCACGTGGAGCGGCAGTTGGTGGGGAACTACTTGACCAGCCTGGGCCGCGGCGGTTACATTGTCACTTTGCTGCGCCTGGATGATGAATTACGACGGTTATGGGACGCGCCCGTCTGCACACCTGCGCTATGCTGGTGAAAGCATCCATTCAACTTCTTTCGATGTCGCGCCCGCGGGTCTATCCCTGTTTGCATTACGAATTGGTCTAAATGGAGACGAACATGAGCCAGGAAGTAACCTTACCCCAGTTTCATCGCTGGCTACTTTTATATGCGGATCGGATTATTGAACAAGAAGCCCAACTTACCGAGTTAGATACGGCTATCGGCGACGCGGATCATGGGATCAATATGCGCCGGGGCATGGAAAAGGTGCGCGAACGGTTAGAAAGCCCAGAGAACCACTGCGAAGACATACGCACCCTACTGCGCGCTGTCGCCATGACGCTCATCAGCGCGGTGGGCGGCGCCGCGGGTCCACTTTATGGCACATTTTTCTTGCGTGCAGCGACCGTCCCAGAGGGTGGGCAGAGTGTCGATCTGGCTGGGTTGACGCGTATGTTCCGCTATGGGTTGGATGGGCTACAACAGCGCGGCAAAGCCCATCTCAATGACAAGACAATGATCGATGCCATCCAGCCGGCTGTCGAAGCCATGGAAGCGGCTGTCGCTTCAAACCAGAGTTTAGCCGTAGCGCTGGCCTCAGCGCGTCAGGCGGCCAAACTGGGTATGAAACATACCATGCACATTTCTGCCAACAAAGGACGCGCCAGCTATCTGGGTCCGCGCTCCATTGGCTACCAGGATCCCGGCGCGACCAGCGCCTATTATCTCTTTGAAACCGCTGCCGAAACCCTGGGGACCGACAGCGTTCCACAGCGGGCGATAGCGGCCAGCGTCGCAGAAAAAGGGCGATAAGGAGAAAGGATCTGCCATGCCGAAATATGTCGGCGCCATTGATTCGGGCACAACCAGCACACGCTTTATCCTTTTTAATCGGGCTGGCGCAATTGTGGCCTATGATCAGCGTGAACACGAACAGATCTTCCCGCGCAGCGGCTGGGTAGAGCACAACCCTCTTGAGATCTGGGAACGCACTGAGCAGGTGATCCGGGCAACATTGCAGAAGGCCGATATCCGCGCCGAGGAGATCGCCGCCATCGGCATTACCAATCAACGCGAGACTACACTCCTCTGGGACCGGCAGACGGGTGAACCGGTCCACAATGCCATTGTCTGGCAAGACACGCGCACCGACCGCATCTGCCGCGAACTGGAAGAGGCGCGCTTTGGCGATGTCTTTTACCAGTCTGCGGGTCTGCCGCTGGCTACCTACTTCTCAGGGCCGAAGATCCGTTGGATGCTCGATACTGTGGCCGGGCTGCGCCAACGCGCCGAAGCCGGCGACGTGCTTTTCGGCACTGTGGACACTTGGCTGATCTGGAAGCTCACCGGCGGCCAGCACATTACCGACCCTACCAACGCCAGTCGCACCATGTTGATGAATCTGGAGACGCTGGATTGGGATCCTCAACTGTTGCGCATCCTCGACATTCCACGGGGGATCTTGCCGCAGATCCGACCCAGCAGCGATCCCGATTGCTATGGATTCACCCGCGCCGACGGTCCCTTTGGCGCGGAGATCCCTGTGTGCGGCGATCTGGGCGATCAACAGGCTGCCACCGTCGGGCAGACCTGCTTTAGCGTGGGCGAGGCGAAGAACACTTATGGAACCGGCTGTTTTATGCTGCTCAACACAGGCGAGCAGATCGTCCACAGCCGCAATGGTCTGCTCACCACCGTCTGCTATCAGATGGGCGACGCGCCCGCCGTCTACGCCCTGGAAGGGTCAATCGCCATGGCCGGGGCGACGATCCAATGGCTGCGCGATAGCTTACAGTTGATCGACAGCGCCGCCGAAAGCGAGGAACTGGCCCGCTCGGTCGAGAACGCTGGCGGCTGCTATTTTGTGCCAGCCTTCAGCGGACTTTTTGCCCCTTATTGGCGCAGCGATGCCCGCGGCGTCATTGTCGGGTTGACCCGTTACATCAACCGCGCCCATATTGCCCGCGCTGCGCTGGAATCGATCTGCTATCAGACGCGTGAGATCCTCGACGCCATGAACGCCGACAGCGGCGTTCCGCTCACCCGGCTCAAGGTGGACGGCGGCGCGACTATCAACAACTTCCTTATGCAGTTGCAGGCCGACATCCTGGGCGCAGAGGTGATCCGCCCACAGGTGGCGGAGACCACCAGCCTCGGCGCTGCCTATGCCGCCGGTCTCGCTGTCGGCTTCTGGGAGACGTTGGAGAGTCTACGCGATAACTGGCGTATGGATCGGATCTGGCAGCCGAACATCAGCGCCGAGGCGCGCGAAAGCGGTTACGCCGGGTGGAAGAAGGCGGTGACGCGAACGTTCGATTGGGTTGAGGAGTAGGGACGTGTTGCGTACGGAGCCTTCGCCATGATCGGCATTGTCATCGTCTCACACAGCCATTGTCTGGCCTACGGCGTCTGCGAAGTCGCCAATCAGATGGCGGGGAACGAGGTGAAGATCGTGGCGGCCGGCGGCATTCACGATGGGGATCAATGGCAGTTGGGCACCGATCCCCTGCGCGTGATGGCGGCGATTGAGGAAGCCTGGAGCGAGGATGGCGTCCTGTTGTTGTTGGATCTGGGCAGCGCTGTCCTGGGTGCGGAGATGGCTGTTGAAATGTTGTCCCCAGAACAGCAGGCCAAGTGTCTGCTCAGCAATGCGCCATTGGTGGAAGGCGCTTTTGTGGCAGCGCTTCAGGCCAGCCTGGGACAATCATTGGCCGAGGTCAATGTCGCCGCCGAAGATGTGCTGCGTATGCAAAAATTCGAGCGAGAGATCTATGAGTGAACCGACAGTGAACCCGCCCTATGGTGCAAACCCAGAAGAACGAGGGGAAACTGAGGGAACCTGCACAATAACGGTCACTGTTTCTGATCCGATGGGGCTGCATTTGCGCACAGGCAAGGATGTTGTGCGCATTGCCAGCCAGTTCGAGGCGCATATCACCGCCAAAAATTTGAGCCGCAGTTCCGACGCAGTTGACGTGAAAAGCATTCTGCAGCTCATGCAATTGCAGGCGCGCAAGGGCCACATGTTGCTCCTCTGCGCACATGGACGGGACGCGGCAGACGCGCTCAACGCGCTGAGTATGCTCTTTTCGTAGGAATGAGATTGGGTATTGGGTATTAGATATTGGATGTTGATGATTCGTAAGGGTTTGGGTGGACGGCAGACGAGCATTGGCTTACGCAGACGAATTTTGTGAGCCGTCCACCCAAACCCCTACCCAGATGATCAACTCATTTTGAACACACCCATATCTAATACTCAATATCTGATCTACCAACCTCCGCCGTTGGAAGGATCTATTCAACTCCGTGCAGTCTATTTTTTCAGGGCTACCCGCAGCGCCCGGTGTAGGCGTTGGCATACTGTACATCTACAATCCGCTGCCGCAACGGTCTACACGAACGGCCAAGATGCAACGGAAAAGTTCCCCTGCCCAGGAATGGGAACAATTCTTAATCGCGCGCCAACACGTGGATGAAGAACTGGCTCACCTTAGCCAGACCGGCAGCACACTCCTCTCTGACATTTTTCATGTTCACCGCGAGATCCTCCATGACAAGACGCTCACCGACTCTTTGCAGCGCGCCATTGAATCAGGCCAGAGCGCTTTCACTGCGACCCGGCAGGCGTTTGCTGAACAGGTGCAGATCTTTCAAAATCTCAGCGACGCCTACTTTGCCAGCCGCGCCACCGATATCCGCGACGTAGGACAGCGCCTGTTGGCCTACCTGGACGGCGTCTCACTGGCTCAGCAATTGGATGATCTGCCGCCGAATACGATTTTGGTGGCCGACGATCTCACGGCTTTCGACACGACTCACCTTTCCGTCAAAAATGTCACCGGGATCGCGCTGGCGGGCAGCGCGCCGACTGCGCATACGTCGATTCTGGCGCGCAGCCTGGGGTTGCCGATGATCTGCGCATTGGGGCCTGCCATCCTGCAATTGGAAGATGGACAGCAGGCCATCGTGGACGGCATCCAGGGGCGGCTCTTCATCGAGCCAGACGAGGAGACCCTGCACGGCTATCAGGAAATGCAAGAACGATTGCGTCATTTTCGCATTGCCGCCGAGGTCCATACCCATGAACCCGCGATCACGGGGGATGGCTGCCGGGTGCCGGTGCGCGCCAACATCAACAGCCGCGAGGACGTGCTGCTTGTGGCGAATATCGGCGCCGAAGGGGTCGGTCTTTTGCGCACTGAATACCTCTTTCAACAGCGCACGACCCTGCCATCGATAGAAACACAGGTCGAAGCCTACCGTGAGATCATGCACTACTTCCCCGGCGAGGTCTTTACTGTGCGGCTGCTTGATATCGGCGGCGACAAACCCGTTCAATATCTGCCGCAGCCGGCGGAGGCCAACCCATTTTTGGGAGTACGGGGAGTGCGGTTTTTGCTGCAAGAATCGCATATTTTGCAGGATCAACTCAACGCATTGGTTCATCTGGCTGTGGAAGAAAAGGGGAAGACGCCGATCCGCGTCCTGATCCCCATGGTGAGCAAGATCATCGAAATTCATCGCGTCCTCGCGGCGCTGGAACAGATCCCCAACATGGCGGAAGTACGCTATCCTGGGGGACCGCTTCAGATCGGGATCATGGTAGAGGTGCCGGCGGCGGCGCTATTGGCGGATAAATTCGCGCCACTTGTCGATTTCTTCAGCATCGGCACCAATGATCTATCGCAGTATACGCTGGCCGCCGATCGGGTCAACAGCGCGGTGGCGGCGCTGGCGAGTTCACTCGATCCATCTGTCCTGCGCTTGATCGCCATGACCTGTGAGGCCGGTGAAAAAGCGGGGATTTCGGTTGGCGTTTGCGGCGAAATGGCGGGCGATCCATCCACCATCCCCTTGTTGTTGGGGCTGGGCGTCACCGAATTTAGCGTCGCTACCCCATCGGTGGCCTTGATCAAACACGCCGTGCGCCAGACAAAAATGGATCCGGCGCGCCACCTGGCCTTGCAAGCGCTCCAATGCAGCCGCGCCCAAGATGTGCAACAACTGCTCAAACGCTTCAGCAGCTAGGCGTTTTGAGAAGGCAAAAGGCAAAAGTGGTGGCAAGGGGCAAATTGCAGGTGGCAGGTTGCAGACGACGCTTCTTCACGCAACTCGCAACTCTGCTGTATCAAAAAGGAAATCTGAATGCAGACCTTGCAAACTGAAATTCTGGTGATCGGCGGCGGCGCCACCGGTACGGGGGTGGCCTGGGATGCAGCCTTGCGCGGCTTCCAGACTGTCCTCGTGGAAAAACGCGATCTGACCCACGGCACCACCGGTCGCTATCACGGTCTCCTTCACAGCGGCGGACGTTATGTCGTCAAAGATCCCGACAGCGCTGTTGAGTGCATCCACGAAAACCGCATTCTGCGCCGCATCCTCACCCACACCATTGAGGATACCGGCGGTTTCTTCGTTGTCACCCCAGAGGACGAAGGCGACTATCCCGATAAATTTAAAGCGGCGTGCGCGCATTTAAACGTTCCTTGCGACGAGATCTCTGTGGCCGAAGCGCTGCGCCGCGAGCCGCTGCTCAACCCGCGCATTAGTCGTGTCTTCGCCGTACCGGACGGAGCCGCGGATAGCTTCCTTTCTACCCATGCCGTGGCGCAGGCGGCGCGGCAGGCTGGGGCGCGGCTGCTGATCTACCACGAAGTGATCCGCTTGTTGACCGAAGGAGCCGACGGCGACCGTCGCGTGGTGGGCGCGGAAGTACTCAACACCGTCAGCGGCGCGACGATCCAGATCCGCGCTGATATGACCATCAACGCCACGGGCGCCTGGGCCGGGCAGATCGCCCGCACCATTGGCGTCGAAGTCAAGGTCCTCCCCGGCAAAGGCACAATGGTTGCCACCAATCGTCGGCTGGTCAACACAGTACTCAACCGTTGTAAGATGCCCAGCGACGGCGACATTCTCGTGCCCATCCACACGGTATCGGTGATCGGCACCACCGACGAAAAGGTGACCGATCCCGAGCATTTGCGCATTGAACCGTGGGAAGTGCAGTTCATGTTAGAGGAAGGGGACAAATTGGTGCCTGGCCTCAGCCGCTCGCGCATTCTGCGCGCCTGGGCTGGCGTGCGTCCGCTCTACCAGGAGGGCTACAGCGGCGAGAGTCGCCATGCAACGCGCTCGCTCACTTTGCTCGATCACCAGGAGCGCGATGGTGTGGCGGGATTCCTCACCATCACCGGCGGTAAGTGGACGACCTTCCGTATGATGGCCGAGAAGACACTGGATCGCGCCTGCGCCCATCTGCGCGTGGAGCGCCCTTGCACTACAGCCGAAACCCCTGTCCCCGGTATTGAGCAGGGACACTATTGGCTGGGCCACCGGCTAAGCGAAGTCGAGGATGACTGGTTGCAAGGTCAACTTGTCTGCGAATGTGAACTTGTCACCCGCTCGATGATTGAAAACGCAGCCCGCTACAACCCCACCGTCACCCTCGACGATCTGCGCCGTGATGTGCGTCTGGGCATGGGACCGTGCCAGGGCGGATTTTGTACCTATCGCGCCGTGGGCATTCTACACGAGATGCGCGCGGAAAGCCATGGCGAGCCATACACCTTCCCCGGCGAGGACGACGCCGAAGCGTGGGAGGTGGCCTATATGCAATCGCCCGGCCACAATGGGCGCGGCGAATCGATCACCGAGCATGCGCTGGGCCATCCACACGTGACCCGCCCTATCCCCACCCGATCCCCGGCTATCGACACCGGCTCACCCGCTGCCAATCCAAACCTGCTGCTGCGCGACTTCTTGCAGGAGCGGTGGAAGGGTGTGCTGCCCATCCTCTGGGGGCGGCAATTAAAACAAGAACGTCTAGACGAGTTGATCTACCTCAGCCTGATGAACGCTGATCACCTACCCGATCGCGATCTCGCCAGCCCGCTGACCGAGTTCTACGGGATCGACGCCACGCCGGGGGATGAGTGATGACGGCTGAGGACGGCGACCGCGGACGGCGGACGGCAGCAAGAAGGGATCGGGGACCGGGGCATAAGCGCTAAAAAGTGCCGGGGACTTCACACTGGACGTAACACCAGGAGTGGCTGCCTCGACTTGTTGCGGCGACAAGTCCCCGGCACTTGCCCGTTTACCACTGAAGTTAGCGCCTATGCAGGATCGGGGATCGGGCAACATCATCCCGTCATCGCCGACTACTGTGGTCGGACGTCATCTTGGGGGCAATTTATGCTTGACATTTTGATCATTGGCGCAGGGCTTTCTGGGATGTGCGCTGCCTATGCCGCCGTCAAGGCTGGCCTGGATGTGCGCATTGTTGCCAAAGGACAGGGCGCTACCCATTGGCACGCCGGTACAATCGACGTGCTGGGGTATCTGCCCCGCGAGGATGCGCCGATTCTTACTGCGTTCGATGCTATGAATCGACTGGTCCAGGATGGCGGCGAGCATCCCTACGCGATCTTGGGCGTGGACGCTGTGCGCGCGGCGCTGGACGATTTTATCGTCCTGAGCGACGAGATCAGATTGCCCTATCGCGGATCCGGCGAAGAGGGTCGCAACCTGCGCTTACCTTCGCCGGTGGGCGCGGCTCGTCCTCTCTTTTTAGCGCCCGAAGCGCAACTGCCGGGCCGGCTCGACAGCGGACAACCTATGCTCGTCGTCGGCTTCGAAGGCTTCGTCGGTTTCTACCCCAAGCTCATGGCCGATAACCTGTGCGCACAGGGACACGCCGCCCGCGCTGCCTTTCTGCCGCTCAGCCTGATTACCACCCGGCGCGATTTCAACAACGTTTGGCTGGCGGAGATCATCGAGGACGACGCCAATCTGAACCGATTGGCCGAGGCGCTGGCGCTGCTGGTTAGACCAGGGGAGCGGATCGGCCTGCCTGCCTTTCTGGGCTTCCGCCACCACGAAAAGGTCATGGATCGACTGCGCCAGGCCACTGGCGCGCCCATCTTCGAGATCCCCATCCTGCCGCCCAGTGTGCCGGGCATCCGCTTTCATGATCGATTGGCTCGTTACCTCACCCATCTGGGCGTGCGCATTGAGATCGGCATGGAGGTGATCGGTTTCCACGCCGAGGGTGATCAGATCCGCTGGGTGGAGACGGCCACCAGCGCCCGTCCGCTCAAACACCGCGCTCGCCACTTTCTGCTCGCCACCGGCGGCATCCTCGGCGGGGGAATCGACAGCACCGCTGCTGGCCGCGTCTGGGAAACCATCTTCGATCTGCCGCTCACCAATCCGCAACAGCGCACCCATTGGTTCCGCCCCCACTTTTGGGACCCGGCGGGGCAGCCCGTCTTTCAGGGCGGCGTGCGCGTGGATCAATCCTTGCAGCCGGTGGACGCCAGTGGGAATCGGATTTACGCCAACCTCTGGGCTGCTGGCGGGATACTGGCTGGCACAGATCCCATCCAAGAGCGCAGCCTCGAAGGGATCGCAGTGAGTACGGGGATGGCGGCGGCGAGGAAAATAATGAGTAAGGAGTAATGAGTAAGGCTACGATGACGATGTTGGTTTCCAATTGGCGACCAGACTGTAGGTGCGCGCCGACCGCTGCGGTCGGACTTCAGCCGCACAGAGCAGAACCGCAGCTAAAAGCAGCGGCTACATTAACCAAGAAGCAGCGACTAAAGTTATTGAGTTTGTACAGTCGAGATTATGGGATTGTGCGCACTAGATCTTTAATCGCCTGATCTCCCAATCGCTCGATCTCTGCTTTACTGGAGTTTTATCCATGCACACCACTTCTCTCCTCTCCGTCGGCAATACGCTCGACGAGTGCATCAAGTGTAATATCTGCACAAGCTACTGTCCTGTTTCGGAGGTGACGGACAAGTTTCATGGTCCTAAATATTCGGGTCCACAGGCGGAGCGATTTCGCGAGTTGGGGCAAGTTCGCTCGCCCGATCATTCGGTGGATTATTGTTCCGGCTGCCGCGTTTGCAACGAAGTCTGCCCCACCGGCGTGAGGATCGCCGAGATCAACGCCCGCGCCCGCGCCCAAATCGCCGCGGATCGGGGCATCTCCCTGCGCAACCGGCTGTTGGGACGCAACGAGATGATCGGCAAATTGGGCAGTTACGTACCGGCGCTGGCGAACCTCGCCATGCACAACCCAATCAGCCGCATCCTTGCCGAAAAGGTGGTAGGGATCGCCCGCGGCGCGCCGTTGCCGCGCTGGCACGCAGAAACGCTGAACGGCTGGCTGGCGCGCACAGGGGATCGGCGGCTCAAGTCGGCGCAGAAGGTCGTCTACTTTCACGGCTGCGCCATCCAATATTACGAACCCTTTGTGGCCCAGGCCGCCATTGCCGTGCTGGAACACAACGGCTACGAGGTGATCGTGCCGCCGCAAAATTGTTGCGGGTTGCCCATGCTTTCCAACGGCGAATTCGACGCCGGGGAACGCTATCATCGTGGGAATGTGGCGCGGCTGGCCGGTTTTGCGCGGGCGGGCTATGCTATCGTCAGCAGCAGCCCAAGTTGTTCTCTAACGCTCAAAGAGGAAGCGCCCGAACTGCTGGACAAACACGACGAGGCCACACTCATCCTCAAAAATGCCACCTGGGACATCTTCGAGTGGTTGCGCGAACTGGCCGACGAAGGCAAGTTGCGCACAGACTTTCAACCGCTCACCGTGGATGGGCGGCCCATGACCCTGCCCTATCACGCGCCCTGCCAATATCGGGCGCACCGGGTGGGCAAGCCATCGCTCGATGTGCTGCGGCTGATCCCTGGGTTGGATCTGCGTGAGAGCCACGCCCGTTGCTGTGGCATCGCCGGGACCTATGGCTATAAAACCGAGAAATTCGAGATCGCCCTGGAGGTAGGCCAGGATCTCTTCGAGTACATCCTCGCCCAAGGGGATGTCCCCTATGTGGCCTGCGACACCGAGACCTGCCGCTGGCAAATCGAAGTTGGAACCGGCGTGCCGAACCGCCATCCCATTGAATTTTTGGCGGCAGCCTATGGTCTCTATGATCTCGACAAACGAAGGTTAAAGAACGAACCGTGAATATTTTGATACTGGGGGCGGGCGCAATTGGGTGCTTGGTGGGGGGCAAACTGGCGCAAAGCGGACACGCAGTGACATTGGTCGGGCGCGAACGTTTTGTGACCGCCATCCACGCGCACGGATTGCAGATGCGTATAGGCGAGACAACCGAGATCGTGCGTGATCTGCGCGCGGTGGATTCGATCCACGCCGCCTTTTGGCACGCCGCCGAGGAGAAGATCCCCTATGACGTGGCGATTTTGACGGTCAAAAGTTATGACACAGCCACAGCCCTTACTGAAATTGCCAGCGCCGTTGAGGCGAACCGCCAGCCTCTGCCTGCGATCCTCAGTTTGCAGAATGGCGTGGGTAACGAAGAAGCCATCGCCGCCCGCTTCGGCGCGGATAGAGTCATTGCCGGCGCCATTACCGCGCCGGTAGAAGTTCCCGAAGCAGGGATGATCCATGTGGCGAAGCCCAAATTTGTGGTTGGTCTGGCCCGCTGGGAAGGCTTGAGTGATGGATCACTCTTAGCACGGGTGGAGGCAGCGTTGAGCGAAAGCGGCATCCGCGTCACCCGTTACGCCGACGCCCGCAGCATGAAATGGACGAAGTTGCTGATGAATATGATCGGCAACGCCACCAGCGCCATCCTCGGCCAGCCGCCCGGCGTAACTTTTGCGGATCAGCGCGTGGCCGATCTGGAGGTCGACGCCTTACGCGAGGCGTTGTCCGTCATGCGCGCCGCCGGCATCCATCCTGTGGATATGGAGAAGTATCCACTGGGTCGATTGGCGCCGTTGATCCAATACGCGCCCAAAGCGATCCTGCGCCCGGCCCTTCGGCGGATCGTCGGGGGCGCTCGCGGCGGCAAGATGCCTAGTCTCTATCTCGATTTAGAAAAAGGCAAGCGCGCCAACGAAGTGGATTGGCTCAACGGCGCTGTGGTGCGCATGGGGCAGGCTGTGGGCATAGCCACCCCCACCAACCAATGGCTCAACCAGACAGTTCAACATCTAGCCCAACATCCCGAAGAACGCGCCCAATGGCAAGGCAATACCAATAAGCTGGGTTTTTCTATCTGGCATGGGCGATAATTCTTACGCTACGCCACCTGTGGTAGAATCAGGAAATGAAAAAGTAAGCAACTGTTCATGTCCAAATGCAATGAGCTTAAATATCCACAAATAGTTAGGGTGTGTTCAAAATGAGTTGGCCGTCTGGGTAGGGGTTTGGGTGGACGGCTCACAAAATCGTCTGCATAAGCCGTTGCTCGTCTGCCGCCCACCCAACCAAACCCTTACGAATCATCAACCGATTCTGAATACACCCAAATAGTTATTACTTTTGTTTTGCTCGTCTATCTAGGTGAAATTGGATCTTTGCGTATATGGAGTTACCGACAATGGCGACAATTCGTCTGATCATTGCCGACGATCATCCTATTTTGAGAAAAGGCATTCGTACATTACTGGAAGATTCACGTTTGGTTGAAGTTGTTGAGGAGGCATCCACTGGCCGAGAGGCGCTTGACCTCGTCGACAAGCACTGCCCGGATGTATTGTTATTAGATGTTGACATGGACGATATGTCGGGTTTGGATGTTGCCGAGGAACTCTATAAAAAGGGATCTCCCGTGCGTGTATTGATCCTGAGCGCGTATGATGATATTGAACACATCCAACGACTTATGAAGTGTGGCGTAGCCGGTTATCTGCTCAAAGACGAGGCATCAAAGGTCATTGTGCAAGCGGTTGAGGAAATCGCACATGGGCAGGTAGGTTGGTTCAGCCATCAGATTAACCAGCAATGGCAGCGGTCCATGAGCGATGAACCTGACCGGCGATTGCTCACCGAACGGGAGCTCCAGGTGTTACGGCTGGCATCCCAGGGCAAGACCAATAACGGAATAGCCTATGCGCTGGGGATCAGTGAGAAGACTGTGGAAAAACATCTGGATTCGATTTATCGAAAGCTCGATGTACGTTCACGCACCGAAGCTGCCGTGGTAGCCATCCAGGGAGAGTTGATCTAATTCATCGCTGTTGGCAGGCTTGTTGCTCAGATTCGATCTATCTATGCACCGCTTCTTTTTGACCCAACCTGCGCTCATCCTCCATCAACCTGTTGATCTTGCTCCCCTTGCCCATCAACTACGCACAGTTTTGCGATTACAGCCCGGCGAACAGATTCTGCTATTGGATGGGCAGGGATACGCTTATCTCACCGAAATCCGTCAGCTTGAGCGAGGACACGCCGTGGGCCAGATTTTGGATCGTGAATTTGTCGCCGCTGAACCGAGAACCCACCTCACCCTCTATCAATGCGCGCTCAAAACGGATAAATTTGAATGGGTGCTGCAAAAAGGAACAGAAATCGGTGTCGCCCGTTTTGTGCCTGTGATCAGCAGCCGCACCATTGTGCGCCCAGCCGAGAAGATCCGTAAGAAGGCTGCGCGTTGGCAAACCATCATCTGTGAAGCGGCGGAACAATCGGGGCGTGGACGGCTGCCAGCGTTGGCCGATCCGCTCCTATGGGACGAGGCTGTGAAAGCGGACGCGGGTCTGCGTCTGCTCCTCTGGGAAGGAACCCTCACATCTGCTGCGCCGGCTGCTCTGGCGGATATCTTCACCGATCCCAACGACGACGTCAGCCTCTTGATCGGCCCTGAAGGCGGCATCAGCCAGGATGAAGCAGATCTGGCGACTGCGACTGGCTGGCGTACGATCTCACTGGGTCCGCGTATCCTCCGCGCCGAGACAGCCGCCCTGGTTGCCGCAGCGCTTGTCCTCCACTATCAAGAGCGCTGACCGTAGATCATCGATCGCGAATCCGTAGACACGCACTACGCACTATCTCATCATTTGACGCAAACCTGCTCCTAAAGTATAATTTCCGCTATAGAAAATATAGTGCGCTTGACGCAGTTGCTTTTGATTGGGATGTTACCACCTTTCGCTCTAGGGTGGATGGATTATACTGGCTATCAGTCGAACAGTGATCT
The DNA here is from genome assembly GCA_019637695.1 of Caldilineaceae bacterium. Lineage (GTDB taxonomy): Bacteria > Chloroflexota > Anaerolineae > Caldilineales > Caldilineaceae > RI-153. Next base: position 6,750 of record JAHBVG010000054.1, on the reverse strand, counting down.
TCATAATGGGTCGCAACAAGGAGAAGAAAGCATGGCAGAACATGGTTCAAACGGGACTCCTCTCGTCCGGGGTGCAATTGAGCAGGAAGGTCAATTACCTACCGTTGAGAATACAATTATCATTGGCAGCGGTCCCTCAGGCTGGACGGCAGGTCTGTATACAGCCCGCGCCAATCTCAACCCCCTGCTGATCACCGGCAACGATTTTGGCGGCCAGGTGAGCATCACCTATGAAGTTGAGAACTATCCCGGCTTCCCTGAAGGGTTGAGCGGGCCTGAGCTGGTGGATAGGATGAAAGTACAGGCCGAAAAGTTTGGCCTTCGTGTTGAATACGATCATGTTACCGAAATTGTGGTGGATCGCCATCCGTTCCTGGTGCGCACGGCCAATGGTCAGGAGTATGCGGCCAAGTCGCTGATCCTCTGTACGGGCGCCAGCCCGCGCTATCTCAATGTGCCTGGCGAGAAGGAACTGACCGGTAAGGGCGTCAGCTACTGCGCCACCTGTGATGGTTTCTTCTTCCGCGGCAAGGATGTGATCGTGGTGGGCGGCGGCGACAGCGCGGTTGAAGAAGGACTCTTCTTGACCAAATTTGCCAGCCGTGTGCGCATTGTCCATCGTCGCGATCAACTGCGGGCAAGCAAGATTTTGCAGACGCGCGCCTTTGCCAACGATAAGTTGGACTTTGTCTGGAACAAAGTAGTTACCGCCATCCACCACGGGGAAGATGGCAAGGTCTCCGGCGTCTCGATTGAGGACACCGTCACCGGCGAGAAGGGCGAATTGAAGACCGATGGCGTCTTTATCTTCGTTGGTCATGTGCCGAATAATGCTCTCTATCATGGCAAGTTCGATCTCGACGAAGATGGGCACCTAATCGCAGATACCCGTATGCGCACCAATATCCCTGGTATCTTTGCCGCCGGCGAAATTATGGACAAAGTCTTTAAGCAGGTGGCAACCAGCGTCGGGCAGGGATGCGCCGCCGCCATGCAGGCCGAAAAGTTCCTGGCCGAATTGGATTCGGAAGGCTATGAGGGCGTCCAACACGATCCTCGTCGTTGGCCGAAACCAGGCCAACAACCTCTCGAACTGGCGGCGCACGGCCCTGAAGTTAGAGGTTGGGAATAAGACCGTTTGTAAAGGGGCCGGTTGTTGCGCCTTTACTACCCAATCGAAAGCCCTGGCAGATCTAGGAATCTGCTGGGGCTTTTTGGTTTGGGTGTATTCAGGTTGATGATTCGTAAGGGTTTGGGTGGACGGCTCACAAAAATCGTCCGCGTAAGCCATTGCTCGTCTGCCGTCCACCCAAACCGCTACCCAGACGACCAACTCATTTTGAACACACCCTTTTGGTTTCACCGTTTGCCACTGTGCTACAATCAATCTATGTCTGTCGCATCGCGCCCCCAAGGATCTCTCGAAAACCCTGAGCCTGCATCCGATGCTGCTGGTGGGGCAAGCCTCCTTCGCAGCGCCACGTTGCTTTCCATCGGCAACATAGCCAGCCGCGTCCTCGGTCTGGTGCGTGAAGTCGTGATTGCTAACATTTTTGGCCCCAGCGGTCTGGTCAGCGCCTTTACCGTGGCGAGTATGGTGCCGACCATGCTCTACGATTTCCTGATCGGGGGGATGCTCAGCGCGGCCCTGGTGCCGGTACTGAGCGACTACACGCGCCCCGAACGCCGCGCTGAGTTGATCCGCCTGATCGGGGCGTTGATCAGCCTGCTCTCTGTGACATTGGCGCTGATCGTATTGGCGCTTCAGTTGACGGCTCCTCAAGTTGCCTGGCTGTTGGCCGGCGGTTTTGATGATTTTGATCCCGCTTTGCTGCCTTTAACCGTACAGTTGATCCGCTGGATCAGCCCGGCGGTCTGGTTCTTCTCAATGGCCGGGCTGCTGACGGCTATCCTCTATTCGCTGCAACGATTTACCTTTCCTGCCCTGGCGACAGCTATCTACAACCTGGGGATTGTGATCGCAGCGCCGCTGTTGGCGAGCCGGATAGGCATTACCAGCCTGGTGATCGGCGTGTTGATTGGCAGCGCCGCCCAGTTTGCCATCATGGCCTGGGATGTACGGCGCGCTGGCATCCACTTTCGTATCGAGTGGAGCCATCCTGCGCTGCGGCGGATCGTCGCTCTCTATGCGCCGATTGCGGCAGGTCTTATTGTTGCCCAATTTCAAGTAGGGCTGGATCGACGGCTGGCGAGCAGCACCGGCGAGGAGAGCATCGCCTGGATGCGCAGTGCGACCACGTTGCAGCAACTGCCACTGGGGTTGATCAGCGTGGCGATCTCGCTGGCAGCGCTGCCCCGGTTGAGCCAATTTTTCGCCGCCCGCCGCGAGGATGACTACCGGCGAACCCTGGCTAACGGGCTACGCATGGTATTGGTGCTGATCGTGCCGGCCGTGGTAGGGTTGTGGCTCTTGGCCGAACCGACAGTGCGCCTCCTTTTTGAGCATGGCCGTTTCACTCCGTCCGACACAATCCAGGTGGCGGCGGCGCTGCGCATCTATCTGGTGGGGGCGCTTTTCGCTGCGATTGACTTCCCGCTCAATTATGCATTCTATGCGCGCAACAATACGCTCTTGCCTGCGCTTGTCGGTGTCTTCAGCGTTGGGATCTACACTGGGGTGGCTTTCGCCCTGATGGAATCGTTGGGCTATCTGGGGCTGGTCTGGGCGGATACGGCCAAACACGCAGGCCATGCGCTGGTGATGGCGATCCTGTTGATCGGACTTGTGGGGCGGCTGCGCGGTGAGATGGGCCGCGCCCTCTGGTCGGTGACGCTAGGCGCCATCGCCATGATCTTCACAACGGGTTGGCTGGCGCCGCGTTGGATCGTCCTCGCCCCTGTGGATGGCTCCCTGGCCGATCTGCTCTATTTGGTAGCGGCGGGAGGCAGCGGCGCGCTGGCCTATATCCTTGTTTTGGCCATGGTGGGGATGCCAGAGGTGCAGCGCATCCGCGTTTTGTTGAGCAGAAGGGTGCGAGCGCCTTAAAAGGCGTTCTCTTCTTCGCCATCCTTTGTGTGGCTTGATAGATCATCAGGCTCTTGGAATGGCCTTCAATCCATACCTGTGCAGTTTTTGTATCCTTTTTGGTCACCGTTATAATTGATCTACTTGTTTGTTATTTCTATTTGTGGGAAAAGGATTTATTTCTATGTCCAAAAGCACGAAGAGTACCCGTCCTCGCCGTCCTTCTGTGGGCAGCGCCAATCCACGCAGTTACAGCGAGATCCTAAAGCGCGAACAGCAGAATTCGCCTGTAGCTGTTGTGGCGACGCCAGCGCCCGCCGTAACCAAGAGCGCGCCGACCCGCGAAGAGCGGCGCGAGGAAAAGATCGACTGGACGAACGAATACAGTCAGGTTGTCTCTGATCTGCGCCAACTCGGCATCATCTCGGGAATTTTGTTTGCACTGATGATCGGGCTGGGTTTTCTGATCTAACGGAAGTTGCCCGTATGGGGACCCGTTGTCTTCTCGGCAGACCAACGCTGACCGAGCAGCAGTTGGGATGTTGCGTGGAGCAGCCAGCAGAGCCAGAAGTTGCGGGTGTAATAGAAGAGAATAGCCGTCGTCATCAAAATGACACCTGTAATCAGGCGCTGGGATGTGCGGGTATATTGCACATAAATACCGGGTAAAGCCAGCAGCGAAGCGAGCCAGATGGCCCAGTAGCCCGGCGCTTCTATCGCCCTGGGGGCAGCGAGCAGGACTTCCCAGCTTGCGGCGCGTAGAAAAGCCCAATGAAATTCCTGCGCACCCGCCTGGATGATCTGTTCTAAAAGGGTGAAAGAACGTAAGGGTTGATCCTCACCGGGCGCTTCGTCTATGTGTACGGTTGCGCGGATCAGGAGCAAGAGTACCCAAATTGCGAAGATAATGGCGATGCCCAGACTCAGACCGGCGACCCAATCCAACTGGGTCAACCCCATGAGCCGTGGCGACAGCCCGCCCGCTATCAGCCCGATGTAGGGAATGAGAAACCAACGTGCCAGGCGCAGATGGTATCGCCGCTCGGCAGGCAGTCGCCAACTGAGGGAGAGGAGCAAAAGGCTGCTGATCAAACTGAGCAAGAGCCAGAACCCAGGCCGCTGCCAGTGAAGTTGAGCCAGTAACCAGTCTGTGAACATGGGCCTGATTTTAACAGAAATCAACCAGAGACAACAAAGTTCGATTACAGCAGGGACAGGCTACACCTGTCCCTGCTGTTACCAGGAAAGATCACCCGTGCGGGTACGTTCTCTACTTCTCATCCTCGTGATGGCAATTGTTTTAATGATCTTCTTCAACCCCAGGCTGCTTTGGGCTGAGATCAAGCGCATTCAATCCCAGTGGGATCTGATCATGCGTCTGCTGGTCACTGTGATCTTTGTCTATATCTGCTATGGACTCTACCAACTCTGGGCTGGTAATGTCGCCTGGTGGCCGTTTTAGGCAAGCGATTGTAATGCGCGTTCGTTGCTATCCTGCGGGCTGACTTTGTACTGGGTGTCTGCGACATTTCCCTCTTCGTCAATGACAAAATGGCTGCGGATGATTCCCATTGAGGTGCGCCCATACGCCGTCTTTTCACCCCATGCGCCGTATGCGTCTGCAATGGCATGATCTTCATCGACCAATAAGGGGAAGGGCAGATCGAATTTGCTCTTAAATTTGCGGTGGCTTTCGGCGTCGTCTGGGCTGACGCCAAGCACAACGGCGTTCTTTTCTTGGATCACGGCGTAGTTGTCGCGAAAGCCACAAGCCTGGGTTGTGCAGCCAGGTGTGTCATCTTTAGGATAAAAGTAGAGGATCACCCGTTTGCCGCGAAAATCGGAGAGTTTCACCCGTTCTCCCGTGTCGGTGATGGTGTCAAAATCTGGGGCAGGATCGCCGACATTCAATTGGGCCATTTTATGCTCCTTCAATGTAGTTGCTTGAGAATAATGTTAGCATTGAAACAGTGGGTGGTACAACAGCGTTATCTATTGTACGCAAACTCTGCCCACTGCTGTGTAAGCTGGCTTCAGCATTATCTGTAATACTCGTAAATTGTACATCTTGTCAAGGTAGCACGGATTAGATCTCAATTGAAATCGATCACTTTGCGTTTTATTCAAACCGTATGGCGCATCCTCGCCATTGTCTTGTTGATGTTTAGCAGCAACACATCCACCTATGGTGGGGAGAACCCCGACGCCTGGGCGCCTGTTCATCCAAGCCTGCTCGAAGAGACGGCGCGCAGCCTCTCACCGGTCTCCTTTTTAGTTATTCTCAAAGAGCAGCCCCAACCTGATCTTATCTTGGCGCAACGTCGGGATCGCACAACAGATAGCGCGCAAAAACGGGCAATCCTCTACACCTATCTGACTGATTTTGCCCAACGCAGTCAAGCGCCGTTGTGGCAGTGGCTCGATGCGCAAGGGGTAGACTACCGTCCCTTCTACATTATCAATGCCATTGAGGTGATGGGTGATGCTGCTTTAATTACTGCCCTGCGCCAGCGCCCCGAAGTGGCTCGATTGGCTGCCAACCCCCGTGTGGCGCTTCCCGAACCGGAGAGGGATACCGAAATCATCCCCCGTGGATCGCAAGCTGTGGATACTCCTTATGGCATCCTTTATACCAAAGCGCCCACAGTCTGGGAACAGGGATACCGGGGGCAGGGCGTTGTCGTCGCCAGCCAGGATACAGGCGTCGATTGGACCCATCCTTCGTTGCTGAGCAAATATCGCGGTTGGGATAGTACAACGATGACGGCCACGCACGAGTACAATTGGTTCGACGCCTGGGGGACAGCGGGCCGTTCGGGGTGCGCCCCTGATCCACAAGTCCCCTGCGATGATAACGGACACGGCACCCACACGGTTGGCACTATCCTCGGCAGCGATGATAACGACCCGGTTAACCCTATCGTCGGCATGGCCCCCGACGCCGAGTGGATCGGCTGCCGTAACATGAACCGCGGCGACGGCACGCCAGCCAGCTATGCGGCCTGCTTCCAATTCTTCCTGGCCCCCTATCCACAGAACGGCAACCCCTTTACCGACGGCGACCCGACCAAAACGCCTGATCTGATCAACAATTCCTGGTATTGTCCTCCCTCCGAGGGCTGCGATCTGGAATCGTTGCGCCAGGTGGTGCAGACGGTGCGAGATGCGGGCCAGTTGATCGTGGCGTCGGCGGGCAATCATGGCCCTGGCTGCGCCACCATTCGCTACCCTATTTCGGCGTATGCAGAGGTCTTCAGTGTCGGCGCACACGGTAGCTCGGGCGCCATTGCCAGTTTCAGCAGCCGGGGACCGGTGGTTGTGGATGGCAGCGGCCAGCTCAAACCAGAGATCACTGCGCCCGGAGTCAGTGTCCTCTCCTCTCGCGTGGGCGGTGGATACATGTCCCTCAGTGGAACGAGCATGGCGTCGCCACATGTGGCGGGAGCTGTGGCCCTTATGTGGTCGGCGGCGTCCCATCTGAAGGGACAACTCGACGAGACCGAGCAGATCCTCGTCAAGAGCGCCACCCCAGTTTTGGACACGAGCATCATCCACTGGTTCTACGACAACGAGGATCGGCTGATCTGTGTCTCTGGGTCAAAATCGCCCAACTATACCTACGGGTATGGCCTGCTCGACGCCGCCGCCGCCGTTGACATGGCGCTGCATCCGGCTTCATTGCACCTAACGATTTCTGCTTCTTTGACCCCTTCTGTGACGGTGCAAGCGATCCTCACCGACAAATTGACCGGATTCACCTATAC
>JAHBVG010000053.1 GCA_019637695.1 Caldilineaceae bacterium | reverse complement strand
TTCCTTCGCTCCATTAGATGCGATAGCGGACTGATTTCACCGAGTACGATGCTCTCAAAAGGAATCACAATTTCATCCTCGCGAGTAGGGGTAGGTGATGGTACAGGCGTCGGTGTGACTGTCGGAAATACCCGTTCCAGATAGGGAGGGACACGGCTCCCCTGAGGGCAGCCCGCCAATAGCAGGCTGCATAGGAGCAAGAGGAATAACGGAAGCAGCATACGCATAGACAACTCCTTTAAGTGACGAGAAGCGATGATAGTTTTGACAGTTCAATCAGGTTGCAAGTGTCAAACCCCTTGCACCAGACAGAAGTAACCAGTGTTGCATCCTCCCGGCGCAGAGAGGGGAGGCAATAGCGGAGCAGTGATGGGTCCTGCGGTGCGTCAGGAGTGAAGCTGCTAGATACGATACTCTATTCAACCACAAAATAGGAGGGGGCTGTCAAGGGGTTGCAGCAAATCTTGTTATCCATTCTTGCTCTCTGGAGGTTAAGAAGCAACCCTTCCTGACTACCCATTGGCCAGGTCCACGAGCAGGCGAAAGTCGCGGAGGTGGTCAGGGCAGAACGTGCGCATGTTCATGTGCAACGGCATTTAGAGTCTGGGAAGGGGGGACGAAGAGGGCGGCGAAGTGATTCCCAGGTTGCTTTGTCTCAAATGTTACACCTGCGCGCCTCCCTTGCGTACTGGTCAACTGACCAGGGCAGGCGATCCATCCTGGGAAATGGACCGAAATTCTGCCACGCATAGAAGATGAACCGAGTCTCGATTCAACTCAAAGAGACCGCGTTTGCGTATGCGTTTCTGCTCAAGGTGTTGGGGATGGGGTAAAAGAAAAAGCCGCCAGGTTTTCTGAAACCCGGCGGCTCTTTTTGATCAGAAGGAATAATCCTCCTCATCCACACGGATCATCTCTCCGCTGAGGAATTCGATTTCAATCTCGCGGGCGTCGATCTCCGCTGATGCGTGGATGGTGCGGACCGTGCGTACCTTGCCCGGCTCCAGCGGCGTGATCAACGTGACAATGCGCGTGGGTCCATCAATGCGTCCCCGGTAGAGGACGGTGGGGATTGGCTCGAACTCGCCCTGCTGGTGATGGCCGAACGAACGCCACCCCTGCCATTCCGGCTCCTCCTGGCCGTGGACAACCTCGACGGTCAACCCCGCCTCCGCTGCGGGGATGACGGCCACGTTGGCGACGGCGTCATCTTCGCTGACCACGGCGACGCCGTCCACAGTGGGCATACCGGTGTTCAAGTGCCAGAGGATCTCGATATCGTGGGCGTTTCCATTCTGAGGAGTGAGGCGATCCACCACCACAAAGCACGGACCCACGCCGTCGATGCCCGCTTTGAGGAAGATCACCTTGCGGCGGTGGACGACCCCAGTGGCGGCGTCGGGGCCGTAGCCCTCATCATATTTGGCGACAACCACATCGTAGCTCTCTGTGCTGCGCCAGGACGCGCCCGCCGGTTGGTCGAGGACCGGCGGCGCGCTGCGGTCGAAGGTCAGCCGTCGGTTCTGATCCTCGCCATCGACGCGGATCGTGTTGTGTCCGCGCGTCGAAAGCACATAGCGGCGCATCTCCGACGTGTCGTAGGCGTAGTTGCCCGCCTCGGTGAGCAGCAGCCGCCCATAGGCGTGGACGAGCAAATTGAGTTTGTCCTCGTGCTGGTGGGCGTAGCCAAAAGGACCGCCGTCAAAGAAAGCGTATACGGCGTCCTCCGCCCAACTGTTGCGCATAGCGAATAGCCCCGAATAGGGGAATGGGATCGAGATCTCGGCGGGCGGCGCGCCCTCCTGGCCGCGAGTGGCGGCCCAGCGGAAGTCCTCGCGTTCGGGGTAAAGTTGGGCGGCGCGCTGCATGAGCGCCGACACCCGATGCCAGCCGCCGTCGTTGATGTCGGGCAGGCGACCATTGGGCATCATCAGCTTCACATTGGCGGCGTGCATCTGCTCCAATCCATTGCGGAAGGCCACGGGGATCGCTACCTCGTAAGCTTCGGCCACATCCCACAGCCATTGGTAATTGTTGATGTTGACCTGATGGTAGCCGGTGGAAAGCTCGTACTGCATCCCATCGGCGTAGACTTGCGTCCCCATCTCGTGCACGAGAACATCGAACGCGTAATGCCGCCACTCATCCGCCTCGGCAAACTGCGGGTAAAGGATGCCGATCTGCGCCAGCCCGTTCATCTCCATAATCAGCCAGTTGTGCGTCCAATGGCGGTGGCGCAGACGCCAGCCATGTTCCCACACAGATTTGTACCAATCGATCAGCACATCGTCCGTAAAGTGGGGCGAGTTGTAAAAACTGTGCAAGGCCCATGGCCACGCCCCGCCCATGCGGATGCCACACTCGATGGTGCGCCACGCTTTGGTGTGGTTGCCCGGCGAATCCAGCGGCTCTACGCCGGTCTGCCGCACCCAACTGCGGAAGAGTTTGACGAAGCCCTCGGCGAAGCGTTCGTCGCCGCTGTCACGGTAGCGTTCGCCCAACAGCGCCCAATCCGGGTGGCGGCTGATCTGCCAGGTCCACTCTTTGTATTGGTTGAAGGTGGGATTGGAGAACCAATCCACCTCGCCCTCGAATTGGCTGGGCGTGCTGCACGAGACAATGTTGAAGCTCAGGATGCGCTCGGCGGCGGCTTCAACCGATTCCCCCGGCAGCGCGTGGGTGGCGCTGAGGAAAGGGCGGTTGATGCGCAAAAAACGTTCCGGCTGTAGCGACGCGCGCGCATCCGCAGCGAAGATGCGCCGCGCCTCGGCGTAGTCGCCCCGTTCCACGGCGGTGGGCAGGTCGGCGAGGGCAGGTCGGGATGTATCGACGTGTTCCTTGAAAAATTCTTCGTCGGTCAAGCGCGGACCGACATCAACGGTCATTTGCATGGAATGTTCCTTTCGTTGACATATGCTCGGTAGTATATATAATACCAGTCATGGCACCAGAGATAGTGATCGACACCAATGTACTCGTAGCGGGTCTGCGCTCAACTCATGGCTACGCATATCGGTTGCTTCAATTGGTTGGCACCGGACGGTTTGGTATCAATCTCTCTGTACCGCTTGTGTTGGAGTATGAAGATGTGCTGTATCATCCTGGCACAGGCATACCTGTATCAAGAGAGGCAATTGATGCAGTCCTAAACTATCACTGTTCTATTGCGCATCAGCAAAGAATCTTCTTCCTATGGCGTCCTTTTCTCAGAGACTCCAAAGATGATATGGTGCTTGAATTAGCGGTCAATGCCAGTTGTGACTTCATCGTGACTTACAACAAGGATGATTTTAAGGGAGTAGAGACTCAGTTTGAGTTATCAGTTGTGTCGCCACGCGAATTCTTGTTTGAGATTGGATCCATAGAATGACAACATTAAGCATAAGATTACCTGAATCGCTGCATAAAGGAATCCAGGATGCTGCCCGACGTGAAGGCATCTCGATTAATCAGTTCATCACCGTCGCTGTAGCGGAAAAGCTTTCGGCCCTGCTCACAGAGGAGTACATCCAGGCCAGGGCCGCTCACGGCAGCCGTGACGCCTACGAAGCGGCGCTGGCGCAAGTGCCCGATATCGAAGCCGACGAATACGACAGGCGCTCGTGACACCAACCCGCCGGGTCTTCTGTGACCTGGCGGGTTGGATTCGTCATCTCATCATCCCCATCATCTCATCACCGTTCTCCTCCAACCATTGTTTCGTAATCGTTCCATTGCGGATACGCTGAACGCCGCCGCTGATGTTGCCGCGCCCAAGCCACCAAAGGACGGAGACGGCGTCGCGCAGGCGAATCAACATGGGGATGGCGGCGATCTCGTCCGCGCTGGGCTGGACCCACCCGGTATACCCCTGCCAGAAGGCCGCGCCGAAGGCCAGTGGATCGCGCCGATCCCAGATGCGCAGGCTGAATTCGAGACCAGAAGCCATGTCGATGGCGCGGACGTCGGGCTGGGCCATCTCGAAATCGAGGATCGCTGTCAGCCGTCCTGCGTGGAAGAGCGTGTTCGACGGTACATAATCGCCGTGGGTCATCTGCAGAGGCAGGTGAATATAGACGCAGCGCGTGAATTCATCCAATTCGGCCAGATCTGCCTGCCAGCGGGCCAGCAGATCGATGAGATCGGGCGCGGCGGGCAGGCCCAGATCCGCGAGCGTCAACGCGAAGGGATCGGGAATGGTCGGGTGAACGTGGCGCAGATCCCCGTAGCTGTGGAAGTGTGGATGCGGCACCAGAGTATAATCGACAAGGGCGCAGTGCAACTCGCCCAGGGCCGCCCCCACCGCTCGGATCTGCTCGATCTGACAGTGATCCGGCGGCGCGCCGGGGAGCAGTGGAAAGAGCGCTCCCCATCCTTCAGCCGTACTGACCAGAGTATCACCATCCACAGTGGACACCGGCGCGGGGACAGCAAAGCTCAACTCGCGCTGCGCCAGCCACGTCAACAGCCGGTGTTCATAGCGGATCGCCGCCGGGTCGGCATGGGTCTGGTAGAGCTTCCAAACAAAGTCGCCATCCCCGCTGCGAATGCCCATTACACGGTTGTTGATCCCCGCCCCAGAGAGCGAAAATTCTGTGAGGGGTGGCGTGAGGGGGTAGGCAGAAAGATCGGGGATCATGAAGTTACCTCGTTGAGATTAGAGATTAAGCGATTTCCGATTGCAGCAATCGGCGCGATTGGGAGATTTCAGATCGTTTACAGGCTATCACCCGCAATCTCCCAATCGCTTAATCCCCAATCCCCAGTCCCCAATCCCTATCTCGTCACCCGGAAGGTCCACGTCCCACTCTTGGCCGGATTCTTCGCCGTGAGGACGACGCGGTAGAGTTCCGATCCCCAGGTGCCGCCCATGCGTTCATCGCGGAGGGGGATGGTCTCGACGCTGGCGTTGAAGATAGCGGCGTCGTAGTGGACTGCGCCCGCGCCCGACACGCGCTCGTTGAGGATGGGCCGCTCACCCAGGCGGACGACGCCTGCTTCGCTCACATCCACGGCGCAGGGGGTGACGAGGCCCAGTGTAATCTCGCCAGCGGGCTTGCTTAACGAGTATTCATCGCGGATGGTGACCTGTTGGCCCCGATCCAGGCGCACAGTGCGCTCCCAGAAATCGATCTTCGACTCAATCGGGTAAGCTTCGACAAGGTTGAGCGTCATCTGCGCGCCGTTACGGTCCGCTTTGTATTCCACATCGCTGGCGGCGAACTCGAAGCCGGGATCCTGCATCACCCCATCCACCGTCGGCAGCAAGCTGTGATAGGCCGACTGCATTGTCCAGATAGAGTAACGCTGAGGGCTGAAGGTCTTGGCGGTATAGGTCTCCACGCCCGCATCCACAAGGACGGGTTTGCCGTCAATGTAGACAACAAAGTTGCCAACGTCGTTGTGATTGTGGCTCTCGGCGTTGTGTCCACCCTTGGCGCCGAGGAAGAAACCATCCGCAGATGCCGCCTGATCGCGCGCCACCAATACCTCGATATCGGGCAGCCAGACATCGCGCGGCTGTGGCGGCTGGGCATCGGTCACATCCACCTCGTTCAAAAGGAAAAGCCCACGTAGCAGGCGCTGGAGGTTGACCTGGCGGATGTCCCGGTCGGCGCCGTAGCCCTGCTCGTGCAACTTCTGCCGGCGGATCAACCAGCGCCCATGGGCCATCATTGCCTCGTCCTCAATGCGCTGACCGTAGCCATAGACCAGCATCCCGTCGGGGTAGACCAGCGCCGGCGCATCGGCAAAGTTGATGTAGTAGTCGTCGTCGATGTGGACACGGTAGACAAAGCGCCCGATTTCCTTCACCTTCGGCTCGTGGTAGATATTGATCTGTCCATCCGAAGCGCTGTGGAAGAGTTCTAGATTGTCGAAGAGTGAAGCGCCCGCACGCCCCCAATAGCTGGGACCTTCGTCGCAGCCGCCATCCTCTGGGTAGGGGTCGATAAAGTTGTCCAGCGAGCGCATGATCTTGTGGACGGTGCGCCCGCGGCGTTCCTCGTCCTGTTCCATGAGCAGGGTCGTGGCCAGCCAGTTGGAGCAGATCCACGGGTTCCAATTATTGACGCGGCGTTCGTGGGGGCGCAGCTCAAAGCCCATCCACCAAAAGTCCTCGCGGTCGTGGAGCGGGGTGAGGATGCGGCGCTCGATCTCATGTTCAATACGCTCGCGCACCAGCGGCGAGACGGTATCGAGGCGGTCGCAGAGCAGGTAGTAGGTCCACGCCAGCAAATTGCTTGTTTCAGCGGCGAAAAGATCCACCGTGGGTTCAGCCACATCGGGCAGGCCACTGCCAGCGCGCTGCACGCTGATATGGGCAGGCACGCCCCAATAGCTCTCCTCGCAGATCGCCCAGACGCCGTTGACAATGTCATCCAAAAAGCGTCCTTTGCCTTCAATACACTCGGCAGTTACCAGCATTTCAACGACCCCGCGACGTATGAAGTGGGGTTGCTCGTAGTTCCTACGATTGCCGTTTCGAGCATATTGGAGAAAGAGCGTGGCCGGCAGCGGGGGATAGCCAAAGCCAAGATGAGCCTCAGCCCTGGCGATGTGCGCCGCCTTCACCGGTTCGGGTAGCGCCTTCCATGCAGAGCGCTCGTCCGCTGTGGGGAAAGGATGGTATTCATCGTGCGGAATCAGCAGCCGTTCCAGATTTTCCAGAAAATAACGTTGGTGGAGCATTGTTCGATCCTTACTCGGTAAATGCGGGATGGGAGATTAGAGATTAGAGATTGGGAATCGCGTTAACGATCTGAAATCGAGACATTACACCTTCACCACAAAGACATCACTCCGCCCGCGGTGCGCAGCGTTGAAGGAGATCCACCGCCCTGTGGGATCAGAGTGTGGGTGCGGATGCGGGTATTGGCCGGGCAGCGCGCCCCAATCCGTGCCATGGCGAGCAATCACCTCGACGCGTGGCTGTTCTTGATCATAATAGAGCCAGAGCAGCATATCTGTACTCAAATTGCCGTCGAGGATCACCGCGGGGCGACCGGCCATGGCCGAGACGTGTCCATAATGGGGTGCGCCGTGAAAGCCATATTCTCGGTACGGTTCTCCATTGGGGCGGATAGCGCCGATATAATAGCCGCCGTGACGACTGCGCCCGTGGTAGAGGACAAACTCGCCGTCGTACGTCCACACCGAGTGGACCTGGAAGGGCGCGCCGTCCTGTGAGGGGAGTTCGGTCAGCGCGCCGGTGGACGGGCGCAACGTCCAAATGCGCGTGGTTTTACCGTCGCTGCCCGCCCAATAGCGCGGCGGAAAGTCGCGGTCGATGAGGACCAAATCGGGATCGACGGGCGAATGGGGCGTGTGCGCGCTGCTGGCGCCGTCCTCGCTGTAGACGGTGGTTACCGCGCCGCCGGTCAGCGGCACTTGCAGGATGCGCAGCTTCATCTCATCCTTGGGGAAGTTGTCCATGTACGGCGTGGACGGTCGCTTGCCCGCCAACACCTGGGGATGGGCGCACATCAACGCCAACAGCACGTGATCCTCGCCCGGATCGATGCTGGGCATCCCGGCCACCCATTCGGGTCCGATGTCTTCGATCAGCGTGCGCTCTGCCAATGTCTCAATGTGGACAGCGCGCAGGCTGCGTCCGGCCACAAAGATGGCCCAACGGCTGCGCGGAGCAATGCACATGGTCCCCGTCACGCCGAGACCGTTGCCCACTTCGGCGCCGCTAGCTTTGTTTACCGCGCCGTAGCCACCCACCCCGTCCACAGGATCGATCAACTGGGTAATGTCGCCGCTGGGCACGTGAGCGCGGAAGATGGCGCTCTTGCCTTCACGCGCCGAACCAAAAATGAGGAATTCGCCATCGTGGGTGAAACAAACGTTGGTGTGGTAGGTGGGGGTTTCGTTGTAAAGGCCGCTGGTGGTGATGCGCCGCACTTCGCGCAGCGTCCACGCGTCGCGGTAAGTTTCCGATTCGTTCCAGGTTTCGCCTTTGAAAGCCATGAATTGTCTCCCAACCGTGAATGGTTCAATCTTCAGATCGCCCATGTGATGGGCATGGGCAATCCTATTGTACCGCGAAACCGGTTGAGTAGACCAATGCAAGAGCATAGGTCATCCCTCTACCTCATCCCGATGACCGCAATCGATCGCAGCATAGACGCGGGCTACCAAATGGATTTTTATAACGGATGTTGAATCTGGAGATGTATGGTCGTTATTGGAATTGACTGATTTTGGCTGGATCAAACTCGTAGTATTCGATTGGTTTCTTGGTCACCCCAATTTGGTATTCCATCAATAGATCGAGCAGCTTTTCGCCATCGATCAATGTGATCGGCGCGGCCCCTCGTTCAAAAGCGGCTTGCTGAACTCCTTTGGAAAATCGTCCGGTTGTGATTACGGTACCGCGAACGGCATCGAACCGGTGCAAAGAACCACGTAGTTGATCGAGTACAGTGCGATTGATATTACCTCGGTGTCGTTTGACCTGAATCACTTCGCGTACAGAGCTAATGCCCAATTCGATACCATCGAGCCGCTCTGCTATCCATAGATCAGGGTCAGCCCAATCGACCTGTTCTTGAGGATTGCCGCGCTGCCCCCAGATTTCGTTATACATGCTCCGGTAGAGAGAGTAGGCTGTCCCATCGATAATCCGCAAGAAGTGTTTTGCTTGTGAATATAGCGGGAAGTCCGGCGTAGGCGATTTGATATCTGCAACAGCGGCATTTTCTACTTCCTTTTCAACAGTTACCTCTACCTCGTCGGTTTGAACTTCTACGATGAGTGGTGGCTGGCTCGCGCCGTTTTCATTCGGTGACTGACTCTTCCGTTCTTGTCGCAGTTGCTCTTGAACAATGCGAACGATGTCCGTTGGCTCCACGATGGTAGTTGACTTGCCTAAAGACGTCAGCGCCCATATTCCCCGCTGTTGATTTATCACTAGCCCGCACCGCTTTAGATAGCTGCGCGCCCAGTGCAGCCGATACTCTAGTTCTGTCATGTTGGCCTCACCCTGCTTGGTAACATGAGGCGTGCAGACTATCTCTTCGGCGCTTCGGCCAGTTGCAGTTGTTCAATGATTCGGGTGTTGATATCATTGATTGATGCAACACCGCCTAAATCGTGCAGTGTATTGAGGGTTGGCTGCAACAATTGATCGAAGGTTGGTACGCTCATCAGTTGCTCCGTGAGAAGTTCAATAGGTGTGCTGAGGGGGGAGCTGTTAGGCAGAAGTATACCACGAAAATAGAGAGCCTGCCGGGTACCCGGCAGGCTTTATGAAGAATATTTATAAGTAGAGAGATGAACACTACTCTATCATCGGCTCAACCACGCCGCCGCTGCCATTGGAACTGGGCGTGATCTGCGCGGGCAGCCGTTCGGCGATGAGTTCGGCCACATCTTTGACGATGACGCCATCGCCGGCGGTCTTGGCGGCGTCGCTCATCATCGTCAAACAGAAGGGACAGCCCACAGCGATGGTCCCCGCGCCGGTAGATTTGGCTTCGGCGTAGCGTTCGGCGTTGACAGCTTTTTCGCCGTGTTCCTCTTCCTTCCACATCTGCGCGCCGCCCGCGCCGCAGCAGAAGGATGCGCTGCCGTGGCGCGGCATCTCGACCACGGTCATCCCTGCGTTGGCGAGGGCGACGCGGGGCGCGTTCACAATGCCGTTGTGCCGCCCCAAATAGCAGGGATCGTGGAAGGTGATGCGATCAGCATCGCCGTTGGCGCTCACGCTGATCTTCTTGGCCGCTGTCAATTCCGAAAGCAACTGCGTGTGGTGGATCACTTCGTAATGGCCGCCATATTGACTGTATTCCTTGCCCAGCGTGTGCAAACAGTGGGGGCAGGTGGTGACGATCCGTTTGGGGCTGAACTCGTTGAGCGTTTCGATGTTGGCCTTTGCCATCTCGTAGAAGAGATATTCGTTGCCAGCGCGACGGGCGGCGTCGCCAGTGCAGCTTTCCATCTCACCGAGGATGGCGTAGTTGACGCCCGCGTAGTTGAGTACCTTCGCCAACGCCTGCGCAGTCTGCTGCGCGCGCGGATCGTAGGAGGGCGCGCAACCGATCCACCAGAGGATCTCGAAATCGGGGTTCTCCTCCACTGTGGGGATCTCCAACCCTTCGGCCCAATCCATACGGTTGGCTGCGCTCTGATTCCACGGGTTGCCATTGCGCTCCATACCGCGGAAGGCTGTCTTCAATTCCTTGGGGAACTCATTTTCCACCAAGACTTGATGGCGGCGCATATATAAGATGTCAAACATCGGCTCGTTGCCCACCGGGCAGATGTCCACGCAGGCGGCGCAGGCCGTACACGCCCACAAGGCCGATTCGCTCATGGCGTATTCGAGCAGCGGCGGCGTCTCGGCCCCATTCGCTATCTCGGCCAGGTGATCGTTGATGTAGTAGCGCTTGTTGATCTCCATGGCCGAGGGCGAAAGTTCCTTGCCGGTGACGTAGGCCGGGCAGACATCCTGGCAGCGGTTGCACATGATGCAGGCGTAGGCGTCCACAAGGTGGGTCCACGGCAGATCCTCTAGCTTCTGCGCGCCGAACGCCTCCACGGTTTCGTCCTCAAAATTCTCCGGCCCAATCGCGCCAAGGGATACGCGCTTGGGCTTGGTGAGGAAGTTGATCCCGGCCATGATCAGGTGGAAGTGTTTGGTGTAGGGGAAGTAAGGAATGAAGGCGAGGATCAGCCCCAGCGCCACCCACCAACCCACATGCTGACCGACGCGCAGCGCCTCTTCGGGGAGTCCACCCCAGGCCAGGCTGAGGAGATTGGCGAAGGGCTGGGCGATGTCGCCCGCGCCGGTTTCCAAGCGGTGGCGGGCAATGGTGAAACTCTCGCCGATCAGCCGGAAGCCCACATGCGAGAGGATGAAGAGGCCGACGATCAACGAATCGCGACGGATGCCCCCTTCTTTGACCTTGTCCACCAGCATAATGTTGTCGTGGTAGGTCAGCTCGCGGCTGTTAAAGACAAAGCGGCGCAACAAAAAGTAGACCAT
Organism: Caldilineaceae bacterium; assembly: GCA_019637695.1. Taxonomy (GTDB): domain Bacteria; phylum Chloroflexota; class Anaerolineae; order Caldilineales; family Caldilineaceae; genus RI-153. Next base: position 32,547 of record JAHBVG010000053.1, on the reverse strand, counting down.
CCCCACCAGCACGGCGGCGGTGAAGATGTCGGCGGCGAAGCGGTAGACCCCGCCGACGAAGCCTTCCCCCAAAAAGCGAATGGGGAAATAGCCCTGGATCACGTCGCCCAGGTTGACGAGAAAGTAGAAGACGAAGCCCCAGGCGATCAGCGCGTGGAAGATACTCGATGCTGTGCGCGTCTTCCACACCGGGCTTAAGGAAAGCCACTTGACCCCAGCCTCGACCAATCCGCCCACCATCTCGGCGCGGGTAGGCGCGTCCCCTTTGCCGCGGCGGATCACTTTGTAGACGCGATTGAAGTTATGGTAGCCAAAGTAGAGCGCCGCCGCAACAGCGACAATAAAGAGAATTCTTTCTGGAAGTGTGAGCATGGACAATCCCTTTCAGGATCACTGCTTGCGAAGTCGTTTGATCTGTCGGGTTTCGTAACTGATCACTCCTGCTCTAGCCAGGTCCGTGACCTGGCGGCGAGTCCGCGAGCCGCCTAGAGCATCGGGTTTGATAATTACTTGCCTTCTGAAAATTGCCTGGATTCTACAGAGGAAAGGTTGTGACATGGTTTCCAGTCGGTTTATTATAGCAGATAGCAGGTTGCAGGTTGCAGGTGCAATTTCACCTGTGGTCTGCGGTCCGCCGTCTGCGCTCTGCTGTCCGCCCTTACCCACCACAAGGAATCCCGTTATGCTCGTGATCTATTCGGATCTGCACCAATTTCACAACCCGCCCTATGAATTTTTGGAGCGGGGATTGGTCCCGTACACTGAGTCGCCGGCGCGGGCGGAGGCGATCCTGGCGGAGATCAAGGCCGCGGGGATAGGTCCCATCGTCGCCCCAGATGACTTTGGATTGGAGCCGATCCGCGCCATCCACAGCCAAGCCTATTTGGATCACTTGCAGACAATTTACGATCAATGGGTGGCGGTGGGAGGAACACCTGTTGCGGCGATGCCCTTCGCCTTTCCTCGGCCCGGGCTGGATCGATCCTCGCCCACGCCTTTTGCAACGACAGGCCGCTATGCCTTTGACCTTTCCGCGCCTATCACGGCAACAAGCTGGGCGGCCATTCTATCCTCGGCCTACTGTGCGCTGACCGGCGCAGAGCGGATCGCCAGGGGTGAAGACTTCGCTTATGCCCTCTGTCGCCCACCCGGCCACCATGCCTCGCGAGAATTGGCGGGCGGCTACTGCTTCCTCAACAACGCCGCCATCGCTGCTCACTTCCTCACAGCAGGGGGAGAGAAGAAAGTTGCCATCCTCGATATAGATGTCCACCACGGCAACGGAACTCAATCCATTTTCTACGAACGCGATGATGTACTCTTCATCTCCATCCACGGCGCGCCGGAATGGGAATACCCTTATTTTTCGGGCTTTGCCGATGAACGGGGATCGGGCGTAGGTGAAGGCTACACCCTCAACTTCCCTTTAGAGCAGGCGGTCTCGGATGCACAGTATCTTCATACCGTGGATGAAACGTTGGCAGCGGTGAAAGCGTTCGATCCCGCTTATCTGGTTCTCTCGGCGGGGTTCGATGCCTTTGACGGCGATCCGTTAGGGCAGTTCCGCTTGAGTACTGAGGGCTTCGGCGCCATCGGCCAGCGTGTGGCGCGGTTGACCCTGCCTACATTAATTGTTCAAGAGGGCGGATATGCCATCCACGCGTTGGGGAGAAACGTAGTCAGTTTGCTGAAGGGATTCGCAATGGGGAGGGCGCATGATCAGCATTCCGCCAAGTAATCTTGATATTTACTTTGCTGAAATGATATTATGTGCCTATAACCACCTATAGATCTCTTTTCTGTATCTAGATAGATAGCGTGCAAGGATTCACCATAGTATGGTGATCCGAGAGCGCAGAGGTGATCTCTGCCGCTTTGCAGGCCGCTTCATTCGCTTATCCAATTTGCAGCACAGTAAGGAGGGGTCTCTTGATTCAAGAAGATCAACGCAAATCGGTACACGTAATCACACAAATTTGGGGAAGGCTCCCCTTTAGTCACATTGGCTGTATTCAGGATCGGGAAGAAGTGCATATTGGCACGTTACAAACGCGCTATGGTTGGAGCCGAGAAAAGGCCCAATCCGAATTGCATCGCCGCTTAGTTGTCTATGCAGAGATGTGGCGTGAATAACCTTAATTCATACTGTCTAAAAGGGTGTGTTCAAAATGAGTTGGTCGCCTGAGTAAGGGTTTGGGTGGACGGCTCACAAAAATCGTCTGCGTAGGCCGTTGCTCGTCTGTCTTCCACCCAAACCCTTACGAATCTATCTGATAAGCCCATCGGCTACCCGATGGGCTTTTTTACTGAAAAATACGACGAGAGGGTAGGGAATCCCCCCCACTCAAAGAGCGGAAGATCCCCCGTATGGGGGGTGGGCAATCCTCCATTGAAAGCGCTGGGCCTCTGAAGTATGATTGCATCATCAATAAGTAACACGGCAGGTACAGCGACGAGCTAATATTTTACGCTTGTCTATTTACACAAAAACCTCTACGTAACTCGTTAAGTACGGTTATGCGGACAGCGGGGGTGCTCGCGAGGACGACACTTTGGCTGATGCTGTTTTTGTCCGGCCTTTCTATAAAAAAATGGGCCATTTAATCGATACCGCCGTGGTACAACTAAAAACCTTTGATACCCCCGCCAATTTAGATTAATTGGCGGGGTTTTTCTTTTACGGGTCCTACTTACTCATGCACCAGGCGGGTCACGGACCCGCCTGGTGCATGGGGCTCAGTAGTTACAAAACATCAACGAAATACGGAGAATTTATTCCGTTTCTATCCGTGCAACGGATCATCCATACTGACAAGTTCTCGATGAGAGATTATGATAAAGACCACGGCGCGCCGTGGTCTTCTTTTTTTCATTGCCTAAGATTGGATGGAAGTGAGGATCCTATGCAGAACTATACCAAACCGTCTGATGCAGAATTGCGCCAGAAATTGACGCCAGAGCAGTACAAGGTGACGCAGCATGAAGGGACCGAACCGGCCTTCCGCAACGCCTATTGGGACAACAAAGAGGCAGGCATTTATGTGGATGTTGTGACCGGCGAGCCGCTCTTTAGCTCACTGGATAAGTACGATTCGGGCACGGGCTGGCCCAGTTTCACCCGTCCGCTTGAGCCGGATAACATCGCCACGCGCACGGATCGAAAACTGTGGATGACGCGCACCGAGGTGCGCTCCAAACATGGCGATTCTCACCTGGGGCATCTCTTTGACGACGGCCCTGCCCCCACTGGTCAGCGCTACTGTATGAACTCGGCGGCGCTGCGCTTCATCCCTGTGGATCGACTGGAAGAAGAGGGGTACGGCGAGTATCTCTCCTTATTTGAGCTAAAGCAGGATTAAAACCCGCAACTGATACCCTTCGGGGCTTGTTGACAGCCTTCTCCCTAGCCTGCATAATATCTGCCTGCCGCGCCAATCCATTGCAAAAATGGATGACGCGCCATTCCAGGCAAATGACGGAAGAGAACCGCAGACACGGTTCCCTTCCGATGGTCGAGGGGGAAAGAAGGACATGGCCGCACGTAAATCTGCAACTTCGACAGCCACCTTTTTTGATCATCTGAAACTGGCTTTGGAATCGTTCGACGACCCTGCGCGGCTGGGATCCCAGTCGCCTTTGGCCGCGCCCTACTTTTTGGGCGAGGCGTTGCGTGGGGCGGATACAACGCCCCTGGGCCGAGGACGCACACTGCACGCCGAGATCAGCCGCGTCCTCGAAGGTATGTGGGGTGGCCCGTTGCCGCTCAGCGGCCAGGAAATGCTGGCTGCCGTCGAGGCCGAGGACGAGCAGGGTGGCCGCTATGATTGTCTGATTTTGGAGTTGAACTACTTCAAACAACGCTATCGACCTGCGCCGCGCAACCAATCCGAAATTTACAACGACATTTTGCATATTTCGCGGCCCACCCATGATCGTCATCTGCGCGCTGCCGTGGAACGCCTTGGGACGCTTCTGCTGCGTCGTCTGCGCCCAGCCGTGCGCCCAGAACAGCCGATGATCCCGCCGGTCTTAATCGGGCGCGATCCGCTGCTGGCCCAGATCCTTGACGATTTGAAGATGGGCAGAGCGGTCAGCCTTAGCGGCGCTGGCGGGGTGGGTAAGACCTCGCTGGCTGCGGCCCTCGCCGACCAGTGGATCTCGCCGGCGCTCTTCTGGTACACTTTCCGCCCCACCTTCAACGATCAATTGGAAAGTCTGCTTTTCGCCCTGGGCCACTTTCTGCACCGGCAGGGCGCATCCACGCTCTGGCATCAACTGGTGGCGGATGGCGGTCGCATCAAAGATAGTACGCTCGCCCTCGGCCTGCTTCGCAGCGATCTCGCCAGTCTGGCTGCCCGTCCTCTGCTCTGCTTCGACGAACTCGACTTTCTGCGCCCATTGAGCCAGTTTGAAGCAAAGCCAAACCACGTCCAACTGTTGGAATTTCTTGACAGCCTGCGTGGACACAGCGCCATGATCTTGATCGGTCAACGCGCTTTTTGGGAAAGCGACGCCATCTATCCTCTGGATGGGCTGGACGTTCCACAGCTTGGGCAGTGGCTGACGGCCTTATCGATCCCCCACAGCGCGGCGGATGTGGCAACGCTACACGCCTACACGGCGGGCAATTTACGATTGGCTGAGTTGTGCATTGCCCTTTACCAGGCCAGCGAGGACGAAAGCTTCGCCGCCATCCTCGAACAGTTGCCACAGTTCCACGGGCTGCTGCCGCTCTGGCTGCGCCTGGAACGGCGATTGCCGTTGGCGGAACGACAGATGTTGCAGATCCTCTCCGTCTTCCGCACGGCTGCCCCCGCTGATGTCTGGCTGGAGGGGACGCCTGCCGAGTCCGAAGCCTTGATCGGTTTGATCGGGCGACGGCTGGTGCAACAGGATGATCAGGGTGGGGTCGCACTGTTGCCTGCCCTGCGCGAAGTTGTCTACGCCGAACAGCCGGTGGAAATCCAGGAAGGTCTGCACATGCAGGTCGCGCAGATCTGGGCGGAACGGGGCGAATACACATCCGCTGCTTATCATCTGCACTGCGCCGGTCAGGACGAAGCTGCTGTTGCGCTCTGGTACGCCCACCGCGAGGATGAGATCCACCGTGGGCTGGCGGCCACGGCGCTGGCAATCTTCGAGCAGATCTCACTCCGTCACCTCTCCAATGTGCGCCAAAAGGAGTTGCGGTTGCTGCGCAGTGAACTCTACGAACTCAGCGGCGCGCCGGAGCAGGTGATCGCCACCCTCCAAGACACCTCCTGGGATGCTGACGATGATGGGCAGGTGGATGCGTCATTGCTGCTGGGCAAGGCCCACGACCGCCAGGGACAAGGGGATCAAGCCCTGCGCAGTTACGCCAATGGGCTGGATGCAGCCAATAGGTTGCAAAGCAGGATGGTTGAATTGCATGTCCAACGCAGCCTCATCTACCTGCACGAACGCGACATGCAAGAGGCATGGCAAGAGGTGAACCGGGCGCGCTATCTCTCTGAAAACATGACAGGGACACTCCACGAGCAGTCGGGTCAATTGGACAAAGCGCGCAGCCACTACGAGTCGGCGCTGGCTATCGCCCAGGAGATTGGCTATTTGGCTGGCGTCGCCAAAAGTTTCCACAATCTGGGCAACGTGGCTTCGAGGCAACGCCAGCTTGACCGCGCGATTGTCTTCTATGAAGAGGCGATGGCGACCCACGAAAAGATGGGTAATCGCGTTGGGTTGGAATTTGCACGCAGCGGCATTGTTGCACCCTATATGCAGGCCGGACGCTACACAGAGGCCATCGCCGCTGCCGAACGCACACTGACCTTCTTCCGGGCCATGGGTAATTCCTTTTGGATCGCGTTGAACGCATCCAATCTGGCTGAATCCCATGTGGAGCTGGGCAACTACGCCGAGGCCGAGGTATATGCTCAGATGGTGCTGGCCGAGGAAGAACCGCACAGCCACCCCTATGCTCTCTTCACGCTGGGCCGCGTGCGCCAGGGGCAGGGACGATCCGCCGACGCGCTCTTCGCCCTCCACCAGGCGCGCCAGATTGCTGAGATGAATGAGGATCGTTATCTGCTGGCCTATTGTTGGGAGGAGATCGGCAAGATCCAGGCCAAGAGCAACGATTCCCAGGCCGCAGCATCTCTGGACCAGGCCCTCCACCTCTTTCGTTCACTCAAAATCGATGAGAAAGCTGCCGAGGTACAGGCTCTATTGCAAATGGGTGATGGTCAATAATTCGCGGCCACTTTCATCTGGCGAGTCATCGCCAACCGATTTTGCACCAAGCGCATAGATCATCCCCAGTATCAGCGCAACTGCCTCCTCATCCTCGACGCCTTGATCCCGTACCAGGGACTGCCACGTCTGAAAGGCGATGGCGTGACCAATCGCTGCGCTGAACAGGTCGGCGTTCTCCTCCACAGCCCACGGTTCAGCCAGTAAATCCCGCACTGTTTGCCAGAACTCAATCATCGGCGCCAGCACCTCCCGCAACACCGGCATCTGAGGAATATCGATGACGGCCCTGCCCATCATCACTTCGGTCTGGCGATGGTAGCCATAGATATCGGTGAGCGCGATGCGCAATCGCTGTGTACGGTCATCGATCCGCGCCCATGCGGCCGGATCCGGCGGCGGATTCGAGGCCAGATAATGGCCCGTACAACCCCGGAGAAGGGCGTACTCATCTGGGAAGTGGCGGTAGACTGTTGCCCGTTCCACCCCTGCGCGCTCGGCGATGGCGCTGATGGTCGTGCCTGGGCCACCGATCTCCTGATGCAGAGAGATGGTCGCTTCAATGATGCGCTGTCGTGTATCTTCTTGATCTTTCGCTCGCTTCTTTTGTTTATACCCGCGCGGCATAGCATCACCGTTCTATATTCATAAAACAATCGTGTTTAGCGAATTGACAACCCTCAGATCGTCGTGTTATGCTTCTAAAATTCATTATACAATAGTGCGCGCTAAATAACAGTTTCGGACATATGATGCATAGAGATCGATCTATGATGCACCCGTTCCCCTAATCCACTGTATGCTGTAATCAACACACCGGCTGGTCGCGCAGACACAGCCGCCTGTCCAACCGATCGTCTATCATACACCGTAAATAGAAGATTAAAGAGGAGAACAAGATGAACGCGATATCCACTCTGCCCCACCGCCAGGTCCGCCGTCTGTGGATGGCCTTGATGCTCATCACCGTGATCATGCTTGCCGTGTTTCCTTCCACAGCCACCGCCCAGGAAGAGGGCTACGCCTATTATTGGAGCCTGACCTTCGACTTTGCGAACGGCGCCAATGGACAGCTCTACGTGGCCGTCGGTTACGATGAAGATGGGGATGTGCAGGAACCGCCTATCTACGCCCAGACCTACAGTGTCCCCTGTACGCGGGTGGGGAACGCCACGGTCTCCGGTGGAACGTTAAAGCTGAACGGCGGCTATCTGGCCTGTGATCTGGACGTTCAGCGCGCGGTGAACGCCACTTTCGCCGCCAGTGCTGCGATTGTCAAGGGCTGCCATGTGCATGTGGAGGACGTTGATCTCTATGCCGCCTTCCAGGCCGAAGCGATTGTCTCCTCGACAGTTCCCGGCAATGCGCCCATCTTCCACCACGGGGACGCGTCGTACACCATCAACCCGCAATCTTCATCCACACAGATCACTGCTTCGCTCTCACCGCATGGGGTCATCCCGTCGGCGGCGCTGCCGGCCTTCCCGATTCTGAGTACGTGGCATACCTACACCGCCCTCTATGCCTGTGGGGCTTTGTGCCAGATGGAATATAGCACCGCTGGCGGCGTGCAGATGGTGAACACCGCCCCCGCCAAAGTAGAGTTCTACACGCCGGCGAGTACAATCTACATCGGCCACAACCCGACCCTTCCCCTGACCGCGCCAGCGGGGACAGAGATCGACTATCTCTTCGTCGATCCGCCCAACCACGGCAACGATTGAGCCCTGCAAAGATAGAACGCAGATTGCACGGATGGGGCAGATTCACGCGGATGATGAAAATCCGCATAAATCTGCCCCATTCTGTGTCTCTGCGCTCGATGTCAGCGATGGCGCGCCCATGTCTGTGGATGGGGCGTATTGCTCTCAAGCCATTAGCATGAGCGCCTACCTGCCTTTAGAGTTACGACAGCAACTGGATGAAGCGGACGACGGTCTATGCGCCTATTGCCAGACCAGAGAGGATAATTCTGGCCAAAGGCTGACAACTGATCCTATGACTCCCGTTTCGCACGGCGGCGGAACAGTTTTCTAGAATATCTGCCGCGCTTATCGTCATTGCAATGAGAAAAAACGTGACCAGATGCAAGCAGTTGATCCCCTTACAGGAGAATCTGTCTCGCTTTACCATCCCCGCCAACAGACCTGGACGGAGCATTTCACCTGGGATCAGTCAGGAACCAAGCTGGTTGGTCTCACGAATGTAGGTCGTGCCACCGTTGTTGCGCTTGATATGAACAACTCACTCATTGTATTTACACGAAAGCGCTGGGTCAACGTAGGCTGGCATCCTCCCCATTTCGCTCAGTAACTCCACATCAACGCGATCCGATTTACGTCGCGGAGTTCAACTCGTGTTGGCTGACAACTGTCTCTGGAATAGCGCGCATGTGTTCGTCGCGGTGAACGAGTACGGCTGACTGAATTTGCGCACAGGCGGCGATGAGGACGTCAACCAGTGGTAGACGATGGGGTATTCAGCTATCCACGGCCCGTTCTGCTACTAGCTCCGCTACGGCGTTGCGCTGAGGGGAAAACCGCCGCCCTGCGCCCAGGAGCCGTCGCGCCAGTTCGATCTGCTTCAGCCTCCTAATCCTCATTCTTCCTCTCCCTTTCTGATGCATAGCCCCCAATCTATGAGGCATCCACCCGCGGATATGCGCGTATCCTGGGATCAGAGCAAAACACACACCAACATCTGATTCCCAAAGGAGACCGCCTATGAACACCCAACAGATCGAACTTGTGCAACGCACCTTTGCCCTGGCTGCACCGATGGCTGATGAGATCGCTGCCCGCTTCTACGGACGGCTCTTTGAACTCGACCCATCTCTGCGCCCCCTCTTTCACGGCGATATTGCGCAACAGGGGACCAAGCTGATGACCGTCCTTGCCTTTGCCGTGCATGGCCTGAGCAAGCCGCAGACCATCCTTGAACCGGTGAAGCGGCTGGGCGAGCGCCATCTCCATTATGGCGTACAGCCCCACCACTACGCCACCGTGGGCGAGGCGCTGCTGTGGACGCTAGCTCAGCTCTTCGGCCCCGCCTTTACAGCCGAGGTGGAAGAAGCATGGACCGCCGCTTATCTCTTGTTGGCGGGCGTGATGCAGGAGGCGACAGCGGAAAAGGTGACAAGGTGAAATTCCCCAGTCCCCAGTCACCAATCCCAACGACATCGGAGAGAATCACCAACAATCGCAACGCATTCTTCATTCATTCCAAAGGAGACCTGCCATGAATTTCGTAAAGTTTGCTCGAATCGCTGTAGTCGCCGCTTTTGTAACAATGTCCGGGCTGGGACAGCCGACTGCGGCCCTGGCCGATGATGTGATAGTGGATGGCAAGATCATCACCGCCGAGAACGCCGCCGCCAGCGATCCCGAATGGAAGTATGTACCGGTGCGCAGGCTGGCAGCTACATCCAACGGCGAGGATACGTCCGCAGCGTCCCACTTTGACGGGCGGCTCCTCACCGCCGACGATCTGACTCGCGAGTAGGCGGAAGAGATTTGGGAGATTGAGGGATTGGGAGATCGGGCGACTGGTGCGAACTTCAATCTCCCAATCTCCACCCAATCCCAACAACATTCAAGAGAATCACCAACGATTTCAGATCATTCATCACTCATCATTCATTCCTCAGGAGATCAACCATGAAGATTGCACATATTGCCCGCATATTGGTAGTAGCCGTGTTGCTCTGGCTGGCGGGTGCATATTCCACAGCCTCGGCGCAGGACGTCCCAACCGCAACGGACGCCGCGCCGCAGGAGGTCGTCACCGGCTTCTCGCCCAGCGGCCTGACCCGCAACGATACCCATCTCTTCATCGCCCGCTCCGGTTCCAGCCTAGAAACGTGTGGCATGAACCCAGGCCAGACCGTAGTTGTCTTGCAGCGTACCAATCTTGAAGGCGGTAATTCGCTGCCTCTGCTCGAACGCTGTCACTTCAAACCGGGCGGCCTGGTAGCCGACAATCAATTCGTCTACTTCCGCGATATGGACAACACGCTCAAACGCATCCCCGTGGATGGCAGCGGCTCGCCGGGGACGTTGGCGAACAATGTCAACACCTGCTGTGGCCTGGCCGTGGACGAGACCCACCTCTACTGGGGCGCACGGCAGAGCGGCAGCACCAACAACGGCATCTTCCGCATGCCCAAGGCCGGTGGCGTCGTGGAACTGCTGGCCTCCATCCCCAATGCCGAGAATATCTATCTGATCCGCGATGTAACCGTGGACGCAACCCACATCTACTGGGTGGAAGGTCGCAAGGGCAACAGCGTCATCGACCAGCCGGGCATCGGCGCGGTGCGCAAGGTCCCCAAGGCGGGCGGGGCCGTGGTGATGCTGGCCGACGCGGTGGCGGACGTGCAGCATCCCACCACCATTGCCCTTGACGAGACCCACGTCTATTGGAGCGAAATGGAAACGGCGCGCGCCCGCCGCATCTCTAAAAACGGCGGCGCTGTCACCAGCTACAACCCCAGCGATCCCGCACGCATGGGCCAGTTTGTGGCGGTGGGCGGCAGCCACGTCTACTGGACCGACACCGACGCCGGCTACGCCGGCCGGCTGCGTCGCGCCGATAAGGTTGGTGGCAACGTCACCGACCTGGCGATTGCCATCCTGGGGCCGGGCCGTCCGCTGCTCACCGATAGCCACGTCTACTGGCCGCAGCACGACGGCGTCTATCGCCTGCCTCTGGGCACAGGCGCGGTGGCGGTGGATTTCAGCATCGACGCCATCGAGGTGACGCAGACCGTGCAGGACATGACCAACAGTGTGCCCCTGGTGGCGGAAAAGTACACCCTTGTGCGCGTCTATCCGCGCGTGGATGTCTACACCGGCCAGCGCCCCAACGTTCGGCTGCGCGCCTTCAGGAACGGCGTGGAACTGGGCTGGTCGCCCATTCTGCCGGTCAACCCTAGCGTGGCTGTCTTCAGCAGCGGCGCCAACCGCTTTGCCCTGGATCGCACCTTCAACTTCCGGCTGCCATCCGAATGGCGGCAGGGGACCGTCACGCTGCGCGCCGAGATCAACTACGACGACGCCATCCCGGAGTTGAACAAGGCCAACAACACCCATACCGTCATGGTCAACTTCAACCACAAAAAGCCGCTCTGCGTGGAGATGGTGCGGGTGCGCACCAATCCGCAGACCGCGGCCACGGGCGATCCGGGCTTCCATTCGATTGTGGATTGGCTGCAAGCCTCCTATCCCATCCCCACGGTCTTGATCGATCCCGGCGGCATGATCGAAGAGGCAGGCGGTCCCTATGAACTGCCCGACGACACCAACAAAGTGCTGGCGCGGCTGGGCTGGTATCGCCTCTGGCACACACACAACCAATGGCAGCAGTGCGGCGCGGCCCACTTCTACGGCATGGTCCACCCCTCGGTGATGTTCGCCGGCGGCATCGGCTACCGGCCCGGTTGGGCAGCCTGGGGCGTCATGGCGACCCATTCATGGAACGACACCATCGCCGCCAACGCGCCCTGGTACGCGCCCCACGGCGGCGCTATCCTGGCCCACGAGATCGCCCACAATAAAGGTCGCAAACATGTGGACTGTGGCGGTCCCGACGGCACGGACAACGCCTATCCTTACAACCCCTGCAACATGGGCAGCGGCTTCGCCAACAGCCACCTGGGCTATGACTATTTCGACGAGGCCGTGATCGGGGCCTGGGAGACCGGCGATCTCATGAGCTATTCCATGAACCAGGATAAGCCGCGCTGGCCGTCGGACTACACCTACAAGGCCATCTTCGACACGATTCCAAGCGCGGCCGCCGCCGTGGCAGCCTCGGCCCAGGCCCATCTGGCCGCCGCCGACTACGCCAGCGCTGGCAGCTATGCCCTGGCCGCCGATCTGCTGAACACGGGGAACGTGCTGCTCATCTCCGCGCTGGTGACGCCCACCCAGAGCGCCGCGGTTTACGATCAACTCTACGTAGTGCCAGCGGGGACCATCCCCGCCGAGACCTTGATCGACACCGCCGCTACTACGCTGGTGGCGGACGACGGCGACTATGCCCTGCGCCTGATCGACGCCGGCGACAAGACGTTGGCGGAAGTGCGCTTCCATCTGCCCGACAGCGACGCCCCACCCTGGATGGGTGAGATTGGGGGCGGTTCCTTCGTGATGGCGATGCCCTACGCCGACAGCACGGCCCGCGTCGCCCTTTTACAGGGTGATAAGGAAATCCTCAGCCGCGCTGTCAGCGCCAACCCGCCCAGCGTGCGCGTGTTGGAACCCAACGGCGGTGAATCCTACGCCGGTTCCTTGACCGTGCGCTGGGAGGCAAGCGACCGTGACGGCGACCCGCTGCGCTTCCTTGTCCAATACAGCGCGGACAACGGCGCTACCTGGCGCGTGGTGGAGGCCGACACCGACGCCACCACCTTGCAGATCGACGATGTGGGCCATCTGCCCGGCACCACCGGCATGACAGCGCGGGTGCGTGTCTTTGCCAACGACGGTCTGCGCACGGTCTCCGACACCTCGGACCGGCCCTTCTCCATGCGCATGAATCCGCCGCAGCCGCGCATCAGCAACCCATCCGACGGCGAGATCGTCGCCTTCGGCGAAACTCTGGGACTGGTCGGCGACGCCTTTGATGTGGAAGATGGCCGTGTGGCCGAGAGCGGTCTCAGTTGGCGCATGGACGGCAACGCCGCCGGTACGGGCCGTGAGGTATCGATCAACGGGCTGAGCCTGGGCAAGCATACGGTGGATCTGACCGCCATCGACAGCGGCCAGATGTGGGCCACGGTGGAGCATACTTTCTACGTGCAGCGGCAGTATTGCGACGCCAACCCCAACCGGCTCGACCTGGTCTTTGTCATCGACAATGCGCCAGCCATGAGCAACCATGCCCAGGCGTTTTGCAATGCGCTGCCCGGCATCCTGGAGGATCTGGCCGATCTGGGGCTGGCTGTGCGCCACCAGGTCTTTGATGTGGCCGCGGCGCGCAGCGGCGGGGTCGTCTCGGCCTGCGCCACCGCTGCGGTGCAGAGCCGCTGGCGCACCGAGATCGATCACCCAGGCGATTGGGGCAAGGCAGCGGCCGCGGTGGCGACCGGATATGAATGGCTGGCCGACCACACACGCCTGATCGTGCCCGTCACCAACGGAGGGCCGGAGGATGGCAACCCCACCCACGATCCCGGCGCGGACCGGGATGCCATCGACGCCGCCATTGCCGCTGCCCTGAAGATGGCCGTCTCCGTCTCACCGCTGATGATGCCGCCGGCGGACAGCGCCAACTTCTTCGTCAACATGGGTCTGGCCGCGGAGATCGCCGACGCCACCGGCGGCACGGTGATGCAGTGGGCCGCACCCGATCTCAACGTGGCCGAAGTCATCCAAGATGACCAGGCCCGGTTGGGCTGCTCGCCTGAGGTGGATGTAGTGACGCCGGGCACAGTGGCCGGCGCGCAGGAGGTCTGCATGGTGGGCCGTCACTTCTGGCCGGGGACCACGGTTACTGTAGGGACGCAACCAGCCTCCTCGTCCGCGGTGAATGAGAACGGCGCGCTGATCTGCTTCGAGGTCCCCGCCGAGGTGGGAACAGGCGAACATGCCATCCGCCTGGAGCGGCCCGGCGTCAAGCCCAAGCAGAGCGAGGCCAGCCTCCTGATCACCGTCACCCCTCAAGAGTTTGGGGGCTTTGACCTCTACCTGCCCATGTTGGCCCGCTAATAGCGAAAACACTTGAACATCATACAATTCGGTACGGGTGCTGCTTGCCGCACCCGACAGGCGCAGCAAGCGGACGCTGCGTCCGCCAGCGCCCCTACGATTGTATACACTCTATCTGTTTTCTCTATAAGGGATAGAAGAGACCCGCCAGGTTTTCCGAAAACCTGGCGGGTCTGATGCCGGCATCTAGGACGCACCCTTTTGATCCCATAATCCACGACACTACCAAAAATCTTGATCAGTGGTAAAATAGACCCATTTGTGCGTGCCGATACCTACACCGCCGACTCTCTCTGGCAGACAGGATCACCTGTGGACTATAAGGATTACTATCAGATTTTGGGCGTTCCTCGTGACGCGGATAGTGTGGCGGTTAAACGCGCGTATCGGGCGCTGGCTCGCCAATATCATCCTGATCTGAATGCCGGGAACCCAGAAGCGGCGCACAAATTCAAAGAAGTCAATGAGGCTTACACGGTTCTGTCAGATGCAGAGAAGCGCCGTGTCTATGATCAGTTCGGTGCAGATTGGAAGCAGGCAGCGCCGAGCTCAAACAACTTCAATTGGTCGGGTTGGTTTGGCGAGGGCCCCCATGAACCTCCCCGCCGGCGGCGGGCGCGTACCTCCACCGAGGAATTTGGTCATAGCGCAAATAGGAATGCGCCTGGAAACAACAAAGAGAACAAAGACGATACAAATCAGAGTCCTTTCTCGGATTTCTTTCAGCACTTCTTCAACAGCGGCAATACAGACTCAGAGTCGCGAGGCTATACCAGTCGCATCAGCCCTTCGGATCGCCATGAACAGACGCTGCCCATTGAGATCACACTAGAGGAAGCGTTTTGGGGCGCCACCCGTACTATCCAACAAGGGCATGAGCGTTTTGAGATTTCGATCCCGCGTGGGGTGAAAAGTGGATCGAAAGTGCGCATTGCACGCGGCCCCGATCTAAATCACCTTCACCTTCTGGTCGAAGTCAAACCCCATGATCACCTGACTCGCGACGGGGACAATCTCCATGCCCAGGTCAAAATTGATCTCTACACGGCTCTACTCGGCGGCGAAATCGGGGTGCCAACGTTAGAAGGAACCTTACTGTTGGTGGTTCCGTCCAATACGCAGAACGGGCGCACCTTCCGTCTGAAGGGGCAGGGGATGCCGTCGATCAAAAGCCCAGAGCAACGCGGCGATCTCTACGCCGAAATTTGTGTAGAATTGCCCGTTCCTCTGACCGAAGAAGAGCGTCGCCGCTATGTTGAACTGCGCCGTCTGCGCCAGGGGTCGAACGACCTCTTTTCGTGAGCTGATGAGGCAATGCAGGTTTGCAGGTATGCAATCTGCAAGATGATTGTACAGAAGGGAATGGTTGAATGGATCGCCTTTCTCGCGATAAACAACCACCACGCCTGCTACTGGCTGTACTCATTCTGTTTTGGCTGGTGATAGTCGGTGGACTCGCTTATTGGGGATGGCGGATGATTGCGTCTGGCGCTGAGATGGCGCAGACAGACCTGCAACATGCGTCGGTGAGTCTCGAAACGCTGGCTCTGGAAGGGGAGTCGAACCTCTCTCTGGTAGCGCAAACTCCTGTCCCCATCCAGCGGAATATTTGGGGATGGTTTCAACGAGCAACGCCGACACCCACCATCACGCCGACCTCGACAGCGACACCGATCCCCACGGCAACCCCGACCCCAACGCTGACGCCGACGCCGGTCACGCCGGAGCCGCCATTCCCAACACCGGTCGTGGATCTGACCAATCGCTCGATCTACACCATGGCGTTACGTCCCCAATCGGCGGATGAAGTGGACGCCGTGCCCGATGCGCCCCACTATTTCATCCAGGCTATGCTGATCCCCGATGCCACGCCGCTGATCACGGGGATTGAGCGCGTCCGTTACGTCAACCGCACAGGGGCGCCGCTGGATGAGATCTATTTCCGCCTCTATCCCAATCTGCCCGCCTACGAGGGGACAGCGACCATCCACCGCACAATTGTGGATAGTCAATTGGTAACGCCGACGCTGGAATCGGGCAACTCGGCGCTGCGCGTCCCCCTGGCGCGTCCACTGCAACCGGGCGATGTAACCGATATTACCCTCTGGTTTAATGCCACGCTGCCCACGACCGTGCGCGCCGGATCGGCGGGGACGGGTCTCTACGGCTACTATCAAGGCGTCTACGATCTATCGGGCTTCTACCCCACCCTGGCTGTCTACGATCACAACGGCTGGAATCTGGATGTGACAGCGACCTTTGGCGATTCCACCTTTACCGAGGCGGCTTTTTATCATGTCCAATTGACCATGCCTTCCGCGCAGGAGGTAGTAGCGTCGGGCGTCAATATTGATCGGCGCAACAACGGGGATGGCACCCACACCTGGCATATCCTGGCTGGGCCGGTGCGCGCTTTTTACGCCGCGTCCAGCGCCCGCTACCAATACATCACCCAAATGGTGGACGATATCACCGTCAACAGCTACTATTTGGATGGTGGGCTTTCGGGCGCGCAGACGGCCTTGAATTACGCCACAGGATCGTTGGCCGTCTTCAACGATCTTTTCGGAGAGTACCCCTATCGCAAATTGGATGTGATCGCCATGCCGACTACCGGTTTCGGCATGGAATATCCCGGCGTGATCGCGATTGCCAATCGCTTCTATGGCGAAGGGGGCGGCGCCTATGCCGAGGCTGTGGTTCACGAGGTAGCGCACCAATGGTGGTATAACCTGGTGGGCAACGATCAGCCCAACATTCCCTGGCTTGATGAGTCGCTGGCGAATTACTCGTACTATCTCTATTTTGAGGCCATCGGCTGGACGGAGATGCGCGACGCCATCATGACCAACGACTTTCTCTACCGCTACAACGCCGCCCGCAACCTGGGGATCGACCGCCCTGTGGGTGGCCCGGTGATCGAGTTCAACCCTTCTAATTACATCAACATTGTTTACAGCAAGGGTCCTCTCTTCCTGCACGAAGTGCGCAAACGGATCGGCGATGAGGCTTTCTTTGCTGCGCTGCGCGACTACGCCGACACCCACCGTTACGGTATCGCTTACCCCGCCGATCTCATGGATGCTTTTGCCCGTCATTCGGATCAGCCGCTCGGTGATCTCTACCTCTTCTGGATCGGCGATGACGCCTGGCGCAGTGAATAGGGGATAGGGACGCTACACGCCATCCCCAATCCCATCTCACGGATTACCGTTGAACAGCCGGCAGGAAGAGGCGCATCCCCTCGCTGTATGGCGCGATCTGCGCGCTGTGGCGGAAGGGCGCGCCGCCGCCGTGCCATTCCTCCAACCAGTAGTAGACCGTCACCCCCGCGGGCGGGGTGAAGTCCTCGAAGAAGTAATCGAAGCCCTGGATCATGCCAACGCCCTGGGCGGGCAGCATCTGCGCGGTGATGCGTTCGCCCGGCCCGGCAGGGTCGAGACCGCGGTAAAGGTGGAAGCCGTAGAGATCTATCTCGTTGAGCGTCTGCCACGAGAGCAGCACCCGGTCCGGCTGGCGCTCCGCTGTAAAGCCGTCCACGGTGGAAGCGGTGGGGGCCAGCGAACCCACAGCCCAATCGGAGAGTTGGGTGACGCCACTGCGGGTGATGCGGTTGCCATCAATGCTATGATTTTCAGAGACCCCACATTCCCATATTGTGCCAGAGTAGCGACAGAGTCGGTCGGTTGTATCCAGGGTGTCGGTGATCAACGCGGAGAGGGTGAGGGACCAATCCTCGCTGCTCGCCGTGCGCGTGATCGTCCAATAAAGCCCGGTCTGCAATCCGTTAGGTGCATCGGGATGGTTGGATTGGCTCAACGTGACGCAGAGTTCGCCCAGGCTGCCCAGCGTATCCACGGTGGCGGTGATGCCAGTAGATGCAAAGATGTATGTCTCTCCCTGTGCCAGTCCGCTGCGGCAGATCGATTGATAATCGCCGGGCTGTACCTCGAACGCGCCCATGTCCACTGTGCCCTGCCCGATGCGGGCGTTGCCGGCCAGATCCGTGGTGACGCCGCTGGGGATCAGCGCGTTGTCGCCAGCGTTGACGGCGGGGGAGATGGCCGCCAGCCGGAAATCGCTCCCCGCAGGGTCCACGAACAGCGGATCGCTGTTGAGGTTATTGCTGCTGGCAGGGTTATTCGGATTGCCGGACACATCATTGCCGCCGTTGGCGAAAAGGGTGTAGTGAAGGGTGGGATTGGCGCTCTGGTTGTAGATCTGGTTGCCTCCGCTGCTGGCCGTATTACCCCACAAAATGCTGTTGTGCAGCGTGGCCGAATCGGCAATCGGCGAATTGGCGTTGTACAACCCACCCCCCTGGAGGGCGTCGTTGTTGGCAAAGGTCACGTTGATCAACTGCGGCCCTTCGGTGTCGTCAATCGCCATGCCGCCACCCTGAAGGGCGCTGTTGCCTTCAAACAGGACATTGATCAGCGTTGTCGCCACATTCGCCGAAGCCAATGTGGCGAAGATGCCGCCGCCGTACCCGGTGACGCTGTTGTTGCGCAAGATCACATTGGTGAGCGCCGGTCCACTGTTGTAGATGAACATCCCGCCGCCGTTGACGGCCTGATTGCCCTGAAAGGTGATGTTGCGCAAGGTGGGGAAGGCGATGTAGTTATAGAAACCGCCGCCGCTCGCATTGGAGCCGCTGCCATTCGCCGAACCGCCGGTAATGGTGAAGCCATCAAGAATCGCCGTGCCGTAATTGCTGCTCGGCGATGGCGGCATACCATTATTGGCGTCGGCAGTGACCACATGATAGGTATTGTTTCCCTGAATGTTGGCCGGCTCCGTCACCACGCCGTTGGCGTCCACGATGTCGTTGCCGTCAATATCCCCGCTCAGGACGGTGACATTGGTTTCCCAATCTCGCTGCTCCACTATCGTCTCTGTCCCTGCGAAGCCGCCATAGATCCCCACCTGATATTTGAGCCGGAACGTGGCCGTGCGCGCGGTGCCGGGGGTATAGACGCCCGTCGCCACCCAGATCTCGTCGCCGGATTGGGCAATCGCCAGGGCGTCCTGCAAGTCGGTGAAGGCGTCTGTCCACGAGACGCCTGTAGCCGCTCCCGTGGCGGTGTGGTCAACGAAGATCGGCTGGAGTTCGAACGCGCCCATGTCCACCGTGCCCTGCCCGATGCGCGCGTTGCCGGCCAGATCCGTGGTGACGCCGCTGGGGATCAGCGCGTTGTCGCCAGCGTTGACGGCGGGGGAGGCGGCTTGCAGGCGCAGGTTGCCTGCTGTTGTCGGCGCGCTGGCCGGGTTCACAGGCGTGACCAAGAGCGGATCGACGTCCGCCAGGTTATTGCCGTCGTCAGTGCCGCAACTGCTCGTCCATGCGCCGCCGGGGTTGCATCCCTGCACCAGACTATAGCGGATGACCGGCGTGCTGGTGACGTTCACAAGGGAGGAATTAGCCGTGCCAGCGCCGCTGCTGTCCTGGTTGTTCCACAGGATGCTGTTCTGGATCGTCGCGTCGCTGTTATATTCGTTGTAGATCGCGCCTCCGTCGGACTGCGCGCGGTTGCCGCTGAAGGTGACGCCCGTCAGGGTTGAACTGCTGTAGGTGTTGCCGTACATGCCGCCGCCATCTTCAACCGCGCGGTTGCCGCTGAAGATCACATTCGTGAGGGTTGGGCTACTGTCATGGTTATATACGCCGCCACCAGAGGTGTCCGTTTGATTCCCCGCGAAGATGACATTGGTCAGAGTGGGGTTGCTATTTGACAGATTATGCATACCGCCGCCACCTCCGCCCGCGCTGTTGTCGCGGAAGGTGACATTGGTCAGCGCCGGGCTACTGCCTATATTCATCATGCCGGCGCCATCGCCACCCGCACGGTTGCCACTGAAAGTGACATCCGTGAAGGTAGGGCTGCCCCCCCAGTTAAGTACGCCCCCGGCCCAGAAGGCGGAGGTATTGTTGCGAAAGGTAACATTGCTCAAGGTGGGGCTGCTGCCAGCTTCGTTGGACATGCCGCCGCCGCGAGTTGCAGCATAATTCCCTTCAAGGGTGAGATAGGCCAGCGTGGGGCTGCCACCGGAGTTATATATGCCGCCGCCCCAGGCATAGGTCGCGCCGCCAGTTGCCTGCCCCGCGGTGACGATAAAACCATCCAGCACCGCCGTGCTGTCCGTGCCGCTGCCGGTAACCACGTTATAGCTGTTGTTCCCAACGATATTGTCCGTGTCGGTGACCACGCCGCCGTCGGTGATGTCGTTGCCGTCAATGTCCCCGCTGAGGATGGTAACGTTGATTTCCCAATCTCGCTCATCCCGCGCGGCCTCGTTCCCCGCAAAGCCGCCGTAGACGGCCACGCCGTCCTTGAGTTGGAAGGTATCCGTGCGGGCCGCGCCGGGGGTGTAGACGCCCGTCGCCACCCAGATCTCGTCGCCGGATTGGGCCGCAGTCAGGGCATCCTGTAAAGTCAGATAGGCGTTAGGCCAGGATGTACCATTGTTGGCCCCGCCTGTAGCGTCGGCGTCCACATAGATAATATGGTTGGCGGCGGAAAGCGGCGCTGATATTAAGAGGGTCAAGCATGCCAGTACCAATAGGGCGGCAAGCAAAGGGATAATGAGCAATCGGCGCAAAAACATAAGAGTCTCCTATGCAGAGATAAGACCGCTAGACCTGCCAGGTGTTTCAGAAAACCTGGCAGGTCTGGTTGAATAGATTACCGTTGAACTGTCGGCAAGTAGAGGCGCATCCCCTCGCTGTCTGGCGAGATCTGCGCACTGTGGCGGACGGGCGCCCCCGCGCCGTGCCACTCCTCCAGCCAATAGTAGACCGTCACCCCTGCGGGCGGGTTGAAGTCCTCGTAGAAGTAATCGAAGCCCTGGAGCATGCCAACGCCCTGGGCGGGCAGCATCTGCGCGGTGATGCGTTCGCCCGGCCCGACCCTGTCGAGTCCGCGGTAGAGGTGGAAGCCGTAGAGATCCA
Source organism: Caldilineaceae bacterium (assembly GCA_019637695.1). Lineage (GTDB taxonomy): Bacteria > Chloroflexota > Anaerolineae > Caldilineales > Caldilineaceae > RI-153. Next base: position 11,658 of record JAHBVG010000053.1, on the reverse strand, counting down.
TCTCGTTGAGCGTCTGCCAGGTGAGCTGCACCCGGTCTGGCTGGCGTGTGGCTGTGAAATCATTCACGGTAGATGCCGTTGGAGCCGACGAGTACGATACACCAGCGCTGCTGCTATTGTTGGTGGGGGTGATGTCGTTGCTGCCGGTGATCGTCGCCGTGTTGGTGATCCACCCTGTCCCAGTCAGCCCCTCGCTGATCGTCCCCGTTAAGGTAATGATGCCGCCTGCGTCCACGGGTAGATCGCTCACGTCCCAGGCGAAGTCTGGCGCAGCGCCAGTCTGGGTGATGAACACGCTGCCGCCGAAGGTGCTGCTGGTGACGCCGGTGATGGTCACGCTCACGGGTGCGCTGTCGCTGATGACCACGCCGGTGGCCGCGGCAGGACCGTTGTTGGTGAAAGTCAAGGTGTAGGTGATAGCCCCGCCAGGAACAACCAGATCTGCCGAATTCATTTTGCTGATCGACAAGTCGGCGCTGGCGTCAGAACAACCGGCAATACCCCGGAGATTCATCCCGACCAGAGATCCTGCAGCGAGTGATGGTGTACCGGCTATCGTCCACTCCATGGGCACGTTCGGCGCAGCCCCGGGCCGGGTGCTTGCGGCAAAGCGAATAAAAAGGGTGCCACCAGCATCCTCGAACAACAAAGTCTGATTCAAACCCTCGGTGATGTCGGTAGCACCGCTGGGAGCAAAATATGCCAGGTTGTCGATTACCAGCCCATTGGCATTGCTGTTGATGGTGACAGAGATGGTCGTTGCGTCGCCCGTAATAGCAGCGCTGTTTTCTCCATCTGTTGGGTCGCTCTGATCTACACTATGAAAGGAAGTGGCGGCAAGACGGCGTAAATTGCTGCCCATAGCCACGATGTCGCCAACAGTAGCAGAGGCGCTGGATCCCAAAACCAGATGGTACATGGTAGTCCTCAATCCGTTTGTTTCTTCTGTCGGCCCTACTGTCATCGTGGCGCCGTCGAATGTGACTGTTGGCGAGGCCGCATTGGCGGAATTGGTGGCATATACCACGAGCAGCCTATTGTCGTTGGCCGGAACCGAATAATTGGGAATAGTGCCAGAAATGGTGTTAGCAAGAATCAGGGTCTCAGGGTTGGCGTCCGACACTGGCGGATTTGGCAGGCTGCATGCATCGCTGGACATGACTTCGTAGCTGCTATCGCTGTTGTTGCTCACTGCGCGAATATCACCGCTGCGGATAAGGTTGCCGGTCAGGTTCAACTGGCCGTCGCTCGGAGTGATGGTCCGCCCGCTGAGGCTACCGTCAAAGGTGATGGTATCCCCCGACGCGGCAGTGGTGATGGCGTCGCGCAGACTCCCCGCCCCATTGTCGGCGGTGTTGGTCACGGTGAGGGTGGCAGCGTGGGCCGTGGGCGCGTTCAACGCCGCAAAGAATGCCAGGCAAAGCAGAGCAGCCACCAGGGGCAATGTCAAGAATCGGCGCATGGACATAGTAGGTCTCCTGTGGACGGTGGAAGGTGATGGGCAGTTTGAATCAATTCCGGCTGACGGCGGGCAAAAAGATCTGGCTACGGTTGCAGCCAGCGGCGATCCCCTGTTGTACAGCGACATGGATCTCCCTCTCCGTTTTCCGCTTCGTCGGCGGATGGAGGCGATGATGGCCGGAGCGGAAACGGATCTGGATTCAACAAAAAGATCAACAGCGATTCTAGATCGCCAAAGGCAAGGGTCTTGCCGTCTTCCACCGATTGCACAGATCCGCGCCAGGGGCTCTCTTCCGATTCCTGCCAGAAGCGCAGCACATAGGAGCGGTATTGGGGATACTTGATCTCAGGCATGGCAGGTCCTCAACCACAGGGGTGATTCTCGTCTGGTTTACACACCAATCTACGCGCCCTGTGTGACAAATGTGTGACCTAGACGCCGCAACTTTCGGCCCAACTTGGCATGTAGACGAAATTTCGCCTATAATTTCCTCTATGGACCCCGCTTATTCAGTCAAATTCTTTGGCCCATTTCAATTCTTGCGTGCAGAGACGCCGCTCCCCCACTTTGCCACCGAGCGTGGACAGGCGCTGCTCGCCTATTTACTGCTCAACGCGGATCGTGTCCACACCCGCGCAGCATTGGCGGAACTCCTTTGGCCCGAACAAGGACAGAAACAGTCGCGCCAGAATCTGCGTCAGACGCTCTCGCGTATGCGCCGCGATCTAGTTGGGGCTGCTCTCGACGATCCCCTCCAGGGTGATTACCGCATCCTCCGATTGGATGGGTCGCGCTTCGACGTAGATGTGCTACGCTTTGAGCGGCTGTTGGCCGAATCCAGGAGCCATCCCCATCGCGCCGTGGAAGAGTGTCCCCATTGCGCCGATCTATTGCGCCAGGCCATCGCGCTCTACCGGGGAGAATTGCTGGCCGGTTTGAACGTGGACGACAGCCCGGCGTTTGAAGAGTGGCTGCTGCTGCAACGGGAGATCTGCCACCGCCAGGCTGTGGACGCGTTGCAAACCCTCATCGTCTATCATCATGATCTGCGCGACCATGCCGTTGTGCGCGACCTAGCCCGCCAGTTGATCGGGCTGGAACCCTATCAAGAATCGGCCCATGCCTACGCCATCGAAGCATTGGCCCTGCTGGGCGAACGGGAAGCGGCGCTGACTCAATACGAACGCTGTGTGACCATGCTGGCCGAAGAATTGGGGGTGGCGCCCGGCGAACGGTTGAGCCAGCTCCACAGCCAATTGATCCAATTTGACAAGCCGGCGCAGCTGGTGGCGGAAATGGCGCGGACATTGCCCCAGCCCGGTCAACGCCATCACTTTCCGCAGTCGCTGGTCCCCTTATTTGGCCGCCGCAAGGAGGTTGGGCAGATTGTGGCTCGGCTTTCAGATCCAAACTGCCGTCTCCTTACCGTGGTTGGTCCTGGCGGCATGGGCAAAAGCCGGCTGGTGATTGAAGCCACGCACCATCTCAACCCGCTCACCTTTGCCGACGGCCTCTACTTTGTGCCCCTCGCTGCCATCGCCGACGCCGAAGGCATGGTGCGCGCCATTGCCGACGCCGTCTCCATCCCTTTGGCAGAGGGGGAGGCTTTGCCACAACTACTGCGCCGGCTGGCCTCTCTGCGCCTCTTGCTTGTGCTGGACAATTTTGAACATCTGGTTGACGCCGCCCCGCTGGTGTTGGACGTGTTGAAAAAAGCGCCCGGTGTGGCCTGTCTGATCACCTCGCGCCATCCTTTGCAGCTTGAGGCCGAGTGGTTGCTGCCATTACCAGGTCTGGATTATCCGTCGGTATGGGACGATCCTCACTTTGAGAGCTACAGCGCTGTGGCTTTCTTTTTGGATCGAGCGCGGCGGATGCGGCCTGACTTTGTACCTTCCCCGGCGGATCGCCGCGCCATTCTCGCCATCTGCCATCTGGTGGACGGGATCCCACTGGCGATTAGCATGGCCGCGGCTTGGCTTTCGGTCCACGAGTGCGGCGCAATCGCCACAGAGATCCGCAAAAGCCTAGACTTTTTCGCCATTCCCCTGCGCGATCTGCCCCCCCGCCACCAGAGCCTGCGCGCCGCCTTCGAGGTCTCCTGGCAGCTTTTGTCGCCGTCCGCCCGACAGACGCTGGCCCGCCTGGCTATTTTCCACGGCAGTTTCAGCCACGAGGCCGCCCAACAGGTGACCAGCGCTTCGCCCTTTGATCTGGCGCGGTTGGTAACCCATTCGTTGGTGACGCGGGTTGATGCCAATCACTATACCCTGCACGAGCTGGTCTGCCAGTTTGCCGCCGAAAAGCTGGCCGAACTGGCGCAGACCCAGGCCACACGCCGCGCCCACTACCGGTACTATCTGGCGCGGCTGGGGGCTGAGGAAACAGAGATGGTGGGGGCCGATCAACTCCCGGCTATTGAACGGCTGCGCGGAGATCTGCCCAATCTGCGCGCAGCCTGGCTGTCGGCGAGCGCGGAAGGGGATTGGGCAATCCTTCAGCAGAGCATGAAAGCCTTCGAGCGTTTCTGGCTGGCAACGGGCAGGCAGATTGAAGGGGAAAGCCTGATGGCGGCGGCAGCGGTCCATCTCACCGCTGATCTGGATCAGAGGGGGGATGGCGAAGACGAGCCAGCCTTTTCGCTAGAGGGACGCCGCGAACTGCTGGCGCGCGTCAAACTGGCGCAGGGACTCTTTGCCCATGCCTATGCCCCCTTGCAAGAGGCCATCGATGCCGTGCAGTCGGCTCTCTCGGTTGCCCAGTCGTCGGCCCTCATCTCCTCGGATCTGCTGGGCGAGATCCACCTGACATTGAGCTGGCTCTACCATCATCAGGGTCGCCGCACCCAGGTGGCAGTACACCTGAGCGAGGCGCAACGCCGGCTGCATCATTGCCCGGATGCGGCGTTGCGCTCCCGGCTACACCTGGAGCTATCGGCGGGAGCGGGGCAGAAGGGCGATCAGGTCGGTCGTCGTGCGCACCTGGAGAGAGCCGTGGCCCTGGCCGAAGAGAGCGGCGATCTCTCGGTGGATTTCATCGCCCGGCGCTATCTGGCCCACATGCAGATTCGCTGGGGTGACTTTTCCACTGTCAGCCATCACATTGAGCGGCTGCTGCACAACGCGCGCCAGGTGAAGAATCTACAAATGGAAGCGCAGGCGCTGAGCCTCTACGGGGGCTACTACTTTTATATGGGCGATTTTGAACGCATGGCTGCCTATAACCGACAGGCGGCCCCCCTGTTGAAAAAGACAGGCGGCGCACAATATCTGGCAATCTTTCAAATGCGCCAGGCGCTCTACGCTTTGATGGTGGGAGATCTTGACAGGGTGATTGAAGTGACCACACAGGCCCTCCAGTTCAGCAGAGACCACCACCATCATGATCTGGAGGCGATTGCCTCGGTGATCATGGGCCGCGCCCAGACACAAATCGGCGCGCTGGAGGCGGCGTGGACTTCGTTTGAGCATGCGATCCACATTTTCGATACACATGGTCGTTCCCTGGAACATATCACGGCGGTGCTGGGACAGGCGTCGATTTTGCTGGCCCAGGGCAGAGCAGAGGCAGGGCGGGCCAGGATCGAACCATACCTGCCCACCATCCTAAAGGACCATCTGGGCATCGTCGTCGATTACGGTCATGTCTACGCCGACACCTGGCGTATCCTCTGCGGCTGCGGCGACCCCTGCGCCAGGGATCTGCTGACCCGCGGCCATGTCGTCCTCACCCGTGTAGCTGAGACCATCCCCACCGATGATCTGCGCCATACCTTCTGGCACAACAACCCCTCACACCGCTTGATCCTGGCCCAGAGGTATACGTAGGGGCGCGGGTTGGGGGGAGATGACTCGCACTTGAGCCACCGTTTGTTTCGCCCCAACCCGTGCCCCTACACGATGGCGAACAAAGCGTCTCGTGGTAAAATACCCCTATCGTAAAAAATCCGTGAAAATGAGAGATGATGGGGACCAATCTCACCCTGAACCTGCTGGGGGGCGGGCAGATTCTGCTGGATGGAGTTCCTTTGCACGCCCTGTCAGCCAGCAAAGCGCGCGGTCTGTTGTTCTATCTGGCGATCACGGGCCAGGCGCATTCGCGCGATGCGCTGGCCGGCCTCCTTTGGCCCGATATGAGCGATGTCGACGCCAGGATGAACCTGCGCCAGGCCCTGAGCAAACTGCGCAAATTGCTGCCGAATCACATCATGATTACCCGTGATCAGGTAGGCATCCTGCCTACGGCGGCGCTCTTCGTGGATGCACTGGCCTTTGAAGAAGCGCTGCACACCGCCGATCACCCGCATGTGGGCAATGGAACCGACAGCATCGTACACCTGCGCAAAGCCGCCGATCTCTACCGGGGCGAGTTTCTGGCTGGCTTCTTTATTGCAGGGGCCGAGCCATTTGAGGAGTGGCAACTTTCTGAACGGGAACGGCTGCGCAGGCTGATATTACAGGCGCTGGACCGGCTCGCCTCACACTATACGGTCTCCAGGCAGACGACCCTCGGCCTCCACTACACGGGAACACTCTTGCAGATGGATCCCTGGCGTGAGGAAAATCACCAGCAGATGATGCGCCTGCTGGCCTGGGATGGGCAGATTACCGCTGCGCTGCGCCATTATCAGATCTGTAAAGAGACGCTCCACAACGCTTTAGGTATCGAGCCGCTGCCAGAGACCACCGCGCTCTACGAGCGCATCCTCGCCCTGCGTGCGGGTCCGCGCCATAACCTGCCTCTGGCGCAGACTCCGTTTGTGGGGCGCAGCCAGCAACTGGCTCTGCTCCTCCAGCGGCTGCATACGCCCACCTGCCGTTTGGTATCCATCGTCGGGCCAGGAGGGGTGGGCAAGACACGGCTGGCGCTGGAAATCGCCCGCCGAGAACTGCCGCTCTTTATCAGTGGCGTCTATTTTGTCGATCTCTCCAACCTGGAACGAGGAGACCAACTGGCTGCAATCCTGGCCCAGACCCTCGATTTGACGCTGGAGAATACTCTCTCCGCAGCCCGACAGGTCATCGCCCATCTGCGCCAGCAGGAGATGTTGCTGATCTTGGACAACTTCGAGCATCTTCTGCTGGAGCCACATGCCTCCTCAGCCCTGGATCTGCTGATCTCTCTGCTCGCCACAACTCCTCACCTCAAGATCATCGTCACCTCCCGACAACGGTTGGATCTGGTGGAAGAATGGCTCTTTCCTCTGGCGGGATTACCCTATTCCGTTGAGGATGATGAAGCGGGCGCAGAGTTGTTTGAGAGTACGCAACTCTTTGCACAGATGGCCCAGCGTAGCCATCCCCATTTTGTGCTGGCAAACGAAAAAGCGGCGGTTATGCAGATTTGTCGATTGGTGGAGGGTCTGCCCCTGGCGATCAACCTGGCTGCGGGTCTTCTGCCCCTGCGCACCCCTGCCCAGATCGCTGCGGATCTTTCATTGGGGTTCACGCCTCTGGCCGCCTCGACCTACAATGTGCCTCCTCGCCAGCGCAGTATAGAATCCACCCTGGACTATTCCTGGCGACTGCTGACCGAAGAAGAACGACAGCAGATCCGTCGGCTTTCGGCATTACAAAATGGCTTTACGGCCGCCGCCGCCGCCGTCGTCGCCAGCGCTGGGACCGCTGATCTCTCCAGGCTGGTCAACAAATCCTGGCTGCAACAACAGGCAGATCGCTATTCTTTTCATGAGTTGGTGCGTTTCTTCGCCGCCCAACAGTTGGATGCGGACAATTTCGCAAAGCAGCAGACATATCAGGTCCATTGCGATTATTTTATGGACCATGTGGCCCGACAAGCGGCCCAACTGGATGGAGCCGAGATGACGGACGCAGTTGCCGGGCTGCACCGGGATCTGCCCAATCTGCGCCATGCCTGGCATTGGGCTATCGGTCACGAATGTTGGAGCGCCCTTGCGCAAGGGATCGAAGGCATCACCCTCTTCCATGCGATCACCAATCAATATGGCGAGGGGGAAACGTTGATGGAAGCTGCTGTGCAATCCCTCCATGCAACACTCTCTGCCCATCCACACAAGGAAGCGGAGCTTGGGCCGTTGCTTGCCAGGGCGCTCACCTATCTGGCGCGCCTATTCATGCTCCATCGGCACTACAGCGAATCGATTGACACCGTCCGGCAGGCGCTCCTCTGGGCAGAGCGTTATTGTCTTCAGGATCTGGTATTCCAGAGTAAGCTCTGTTGGGGGACGGCTCTCTATCAACAGGGGGAATATACCGAGGGGCGACAACGGATTGCTGAGGCAATCGATCTGGCAGAAGAGGGAGGAGAGCCTGAGCTTTTGGCCACGGGCTGGCAAGCGTTGGGGAGTATCGACTATCTGGTATCAAACTATGCCCAGGCCCAGATCGCCTATGAAAGAGCGCTGGCTTTTTATGAATCCGGGCATCCTCACTTCCCCAGGCAGCGCGCAGGGCTGCTCAACAATATTGGCAACATCCATCTGCGCCAGGGACGCTATGGCGAGGCCGAGCGTCAATACAGCGCGGCCCTGGCGCTGCGCCGCCAGGGAGAGGGCGCGCCCATCGGCGGTATTGTCACCCTGAACAATTTAGGGCTGGCCTTTCTGGGCCAGCACCGATATAGCGAAGCGTTGAGCTATTTTGAGGAGGCCCTGCGTCTTTACCGGCAGATCAACCAGCAACAGGGAGAAGCCATGGTGCTGGGGAATCTGGCCGATCTCTACACGCTGGTGGGTCAGTACGATCAGGCCCAGCAGGCAGCGCTGCAAGAACAGGCCACTATGCAGAAAATCGGCCGGCGCAGCCGCCTGGGTATGTGTCTGCTCAGGCTGGGGATGATCTGCCACGAGCAAGGCGACAGGCAACAGGCATTTGCTTATACAAACCAGGCCATGGAACAGGCATCCAGCCTGGGCGAGCAGGACATTCTGGGCCAGAGTTATACCCTGCTCGGTCATCTCCACCTGGCATTGGAAACTGAGCTATCGGCTGAACACGCTTATCAAGAGGCCATTTCTATCCACCGTTCGATTGGACAGCCACATCTGACGCTGGATCCCCAGGCCGGTCTGGCGACCCTCGCATTTCGACGACGCCAATATGCTGATGCCCATAACCATGTGATGGCGATCCTGGACTATCTTGAGAGGACTCCTTCCAGCCAGAGGTACACGTCGCTCCAGATCTACCTGACCTGCGCCCAGATTCTGGAGACCCTGGACGCGGCCCATGCCCATGTACTCTTACAGACAGGAGCGCGCCTCCTCCAGGAGCGGGCGGAGCGTATTGTGGATGAACAGATGTGCGCCGCCTACCTGCACAATGTCCCCGCCCATCGATCTATCCTTGCCCTGGCGAACAACGAAAGAGGAAACTGGGGATAGGAATGACCTGTTGACTCCTTTCACGATCCTTTCACGATTGATCTGTATGCTGTCTTGAGACCCAAGAAGTGTACGGATCATCAGAAATGGAGAAGGAATATGGGGAGCTTCAATGCACCGCGCCATACCCAACGTCGGCAGACAGACGATACCGTGGACCGCAACGCAGGTTCGGCGAAAGCGGCACATCCAGCCCGAATTCTACAACGCGCCAGCGAGCAGCCATCGGCGCTGACAGCGGCGGACGTGATGACCCTGCAGCGCACGATTGGCAACCAGGCCACCATCGGCGTGCTACAACGCACGCTGGGCATCCAGCCCAAGCTACGGCTGGGACCGGCAGACGACGCCTATGAACAGGAGGCGGATCGGGTGGCGCAGCAGGTGGTACAGCGCATCCACCGCCCACCGGTGCAACGCCAGGAGGAGGAAAGCAGAGGGGAGTCGCAGCCCTTCGGCATTTCCACGCCAGCGCCGTCACCGGTTCCAGTGCAGCGCTTCACCCGGGCGATGGCGCGCCCCAAAGTGCAGCGCCAGACCGAGGATGAGGAACTACAGCTCAAGCCTCTACCCGCGCCGGCCAGATCCAAGATCACCTTTGTCAAACCAACGATACAACGGCAGGATGAGGAAGACGAACTGGCCCAGCTCAAGCCGATGCACGGGCCAGAGGGCGGCGCAGTGAAGGGGAGCGTGGAGAGACAGATTGCCAGCGCCCGCGGCGGCAAGACGTTGGACGCAGGTGTGCGCCGCTCTATGGAAGGCGCGTTCGGCGCGGACTTCGGCGGCGTGCGCGTACACACGGGTTCGCAGGCGGATACGCTCAATCGTTCGCTCAATGCCCGCGCCTTTACTGCGGGCCGCGACATCTTCTTCCGCCGCGGGGAGTACAACCCAGGCAGCGCGGGCGGGCAGAAGCTCCTCGCCCACGAATTGACCCATACAGTGCAGCAGGGCGCAGCCGGCGTGCAGCGCACCCTCTTTGCGCCGCCCAACGTGATTCAAGCGACGCTGACCGATGAGGTATTCTCAAACTTCAGCACCCGCGCCGCCAAGATCAGCAACAAGAAGGATGCACGTCGCACTGGCCTGCGCAAGACAGCTTTCCGCAAAGTGAAGGAAGGGCTGGAGATCTACGTCAAACAACATGCCGGCAAGAGCAATAAATGGAAGAAAGAGAAACTCGAGTATATCCTCGGCGCGATTGACCGTTGGCTTGCTGATTCTGATCACCAAAAAGATACCAGCGTAGATGGCATTGCCCGCCGTGAAGCCATGCATTGGCTTCAACCTCGCCTGAAGGCGGAATGGGCTGCCGTGACGTCGATCACATCGCAAGATCAGACAAAAAACCAACCTGGCCTGAAGGATGCTAAAGGCGGGATGACCTCTGTGGTGTTAGGTATCAACTACAAAGACAAAATCGGGTTTAGCAAGACCAACAAAGGCGTCTTTAAGGTGCCGCCTACGTCGTTTACAGGGGCGGATGCTCCCGCTGGGTATGATGCAGGGATCGATACAGAAAATCCTATGTTCAAAAATCGCGCCATTGCATCAACGGTGTTAGCCAATCTCTTTGATAGTTCTGTCATCGCGCAGACGCTAACCGGAGAGTTCAAAGGGCGTCAGGGCTATGTGATGGAACAGGCCGAAGGAGTCGAACCCAGAGGCTCAAAGTGGAATCTGATTGATGATGAGAATGAGATCGAAAGTGCCAAGAGCGATATTGACGCTGGATTTGATGATGTTTACAAGTTTGAGGGAGGCAGCTACTACAAACTTGACCAGGAGATTCCGAACCCAATTAACTGGGGAGATGTCAGCTTACAAGAGCAACTGGTTGAACTCCAGTTGTTAGATGTGATCATGGGTCAGGTAGATCGCCATGCTGCGAACTATCTGGTGAAACAAGGTCCGGGATCAACCCAGGTGAAGGGGATCGATCCGGATCTATCTTTTGGCAAAAACAAGACCAGTGCGAAGATGACCAGGCAAGTCGGCAACACAGTCAAAAGTGATGACAAAAGCATGGATCAACTGCCCCCAATTGTCACACAGAGTACATTCAATCGAATTATGGCAATTCGCCCAGAGGACGTCCGCAATGCGCTGAGTGGTCTGCTTTCGGGCCTGGAAGTGGCAGCCGCCGAACAACGTCTGCAAGATGTACAGACACATTTGGGCAATCTCCAATCCAATGGGAGGGTCGTCGATCACTTTGATTCCAGCCATGCGGCTCTCTTGACCGACAAGAACAGTTATTGGAAACGCGACAAAAAGTGGCATAAAGGCGAAAGTCAAAAGCGGGGCCTGTAAGATGAAAGACTCTCTGATGGCTGGTATCGTTGAATTTTTAGAGCAGGATGGGTGGCCCTTGCAGATTGTCGAGGAAGATCAGACCCTGTTGACGGCCTATCGTGGAGAGAATGGAGAGTGGCAATGTTATCTGCGCGTCTGGTCGGAGCGAGATCTGGTTTCGTTCTATTCGGTGTTGCCTGTCTACGTGCCTGAAACCCTGCGCGCCATTTTCAATGAGTTTATCACCCGCGCCAATTTTGGCCTCATCATCGGCAATTTTGAAATGGATCTGGACGATGGCGAAACGCGCTACAAGACCAGTATTGATCTGGAGGGCACGGGTCCCCACCCTATACTGCTCAGGCAACTCATTTATGCAAATGTCAGCACAATGGACGAACATCTGCCGGCCATTTTAGCCATTCTCAATGGCGCTTCTGTGAAGGAGGCGCTCAACGCTTCGAGTTGATCTTCTGCTAGAAATTCCTCAATGTCAGTATCCCGCCGATTGCTGCAATCGGGAATCGCTTAATCT
>JAHBVG010000052.1 GCA_019637695.1 Caldilineaceae bacterium | reverse complement strand
GATCTGGAAACGGACCTCTTCGGGTTTGAGCTGATACTGCGGCAGCACCCCCGGTCCACAACTGCCGTTGCCGAGGCCGCCCTGTACGTAGTCCACATTGAGGAAAACCTCGTCGTGCTGGGGTACTTCGTAGGTGTGCTGCGCCGCTGTCAATTCCTGTTCGGTGCAGTGTCGCGCGCTGACGTTGAAGAGATCCTCGCCTGCAGCGGATCGACCGCTTGTCACCAGCAGACCGTTGCCTTCCGTATCGGTGAGGGCAGCCCAGCGCACATCGCTCTTGTTGCCGCTCTCCTGGGGCAGGATGTAGGGGAAGAGTTGATCCGCCACCTTCCCGGCGTAGACGCCCACCGGCGCGCTCTGCTTGCGGTCGGCGTAGCTCTCGTGGGGGCCGCGCCCCAGCCAGTGCAGTGTATTGAAGCCAGCCGGTAGGGTCAGGGCCAACCCTACACGGGGCAGGAAGGGTGGCTGATCCCCGCCGGGGAGAACGTGCGTGTCGATGGTCACGTCACCGTTGCCGTGGACGGTGTAGAGGTACTCGGTGTCGAAGCGTGCCGCACTCTTGGGACCGCCCGACGCCGCCAGTTCGGCCTGGCTCTTGTTCATATTGTGGCGGATCTGCTCTTTGACGTCGTGGGGCAACTCGCTGAGCGGCCCCTGCGTCAGCTCGTGGATGATCTTGAGCAGATCGGGGATGCGCTCCCGCTCGGCCAATGCGGCAACCAACGATTTGGCCTGCTCGATCTGGCTATCCCCGGCCAGATCCACGTAGTTGAGGCCCAGACGATGGCTCAGCGCCTTTAGATCTTCTTCGGCCACTCGATGGCCGAGCAGACCGGCCAACTGTCCCTGCATCTCTTGCCAGCGCTGCGCCGCCACCGCGTCGACGTCGATCTGCGCCGTGCTGACCGTGCGCACACGGAATTGGACGCGTCCATCCTCCAGTTGGGTGACCTCAGCGCCGTCTACATGTTCTTCCAACAGATCCATCCCCACTTCACGCCAGCGCATCGCCGCCCGCTGATCGCCCCAGGTATTGAGATCGTTGTCGGTGGGCGCGCGCCAGAGGTTCAACCGCGGACCGACAACGATCAACTCTTTGCCGCCGACAACGAAGCTGGCGACGGTTCCGCGCTCTTCGTCGAAGATCAACTCGAAATTCTGGCCGGTGACCGCCGACCGCCGACCGCCGGCCGCCGAATCGATGAGCGTCTTCAAGGTCAGCGGGGCGAAGGTCTGTGAGGGTGGCTTGGGCGATTCGGCGCGCGTCACTGGCATGGGGAATTGGGCAAAGGCGACTTCGTGGCCGGCAGCGGCCCACGGCGTATCCACAGCCAGGGTGAAGCGGAGGGTGAGGAAACTTTCTCCTTCCCCTGTCCGCAACCTGCCCCCTGCCACCTGCACCTCTCCACTCTCGCCGGGGGCCAAAACGGGCAATGGCTCTGCGCCCGATTGCAACATCTCGCCGTCCGCTGTCAGATCCCAACTCAGTTTAAGATGGCTCAGATCCGAAAAGAATTGGCGATTGGTGATCTTGACCCGGCCTGCGGCCGGCTCGCTCGCTTCCACGCGCACGGGTTCGAGGACTTTTTTATATTCTAACAAAGCGGGATGCGGCGTGCGGTCGGCGCTGATCAGCCCATTGGCGCAAAAGTTACCATCGTTGGGCGTATCCCCATAATCGCCGCCGTAGGCATACCAGACTTCACCGTTCTCCGTCACCCGGCGCAGTCCTTGATCTACCCAATCCCAGATGAAGCCACCCTGCACTCGAGGATAGTCGTCCACCACCTGCCAATACTCTTGCAAATTGCCCGTGCTGTTGCCCATGCTGTGCGCGTATTCACACATGATCACCGGCCGCGTCTCGCCGGGGATCTGCGCCATGTCGATGATGCGCTGTACCGAGGGATACATGGGGCCAAGAATATCGACGCAGGCGTGATCTTCCGCCGGGTGATAGTGGACCGGGCGCGTCGGATCGTTGCGGTGACACCACTCGGCGCAGATCTCGTGGTTCGGTCCAAAGCCCGATTCGTTGCCCAGCGACCAGGAGATCACACAGGGGTGGTTTTTGTCGCGCTCGACCATGCGGCTCACTCGCTCCAAAAAGGCGGTTTCCCATTCGGGATCTTTGGTCAGTTTGTCCCACACACCGTGGGATTCGATATTGGCCTCGTCCATTACGTAGAGGCCGTACTCATCGCAGAGTTCATACCAGCGCGGGTAGTTGGGATAGTGCGAGGTGCGCACGGCGTTGATGTTGTGCCGCTTCATGATCAGGATGTCCTCGATCATCGACTCCTCGCTGACCGTGTGGCCGGTGATGGGATCATGCTCGTGGCGGTTGACGCCGCCGATGCGGATGCGCACACCGTTGATCTTGAGCTGGCCGTCGATGATCTCCACTTTGCGGAAGCCGACCTTGCAACTCTGAACCTCAAGGATCATCCCATCGCCGTTGCGCAAGGTGAGCAGCAGCGTGTAAAGATAAGGATGCTCTGCCGACCATTTGATCGGGTTCGCCACCGCCATCGAGAGTTCCGTCATGTGTTCGATGTCGTCGAAGAGGTTGACTGATCTGCTCACCGATTCGCCCACGGCTTCGCCCGCTGCATCCAGCAGATCGACTTGCAATTGGGCCTGCGCCACGCGGTCCTGATAGTTGCGGATCTTGGCGCGTACGATCAGCGTAGCGTCGCCATAATCGGCGTCAAGTTCGGGCCGCGCCCAGAAATCGCGCACATGGACGGTCGGCGCGCTCCACAAATAGACATCGCGGAAGATGCCACTCAACCGCCAAAAGTCTTGATCCTCAACATAGCTGCCGTTGCTCCAGCGCAGGACGCGCACGGCCAGCGTGTTTTCGCCCGCCTCCACATAACGGGTGATGTCGAACTCGGCGGGCAGACGGCTGTCCTCGCTGTACCCGACCATGCGCCCGTTGATCCAAAGGTAGAAGGCCGAATCTACGCCGTCGAAGGTGAGGAAGATCTTGCGCCCATGCCATTCTGCGGGGACGGTGAAGGTGTGGCGATAAGAACCGGTGGGGTTGTCCTCTTCGGGGACGCCGGGCAGCCGGTCGATGGGGAAAGGATATTGGACGTTGGTGTACATGGGCTTGTCATACTTGGAGATGCCCCGCTCGATGTCAGGGCCGATCAACTGCCAGTTGGACGGCACCGGGATTGTATCCCAATTGCTGGCGTTGAAGGCGGGGTCCTCAAAGCCCTGCACCGCATCGCGCGGGTTCGGATCCCAATGGAAGCGCCATTCACCGTTGAGCGAACGGTAAAAAGGAGACGCCTTGCGGTCGCCGCGTGCAGCCATCTCAGCGTCGGCATAGGGGATGGCGGTGGCGTGAGCGGCTTCCTTGTTGCGCCCCACGACGCGTGGATTTTCCCAATCATTGCGTTGTTGTGTCATCGTTGACTGCTCCATTATCAGTGAGACAGAGGGACTGTCAGGGAGAAAACAGTACTTTGCTTATCTTACGCCCATCCTCTGGGATTGGCAATTGGAGAGGGTAATTGCCTGTTCAGAAATTTGGCGGTTTCGTGCTAAACTGGGATGGCAACACTGGAATCCGATCCCCACTCTGCGGAGGCAGACCCATGAGCCAGCCCTGGCGCGGCATCTTTGTGATTGTAGTGACCCCCTTTACCGAAAGCTATGAATTGGATGAAGCATCGTTGCGCAAAGAGGTGCGCTTCTGCATTGAGGCCGGCGCCGCCGGGTTGGTCGGCCCCGCCAACGCCAGCGAGTTCCCCACCCTCTCGGACGATGAACGAAAACGTTGGATCGAGATCGTCGTCCACGAGGCGGGCGGAGCGATCCCCGTGGTGGCGGCGACAACCTCCGGCCACATGTTGCCCGCCGTGGAACTTAGCCTCTTCTCGCAGAAGATCGGCGCGGATGGGGTGATGGCTATGCCGCCTTCGATCCTCTCGCCCGGTCCCGAAGGCTGCTACCAATACTACAAAGCGCTCTCCGATGCGTTGGAGATCCCGGTCTGCATCCAAAACTATGCAGGACCGGCGGGCACGCCAATGTCCTCGGATCTGCTGGCGCGCATGTGCCGTGAGTTGGAACGGGTGGAATATCTAAAGGAAGAGACGCTGCCCGAACCACGCACCATCAGCCGCACGCTGGCCGCCGCCGGGGACGCGTGCAAGGGCGTCTTTGGCGGGCAGGGCGGCATCTACATGATCGACGAATGGCGGCGCGGCGCTCACGGCAACATGCCCGCCTGCCAATCCACCGAGGTCCACGTCGCCATCTGGGATCGGCTAGAGGCCGGCGACGAAGTTGGCGCGCGCAAACTCTTCAACCAATTGCTGCCCTTGATCAACTTTGAGCGTATGCACGGCGTTGCCACCTACAAAGAGGTGCTGCTGCGCCGCGGCATCTTCAGCGCCAACATCAGCCGCGCCCCTGGCAAAGTCCTCGACGAGATGGATCTCAAAGAGCTTGACGCCATCCTCGCCGATGTGGAGCCGCTGTTTACGGTTGGATGATAGGATGACGGCGGACCGCAGACGGCGAACGACTGTATTGCAGGCGGTAAGTGACAATGGTTCACGCACTACGCACTATCCAATATCTAATACCCAATCATGACCAAGCGCCCAAACATCCTCTGGATCTGTAGTGATCAGCAGCGCTTTGATACATTGGGCTGCTATGGCAATCCCTTCATCCACACCTCCCACCTGGATCAGTTGGCGGCAGAAGGAACGCGCTTTACCCATGCCTATTGTCAAAGTCCCGTCTGTACGCCCAGCCGGGCGTCATTTTTGACGGGGCGTTATCCGCGCACGACGCGGACGCGACAGAACGGCCAGAATATCCCCGCGGATGAAGTACTGGTGACCCGTCTGTTGGCGGAAGCGGGCTACACTGGCGGTCTGGCGGGGAAGCTGCATCTGGCCGCCGCGAATCCGTCGGTTGCGCCCATGACCGAGAGACGCATCGAGGATGGCTACGCCGAGTTTTATTGGTCGCACACGCCCTTGCCCTCGAAATACACGACCACCGACACGGGTGGCGCGGAGAGCCCCTGGCGGGGGGACACGTACACGCCCTGGCTGCGCAGTCGAGGACGGCGCTACAGCCGCACGCCCTTCAACGGATCGCGCTACGTCCAGACAAGCGTCCCCGCTGCCGATCATCAGACGACCTGGTGCGCGGAGATGGCCGCGGACTTCATCGAACGCCACGCCGAAGATGGACGGCCCTGGTTCTTCTCAGTCAATCCCTTCGATCCCCACCATCCTTTCGATCCACCGCAGGAACTATTGGAGCGCTACATGGATCGGTTGGATGAGATTCCGCTGCCCAATTACACACCTGGCGAGTTGGAGGACAAGCCACTCTTCCAGAGGACCGATCATCGGCAGGCGTACAACACACCCGGCCAATATCCCTACAATGAGATGAGCGCCGAGGATCACAGGCTGCTGCGCGCTGCCTATTGGGCCATGTGCGATCTGCTCGACGCCAGCGTGGGGCTCATGATCGAGGCATTGGCGCGTACAGGGCAGCGCCAGAATACACTGATCATCTACATGTCGGATCACGGCGAGATGTTGGGGGATCACGGCATCTATCTCAAAGGCCCTTATTTCTACGAACCGGCCATCCGTGTGCCGTTGATCGTCAATGGGCCGGGCGTTGCCGCCGGCCAGGTCAGCGCGGCGCTGGTGGAACTTGTCGACCTGGCCCCCACCCTGCTCGACGCTGCGGGGATGGATCGCCACCCGGCCATGCAGGGGAAGTCGCTCTGGCCTATCCTCACAGGGATGGCGCCGCTCGACGTTCACCGCGAGGAGATCTACTGCGAATATTACAACGCCATGCCCTGGCACCAAGAACCCCAGGCGCACCTGACCATGTTGCGCAACGGATGCTACAAACTTGTCGTTGCTCATGGTCTGCACACCGGGGAACTCTACGATCTCGAAGTTGACCCCGCCGAGACCGTCAACCAGTGGCGCAATCCCAGTTACGCCGCTGTCAAGAACGATCTGTTGCTGCGCCTCTGCGACCGCATGGCGTGGACAGTCGATCCGCTGCCGTCGCGGATTGCGCCGTGGTAAAGATGATTCTGCTGAGCTATCTTAGCTTGCTGCGCCTGCTGTGAGTAGGGCGGTTCCCTGTGCCCGCCCGTAGGGGCATACACGGGGGGTACGCCCCTACCGAATATCCGACAAGATAAATTGGGCAGACTACCAGTCCCCGATCCCCAATCAGTACAACAGATGTCTCTCTACTCGATCTGCCCAATTGGGGGTTTGCGTCCAACGGCGGAGGAGGCGGGGGAGGTCTTCAGGCTGTTGAAGCAGGATCTCACGGATGTCAAGTTGGCCCACAAGGCGGTCGAAATGTCCATAGCCCGGCTTGTTGTCGGCGGTGGGGTAGGGCAGCCACGCGAATTCCTGTGGATGGAGGGCGATCAGATCCGCCAGCAGACGCAGCCCGCTGAGGACGGGACGGTTCTGTTTGGGATGGCGCACGTGGAGCATGACGCCCCGGCAAATTTCCCCAGCGTATTTGCTCGCCGATGGCTGAAAGTTGACCGGGCGCGCCATCACGCCGGGTAGCCCGTGGCTGTTGAAGCAATCAGCCAGCGCGCCGGCGTCGATCCAGGGCGCGCCGATCTGCATAAAGGGCGACGACGTTCCCCGCCCTTCGCTTACATTCGTCCCCTCAAAGAAGCAGGTGCCGGGGTAGACCAACGCCACTTCATATGATGGCAACGCTGGCGAAGTGGGGACGAAGGGATTTCCCGTTTCGTGCCAATAGAGCGTGCGTTCCCAACCATTGGCCTTGATCACGCTCAACTCAAAGGTAAAGCCTTTCTCGGCGTACCAGAGACGCGCCAGTTCCCCCGCGGTGAGCGAGTGACGCACAGGAATGTTCCAGCGCCCGACAAAGCTGGAAATGGACGGATCGAGCATAGGGCCTTCGGCATCGCCAAGATTGCCCCCAATCGGGTTAGGGCGATCCAATACCCAGAGTGGCGTGCCGGTTTCCTCACAGGTCTCCATCACGTACGAGAGCGTCCAAATGTATGTGTAGAAGCGGACGCCCACATCGGGGATGTCAAAGAGAAGTAGATCGAGATTGGCGAGTTGATCCGCAGAGGGGCGGAAGTGGTCGCCGTAGAGGCTGCGCACAGGGATCCCCGTTAGCGGATCGACCTCATCCTCAATAACAGCGCCGTCCGCGGCTGCTGCGCCGATGCCATGTTCCGGCGCAAAGAGGAGTACCGGCGGAATGCCCGCCCGCTGTAGCGCCAACCGGCTTGGCGTCAATCGGGAATAGGCAACGCCCGTGGTGGCAGCGTCATTGGTAACCATCCCCATGCGTTTGCCTTGCAGCATGTTCACAAGACCAGAAAGTAGCATGTCGATGCCATAGCGGACGGGCGTAAGCTGGTTGCTCATGACCGTGGATGCCTCCTGAGTGGGATGAATAGAATGCGTAATCCGTAATGCGTAATCGGTAGACGTACCTCTCTGAATTACGCATTACGGATTACGCATGGCGGGCTGATAACCCTGGACCTGCACACTTCACTCGTCCTGCTTCAATTAGCGCTTTCTGTGGTTCCGCTCTTCTGCCCACTGCCATTGCTGGCGATGCGGCTCTTATCTTGATACTTCTTGCCCTCTTCGATCAACATGACAGGGATGCCGTTGCGGATCGGGTAGCGGTAGCCGTTGCGCGGGTTCAACAGGAACTTGCCCTCGTCCACCAGTTCAAGCGCGCCCTTATCCTCTGGATCGACGAGGATCTCCAACAACTGCGGGCTGATTTCACCGCCCAGCGGCGCATCTTCAAGCGGTGTGATAGGCGTCTCCGGCAAGACACCCGCCCCCGCGCCTTGACGGGTCGGCTGCGCCAGGATCTTTTGCACGACATAGACTACACCGGCAACAAAGCCGACGAATAGTAGAAACTTCAAAAACCCCTTCATCTGAAACCTCCTCTTATGCTAACAGTAGTGGTTTGCCGGAGTAGACTATATGATCCGGCCCCAAATCGATTGGATGGCAACTATCATAGCACAAATCCAAGTTTCAGGCGAAAGGGAGGCGAGAAGCAGGTGTAGTTCATCTTTGGGGCGAAAGTGCCGGGGACTTTTACCTAGTGCGACCGTGTTTTCTCTTGTGTCGTCGTCTTCTTTGCGAAGTCCCCGGCGCTTCACATGCTCCCAACTTGAACTACACCCGCGCAGAGCAGGTTGCAGGTTTACAAGCGGCAGTTGACAATCCTTCGCGTACTACGCATCTGGCAGAATTGCTATGCGATCTATTCCATTGCCGCGATTGCCAAAAGTGAGGTTAACCGCTATATTGGCTATCAGAAAGGAGTCTCTTATGGATAGCCCACAGACAACCCACGCTGATCTCTCTACGGTGTCAGACGTGGTTCAGACGAATCAAAATCTTCAAGCCAGCGTTGAATTAGATCCGGCGACCAGCGCCCCGCCCCCTTTGCGCGCCAACAGCGATTTGGGCAGCGCCGTCACCGCCTTTGACGACTATATGGTTGGCAAAGGCTTCAGCGACAATACCATTAAGGCGTTCCGCAACGATCTCAAAATTTTGCGCACCTTTATGGACGATTCCGCGTTGTTGCGCCAGATCCAGACCCAGCATCTGAACGATTTCTTGGAATGGATGCAGAGCGAACGGGGACGTCCTTGCAGCGCCAAGACGCTGGCGCGCCGCATTACGACGCTCAAAGTCTTTTTTAGCTGGCTGCATGATACCGGCGTGATCGGCAATGATCCGGCGGAGGCGATTGTGCAGCAATCTGTGCGCACGCCCCTGCCCACTATCCTCACCGACGAGGAGATCAACCGGCTGATCCGCACTTGCCAGGATTGGCTCTGGGAGCGCGACAAACCCGACGCCCGGCCCTATGTGCTGGTCAGCCTGTTGCTACAAACGGGGATGAAGAAGAGCGAATGCGCCAATCTGCTCATCGAAGATGTTGACCGCACAACGCCAAAGTCGCTCGAAGTGCAGATCCGTTACAACGATGTGCGCTACGCTCACAAAAATCGCCGCCTCAACATCCATCCTGATCTGCTCAAGCCGTTGGAGCAATATTTGACCCAGTATAAGCCGGAACGCTTCCTCTTCGAATGTACACCGCGCAACCTGGAATATGTCCTGGACGAAGCGGGCAAACGCGCCAGGATCAACCGCTTGCAGGTCGGCTTTGAAACCCTGCGCTGGACTTGCGCCGTACGCGACTTCCGCAAGGGCGTTCCAGAAGAACAACTCCGTCACAAACTGGGCCTGAGCAAGGTCTCATGGCGCGACACCAGCGACAAGATCCATCAGCTCGCCGGGCGCATCTAGTGCAACGAGGCGTAAATAAGCGGATGGTTACGTTTAGCGTAATGAGTAATGAGTAGGTGAGAAGTACTCTACCTACTCATTACTCATCCTTGTTCTGGGTGGCGGGCAAAAAGGTGCGAAAGGAACTCTGGTAGTGGAGATGGGTTGTGAGGTAGCTATCCGACCAGCCGCCGATCAGGTAAAGATATCCATTTTTGCTGGCGGCAGCGCCAAGATTGCGCCACTCCTGCTCAATAGGTGAAGGAAAATGGCTCCAAATGCCGGTGGCTGGATCAAAACGCTCAATGGTATTGACCGGTTGAGTCCAGCCGCCGCCCACGGCAAAGATCGCCAGATCATCGTATAGCAACTGTACTCCGCCGCGCGGTGTCGAAAGCGGCGGCAACACTTCCCATTTCCCGCTGCCGATGAGATAACGCCCAGTCACAGCCAATTCACGCTGGCCATCGTAGCCCCCGGCCACATAGATGGCATCGTTTACGAGGACAGCGCCGCCAAAGGCGCGAGGAACGGCCATCTCGGTCACCACTTGCCAGTTGTCAGCCGTCACTGATTCCATCTCTTCAGATAGAGCAAGTCGCCAGATTTCGGCGTGCATATTCTGTCCATCCCAGCCGCCGAGAAGAAAGAGCGCATCCTCAGTGGCGATGAGCGAAGCGCCAGCCAACGCCACTGGCAGTTGGCCGGCCAATTGCCAGCGATCCTCAAGGATGATGTAACGCCAGAAATCGCTGCTTAAGACGCGAGCAGTGGCGTCTCCAGTGGTAGGCATAGCGCCGCCAGCCACATAGATCTCATCTCCCCAGACGGCAGCCGCCAGATTAGCGAGCGGCGACGGCAGCGCCGCCACGGGCTTCCACTCGTTCACGCTCAGATCGTAACTATCCACAGCAGAAAATGGCACGCCATCGACTCCTTCGCCGCCGATGGCGTAAAGTTTGCCTTTGTCGGTGGAGACGAGCGCGAAGCGGCTGCGTGCGGTGGGCAGCGGCGTGCGCGATTCCCAGCGCGGCATCACATTGACCGAAGGCTGGGCGAGGACGCTGCTTGGGCCATCGCTGAGCAGATTGGAAGGAGCGGTCGCGCCCGGTGTAATGAGGATCGGCAAGAGTAGGATGCCCAACGCCAGGAGCAGCGCAACCAACAAATAGGGCAATTGCCAGGCAAAGGGCTTCCCCACCGTATCGGCCAATGGCTCAGGATAGAGCGATGCGTCTTCCTCCGCGTGTAGGGACCTCGCCTGTTCCACGCCGGGCAGCGTCATCAATCCTTGCTGGAGTAATAGCAGCGACGCTTCGGTGCGGCTGCTTACGCCCAACTTTTCATAAATATTGCGCAGATGAACCTTGACGGTATGGGGGCTGATGACCAGTTTTTCGGCAATCTCGTTGTTGCTGGCGCCGGTGACCAGCAATTCCGCTACCTCTTGTTCACGGTCACTGAGCGGATTTTCAGCGGGGCGCGGAAACGATGTTCCGCTTTCTGGCTCGCGGGCAGGTGATCCGTTTGATGGGCGCTTGGGCTTCTCTTGGGTAATTTCGTTGCTCACGGTTCCATTATTCCACAAAAGCGCATGGGCTTCAAACGGTTGGCGTCTGCAACTTTTTTGTTAACAACGTTATCAAGTACCGATCACGATCCCCCCATCTATGCGCAAGACGACGCCATTGATAAAGGACGCCTCGTCGCTGGCAAGCCAAAGATAGGCATTGGCTACATCAAGGACGCTCCCGGCGCGGCGCAGGGGCGTCTTCTCCACCATCGAATCGTAGATCTTTTGGGGCATTTGCGCCGTCATGTCGGTTTCGATGAAGCCGGGCGCCACCGCGTTGACCCGGATGCCCTTTGGCCCCAGTTCGCGCGCCCAGACTTTGGTCATGCCGATCACCGCAGACTTGGTGGCGACATAATTGGTCTGACCGAAGTTGCCGTCGATACCCACCACGCTGCTGGCGTTAAGGATCACCCCACCGCCCTGCTCGATCATGTGGATGGCGGCGGTCTGTCCGCAAAGGTAGACCCCCTTCAAATTGACGTTGACGACGAGATCGAACTGGTCCTCGCTCATCTTGCGCAGTTGAGCGTCGCGCAGCACCCCGGCATTGTTGACAAGCACATCCAGCCGTCCGAA
The DNA here is from genome assembly GCA_019637695.1 of Caldilineaceae bacterium. Taxonomy (GTDB): domain Bacteria; phylum Chloroflexota; class Anaerolineae; order Caldilineales; family Caldilineaceae; genus RI-153. Next base: position 33,040 of record JAHBVG010000052.1, on the reverse strand, counting down.
ATGGGCAACGGTGCGATCAATGAGATCTTGTACACTGCGGCGATCTGTCACGTCCACCGGTAAAAAGATGGCCGATCCGCCGGCGTTGCGGATGCGGCTGGCCGCGCCTTCCCCTTCTTCGGCAGAGACATCGCAAAGGACAACGTGCGCGCCCTCCTCGGCAAAGCGGCGCGCCGTCTCCGCGCCGATCCCCCGCGCCGCGCCAGTGATGATGGCGACTTTGTTAAGCAAACGGTTGGTCATTGATTGGTCTCGCTTTCTGTGAAACGTGTTGCATGGTGCGTAGGGTCATGTTGACAGCGTGAGCGTTGATTTTGAAAGCGTCTTCGTTGAGGCAATTAGGCATTACGAATTACGCTTTTGGTCAGCGCGCCCCATTCATCGAGAGAGAGCGTTTCGGCGCGGCGCTGTGGATCGATCCCCGCGGCGGCGAGGCTGGCGCGGATCTCCTCTTTGGGCAAGGAGAGTCCACTGCTGAGGCTGTTGAGCAACTGTTTGCGCTTCTGCCCGAAGCCGGCGCGCGCCACCTCGAAAAAGCGGAGCGGGTCCACGTCGGGCACAGCAGGCTGTGGACGCACGTCCAGCCGCAGCACGGCGCTGTCCACCTTGGGTCGGGGATAGAAGGCCCCGGCCGGCACCCGGTTGACGATCTTCGGCTCGGCGTAAAATTGCACCCCCACCGCCAGCAATGACATATCCCCAGGCTTCGCCACGATCCGCTGGGCGACCTCGCGTTGCACCATCACCACGGCTAGAATCGGCGGCTGTTTCGCCTCCAACAGATGACGCAGCACCGCGCTGGTAATGTAATAGGGCAGGTTGGCGACGACTTTGTAGCGTTGGTGATTGGTGATTGGTGACTGGTGACTGGGGACTGGGGATCGGGGATTGGGGTATTGGATATTGGGTATTGGATATTCGTTGGTCGTCAGTCGTCGGTCGTCCGTCGTCTGCGGTCTGCGGTCTGCGGTCTGCGGTCCGTTGTCTGCGATCAGCGCCGCCGCATCCACTGCCAAAATATCCGCGTGGACAAAGCGCACGTTGGGCTGATCGGCGAAGCGCTCTTCGAGGATGGGGATCAGGCGGTCGTCCAGTTCCACAGCGACGACGCGGCCAGCCTGTTCGGCCAGGTGCCGGGTGAGGACGCCCAGGCCAGGGCCGACCTCCAACACTGTATCCTCGGCGCTGAGGTCGGCGGCGGCGGCAATGCGGGCCAGGTGCGTCTCATCCACCAGAAAATTCTGGCCCAGCGACTTCTTGGGATCGAGGTCGTAGCGGCGGATGAGATCGAAGACGGTGGGGGTGGTCATGGCGCACTTTCTGCCGATGGATCGACAATGCGATCCTCTGCCTCTGGATAAATGAGGCGAAAGTGGCATGGATTCAGCGTCAGAATGCGATCGACTCCGGCTTTGATCCCCGCCCGAACGATCAGCGCGTCGTAGATGATGCCGCCAACCAGTTTTCGGTCTGCCAGGTGATTCACGACAGAAAGGTAGTCTTTATAAGAAAGCGCTACCGGGATCATTAAGCTGGTAACATCCGCCGTCAGCATTGCCAATGCTTCTGCTGGGGGAATGGGTCTGGACAGGGGAACTCTAGTGAGTTTGTTATAGAGTTCGGCCAGTGAATGTGTACTGATATGCCCGGTATGTTCGCGCTGCTTGATCATCTTCAGCCAGGGATAGGCCGAGGAGTGCGCCGGATGGGACCGAAGCAGTGCAGCCAACATCACCGAGGTGTCGAGCAGGAGTTGCATCGTGGATCAGGTTCATAAGGATGTAAAGGCGCTTCGCGTTCTTCTTGCAAAAAAGCTTCCCAGTCAAACCCCTGTGGTGGTTCACCTCTATAGACCAGGAGACCGTCTTGTTCAATCAGGCCAGCAAGAGCTTCTGATTCCACAGTTTTTAAGGCTGTCTCTACAATTCGCAGAGAAATTTTCTCATTCGCCCAATTTTCTACAATGAGAAGCGTCCCTGGCAGCAGTTTGTGTTGCAGACGGTTGAGAAATTCTGTGTTGTCCGTTTCTTCAATTTGTAGTTCTATGAGTTCTCCGCTGATACTCATCGATCATCTCCATCATCGCCTACTATTCCATCAATCGCTCCATTTGCATTATACCACAGGTGAATCCACTTGGGATGAGCCACCAGTGAGGCAAAGCTTGCGGCGAAGACGGTCTGAACTTCACCAGCCGCGCGGCACAGGATAACAGCGGAAGGTCTGCTGGCTGGCGAAGGCATCCCAAACGCGGGCCATTTGCTCGACGACGGGGGTGGGTCGCCCGATCATCTCGAAGCCGCGATGCTGGCCGCGGATCACCTGGCGGGGTTGCCAGCCTGTGCCGCGGCAATAGGTGTAATAATCCTGAAAGGTGCGGTAGTGTACCTCAATGCCAAAGTCTTTGGGCTGGCGGCTCATGGGGGAGACGGGATCGAGGGTGTGGCAGGGGTTGAGCATGCGCAGCAGTTCCGGCGGGTAGATGCGTCCGATCTGCTGCGCCAACTCGATGGTGCGTTTGAAGGTCTCAGGCGTCTCGCCGGGGAGATTGAGGGAGAAGTAGATAAAAATGGGGATACGGTATTTTTTCAGCGTCTGCAACATGCGCAAAAACCGCTCGTTGGAATAAAACTTGCCATTGCGTTTGCGCACCTCCTCGTCGCCCGAAAGCGGGGATATGGCAACCTCTGTGTGGCGCAGATCGGCGGTTTCGCCCAATGTATCCAAAAATTCCTCGCTGGGGAGTTGGAAGAATTCGTTGTAGATGCCAACGCGGATCCCCTCCTCGCGCAGCAGGCCGAAGAAGGATCGCCACCACTCCGCCTTAAACGTCGCCGGGTCCAGCGAGAGGGCCACCTGATCGATTCCCCCGTGGGCAAGCCTGCCGATATCGGCTGCCATTCGTTCGGGCGAGCGCTGAACGTAACCGTGCCGCCCGGCCAGTTCTGCATGGGACTTCTTGCCGCCGCCGCAATAGAGGCAGTTGAAAACGCAGCCACGGCCAATCGTCAGCCAATGACCTTGCAGTTGTGGATCGCGCAGCGCCACCACACCCGCCCCGGAATATTGGAGGGCCGCATAGCTATGACGATGCTGTAACCAATCGGTGGAGACAAAATCAAGCTGATCGAGATCATCCGGTTGGGCGAAGTAGCTGCGCCGCGTCTGTCGCGGCTTGCCATCCTCGCGGTAGAGCAGATTGGGGACATCGGAGAGCGCCACAGCGCCATCGCCGCAAAAATAGGCCGCCAGTTTGCGCAACGGCTCCTCGGCGTCCCCGCGGATGATAAAATCGACAGCGGGGAACGTTTCCAAAATTTCCTCGGCAAAGTTGGAGGCTGTCAACCCGCCGATCACCATCGGCGTCTGCGGCCAGATCTCTTTGACAGTGCGCGCCACGTCCATCGCCCCAAAACTATGCTCGTACCAGTGCAGATCGGCCATCACCAGCCTGGGCGGCGTTTGAGCCGTCATCCACGCTTTCAGATCGAAGGTGGGATCGAGCAGCAGCTCGACGGGCAGGTTGATCCCCTGCACAGACCAGCCATCCTGGCGCAGCAGGTTGACCAGCCCGATCACCCCCACGGGGATAAAAGGATAGGGAGCGCAGGCGTGATATTTGTCGTAGCGGGCCGTAACCTCCTGCTTGGCCGGGTGGATGTAGAGGATATCCATGATTTGACCCCTTACTGGATGCGGCAACCTTGCGGTTTCACCTGCCGGCCGTCATAGGCGTAGAGACAGGCAAGCGGCGGCACATTCAGCCAGAAGCTGCTGCCCGGCGCCAGCAGAGGGGCTGCTTCGTCCACGGCCAACTCGGCCAACGCTTTGCCATCACTCTCTCCACTCGTCTGGCCGCAGATCGTGCATGTCTCCGTGCGAAAGAGGACGCGAATGGCGTCTTCAGCGACACCGGCTGTCGCTGCCAATTGTTCAGATGCATGCGCCAGCGAATCGGTCACCGTCAACTGCGCTGAAAATGCGTGCGCATCCAGTTCCATCAGCGCGGGGTTGGGCGTAGGCGGGGCAGGCGTCGCCGCGTGTGAACGAAAGCACGCGCTCAAGATCAACATGAGGCCGATCAGCCCCATCCACAGGATCGTGTTGCTGCGACGCCCGCCCATCCGCTTTCTCAACATCATGCCCAAAACGCCCGCACAGGCTCCTCTTTGATGAGGATGGTCTGCAAGAAGTTGACGGCCTTTTCAAAGCCTTCGGTCTTCGACATGAGACCATCCTCGTGTTCGATGGAAAGGACGCCGTTGTAGCCGACCAGGCGCAGATTGCTCACCATGTCGCGCCAGACATCCTCGCCGTGCCCGTACCCTACCGTGCGGAAGACCCAACTCCGTTCAGCAAAGTTGCGATAGGATTTGTTGTCGAGTACCCCGTTGACCGGCGTGTTGATCGGATCGATGCGCGTGTCCTTGGCGTGGAAGTGGTAGATCGACTTCCCCAAGGCGCGGATGGCGTGGCCGGGGTCCGCCCTTTGCCAGAAGAGATGGCTGGGATCGAAGTTGGCGCCGATGGTCTCGCCCACGGCGGCGCGCAGGCCCAGCAGCGTCTCCACATTGTAGACGCAGAAGCCGGGGTGCATCTCGATGGCAAGCCGCACGCCGCGCTCGGCTGCGAATCGGGCTGTCTCCTGCCAGTAAGGGATCAGCACTTCTTCCCACTGCCACTTGACGGTCTGGCTGAAATCGGGCGGCCACGGGCAGGTGACCCAGTTGGGATGCTGATCGCCGGGACCGCCGCCCGGACAACCGGAGAAGGTGACGACGGTATCCACGCCCAGCGCTTCTGCCATGCGGATGGCATTGGTCACATAGGCGCGGTGGGCCTCGCCGATCTCTGGGTTGGGGTGCAGCGGATTGGCATGGGCGCTCATGGCGCTGATGGTCAAACCGCGCGTCTCGACGGCTTTTTTGAAGGCAGCCGTAGCCTTGTCATCGCCCAGTAGTTGCGTCGGCTTGCAATGCGCGTCGCCCACGTAGCCGCCGCAGCCGATCTCCACGGCCTCAACGCCTACAGAAGAGATATAATCGAGGGTCTGTTCAAAACTTTGGTCGCCAAACAACACGGCAAAGACACCGAGTTTCATAGTGAACTCCTTGGGGAAAGGATGTGAAATGGGGGTGAGGTAAATTTACGGAATGCAGAGATTGAGAGGGTAAGGGATCAGGAATGTACTCCTCTGAAATCCCTTAATCTCCCAATCTCCGAATCTCTGTCTAGGCTGCTACTGCGGCCACAGCCACCGGCGCGCCAGTCTCAAATGATTGCACCGTGTTGAAGACAATCGCCAGCGATTTGATGTTGTCCTGGCAGGTGGTGGCGGGTGGTTTGCCCATCGTCACTGCTTCGTAGAACTCGTGGAGCAGATATGACTGGGCGACCCGTTCGGTGGCGACTGGCTCTACCGGCTCCGGCGCTTCACCGGTGCGGTAGACGGTGACCTGGTCGTCGCGCAGGGCGATCACCCCGCGCTCGCATTCAAAGCGCCACTGCCCATTCCACGGTGTATCCATGCCCTGCGAACACCACGAGCCGTTGTACGAGACAGTCACATCCCCCTCAAAGCGCAGCAGCACCGAGGCCGAGGCGTCGCCGTTGTACCAGCTCCAGGGCGGATTCCAACTGCGCCCGTAGATCCAGATGGGATCGAGGGCGAGGAAGTAGCGCATCATGTCGAAATGATGGATCGACATGTCGATGATCAGCGGATATGGCATCTCCTCGCGGAAGCCGCCAAAATGGGGGCCGCGGAAAAATTCCACGGTGACGGCGCCGATCCGCCCCAGATCTGCGGTTTCGAGGGTCCGCTTCAGGGTGAGCGCAGGGATGCTGTAGCGGTAGTTCTGCGTTACCATGTGGAGGACGCCGGTGCGGTTGGCGGCGTCTACAATGTCCTGGGCCGCCCCCAGTGTGTCCGCCAGCGGTTTCTCCGAAAGGACGGGTACACTCGCCTCCAGCGCCAGGATCGACACCTCTCGATGAAACTGGGGCGGGGTCACATTGATGATCCCGTCCACGGGCACGGCGTTCAGCGCTTCCGCCAGCGAGGGGAAGATGCGCGCCGGATCCAGCCCATATTTTTCTGCTTGTTGCTGGGCAATTGTCTGGTTGACTTCGACAAAACCGGAATACTCAACTTCAGGCGACGCCTGCACCGCGCGCAGCCAGGCATTGCCCATGCCACCAATCCCAACTTGAACGACTTTCATTATGAGGACCTTACTTGTCTGTGATTTGAAGAAGTTCGTTAGCCTTTGACGCCAGAAACAACGATACCTTGAACAAAATAGCGTTGTGCAAAGAAGAATATCACGATGGTCGGCAGCACGGCCAATAGGGATGCGGCCATCAACCCCTGCATATTGGCCGTCATCTGCCCCTGGAAGAGACGCAACCCGAGCGCAACCGTGTAATTATTGACGTTGTGCAGGTAGATCAACGCATGTAGGAATTCGTTCCAGTGATAGGTGAACTGGAAGATCAAGGCTACCCCTAACGCAGGCAGAGACATGGGTAGATGAATGTGCCAGAAGAGGCTGATAGGGTTGCATCCATCAATATAGGCCGAATCGTCCATATCCTTGGGGATGGTCATAAAGAACTGGCGCAGCAAGAAGACATAAAAGGCCGGCGCAAACCAGCTTGGCACAATCAACGGCAGGAAGGTGTTGACCCATCCCAACTGTGCAAAGAGCAGATAGGTAGGGATCAAGCGCACGTGTTCGGGCAGGATCATCGTGGCCAGCACCACCACAAAGATGGTATCGCGCCAGGGAAAACGGAGACGAGCAAAGCTGAATCCCACCACGGCAGAGGAGACGGCTGTGCCAATGGCACCCAGACCGGCCACCAGGAAGCTGTTCAAGAACCAGCGCCCAAACGGAAAGACGGCGAAAGGCACCTTGAAATTCTCCCAGTGGAATTCAGCCGGAATCCAATCCGGCGGGAAGATGTAGATCTGCCAGGCTGGCATCAGCGCCGTGCGGATCATCCAATAAAAAGGCACGGCGAAGATGACGCCGCCCAAAATAATCGCCAAATAGAGGAAGAAACGATAGATGGCTTCGACCAGATTGCTGCCCTGAAATTTGGGAATGGACACTTTTGCAGTACGGATCATGCTCGATTCTCCAGTCTAGACCCGATCATAGTGGACCCAAGAAGACGCGCTGCGCAGCGCCAGGATCACAAAGACCAATACCACTAAAAAGAGCAGCCAGGCCTGAGCCGACGCATAGCCAAAGAACGAATTGCGGAATCCGGTGCGGTAAATATGGAGTACCATCGTCAGCGTGGCGTTGTTGGGCCCACCGTTGGTCATGATCAGGGCCTGGGTGAAGACCTGCCAGGAGGCGATCACGTTCAGCACCACGTTAAAAAAGATGGTCGGCGTCAGCAGGGGCATGGTGATGGCAAAAAAGCGCCGGAATGAACTGGCGCCGTCGATCTCGGCTGCTTCGTAGAGTTGGGTGGGGATGCCCTGCAACCCGGCCAGGAAGATCAGCATGGCGCCGCCCGCTCCCCACAAGGACATGATGATGATCGACGCCATTGCCCAATCTTCGCTGTAGATCCAGCGCGGTCCCTGGATGCCCAATTGATAGAGAACGGAGTTGATTAGCCCAGAATCGGGCTGATAGAGCCACTGCCAGAGCAGCGCTACCGCCACACCAGAGACCACCGACGGCAGATAGTAGACAGTACGCCAGAAACTTTGGCCGCGGATGCCCTGGTTCAGCATGACGGCGATCATGAGCGCGATCAAGGTGTTGAGCGGCACCATCACAAAACTGTAGATCGCTGTGTTCATTAAGGCTTTATGCACCAGACTATCGCGCAGAAGGCTGGTATACCAGCGGAAACCGACAAACTCGTAGGTTGATAGAAAGTCAGTGCGATAGAGGCCAATGATGAAGGAAGCGATCATCGGGCCAGCCGTGAAGATGAGGAAGCCAAGAATCCAGGGCGACGCCATTAAATATCCATAGACGGCCTCGCGTGTACTCTGTTTCATCGGCTGCCCGTGCTTCCCGAACCAGGGGAAGGACACGGTACGGGTCTGCGATCTGCTGATCTGGCTCACGTCGCCATCCTCCTAACCTAACTATAAATTGATGATGAGAATAAGCGATTGGGAGATTACGAGATTGAAGGGGTATCGTAGGGGCACGGGTGGGGCGGGAAGAAAGCTCTCCAATGAACCGGCCGACGCCGCGTAGGCGGTTGCTTCCGCCCCACCCGTGCCCCTACACCACTCATCACGGTCTCTCTACGCTCTCCATCATAGTCTGTCTGAGGTTCTACTGCAAGGCATCCAGAGTTGCGCCAATGTCCTCAATCGCAATTTCACCCCGGTTGAACTTGGTCACCACCTCCGCATGTTTGCAGATCAATTCGACCGGCGCTGTGTTGAGCATCATCACCCGGTCGAAGGCGGGCGTCAGGATCTGGCTCTTGGAGACAAAGTCGTTCGGCCAGAACATCTCCTCTGGGCCGCCGATGTCCTGGGCAATGGAATCGGTAAAGACCTCCAGTTGCACCTCCTGGTAGACGGGGTTCTGCTCGCGCAGCAGGGTCACAAAGTCATTAATGACGCTCTTGCGCGATGGCTGCTTGGTGGCGTACTTGGCATAGAGCCGACCGTAGTTGGGGCTGGTGACGCCCTTGAGCAGCGTCCAGGATGCATCGGGGTTCTTCGTCCCCTTCCAGATGAAGGTGCCATCGACGGATTGGTGCGTGGTCATGCCGGCGGGGCCATCGGGCATGGGCGCGACATCCCAGCGGAATTGCGCGCCGTCGGCCACAGGACCCAGGTTCCACGGCCCCATTTCCATCATGGCGCTGCGCTGGCCCAGGAACAACTCCAGCGGTCCCAGTCCGCTACCGGCAGCCTGGGATTGGGGCGCAAACATGAAATCGTCCCAAATGATCTCGTGGATCCATTCCAGCGCCTGCATGGCTCCATCGGTGCAGAGATCGCAGACAGCTTTGTCGTCTGGGTTTACCATATGGCTGCCGAAGCCGCGCACCCAATACTGGGTAAGCCAGTTGGCGTTCATGCCATAATTGGCGCTGCCATAGCGGGCGGGCTGCTCCTGTCTGGCGAACTGGCGGCCGATCTGCTGATAGTCCTGCCATGTCCAGCCACCCCACTCTGAGGGTGGATAGGCTACGCCCATTTCGTCGAACATATCTTTGTTGTAGAAAATCACTTGGGTGCCGGTGAAACGCGGCAACAGGTGGATGTCGCCCTGCTGATCTTTCCATGGATCGAACTGATTCGCATAATAATCGTCCAGGTTGACCTCTTCCGCATCCTGCTCGATGAACGGTTGCAGGTTCAACGTCTCCCCTTGCTGCACGAAGAAGGTGGAATCCTGGCAGCAGAACTCAAAGAGGTCCGGCGCGTCCCCGGCGACTATTTGTGTCATGGCATTTTCGCGGATATCCCCACCCGGTGTGGGCAGGAACTCCACCTCAACATTAGGATTCGCTTCGCGAAAGCTTTGGTAAAATTCGTCCCACAGTTGTTGGACCCCGGCGGCGTTTTCAGGCTCGCGCGACTGGAAGCGCAACCTGATGCTGGCCTGAGCCGGGCTGGCTGCACTGCCGGTCGATCCTGTTGGCGCAGCCGCTGGCGCACAGGCCGCCAACAGCGCTGTTGCGCCCAACGCCGACGACCAACGCAAAAAATCACGACGACTGACTCCCCGACTGCTTTGCATACACTTTCCTCCTTTGAATAGATAATGGGGTAGACAAAATTTGCTCATCGTCCCATCTGGGTGGGGATGCGCGATACAGATGGGGTAGATGAGTTCAGATAGGGCAGCGACACACTAAAAAAGGCAGGACAGTTGGTTCACATCAATTCGGGGGAAGGCAGGCAGTTTGACGCCTGCAAGTCTACTATCTATAATCCCAGAAAGCGCCCTCTTTGTAAATGGCTGTACTGACACCCTACTGCCAGTTTTTGACACTACCTGGGTAAAACCCATGCCGCCAGAACAGTTTGTCAACCAGGTTCGCGACGCCCTGACCTATCTCTATGATCCGGTCCACTTGCAGAGCCACCCGCTGGCCGATCAACTGAATGGATTGATCGAAACGGGACAGGCGACGCGCGCCCAGCAGTTGCGCCGTCTCCTTCTGGAGACACTTGAGGAGCTTAGCCCACCTTCGGACACAGAAGCGAAGACCAGCGTGCAGATCCATTACAGCGCGCTCCAATATCGTTATATCGACGGCTTGACGCCCGAACAGATCGCCGACACCCTCGCCATTAGTCTGCGCCAGGTTTACCGCAAGATCCGCGAGGGGATCGAAGCCGTGGCCAGCTTGTTGTGGGATCGTCTGCAGGCGGCGCAGCCCGTCGACAGCTTGCTGCCCAGCGTGGATCGGCGCAGCCTGGCCCAAGCGACGGTGGAGCAGCTCAATTCAAATGCACGACCCGAGGTGCTGGAGATCCGGAGTGTGGTCAACGGGGTGATCAAAGATCTCCACTCGTACTGCGAACGAATTGGGGCAGAGGTCCATCTGGATCTGCCGCCGACGCCGCTCTATATCTGCGTGGATCGGACGATGTTCCGCCAGGCGCTGATGAATCTATTGACCAGTGGGCTAACAGCCCAGAGCAGTTCTGTGGTGCTGCTCACCCTTACCCAGCACGACAACCAGATCCGGCTCACGTTTGCCGTGCGCCCGACTGCGCCTTCTGGCGTTGGAACGTCCGCTGCCCAGAATCGCGAGGGGATCGGATTGGAGGTCGCCATTCAACTCTTTCAGCTTCAGGGCTGGCAGATCATCGGGCGCGGCGAGGGGGAGAGGTGGGAAGTGGCCTTGGAGCTACCGTTGGCCGGCCCGCACTATGTGCTGATGATCGACGACATGCCGGATATGATCAGCCTCTTCCAGCGCTTTACCACGCCCTTTGCCATCGAAGTCATCGGCGCCAAGGACGCGGACGAAGCGACCAGAGCGCTGGCCCAGTTCACCCCGACGCTGATCCTGTTGGATGTGATGCTCCCACGCACAGATGGTTGGGAATTCTTGCAGACGCTGAAAAGCAACCCGGCAACCGCCCAGATCCCAGTGATTGTCTGCTCCATTCTCAATGAACCGGCCCTGGCGGTAGCTTTGGGCGCAGACGATTATTTGCGAAAGCCGGTCCGTCAGGATGCGCTGCTGCAAATGCTGAACCGTTGGCTCCATCTGGATCTGGCGTCGGCCGCAGAGACGCCGTCAGCGCCCCTAAAATGTTGAGCCATTCGCTGGCGGCTAACGGCTGCGGAATGGTCACCAGCATCTCCCCGCTGAATTGAGCAACTTCTTCACCCAACTCGGTGGCCGTAATCACGATCACCGGGATCTCAATCAGCAGCGGATCTTCCTGCATCTGGTTCAACACCTCCACCCCGCTCATCTCAGGCATCATCAGATCCAACAAGATCAGATCCGGGTGTTCACGGTGGGCAATCTCCAACGCCATGCGACCGTTGTGTGCTTGAAGGACGCGCACTTCCGTCCATTCTGCTTGAACCACGCGCGCCAGCAGACGCACCATCGCCGGATCGTCGTCGCAGATGAGGACAGTGTGTATCGAAGGTAGCAGGTTGTCCAAAGCGCGGCGCAGCGCCTCCGGCGTGACCGGCTTCAGCAGATAATCGGCGATGTGTAGACGATCCGCCATTTTGGGCTGCGTGAAGAGCGGGCAACTGATCAGCGGAATGTCGCTACAGCCGGAAGATGCCAGGCTGGCCGCGGCTTCTTCCCGACTCGCCATCTCCACGATCACGGCTGTGGGCCGCCAACGTTGTACAACCTCAACCATTTCGGGCAAAGATGAAACCGGTTTGACCTGATATTCACCCAGGCGGCGCTGGATCAGCGTCGCCGCGCTGCTATCCACGTGGTAGACCACCAGGATGCGCTCAGCGCTGGTCGCCGGCTGCGCATCCCATTTTGAATGGGCAAGCTGTTCCTGCTGAGGATGATAGAGAGGCAGGCTAAAACAAAAGGTGCTGCCCTGACTTTCCACACTTTCCACCCAGATGCGCCCTCCATGCAGTTCGACAAAACGTTTGCTGATCGCCAGCCCCAACCCGGTGCCGCCATGTTCGCGCCGGATGCTGTCATCCACCTGATAGAACTCCTCGAAGAGCTGTGCAATTTTGTCCGCTGGGATGCCGGCGCCCGTGTCTTTGACGCCGACGATGGCCGCTTCGTCGCTCAGGGTCAGGCTGACGGCAATGCCGCCGCTCCCGGTGAAGCGCACAGCATTGCTCAACAAATTGAGGATCACCTGGCGGATGCGCGTAATGTCGAGCGGCATGCGCACCGGCGCAGGAGGCAATTCGACCTGCAAAGCCAGTCCCTTCGCCTCGACCATGCCGCGCACCATATTGGTCGCTTCCTCGACAATCTGGCGCAGGTCGCCGTCCTCTTTGCTCAAGGGCATGCGGTCGGCTTCGATCTGGCTTAGATCAAGCACATCGTCGATCAGGCTGGAAAGATGTTTGGCGTTGCGGTAGATGGCGTTGAGATCCCCACGGTAGACGGGCGGCAGCGGCTGGCCGTAGCTTTCGGGCGCGGTCACGATCATTTCGCTGAACCCAATGATCAGGTTCAACGGGGTGCGCAACTCGTGGCTGACGTTGGCGACGAAACGGGCCTTGGCCTGTCTGGCCTCTTCGGCCTGTCCACGCGCCCAGGTCAGGGCTTCATTGGCGCGGCGCAGCCGATAATAGGCCAGATCCAGACTTTTGAGTACTTTTTGCAGTTCGGCCCGATGTTCCTGCGCTTCCCGGGTCTGTCGTTCGGCCAGCAGATAGCTTTCAAACATCCACTCGACCACGGTGAAGAAGGTGCGCGCAAAGGCCCAGGCAATCAGCGCAGTGAAGCAGAGAACGAGCAGCACGCCGGGCAAGAAGAGATCGCCGATCTGCTGGCCCCAGGGCGAGATCAGAAAGATCCCTAGCCCTGTGGCGCCCATAAAGGCAACCGAGGGGTGGATCAGCGCGCCGGCCACCAAAATCGGCACAGCATAGAGATAGGCCAGTTCCGCAGTGCCCACCAAATAGATAGCCAGGGTGATCGCCGTAACCGAAGTGAGGACAAACAGGGGCAGACCAAAGGCGGGGAAGCGGCGTGTGGCAAATCGGGTGATCAGCACCCCCATTACCATCAGAAAGGCCACGGCAAAGGCGCTGGCAGCCATCGTTGGGCGGCCAAAGATGCTCACCACCATCCACAGCCAGGCCAGCAGCGTGCTGATCCCGAAAAGCTGCCACATGGTCGTGAGACGCAACTCGTCGATCAGAATGCGACTGCGCTCAAGATTCGATTGCACGGCCCGTTCCTTGTGGATTGCCAAACGAGTGAGCAGTCATCGGTCAATGGCATTCAGGCAAGGCAAATCTGCTGAGATGAAGAGATTGGGAGATTAGGCGATTACCAGAGGCTTCTTCGACACTCTTCCAATCTCCCAATCTCTCAATCTCTTCTCACCTCAATGACATTGAGTTAACAGCGATCAGTTGCACCATCCACTGCTGACTTAATCTTCGTCGCCCAGGCGCAGGACGGACATGAAGGCTTCCTGTGGGATCTCGACCGAGCCGACCATCTTCATGCGCTTTTTGCCCTCCTTTTGTTTTTCCAGCAATTTGCGCTTGCGGGTGATGTCGCCGCCGTAACATTTCGCCAACACATCTTTACGCATGGCCTGTACATTGGCGCGGCTGATGATCTTGTTGCCCACCGCCGCCTGGATCGGCACCACAAACATCTGGCGGGGGATGATCTCCTTCATCTTGCTCACCAGCTTTTGCCCTTTGTTTTGGGCGTCCCCACGATGGACGATGACGCTGAGTGCGTCCACTGGCTGCTGGTTGACGAGGATATCGAGCTTGACCATATCCGAGGGGCGGTATTGGTCGATAGAGTAATCCATGCTGGCGTAGCCGCGGGTGCGCGCCTTGAGTTCGTTGTAGAAATCGACGATGATCTCGGAAAGCGGCATGTAATAGGATAGCTCCACGCGCTTGCTGTCGAGCCAAGTCTGGTTGCGCACCTCGCCGCGGCGACGGGTCACCAGTTCCATGATCGGGCCGATATACTCGGCGGGTGTGAAGATGTGCAGATCACACCAGGGTTCCTCCACATGTTCGATCAGCGTGGGATCGGGCAGATCGGCCGGGCTGTCGATGGTAAACATCGTGCCATCTGTCTTGAGGACTTTGTAGGCCACCGACGGCGCCGTAAAGATGATGTCCAGATCGTACTCGCGCTCCAGCCGCTCCTGCACGATCTCCATGTGGAAGAGGCCGAGGAAGCCCAGGCGAAAGCCGAAGCCCAGCGCCTGACTCGTCTCCGCTTCATAGACCAGCGCCGCGTCGTTGAGTTGCAGTTTCTCCAGCGCGTCGCGCAGTTCGGGATAGTCGTCGGCGTTGGACGGGTAGAGACCGGCGAAGACCATGGGCTTCATCGGTTCGTAGCCGGGCAAGGGCGCGGAGGCAGGGCGAGCGGCCAGGGTGATGGTATCGCCCACGTCCAGATCCTGCACGCTCTTGAGACCGGTGGCGATGTAACCCACTTCGCCCGCCGAGAGATGACCGGTCTTGATCAGCGCCGGCGAAAGGACGCCCACCTCAATCGGTTCCATCTTGATTTGCGTGGACATCGCCAGCAGGGGTTGCATGCCGCGGATCGAACCGTTGACGACGCGCACATAGGCGATCACACCTTTGTACGAATCGTAATGGCAATCGAAGACCAATGCTTGCAATGGCGCGTCGATATCTCCCTGCGGCGGCGGCACTTCCTCAATCACACGCTGCAAGACTTCCTCAATATTGATGCCGCTCTTGGCGCTAATGCGCGGAATATCCTCGGCAGGGACGCCGAGCAGGCTTTCGATCTCCTCCGCCACATCGTCGGGGATGGCCGCGGGCAGGTCGATCTTGTTGAGAACGGGGATAATCGTCAGATCCTGTTCCATCGCCGCGAAGAGATGAGCCATGGTCTGCGCCTGAATGCCCTGCGACGCATCCACCACGAGGATGGCGCCCTCGCAGGCTTGCAGCGCGCGCTTGACCTCGTAGGTGAAATCCACATGGCCGGGGGTGTCGATCAGGTTGATCTCGTACTCCTGACCGTTCTGTTTGTAGATCATACGCACAGCGCTGGCCTTGATGGTGACGCCCTTCTCGCGCTCCAGGTCCATGGAGTCGAGCAGTTGTTCCTTCATCTCGCGCTCGGTGATGGTCCCTGTCTGTTGAAGCAGGCGGTCGGCCAGCGTACTCTTGCCGTGATCAATATGGGCGATGATACAAAAATTACGAATGTGATCGAGGTTCATAGATACTTGCTAACTTTAACTTTCTTGATCAAGTCTCAGCAGGCTCTCCACCTTCGAGCCATACTGCGATAGGCAAATCTTCATTGGATTGCCTTCGATTATACCAGCATGTCGCTGATTCGAAGTAATCGTTAAGAATTAGTTTGCCAGAAGTTGCAAGAATGAGCCGAGAACTCTATCCTGGTTGAAAAACCGCCAAGGATGGTGCAAGTGAGTAGCAAACAAGTACATGAATGTAGAAAAAAGGAAGGGAATCCTTATGGACGTGCGCCAACAGCGTCTTCAACTGCAACTTGCGTTTTTAAGACTCTACACCCGTGTCCGCCAGCGTCCGTGGGGATTGCTCCTCTACAATACGGAAAACCCCAACTATTACGAAGCCAACGGCGCGCGCTACATCCGCACAGATGATGCCGACGCGGTGATCGAGGAGATCATCCGCTTTTACCGCACACGGCGGTTGACGCCGCGTGTGATTGTGGACCAGGCTACCCAACCCACCGATTTTCGCGCCTGTCTCCAAGCCCACGGCTTTGAATGCGCCGAGAACAACTTCCGTATAATGATCTGGGATGACGACTGTCCCCAGCCCCCCGTGCTGGCGGAAGGCGTCGAGATCCGCCGGGCAAAGTTGCCCGACGTGGAAGCCATCGTCGCTATCGAAGCCGAAGATTCGCCGTGGAGCGGCACCGACTGGCTGCGCCGTCGCACGCAGACCCTCATCGCAGCGCCGTCGGTGCGCTATTTCATCGCCTGGGTGGACGGTCAACCCGCTGCCACGGCCATGTGCTTCCAAACCGAGGAGGCTGGACTGATCGAAAGCGTCGCCACCCGCCCTGCCTTTCGCCGCCGTGGATTGGCGTCTGCGATTATCCAACAAATCCAGAGCGATAGCGATCTTCCCCTGCTCCTTGAAGTGGAGGACAACGGCGCCGAGCGCATCTACGCCCGTCGCGGCTTCGTCGTCGCTGCCGATGCGCCCGAATGGCAATGCTGGCTCCCCGCGGATTGAGATCACGCCATTCATTTGCGTTTATGGTTTGACATCGCACCGAATCGGCGCTACGCTTGTGAAAGTTTTTCGGTCCTCTACTTTGCGCAACTAAAGCGGTTTACTCGCTGATCAATACCGGTCCGCGGTCCGTCGTCTGCGGTCAACATTCCATCGATCCGTAAAGGGAACCCCCATGAAGGCACTCATCCGCATGGCGCGGTACGTGCGCCCCTATAAACTGGAAGTGATCTTCGGCCTGCTCACGGTGATCTTGCCCGTGGCTATGGAACTGCTCATGCCGCGGCTGCTCCAATATATTGTGGACGAGGGCATCCGGCCCCGCGACATGGACGCCATCTGGCGCGGATCGGCGATCATGCTGGGCACGGCGGTGATCGGCGCTGTAGCAACCATCGTCCAGGGTTTCTGCCGCGCCCGCCTCTCGCAGGGGATGGCCTTTGACATGCGCAACGATCTCTTCCGCCACATTGGATCGCTCTCCTTCGCCGACATCGATCATCTCCAGACCGGCCAACTGATGACGCGCGTGGGCAGCGATGTCAATGTGGTACGCATGTTTTCCAGCGCTGGCCTCGCTCTGATGTTGCGCGCCCTCTTGATGATCATCGGCAGCGTGATCATGATCTTTCTCACTGATGTGCAACTGGCCCTGGTTGTACTGGCCTTTGTGGGGCTGGCCGGGCTGATGATCTGGTGGTTTATGGGGCGGGCTGGGCCGCTCTTCACTGTGGTGCAAGAGAAGCTGGCCTCCCTCAATACACTGGTGCAGGAGAACCTGGCCGGGGTGCAGGTGGTGAAAGCCTTTGTGCGCGAACCTTTCGCCATTGACCGCTTCGCCGACGCCAACGACGAGTACATGCGCCAGAATATGCGCGTGGGCCGCATCCTTGCCCTGGTGATGCCCATCCTCACCCTGCTGACCAACGCCGGCACTGTCGCCGTGATCTGGTTGGGCGGGCTGGATGTGATCAACAATCGATTGACCAGCGGCGAACTCATCGCCTTCGTCAACTATTTGATGATCGGCATGGCCCCGCTGCTCCTCCTCAGCAATATGTTGATGATGGTCTCGCGGGCGTCGGCGTCGGCGGTGCGCATTGAAGAGGTGCTGCGGACCCAATCGGCCATCCGCACTGCGGCCACACCCCACCGCGCTGATCACATTGGGGGGCGCGTCCGCTTTGACAGGGTCTCGTTCCGCTATGGCGCAAACGGCAGCAACGGACACCGCAACGGGGACGATCCCGAAGCGCATGAGGTGCTGCGCCATGTCTCGTTCGAGGCGGAGCCGGGCCAGCGCATCGCCTTGCTGGGGGCCACCGGGTCGGGCAAGAGTACGTTGATCCACCTGATCCCCCGTTTTTACGATACCACCGATGGCCGCGTCGAGATCGACGGCGTGGATGTGCGCCGTTGGTCGCCCCGCTCCTTGCGCAAACAGATCGGCGTGGTGCTGCAAGAGACGGTCCTCTTCAGCGGCACGGTACGCGAGAACATCGTCTATGGTCGGCCCGACGCTTCTTTGGAAGAAGTGATCGCCGCCGCCCAGACCGCCCAGGCCCACGACTTCATCATGGCGATGCCAGAAGGCTACGAGAGTACAGTAGAAGCGCGCGGAGCGAACCTTTCCGGCGGGCAGAAGCAGCGTATCGCCATTGCCCGCGCCCTGCTCACCCGGCCGGGCATCCTCATCCTCGACGACAGCACCAGCGCCGTGGACGTGGAGACCGAAGCCAAGATTCAAGAGGTGCTGGATCAGTTGATGGCGGAAACGACGACCTTTATCGTGGCGCAACGCATTAGCAGCGTCCTCAACGCCGATCAGATCCTCGTCCTCGACCAGGGGCAGATCGTGGCTCAGGGCAGGCATGGGGAGCTTTTGGCGAGCAGCCCGATCTATCAGGAAATTTATCAATCGCAGCTGAGTAAATCCAGCTAAGTTTTTAGAAATAAGAAACGGTCATCCGAAAGCAAATTGTTTTGATTGTGAAGACAAATTGTGGCCGAAGCAAGCAGGTCGAAGACGGAAGCGAAAAGTTTGTTGGCACAGGCCCAGTCTTTGAGGAAACCCCAGAAGCGCTCAATCGGGTTGAGGTCTGAGCAATAAGGGGGCAACCAGCAGACAAGGATGCCCTGTTCCTCGCAGAGAGCAAGGGCGGCTTCGGCCCCGGCGCTGTGGTGATAGGAAGCATTGTCCAGGACAAGAACAACCGGGTGGTCTGTGTTGACCGAGGCCATGAAGTGTTCCAGGAAGTGGATAAAGGAGTCGGTGTTCTTTTTGTCCGCTTCAGTCCAGATGGTCTGATCTGTGTGCCAGTTGTAAGCGCCGAAAATGTGATGGAGCTTTTGTTGGCCCGGAGCAGGAATGCGAAGTTGATGCCCCCGTTTCATCCAACATTTGCGCAAGATAGGATGGAGGCTCAGGGTAGTTTCGTCCATAAAGAATAGCTCGATCTCGTCGTTTTGGGCTTTTTTTTAAGATCAGCAATGATTTTTTCTGCCCGCTCTCGTGCTTCCCGGTCTTGCAGAGGCTTGAGATCGTGCTTGGGGCGTCTATATACATAGTCATTCTGGCGCAGAACAGCCCGAAACGTCTCGTCGCTCATCTGGACCCCCGTGATTTTTGCCATATGAGCGCGCAGACGGTCGATTGTCCAGATGGTAAAGCCGTAACCCACTGTGGCCGGGTCCGTTTCCAACACCTCGGCCAGTTTCACCGTATAGTTCTCGTCGGCCAGTGTTGGGCGACCGGACCGGGGCGCATCGCTTAGCCCGGCCAGGCCCTTTTCCCGCCACCGCTCGTGCCAATTGTAGACGGTTCCTGTCGCTACATTGAGCAGTTCCGCCGCTTCTTCTGGCTTCTTGCCTAAGTGTAACAGGCGGATCCCTGTGGCTCTCTGTCGCACCCGCGGCTCCGGTGCGCTTTTGATCGCCTGTTCGATTTGCTTCAGTTCGATTTCGTTCAGTTGATAGTTTAGTTGTTTTGGCATCCCTTCAGTATGCCATCACCTTCATAAAATCTAAAAACTTTCTTGACTCTACTTGGGCGCGGAGCCCGCGGGGAGATCCCAATGAGCGCACAACGAACAGAGCGACCAGCCGTGCGGCTTGGCTTTGGCGGCGGTGGACGGATGACCGGCGAGAGCGCCCGCAACACCCGTGAGACGATCCTGCGGCTGCTGGCCTATTTGGGTCCGCAACGAAACGCGCTAATCGTCGTTGTGGTGCTGGTGATCATCAGCACAGCGCTGCGGCTGGCCGGTCCGGTATTGCTAGGCCGGGCATTGGACCAATACATTGCCGGCGGCGACGTGCCCGGATTGGTACAGATCTCGTTGCTGATGCTGGCGATCTATGTGGGCAGCGGCATCACCGGCGTGGCCCAGGCGGTGATGATGGTGGACATTGGACAACGCTTCGTGGCTGCCATCCGCGCCCGCCTCTTCAACCATCTGCAAACGCTCTCCATGAGCTTCCATGACCGCAACCGTGTGGGCGATCTCATGAGCCGCGTGGTCAACGACACTGACGCCATCAACAGCGTCCTCTCCAATGGGTTGATCGAATTTTCGTCCAATATTCTGCTCCTGGGCGGCATCATGGTGACCATGTTTCTGCTCAACTGGCAACTGGCGATTGGCACGCTGATCCTCTTGCCCTTGATGCTCTACATCACCGGCATTGTCACCCGCTACAGCCGTCGCGCCTTCCGCGGCGTACAGCGCAACCTGGGCGGCCTCAACGCGGTGATGGAGGAGAACATCTCAGGGATTCGCGTCGTCAAAGCCTTTGCCCGCGAGGATGAGACCTATGCCCAGTTCCTCGCCGCCAACGAAGCCTATCGCAACGTAGGCATCAAAGCGGATGTGATCACCGCGGCGCTGGGGCCGATGTTCACCACCATGAGTACGATCACGATTGCAGCGACGGCGCTGTTGGGCGGCTGGCTGGCCTTGCAAGAGATCGTGAGCGTGGGTGTGATCGCCGTCTTCGTGATCTACATCATGAACTTCTTCCGCCCCATGCGCTCGATTGCCATGCTCTACAACGAGATGCAGTCGGCGCTGGCCGGCAGTGAACGCATCTTCGATGTGTTGGATACACAGCCCTCTGTAGAGGACACACCCGCTGCGCGCCCGCTGCCATCGATCCATGGCGAGGTGATCTTTGACGGTGTGAGCTTTGAGTACGAAGCGGGCAAACCGGTGCTGGTCGATGTCGATCTCCACGCTCGCCCCGGCGAGACCATCGCCCTTGTCGGGCCGACCGGCGCGGGGAAGACGACGATCATCAGCCTGCTCAGCCGCTTTTACGATGTGACGGCGGGCGCGATCCGCGTCGACGGGCAGGACATCCGCGCCATCACCCAGGATTCGCTACGCCAACAGTTGGGCATCGTCCTGCAGGACACCTATCTCTTTTCGGGCACTGTGATGGAAAATATCCGCTACGGCCGGCTCGACGCTACGGACGACGAGGTGATCGCTGCGGCGACGCTGGCGAACGCCGATCATTTCATCCGTCTGCTGCCCCGTGGCTACCGCACCGAAGTGTCGGAACGGGGTCACAACTTCAGCCAGGGACAGCGGCAGTTGCTCGCCATCGCCCGCGCTGTGTTGGCCGATCCGCGCATTTTGATCCTCGACGAAGCCACCAGCAGCGTGGATACGCGCACAGAGTTGCAGATCCAAGAGGCGCTGCTGCGGCTGATGGAAGGGCGCACCGCCTTTGTCATCGCCCACCGCCTCAGCACCATCCGCAACGCCGATCAGGTCCTCTTTATCCACGATCACCGGGTGGTGGAGCGGGGAACCCACGATGATCTGCTGGCGCTGGGTGGCTACTACGCCGAACTCTATCAGAGCCAGTATCGGCGGTTGGAAGTAGTGAGTGGGGATTAAGGACTGGGGAGATTACCAGGCTGGTTTGTCGATTCGCTCTGCTCTGTCTTATACTCAGTAGACCGCAGACAACCGACCGCAGACCGCTGGTCATATCCGAGAGTTGTAGTCTACTGATACTGGCTGAAGTGGATTGCAGGCATAAAAGGAGTCACCAACATGTATCGCGCCATACTGTTCCTAGCCCTCTTGTCTTTTGCCATTGTGACGGGTGCCTTTGTCAACCGTCCATTCCCTCTCTCCGCATTTGCCCAGGATGAGGGCGCAGATATCCGCTCTTCCCAGACCAGGGCCGAGGCGAAAGTCGAGATTCTTTCTCCAGCCAATGGGGACACATTTATCACCGAATACGATACAATCTACTTCCAGGGTGGTGTGACTGGTTATGCCGGAGACATGCAGAGCCTGGTTTGGCAATGGGAATCGAGCATCGACGGCTTATTGGGAAATGGGAGCGAGCTAGAGATGGCATCCAGCTTACTCTCGCTAGCCTCGCATGTGATCACCCTCCAGGTGCAGGATGGTGAAACAGTTGTCGGTGAGGATCAGATCAGCATCACTATCAGTGCCCGCTATCCACCGCCGCCGCCAAACTGTGAGGGTGAAGCAAAGGTAAAGATCACCTCCCCACAGACTGGGGGAAAGTACTATCAGGGGAGCGAGATCAACTTCAGTGGCGAGGTGACCGGCTATACCGGTAATATAGATAATTTGGAGTGGGAGTGGAAAAGTGGAGAGGTCCCTTTCGGAAACCAGCGCGAGTTTACTCGATCTGACCTCCAAGTAGGACACTATTTGCTGTTCCTTACGGCAGACGTGCCTGGGGATTGTCGCATCGGAACGGATACGATTTCGATAGTTATCGAAAGTGTACCCGCCCACAGCCTCCACCTGCCCCTGGTGTTTGGAGCCGCTACTAGTCATTAAGTAGATGCAGGCCAACCGCAAGGGTCAGATCGCACCTACTTGGCATCTTGTCATCCAGAAATGTCGCCGAAGATCACCCAACTCTACCCACAACTAGAACTGTTCAGCGAAGGGGAGCCGCCGCGGCACACGCTCTTTGTCATGGGGCGGCTGCTGGGCGCGCCGGATCAACTGCTGTTGATCGATCCGCCGGCGGATGCGGGCGAGCGCTTTTCGCTGGCCGAGAATAGTGCGGTCCTCTTCACCGGGCCGGATGCGCCAGATGTGGCACTGCCTCAGCTTCAGACCGTCGCTGGGGGTGTAGCGCACATCAGCATCGGTCAGCATCTGCTTGACATCTACTCTCACCCCACGGGAAACGTGATCTACCTCCCCACGCTGAAGATTCTCTGCGGCGGGCGCTTTGGCAGCGATCTGCTCTTACCGGCGCTGGCCCCCCGCTCTACCGGGGAGGACGAATTGGAAATCTTGCGACGGCTGGCCCAATTGTCAAAGGCGCGGCCGTTGCAACTCTACATCCCCCACACAGGATCGCTGGTGAGCGACCCAATCCAGGTGATGACCCGCCTGGCCGATGATGTGGGCTACCTCCACAGCCTGCGCCGTGTGATCCCCGCTGCCCTCCGCCGCGGGGAGGATCTGATCAAAGTGCAACAGATCGCGTCCACGTTGATCCCCGAAAACCGACGCACGCCAGCCTGTCAGCAGATCCACAAAAAGAATGTCGAGACGCTCTTTCAAGCATCTCGACCATAAACCAATTTACACTTCGTCCTCTTTGCGTTGCATTTCTTCGCGTTTTACCCCAGCCGCTTTTTGAATTCCTCGCTCAGCGCGGGAAGGGCGGTGAATAGGTCATCGACGATAGCGTAGTGGGCGCGCTCGAAGATGGGCGCGTCGGGATCTTTGTTGATGGCGACGATGACCTTGCTCTCGCCCATCCCCGCCAGGTGTTGGATGGCCCCACTGATCCCCGCGGCAATGTAGAGATCGGGCTTGACGCTCTTGCCCGTCTGCCCCACCTGATGCTTGTAGGGGACATAGCCGGCGTCCACCGCAGCGCGGCTGGCTCCCACCGCCGCGCTGAGGAGATCGGCCAGATCCGCCACCAGTTGGAAGCCTTTGGCCGGGTCCGCCGCCACGCCGCGCCCGCCGGAGACGATAATGCGGGCGTCAGTGAGGCTGACTTCCCCTAAATTGGCGACGCGGAAATCGGTGATCTTCTCGCGCACGTCGCCCTCGACAAGCGAGAGAGACAATGCCTTGACTTCGCCCGCAGCCTCACCCACCTCTGGCATGGAGAAGGCGCGAGGGCGCACGCTCGCCACCTTGAGATCGCCGCTAAAGTGAACATCGTGGATGATGTTGCCCGAAAAGGCAGAACGTTCCGCCGCCAGAGCGCCGCCCTCCACGCGCAGATCGCTGACACCAGAGGCGATCCCCGCGCCGCGTTGGCAGGCCACAAACGCGGCCAGTGTGCGCCCGTGCGTGGTCGCCGCCGTGAGGACAACCGACGCGCCGGCGGCGTCAATCGCCGATCCCAAAGCCGCCGCGTATGGCTGAAGCCGGTATTGTTTCAGCACAGGCGATGCCACCGTATAAACGGTATCCGCGCCATAGCGCAGCGCTTCCTGGGCGACGGCGTCCACACCTTCACCTATCACCAGCGCCACCGTTGATGTGCCCAAGTCAGCCGCCAATTCCTTCGCCTTCCCCAGCACTTCCCAACTGCTGGAAAGCGCCTTCCCCTCAATTTGTTCGATCCATACAAGAATGGACATGGTGTTTTCTCCTTGATACGAGCGATGGCAAGTGGCAAGTTTGCAGGTTTGCAAGTGACCGGTTCGCCCCTCGCTCCTCGCCTCATCTTGTCATCCGCTCCGCCCTAGATGATCTTTTCCGCCATCAACGCCGTGGCAAGCTTAGCCGCCTTCTCCTGGACGGTAGCGCCGTCGAAGATCTGCGCCGCGGTCTTTTGGACGACGGGCTTGCGCAGATTTTCCCAGCGCGTGGTCTGGCTGACCGCTACATTGAGATCGGCCTTGCCCAACACGGGGATCTTGGCGCGGCTGGCTTTGCGGATGCCCATAAAGCTGGGATAACGCGGCTCGTTGATCTCTTTGGCGACGCTGATGACCACGGGCAGCGGTATTTCCACCGTCTCTTGCCCGCCTTCATGGACGACTTCGGCGGTGACTTTGCCGTTCGCCACGTCCACGATTTTGGTGACGTTGACCAGCAGATCCCAGCCGAGTTTGCAGGCAACCCCGGCGAAGATCACGCCGCTGTTGCCGTCCACGCTCATCTTGCCGGCAAGGACGATCTCCACGTCGCCCTGTTCTTTGACGGCGGCGGCCAGCGCGTCGGCTACGGCCCATTCATCGCCGCCCGCGACGATGCTTTCATCTACCAATACGGCCTCGCCCACGCCCATCGCCAGCGCGTGTTTGAGGGCGTCGATCTCGTCCGCTTTGCCCAACGAAATGGCGACTGAATCGCCGTCGAAGCGGTCGGCCAGGTCGATGGCCTCCTCAGCGGCGAATTCATCCCACGGGTTGATGACCATTGTCGCTTTAATCTCGCCAGAGCGGGCCTCGTCCACCGAGACCTTGGGCAGTTCCGCCGTGTCCGGCGTCTGTTTGATCAGCACTGCAATTTTCACGTTGTTCTCTCCTTGTTATAGCGGGTGAACACAGAGGTTCACCCCTACAGGAAAACGGCCATGTACGTTTTGATTGTAGCGGATAGGATTGTGGACAAGTTGATGCTGGGTTGCGGGTCTGTTTTAGAAGGGCGACCGCGGAGGGCAGACGGCGCACAACTCATACCCAATCCCCGATCCCCAGTCCCCAGTCCCCAGTCCCCAATCCCCATCACTCCGCCATCCACACATCGGCGTCGTAGGCGGGAAGTTCGCAGCGCAGACGGGGAAGATCGCGCCCGCCCATCTCGAAATCAGCCTGCAGGAGCTGCTGGAGTTCGCGCGTGCCTTCGTAGATCACCGCGCCCTTGCTGTTGCGCAGGAAGCGCTCTACGTCGTATTCATCGCTGAACCCATACGCTCCGTGAATCTGCACGGCGTCGGCGGCGCTGTCGAAGCTGGCGTCGGTGGCGAACCATTTGGCCAATGTGGTTTCACGCGTATTGCGCAGCCCTTGATTCTTCATCCACCCGGCTTTATAGACCAGCAACTCGGCGGCGTCGCGGCGCTGCACCATCAAACTGATCATGCGGCGCACAAGTTGATGCTCGGCGATGGGCTTGCCGAAGGTCTTGCGCTGTTTGGCGTAGCGGGTGCTGGCGTCGAGCGAAGCGCGGATCAGCCCCAGCGCGCCGGCGGCGACGGTGTAGCGTCCGTTGTCGATGCAGGTCAGCGCGATCTTGAAGCCTTCGCCCTCCTCGCCGATACGGTTTTCGGCGGGGACCTCCACATTGTCCATTTTGATCCAGCCCGTGTTGCCGGCGCGCACGCCCAATTTGCCGTGATAGCTGCCCGACGTCAGCCCCGCCATGTCGCGGCTGACGATGAAGGCGGACATACCGCGGTGGGCTGGCTGCGCTTTGGCATCGGTCTTGGCGATGACGAGGAAGTGATCGGCCACATCGGCCAGGCTGATCCAGACCTTCTCGCCGTTGAGGATGTAGACATCCCCCTCACGACGCGCCGTGGAGCGCATGGCCTGTACGTCGGTGCCAGCGTCAGGTTCGGTGAGGCAGAAACAGGCGATCTTTTCGCCGCGGGCCTGGGGGGCGAGCAGCCGCTGTTTTTGCTCCTCTGTGCCCCATTGGAAGATCCCCAGGCTGTTCAGCCCTACATGCACGCTCATGATCACACGGGCGGCGGTGTCGGCGTATTCCAACTCCTCGCTGACAATGCCCAGGCTGATATAGTCCATGCCCGCGCCGCCGTAGCGCGCCGGGATGCAGATCCCCAAGAAGCCTTGCGCGGCCATCTTGGGCAACAATTCGGGATCGAGTTCCTGCTTGCGATCGAACTCTTTGACCCGCGGCGCGATCTCGTTGGCGGCAAACTCGCGGGCCATCTTGCGCACCATCTCATGTTCTTCGTTGAACAGAAATCCCATGGGCGATGTCATGTGGGGAACTCCTTTGTCAGAATCAAATATTGGTAAAAGAAACAGCCGCTTGGCTGTTGAGATTGGGAGATTGAGAGATTAGGAGACTGAGAGAGGGGCGGCTGAGATCAATCGCTTAATCGCCCAATCGCTTAATCTCTTGTCAGTGGGGACAGCCCCAAAAACGCGATCATCCAGGCTCCATTATACTCTGCCTGGGAATCGGGGGCGAAACGAGGGCATAAAAAAAGGCGGAGACGTCTTTGTCTCCGCCGGTGAAGAGGGTCGGCCTCTTCGGTTCAAAGTTAACTATACCAGTTCTGGGCTGATCCGACAAATTTAGGGCCAGGGCTTCCCGACGGGTTGAGCGGTTTGGCATTGTCATCTTCATGGCATAAAGTTACGGAGATGCAGGTTTGCAGGTGGCAGGTGGCAGGTAGCAGGTAGCTTTGTCTGCGATCTGCCATCTGCTGTCTGCGGTCTGCGATTGTCTTTTGTCATCATCTCTTTCTAGAAATCAACTCCTATGTCAGACTCGTTTACACGTTCGGTGGAGAGCGCCCGCACGATCTCGCTCTGGCGTCTCTTCTGGGTTTGGATCCTGCTGGGCGCGCAGTCGTTTGGCGGCGGCACGGCGACCCTTTTTATGATCCGCCGCGCCGTGGTGGACCGTCATCGCTGGCTTTCGGCAGAAGAGTTCACGCGCGATTGGGCGATCTGCCAGGCCGCGCCGGGGATCAACCTCCTCTGTATGACGATCCTCGTGGGGCGACGGGTAGCGGGGATGGCGGGCGCGCTGACGGCTTTGTTCGGGTTGATGCTGCCCAGCGTCGCCATCACCATCGCCATGACAGCGCTCTACGCCGATCTGCGCAACCAGCCGGTGATCCAGGCCGCGCTGCGCGGCGTTGTCCCGGCGACGGTGGGATTGGGGCTGCTGCTCACCGTCAACATGGTGCGCCCGCTGTTAAAGGCCAGCCAGCGTGAGAGCAGCCGCAGCCTGATCACAAGCCTGCTGATCGTGACAGGGAGCGCGCTGGCCGTGGTGATCTGGCAACTGCCGGTGATCCTTGTCCTGTGCAGCGCGGGGATCGTGAGCGGGCTGAGCCTGTGGGGTGAAACGCTGCGGCGGAGAGGAGATCGGCTATGATCGAGCCATTCACCTATTTTTGGATCTTCCTCAAGGCATCGCTCTTTTCCACCGGTGGCACCGGCAACCTGCCCAGCATCCACGCCGATCTGCTGGCGCGAGGATGGGCCGCCGACCGTCAATTTGCCGAAGCATTGGCTATCGGGCAGATCAGCCCAGGGCCGAGCGGCCTCTGGGTGATCTGCCTGGGCTACCTCACCGACGGGCTGCGCGGCGCGCTGTTGGCGACGCTGGCGATCAGCCTGCCGCCGATGGTCGTGCTGGCCGTGGATGCGCTGCACCGACGCGTGGGCGACCATCCCCTCATGAAGGGGTTTGTACGCGGGTTGGGGCTGGCGGTCTCCGGCATCTTCCTCGTTGTGGTGATGCGGCTGCTCCAACAAAACGGCATAAGTCTCTCCAGCGTCCTCATTGTCCTCGGCAGCATCGGCCTGGGATTAACCGGGCGTCTGCCCGTTCCCCTGCTGTTGGTGTTAGCGGGCGTGGTGGGCGCGCTCCTCTATTGAGCGGACGATTCACGCCAGCAGATTCCAATAGGCCAGCCAGCCAACGACGGCCACAGCCAGGATGGCGAGCAGGCTGTGGTGGATGCGTGACCAAAGGGCGATGGCGTTGCGTCGTATCCCATCGCGCCAGATCAGGATCGTAGCCACGAGCAGCCCTACGGCCAGCGCAGCCATACCCCAGGGCAGTAGCAGGACGATATCGACATTTGTCGGCGCGCCGAAGAAGATACGGGGCACACCGTAGATCGGATCAATATCCCCTACAATGCTGGCAAGCCCGCCGAGAAAAAGGATGAGCAAGAGGACAAAGCCTGCGGCCAGCCAGCGACTCAACCGCACAGACAGAGGCGATCTCGCTTCTCCGCGCCGGCGCAGTGCGCTGATCGTCCATCCTAACGCAGAGGCAATGAAGATCAGCAATGTCAGCAGCAAAAGCAGCGCGCTGACCGATAGCGTGGCATACCAAGGGACTTGGAAGGCAGAGTTGGCGGTGAAGTTGAGAAAGGCGGGTTGCCCATCCATCGAGAGCCACTGCGTCCCATTGCCATCGGTGTGGAAGGCCAGGTAGGATTCCTCATCCTCGTGGCGGAAGAGACCTGGTTCCACTTCCACAAAGCGCTTGCTTTGTCCCTCCATCATCAGTTGTAAATAGCCATCGGACGCCGTGACCTGGGCCGATTCTAGCAGCCGGAAGACCGTGGCCGGCCCTGTGAAGTCCGCCCGCGCCAGGTGGTATTCCCCGGTATAGGCGGAGATTCCCTGTGCATCCGAGGCCGGGATCAGCTTCTCGACACCCGGCCCAGGATAGTAGCGATTCATGAATCGTTGCCAGAGTTGAGCCGGAGCCTCCTGGCCGCCCAGGCCGTTGTAGACGATGTACAGCCCCACATCCTCGCCGGGCAGCAGATAGATCCCAGCGTTGAACTGGAAGGTAGAGCCGCGATGGAAGAGTACCTCGTGTCCATTCACCCGCTGCATCATCCAGCCGTAGCCCATCCCATCTAACCGGGGATCGGGGGCGAAGTGGCGGCGCTGCATGGCATGGATGGTGGCGGGCTGCAAGATCGTCTCCTCTCCATAGCGCCCCTCCTGCGCATGGGCGATCAAAAATCGGCCCATGTCCCCGGCGGATGCGCTCATGGCCCCGGCGGGATAGGGCGGCATGAAGACGAAGCCACCCCGGTTCGGATCTGTCTGCCCGCTGCCATAGCCTACGGCCAGTTGATCGTTCAACGTCGCTGGCACAGGCTGACGCAGCGTACTGTGTTCCATCTCTAAGGGCGCGAAAATGGCGCGCTCCACATAATCGGTGAAGGGTTCGCCGGCGATCCGCTCGACAATATAACCGGCCAGCGCCGTGCCGTAGTTGGAATAGGCCTGAACCGTTCCCGGCGGAAAGACACGAGCGGGTTGGAGTTCGATCAGGTATTGGCGCAGGGGCATCATCTGCTCCGGCAAGAGGACGAAGAGAGATTCGCCCACATCCTCAAAGCCAGGGGTATGGGTCATCAAGTGGAAGAGGGTGATCGGCTCTGCGAAGGTGGCCGGAATGGTGAAATCCAGATAGGTGTTGACATCGGCGTGGAGATCAAGCTGGCCTGCTTCCACGAGCTGCATCACTGCCGTCCATGTGACGAGTTTGCCCACCGAGCCGGTGCGGAAGAGGGTGCGCTCCCCATCCACAGGCCGATTCTCTTCTCGATCCGCATAGCCGTAGCCCTTGACCAGCCGCAGATCCCCTTGAGCCACCACCGCTACCGCCGCGCCGGGGATACCCAGTTCTTCCAACTGGGCGAGGATGACGTCATCCATGAATGGTTCGAGATCGGGCAGATCGCCCAGATCCACTGCCTGGGCAGGGAGGATCGACAGCATCATGAGCAACCAGGCCAGCGTCAGCGCGACGCCCCTGCGCATCAATTGAGGAAAGCTGGCAGCTCGAGCGATCATCGTCAAACGGGTGTACATTGTGGGGGATCTCCTTTTGAGTGTAAACATCAATGCTGGCTGGAGTTTACCGTTCAATCAGGGTTAGGGCATGAGGCAAAAGGTGTATCGGGGGCGTAGCTTCGTGCAACGAAAGACGTATGGTTGAAAGCCACAAATGCGGGCCGAGGCGTGAAATATGAGCGTATGTTGACCCTGCGCAGAGGGTGGCTCAATAGACGAAAGCCGGAAGCTCTTATACACTGTATCTATGATCTGGAACTATTGGCTCTTTGTGATCCTCACCCTCGGCCTGACAGCCTTCATCGGCTATGGGACCTACGCAACGGCGCGGCTGCTCAAGACCTGGCAGCCAGATCGCAACCTGCTGCTGATGCCAGAGGAAAATCTGGCGCGCGTGGTGATCCTGGCGGTGGTGATCGGGCTGGGTTTCCTCAGCGGCCTGGAGCCAGCCCGCCTCGGCTGGCATATGCCGCAGCCCTTCACCCAACTCTGGATCGGCATCGGTGTCGGTTTGGCCCTGGCCTTTGTCTTTTACATTGTCACCCACCAGATTGTGCGCCGCACCGGCCAACGCTTTTACTCTTCTGTGGTGATCACCTACATTGTGCCGAGGACCAATCGGGAATTTTATTGGGTGCTGCTGGCGCTGATCCCCGTGGTGTTGTTGGAGGAACTGCTCTTTCGCAGTTTGCTGCTGGGCGGACTTTCGACGCTTGCGCCAGAGGGTCTGCTATTGCTGATCTTTGGCATTGTCTTTGGGCTGCTGCATAGCCCGCAAGGAAGCTGGGGGATGATCGGCGCCGGCCTGGGCGGGATCGTCTTCGGCCTCCTCTTCCTCTGGAGTGGAAGTCTGCTCGCGCCGGTCATCGCCCATTATGTCGCTAACGCCGTGCAGATCAGCCTGGCGATGGGGAGGGAGGACGGCTGACGATGGACAGCAGACTGCGGACCACTGACGGCATAGAATGTAGCTGAGACCACTTGTCCCCGCCTACAGCAGGTTAGCCAATCATCCTCTCAATCTGCCCCGCAATTTCTGACGCTTCCGCCGCCGAAAGCGCGCCCATCTCCATCTGGCAGTAGAACTTCTCACCGGCCCCCAACAGATGGGCGTTGCCCTTGGATTTCTCCGCGCTGTATCCCTCTGGCTCACTCGTCCCCGCTTCCACCAGGGCGATGGCATCCTGATCTGGGGTACGGCTGATCCAGCGCGTGGCTTTGGGCAACTGATCCGGGCGATGGCGGATATAGTCAGCCCTGCCATCCGGGTGGATCTGCATAGAGTGCGCCCAGCCGTCGCCATCCGCCGTATAATCGATAAAGAAGACAACTTCCGGGTCGAAGGGCAGATCCGGGGAGAGGGTTTCATGGCGAGTCGGTTCGCGTCCCAATTCCGCGATGAACTCTTTGTAGCCCGGCCCCGGTTTGATATGCGAGGGGATCGACGAGCGCACGCGCACATGGTCGGGCGTGCGTTGCGCGCTGTAGACCAGCCGTCCATTGTCGATGGGGCGGAAGTTGGCATGGGCCAGGTAGAAGATCTCCATGGGCGAGCGCTTGTGATTGGTGATCGTCATCTCCACCGAGAGGAGCGTGCGGCCCTTGTAGAGTTTGACCAATGGCTGCGCGGTGTAGTTGTACGAAAAAGCCACTGTATGCCGATAACTGCCGCCCACGCCGATGTAAGCGCCGCTGTCATCCTCGCCAGTGACTACGTACGCGGATTGATAGGGCGCGTTGGGCAATTCCCCATGCAGCGGATGGCTATCCTCTGGGCCAGGACCGCCCACAGCGGTGACGCCGCAATGCTGAAGAAAGCCGCCGAAGGTGTGCAAAAATTCGCGCGTTGGGTATGGTTGCTCGAACATGGAACGCATGGTGAGATCGCGCCCCTCGAAGATCAACGACCAGATCTGCTGCCCCTGAAAAGGTAGGATCGTCACCTCGCCGGCGTCACTGCGCAGCCGCACCGCGGCTACCCCGCTGGGGAATTGAAATCCACTGGCCGACAGTGGGCCGAACGCAGCCAACGAACGCTCTTTCTCGGCAAACTGAGCGGGAATCAGATCAATGCGTGTTTCCATGAGGTCACCTTTGTCGATGGTTGAAGTGAGGAAGGTGGACAGGCTGATTTCATTGTACGTGGAGACGAGTGTTTTTCCAAGCCTGTCCGATCCTCTGGGTCTAGTTCAAATCGGGGGCGAGAATGCTCTGCGCCGGTCACGGACCGGCGGCGTTGGGTCACGGACCCAACCGGAGCGCCCCTAAACTGAAATGCACTCCGATCCTTTCTGTCCCGCCAAATCAAGCATCAGGAATGGGGATGACATTCACTGCCGCCGCCATTCTTTATGATGCGCTACACGCAATGGAGACAATTCAGATGCGTTGCACTGACATGGGCTTTGGGCCGCTGATTCACTGATCCAAATGGAGACGCGCTATGACATTCCATCCGAATCGCAAACAACCGTTCAGCCGCCGCCAGTTCTTGCAGAACAGCGCCGCCGCCAGCGCCGGGCTACTGTTGGCGGCCTGTGCAGTTCCTCTGCCGCAGACTGCCACACCGCCGCCCACTGTGGATGCGCCAGACGCCCTACCCGAGAGCGCCGCCGAAGCGCCCATCCTTGAGCCGACGCCTCAGTGCGATGATCACGATGAAACCATCGCCCAAACCGAAGGACCGTTTTACACATCCAATACACCCGAACGCGCCAGCCTGCTCGAAGAGGGGATGGCGGGTACACACTTGATCGTAACAGGTCGCGTGCTGACCACAGGATGTACGCCCATTGCCGGCGCTATCCTCGACTTCTGGCAGGCCGATGACGCCGGCCGATACGACAACGTGGGCTACCGACTGCGCGGTCATCAGTTCACCGGCGAGGACGGCGTCTACCGATTAGAGACCATCCTGCCGGGGCTCTACCCAGGACGCACCCGCCACATCCACGTGAAAGTTCAGGGTCCCAACACATCCCTGCTGACGACGCAGATCTACTTCCCCGACGAACCGGCCAACGCCCGCGACAGCATCTTCCACCCGGCCCTGGTGGTGGACATGCGCGACAGCGCCGCGGGCAAGGAAGCGACGTTTGATTTTGTGTTGAGTTGAATGTGGGGATTAGGGAATAATAACTGG
>JAHBVG010000051.1 GCA_019637695.1 Caldilineaceae bacterium | reverse complement strand
GACAAGATCGGGCGGGTTGCCGGCTTCGACCTGGGCCAACAGCTTGGGCACAAAGTCCTGATTGGCTTCAGCCGCTACCGTGGAGGTTTCAACCTCTACATTGTTCTCGTTGGCCCAATTCTGCACGGCCTGGGCGAACAATGTCTCCATCTCGGCGAAGTACTCGCGGCGATGGTTGACGACAAGGGTACTCGGGGCCGCCGCCGGCGCAGCGCTGTCCCCAGTGGTGGGCGCTGTCGTTGGCACTGCACAGGCAGCCAGAGCCGCCACACTGGCAGCGCCGCCCATCAGCCGTAAGACCTGGCGACGTGACATGGATCGATTGAACGGCCGATTCGTCTGCTCCATTTTGGTTGTCCTTTCTGAGACGGTAGGGAATGAAGGTGTGAACAGCGGCTGAAACAGCCCAAAGCACAAAAAACTACTCAGGAATCAAAACCCCGTGAGAGGAGGCAACCTATAACACGATCTTCAGCAAGGCGTGCGAATCTCGTCGTCCAAGGAGAGTCCGCTGAAACGTGATCAGCTATGAACGACCAAACTAAATTTCGTGCAAAAGGGTG
The DNA here is from genome assembly GCA_019637695.1 of Caldilineaceae bacterium. GTDB lineage: Bacteria > Chloroflexota > Anaerolineae > Caldilineales > Caldilineaceae > RI-153. Next base: position 44,057 of record JAHBVG010000051.1, on the reverse strand, counting down.
TATACGATTGTTTGATCAACCGTCGGGGTAGTGCGGTCCACAGTGTATCATAATTAGATTGGCGGCGCAAAACCACTTTTAGATATGAGACAGCGGGAGAGGAACACACGGATACGGCAAAAGAATAGGACTTACACAGATGAAGCAGACCTGCCAGGTTTCAGAAAACCTGGCAGGTCTTCAGAACCGCTAACCGAGTGCGTAAGTCCTGAAGAAGGTGTGCGTATTAGACGGGCGGATTTGCCTTGAGCCAATTCTGGAAGTCGGCCTCAATCGCTTCGCTCCAGGTGCGGTCGATTTCGCCGGGCGTGTACTTGCCCTCTTGCAAGCGCATTTTGCCAAAAGTGTCGCGCACACGGATATCCTCTGAGCGTTCCACCACCTCTTGGATCAAATGGGGCGGGATAAAGATGATACCCGTCGGCGTCCCCAAAACGGCGTCGCCGGGCATCACAGTAGCGTCGCCAATGCGCGTGGGCATGTTGACGGCAGAGAGCGTCACATCCTTGATTGCAGTTGGGTCCATGCCGCGATGATAAAAGGTGACGTCGGTCAGTTGGCTGATCCCCTGAAAGTCGCGGATACCGCCGTGGATCACCGCGCCGGCTTGTGTACGTTTGCGCACCGACGTGGAAAGATTGTCGCCGACAAAGGTGCCATCCCTGACCTTGCCGAAGAGATCAACAACCAGCACATCGCCCATCTGAAGTTCGTCGATAACCCAGGAATTCTGGCCGCCGATGCGCCCCTCGGCTTTCCCCTGCGCTTCCACCACTTCTTGCAGGTCGGGGCGCATGGGGACCATCGTGCAGGGCAACGCTCGCCCCACCAGAATTTGATCAGGGTGAGTGCGCAGCCAATTGCCTTCAAATTGATAGTTATAGCCATGTTTGCGCATGGTTCCCCATGCTTCTTCGGTCGTTACCAACTTCAATCGCTCGATCAGATCGTCGGGGATGCGTGGGCGGCCATCCGCATAGCGGTCGAAGGGATTGTTGGGTGTCAGCGCGATGACATCCTCGGCGCGGGCGAAAAGTTTCATAGAGTTCTCATTTCCTTTCTGGATGAAAAGTGGGATGATTGTAAGTCTACCCGATGGCAGGTCGAAGGGCAATCCTGTACCGATTTTGACACGACTTTTGGCGCTGCTCTGCAAAATTTGGCTGGCTTTGTTATACTCTACGGGGATGACCGCAGACGGACGACCGTAGACCGGGTGTAGTTCATCTTTAGGGCGAAAGTGCCGGGGACTTCATAAAGAAGATGGCGACATGGGAGAAAACACGGTCGCACCTGACAAAAAGTCCCCGGCACTTCACATGCCCCCAACTTAAACTACGCCCGCAGACCGCAAGTGGACGTTGAGCAATGTTGCAAGTTTGCAGGTGGAACTGGTTCACGCACTACTCATTACTCATTACGAATCACGCATCCCACACATGGCCTACACATTTACCGATCATTATCGTGCGGTTCGCATTATCCTGCGTGTAGATGGGCTGGTGGTTGGCATCGGTCTGGGGACATTGCTCCTCATCTACCCAGTTGAAATGCTCTCGGATCTCGGTTTCGCCGCAAGCGGGCCAGCGTGGACGGCGCGTGTGGGTGGCTCCAGCCTATTGGGGCTGGGGATCGGCTTGATCGCCGCTGCCAGCGAACGGGAGCTACGCGTTGCGTCTTTGTTAGCGGCGATGTTTAGCAATGGCTTGATTGCGCTCTCCCTCCTCTTTGCCTACCTGCAGGGCGAGCTGGCCGATCTCTCCGTGTGGGGATTTCTACTTCTGATCCTGCTCTTTGTCATCTGTCTGCTCACCACCGTGTTGCCGATCCCCTATGTGCGCGGCATTCAACGGCTTGAATGAAGTGGGTGGAGGTAGGTATTGGATATTCGATATTGGCATATCAGTCCCCAATATTGAATATCCAATACCCAAATTGGAGCAAACTTTACCGAATCACTTTTCAGCTTGGGCTACAATTTAGCCATTCTTCCTCCTCCTTTGTGTGTGGAGAACGGCGAGCCTAAATTGGCTCGCCGTTCTCTATTGGAGGACGAATATTGTCTCCCCTCCCGCTTCTATGCTAAAATCCGCCCTATGTTCCTTCGACAGCGTCAGTTCCCCGGTTGTGGATGAAAGAAGCATCGATGGGTTTCCTGAAAAAGCTCTTTGGTTCGACAAAGTTAGACGGCGTCGCGCTGGCCCAATCCGCAAGGCTAGAAGATTATGCCCAGATCGACTTGTTAGGGCGCTTCTCCCAGAGTTCTCCTCTCCATGAAGAACGAGCCCGACGCCAATGGGAGCGCATTTTGCCCCGCTCCTATGAACAACAGATCGAACTTCTGCAAAAACAGAACTGGCTCCAACAAAGTGGGGATCGTTATCAGATCACCGAAGCTGCGCATCCACCGCTTGCGCTTTACCGCGCTCGCCAACAACGCGAGAAGGAAGAAGCCATGCGCCAGGTGCGCAAGGCGCTGACCGACCGCGACACAAGCGAAGCCCTCGCCCTGCGTCGCAGTTATGAAGCGACCCAACCCCTGGGCCGCGCCGATTGGACGGGTCCTGAACCGCAACTGAGCCACAGCGCCCTTACTCGCCGCATCCTCTTTTTGCAGCATAGGATAATCGATGGGCTGAGCGCGTCCACCGCGCAGTGGCTAAAACTCTACGCCGCCGAACAACATCTGTGGGGAGTGAGCTGGCGACTTGACAAGGATGCTATCCCCGATGAAGTGGCGACGGAACTGGCGATCCCCGCTCTCGATAGTGTGGAAGCAGCCTACTGGCGCGCATACGGGCTAGTCCTCTATGTTGAAAATCAGGAAACCTGGCAGCGCTGCAAAGGGGGCGATCATGTCCGTCGTATCGAGATCGGTGGGCTGGACGACGAATACACCTGCGCTTCCTGCCGACAAACTCATGGCGAGCAATATCTTGTGACACGTGTGCCCGAATTGCCTCACAGTGAATGCACCTCTCCGCTTGGTTGTCGCTGTACCTACGTCCCCGTTTTGGACACGTACGAGGAATTGGCCGAATAGGCCATTTTGCAGATATTTGTAATACGGGGATGCCCATCTACGTTTTCAGATCCAAATGGATTTATTTTTCGTTTGAGCTATTTTTCGGGGGATAGGAAATGAACGATCAACATCGTCGCATTGTGCAAGAATTGCGCAGGGTAGAACAAGAATTGCAGCGGACACACTCACCGTTGCGGGCTAGACGCCTGACAGAGCGGATGCGCAAGCTATGTCTGCAATTGATGGAGATGGAGAAACGAGAAGCACGCGAACCCAGAGCGGATCTACAACGGATCGCTGGTGAGATGACCACCGATCTGTTGGTGGGGCTTGTCCTCTTTGGTGTGCTGCGCAAGGCCATCGAAGGCAGGCAAGAGAGGGCGCTTTCCGTTGAAGAAGAGCAGCAACGCGTTGACGCCATTGCAGCCGAACTACTCGCCGATATGGATCTTCACTTCTAAAACGGGGTTGAACAAAATTGACCTGAAATGGGTGTATTCAGAATGGATTGATGATTCGTAAGGGTTTGGGTGGACGGCAGACGAGCATTGGCTTACGCAGACGATATTTGTGAGCCGTCCACCCAAACCCCTACCCAGACGACCAACTCATCTTGAACACACCCAACTGAAATAGAAAAGTGAGACGTGAAACGTGATCAGCGCTGATCACATTTCACGTCTCAAATTTTCTTCCTTCAAACTTCCACTTTTCAAACTTCCCCCATGATGATATTCCTCGACAACGGCAATTCCCCAGGCAGTAAATAACGCGGCTAACGCCAACAGCAAGAGAAATGGGTCCATCTTTTACCTTTCAGCAGAGCGTTTCCACAAACTCATCCAATAATGTCTATTATGCACAAACAGAAACGGCGCAGAGTCCGCATCAATTCGTATTCTTGCGGTAACAACTAACCGCTCCCAGCCCTCAGCCATAGGGAGAGACGCTGGTCGTCCCAATCGATAATTCTCCCCCTGTATGCAGGGGAGTGAGGAGGGGTAAATAGTTGTGCCAATCGGTGTACCCTCAATCGTGGGGAAGATCACTAGACATAATAGAATAAGCGAATACGCTCTTTGGTAGCGCTAGAATGGATCCTCAACTTAAATTTAGGGATGCAAGGAGAACGCGTCACCTGTAATTCTTGAATACGGAAAAGTTATCTCTTTGCTTTGAACCTCCCTTTCCTTGAGAAGAGGACGGAAAAAATCTGACCGCCAGCGTGTAGGCTTCCGATTGTTCCTAGGGCTGGGGTTTAGAGGGAGGCAATCATGCGAAAAAGAATAACAAGACGAACACTTTTCTCAGTATTTCTCGGGGTGGCTCTGGTTATAGTCTTCGCCGCGAATCAGCTAAAAAACAATCCCCTGCGATCTAATCCGGGGATCGCCAGTGAGCTCACGGCAGCCAACCATACTCAGGCCGTTGTATCCTCACACTACCTTGCCACAGAAGCAGGGATCGAAATCTTAAACGCCGGTGGATCGGCTGCCGATGCCGCGGTCGCTGTGGCGGCTGTCTTAAGCGTGGTGGAACCCTGGTTTTCCAGCGCGCTGGGCGGTGGAACGTGGGCCCTCTATTATGACGCCGACAACACAGAAGTGACCAGTTTGGATGGCGTCGGTTATGCCGGCAGCCAGGCCACACTTGCCAACTACCGAGCGCGTGTCCAAAATCAGGGGATGCACCAGGCCATTGTGCCCGGCGCATGGGATGGGTGGATGCGCTGGTTATCCCGCTACGGCCGGCTCGAACTTAAAGATGTATTGGCGCCAGCCATCCGCATCGCCCGCGACGGATTCCCCGCCAGCCCCGAAATGGTCCGCTGGCTACAGAGTCAATCCGCTCAGATCATCAATACGCCCAACATGGCGCGCATCTATGCGCCCAATGGCGCTCTTGTGCGCGAAGGGGATACCGTCTATCAGCGCGACATGGCGCGGACGTTCCTGGCGTTGGCCCTGGCCTACGAGATGGCAAAAAGCCGCGGCCATTCTGAAGCGATCCAGGCGGCGCGCGATCATTTCTATCGCGGACCGCTTGCTCAGGCCATTGTCCAATTCTCGGATCAGAATAACGGCTATTTCACCCTGGCAGATTTCCAAAATTTTGAAGCGGAGATCGTCGAACCTATCTCGATTGCGTACAACGACGAGATCACCGTCTATCAAAACCCGCCCAACAGCCAGGGGATCGCCATGCTGCTTGCCCTCAATATGATGAAAGGCTTTAATCTTGCCGGGCGCTCTCCTACGGATGTGGATGCTGTCCATCTGCAAGTAGAAGCTATCAAACTGGCCTTTGCCGATAGATATCACCATGTAGGCGATCCGGCCAGGGTGAATGTGCCTGTGTCAGGGCTCTTATCCGACGCTCATGCCGACTCGCAGCGTAGACGCATCGACATCAACATGGCCCAGGCCTGGCCTATCCAGGATGGTTTGGATCGCAGGCTGGTTCATCACACCACAACCTTCCACATAGTCGATAGGGATGGCAACGCCGCCGCAGTTACCACAAGCCTGGGCGCACAATTCCTCGTGATTGGAGACACCGGTATCCACATTAACGAGCGGATGAAATTCTTCTCACTCGAAGCGGGCAATCCCAATGTAATGGAAGCAGGCAAGAAGGTGCGCCACACGTCCAGCCCTTACATGGCGCTGCGCAATGGAAAGCCTTACATTCTGGGCGGCAACACCGGTGTTGATACACAACCCCAGGGGCAGATGCAGCAATTCCTCAATGTTGTGGAATTCGGCTTGAGCGCGCAAGAAGCTGTCGCACAGCCTCGTTTTGTCAGCACAGCTTTCCCCTCTACGCGCTACCCCCACGCCGTTGGGAACACATTGCAATTGGAGTCATCCTTTTCTACGGCGACGGCAAACCAACTGCGCGCACGCGGGCATAACGTCGCCATTGGTCAGGGGACTTTTGGCAGCGCCAATATGATCGTCGTCAGCGAAGATGGCGTCACCGTGCAAACAGGCGCCGATCCACGGGATAGTACATCACGCGGATCGGTGGTCCCTGTTGGCGAAGGCGAATAGGTACGCTATCCTCAAAATGAAAAATCCCGCGCTGGGGTAGAGACCTACGCGAAGTTGAGGAAGCGCTCCTTTTGATGCTATACTCGTGATAAAGAAAGTCAGCAATGCGTAAAGTGAAAGGATAAAGGGAGTTGCCGATTCGAATTTTAATTGCGGATGATCACAGCGTTGTGCGCCAGGGGTTGCGCATGTTTCTGACGCTGGATCCCGAAATCGAAGTGATTGGCGAGGCGCGCAATGGAGCCGAAGCCGTGGAGTTGAGCCGCCGTCTACACCCCGATGTAGTGCTGATGGATCTGATCATGCCGGTGATGGATGGCGTCACCGCAATTGGGCTGATCCGCGCCGAGACGCCCGATGTGGAGGTGGTGGCGCTGACCAGCGTCCTGGAGGATGCGCTGGTGGTAAACGCTGTTAAGGCCGGTGCCATTGGCTATCTTCTCAAAGATACCGAGGCCGAGGAGCTGCGCAAGGCCATCAAAGCCGCAGCCACCGGGCAGGTGCAGCTCTCGCCCCAGGCCGCCACCCGTTTGATGCGCGAGGTGCGATCCCCTGAGAGCCCCGAAAAACTGACCGACCGCGAGACCGAAGTGCTGCGTCTCATCGCGCGTGGACTTTCAAACAAAGAGATCGCGCGTGAACTGATCATTGGCGAAAAGACTGTCAAAACCCACGTCAGCAATATCCTCAGCAAACTTAACCTGCTCAGCCGCACCCAGGCCGCCCTCTACGCCGTCCACACCGGCCTTGTCCCCCACCCAGAGCAGGAGTGAGGGTAGGGATAATGGGAAAACGAGGTGAAGGGGCGATAGGGTGAAACTGCCCGATCCTCTGTCACCAGTCACCAATCCCCAATCACCTCTCAACAACTATGGAACAGACAGCCGCGTTAACCACGCTTTTACAAGTTTCTCAAAAATTGGTCTCCACATTGGAGTTGGAACCGCTGCTTGATGTGATCCTCGAAGCCTTGCAGGGGGTGATCGAGCATTCGGCTGCGGCGATCTTTTTGCTGGAGGGCGATCAACTGCTTCTCTCCAACTATCGAGGACCGATGGCCCGCGCCGATCTGCCGCCGGTTTGGCCGTTGGCAGAGGCGCGCCATGCCGCGCATGTGATCGAGCAGAATCATCCGATCATTATCGCCAATGTGCGCGGGGATGATGAACTGGCCTGCGCCTACCAGCGCTTTGTCAATGCCCGCCTCGGTTCGATCCCCAGCTATGTGGGGACATGGATGGCTGTCCCTCTTTGTGTCAAGGATCGGGTGATCGGGATGCTCTCGTTCGATCACAATCAGCCCCATACCTACGATGCTGCGGACGCCAATTGGGCCCTGGCCTTCGCCAATCAGACAGCCATCGCGATTGAGAATGCCCGGCTTTATCGGGATGAACGTATCCGCCGCCGTCAGGCAGATACGCTGTTGCATGTGGCGTCTGTGGTCAGCTCGACGTTGGATGTGGATGAAGTGTTGGATCGGGTACTCGATCAGCTTCAGCAGGTGGTGCATTATGACAGCGCCTCAGTGCAGATGGTGCAAGGGGAACAACTTCAGGTGATCGCTGGGCGTGGCTTTGCCGATGTGGAACAAGTGATCGGGCGCAACTTCCCGATGCAGGCGCCCTTCCCCAACCGCCATGTAATCGAGAGGAATGAGCCGATCAACCTGGCCAATGTGCAGGCGATCTACCCAGTTTTTCGCGTACCGCCCTATGATCACATCCGCAGTTGGCTGGGCGCGCCCTTACGCATCCAAGATCGCACAGTGGGCATGATCACGCTGGATCGGCGTGATCCGCGTGCGTTCAGCGAGGAAGAGGTGCGGCTGGTGACAGCGTTCGCCGATCTGGCGGTTATGGCGTTGGAAAACGCCCGCCTCTACAGCCGCGCCGAACAGGCCGCTGTCCTTGAGGAACGGCAGCGTCTGGCGCGCGAACTGCATGATTCCGTCTCGCAGGCGCTCTATGGCATTGCCCTGGGTGCGCGCACGGCGCGCACCCTCTTGGATCGCGACCCATCGCGCGCGGCTGAACCCCTCGACTATGTGCTTTCGCTTGCCGAGGCCGGGTTGGCCGAAATGCGCGCGCTCATCTTTGAATTGCGCCCAGAATCGTTGGAAAAAGAGGGATTGGTGGTGGCCATCAGCAAGGCGGCGGCGTCCTTGCGGGCGCGCCACGGGTTGGTGGTGGAGATGGATTTCTGCTGCGAGGAACCAATGCTCCCCATCGACCAAAAAGAAGCGATCTATCGGGTGGCGCAAGAGGCAATGAACAACATTATTAAACATGCTGGCGCCAGCCGCGTCGAGCTATCCCTGGCCTGCGATAACAACAGCCTGCACCTGGAGATCCGCGACGACGGCGTCGGCTTCGATCCCAACGCCGATTACCCAGGCCATTTGGGGCTGCATTCCATGCGCGAACGAGTGACCAAACTCGGCGGCACGTTGACGATCCACAGCCAACCCGGGGCAGGCGCGATCCTCACGATTTGCATCCCGATGTATCAGGCTGTGTGCTGACCTTCCCAAATTGGAGGCGCTCCGGTTGGGTCACGGACCCGACCGCCGCCGGTCACGGACCGGCGCAGAGCATCCTCGCCCCCGATTTGAACTACACGCTGACCTAAAACACGGTTGACCATGATCATACGCTGTGATAGCATATTTTTGACACCGTCTTCAGCGGTCGCATCCCTTTCTTCACTTCTCTTCATCACCCAAATCGAATATCGGCAACGCGTACAAACAGTTGAGCGACTGTGTGGATGGTGTTTATGTGTGGATTTCCCCATCGATGATCCAACCCCATTTCAAGGAGGAAGAAACGTTATGTCTGAAACAAAACGACTTTCACGCCGCGATTTTCTGCGGCTGGCTGGCGGCGCAGTTAGTGTCACTGCGTTGGCTGCATGTACGCCTGTGGCTGTGCCTGGTGCAGCGCCGGCTGGTGGTTCGGCAGCGCCCGCTGCCGTCACCGCGATGACAGTGTGGGTGATCCGATCCTTTGCGCCGCCCGCCGATGATGTTTTGATTGCCAACGTCGAGACATGGGCAGCGCAGAACAGCATCGATCTGGATCTGGTGGCTGAGATCGAAGTGCCTACACTCAATGAGCGTCTGGCTGCTGCCGTCGAATCGAGGAATCTGCCCGATGTAGCCGAGATTGCCGGCGACCGTATCTCCTTGCACTACCCGTCCGGCCTTTTCGCCGATATGAGCGATCTCTACGCGGAGTTAGATGAAGAGTATGGCGGCTTCTTTGATGTTGCCGATAAGACGGCAACCATTGACGGCGCTCAATGGGCCATCCCGTATTCCATCAGTTCGTCGCTCATGCACGTACGCAAGGACATCCTGGACAACAAGGGGCTGCCCTTGCCGTCCACCTGGGAGGAATATGTCGAGGTGATGGCGGCGGCGCAAGAGAAACCCGATCTCTACGGCGCGGGCATTGGACTCAACCAGGCCGCTGGCGATTCAGAGAATACCTTCAACCTGATGCGGCTGAGTTGGGGATCCACCAACACCGACGAGACCGGGCGCAACATCACCATCAACTCGCCCGAGACGCGAGAATGGCTCGATTTCGTCATCAACACCATGTATGCCGCCGATATCTTCCCGCCCGATGTCTTTGAATGGGATAACGCCAGCAACAACGCAGCCTATCAGAATGAGTCGGTGATCTCGATTCACAACCCGGCCAGCGTGCTGGTCTGGCTCAAGGCGAATAAGCCAGATCTGGCAGCAGTCACGGCGATTACCGGCGTCCCGGCGGGTCCGCTTGGATCGTTTAACTCTGCGGGTGTACGCGTGGGCTGGACGACCTTCAATACTGTGCCGGCTGAGAAGCAAGCGCTTGGCTATGATCTGATCCGCTTCCTCTTTGAACCAGCCCAGTATGAACCGTGGATCAGCCTGGCCTTTGCCGCCCCGCCTGTGGAGCAATACGCCAGTATGGAGATGTGGAACGATCCGCAAAATGCGGGCTTCCTCGATGCGGCGCGCACTGGCGTCCTCGGCGGCCACCCTGGCCCCATCACCCCTGCTTCGGCAGAGTTGGGAACACGCAACCCGTCGCTGACGATGGTGCTGCGCGTCGTTGTCGACGGCTGGACGCTTGAGCGAGCCATCGAAGAAGCCGAGCAGGTAGCAACGGATATCTATTCAAAGTATGAGTAGCAGTTAGGGACTGGGGATCGGGGACTGGGGATCGGTTACAATCTCCAGTCCCCCTCCCTGATTGCACACTCCTCAAGGAGAAAATGATGGCAGCCGATATTACGTTAAAGGCGCCCACCAAATCAGAGCATTCGCCAGCGCGCCGCAGCGAAAGTTTGCAAGGATATCTATTAGTATCCCCGATTATTGTCCTCTTTATCTGTCTCATCTTCTATCCTTTTTTTAGCGCCGTCTGGTTGAGCATGACGGACAAGACCATTGGCACTACCGGCAACTTCGTCGGATTGCAGAACTATCGCTGGCTATTGCGCTGGCCAGATTTTGAGTTAATGCTGCTCAATACGTGGACGATTGCAATTGTGGGCGTGGCGCTCAAATTTGTGGTGGGGATGATTATGGCGCTGCTGCTCAACAACGCCTTCACTGGGCGAGCGCTGCTGCGCGGGGTCTTTATGCTGCCCTGGGCAGTACCCACCTTTGTGGCAACGCTCACCTGGCGTTGGCTCTACGATTATAACAGCGGAGTCTTCAATACCATCCTCACCGGTACGGGCCTGACCTCAGCCAAGATCTCCTTCCTCGGCCATCCGCAGTTTGCCCTGGTGGCGGTGATCATCCTCGTAGTGTGGAAGGGCTTCCCTTTCTTTGGCATCTCCTATCTGGCGGGGATGCAGGGCATTCCTGAGGAACTCTATGAAGCAGCCAGGGTCGATGGCGCCAGCCCCTGGCAGCAATATCTTTACATTACACTGCCCAGCCTGCGCCATGTGATCATGATTACCTGTCTGCTCTCGTTGATCTGGACATCCAATACCTTCGAGATGGTCTATCTGCTCACAGGCGGGGGACCTTCGAACCGTACGCAGGTCTTTACATTGATGACCTATAAGCTGGGGATCGAGAATCTGCGTATTGGCGAAGCAGCGGCGGTGCCAATGATGTTCTTCCCACTGCTGGCCGGGTTGATTGTGATCGTCTCTCGTTATTTGTTAGAAGGGGAAGAATCATGAACTTCTGGCGTGAACAATACAAACTTCAGCGCCTTGTGCGCCGTACGCTTTTTGTGATGGCTCTGCTCATCTTTTTCATCTGGGTGGTCTTCCCTTTCTATTGGATGGTAGCGACTTCGGTGCGGCCCAACGCCGAACTCTACGCCCGCCGGGTCTCGTTGCTGCCCCAGCAATTTACGCTTGAGCACTATGAAACCGAGTTGAACCGTTACCAGTTTGGCGTGCGCCTGCGCAATAGCCTTGTGGTAGCAAGCGCCACAACGATCCTCACGATTACGGTGAGCAGCCTGGGCGCGTTTAGCGTCACGCGCATGCGCTATCGGGGACGGGCGACGATTGCGCGTTCGATCCTCTTTGTCTATCTGATCCCAGGATCGCTACTCTTTATTCCGCTCTATATCATCGTTTATACGGTAGGGCTGGCAAACACGCTGACATCGCTGGTGGTTACCTATCTCACCTTTAGCATCCCCTTCTGCACGTGGATGTTAATGGGCTATTTTAAGGCCATCCCCAAGGATATGGAAGAAGCGGCGATGATCGACGGCTGTACGCGGCTACAGACTTTTTACAAAATCCTGCTCCCGCTCTCGGCGCCGGGTCTCGTCGCCGCGGGGATCTTCGCCTTCACGCTCTCATGGAACGAATTCCTCTACGCGCTGATCTTCATCACCAGCAGCCGGTTGCAGACAGTGCCCGTCGGCCTTGCCTCGCACATTGTGGCCGACATCTACATGTGGGGTCCGCTGATGGCCGGCTCGACAATGGCCGCCATCCCCGTGATCATCCTTTATATGCTGGCGCAGCGGGCGCTGGTGCAGGGTCTCTTCGCCGGTTCTGTGCGCGGATAATAGAGAACACACATAAAGTCGTACAATCGTAGGGGCGCTGGCGGACGCAGGGTCCGCTTGCTGCGTCCGCCGGGTGCTGCTTGCCGCACCCGTACCGAATTGTATGATGTTCAAATGGCTTCTCTAGGAAATCGGTGATCATTCGTTAAAATGTCCCCAGAATGTACAAAGTCGAACCAAGCGTTTAGAAGATCAAAGAAGTCCTGCCGTCGCACGACGGCAGGACTTCTTTGATCTCACAATTGATGCTGTGGCTATCTCTATTTGGCGTGGGCGACGGAGCGTGTCTCCCGAATCACCGTCACACGGATCTGGCCTGGGTATTCCAGGTTGTCCTCGATCTTCTTGGCAATATCCTTGCTCAACTCGATCACTTCGAGATCATCCAGATCCTCTGGCCGTACAATCACGCGGATCTCACGGCCAGCTTGGATGGCGAAAGTCTGGCTGACGCCGGCAAAGCTGTTGCCAATGTCCTCCAGCGCCGTTACCCGTTTGATATACGCCTCCAGGCTTTCACGACGGGCACCAGGGCGAGCGCCGCTGATGGCATCCGCCGCGGCCACGATCACCGCTTCGATGCTCTCTGGCTCGACTTCGCCGTGATGGCTGGCAATGCAGTTGACTACCTTGCTATTGATGTTATAGCGCTTGGCGATCTCTGCGCCTACAATGGCATGTGGCCCGTCGATCTCATGGCTGACTGCCTTGCCGATATCGTGGAGCAATCCGCCCAGACGGGCAGTTTTGACGTCGGCGTGGAGCTCGCTGGCAATTACCGCCGCCAGATGAGCGGTCTCCATGGCGTGGTAGTATTGGTTCTGCCCGTAGCTGGTGCGATACTTGAGACGCCCAATCAGCCGCTGGATCTCCCGATGCAGCCCCTGGGTATTGGTCTCGATCAGCGCGTGTTCGCCCGCTTCCATGATGACCTGCTCTACTTCTTGTTGCGCCTTCTCAACTTCCTTCTCAATCCGCGCCGGGTGGATGCGTCCATCTGCCACCAGTTTGCTCAGGGCAATGCGCGCCACCTCGCGCCGCACAGGATCAAAACTGCTGATCAGGATCGCTTCCGGTGTGTCATCCACCACCAGATCGACCCCGGTCGCCTGTTCAATGGCGCGGATGTTACGGCCTTGCCGACCGATAATACGCCCCTTCATTTCGTCGGAGGGCAGATTTACGGCGCTGACGGCATACTCTGTCACATGCTCGCTGGCGACCCGTTCCACGGCTAGGGTGACGATCTCACGGGCGCGGCGTTCGGCCATTTCCTGCGCTTCCACCTCCACCTCACGGATCGTACGCGCCAACTCGTGGCGAGTCTTCTTTTCCACTTCTTTGAGCAGTTCAATGCGCGCTTCCTCTTCGGTCATGCGGGCGACGCGCTGTAGCTCGGCGTTTCGTTCTTCTTCGGCTTTGCTCAGTTCCTCTTCTACCTGATCGAGGCGCTTCTCTCGCTGATTTTGCTTCCGTTCACGCGCCTCTAGCTGATCCATCCGCTTTTCAACATTTTCTTGCCGGCTTTGTAGTCGTTGTTCAACACGGTCGAGTTCTTTGCGTCGCCGGGTGATTTCGGCGTCCATCTCATTACGCATACGAACTTCTTCTTCCTTCAGTTGCAGTTCCTTGCCTCTGATCTCGGCTTCCGCTTCGGTCAGAAGTTGCACTGCTCGCTGTTCGGCAGTCTGAAGGAGAACACGCTGGCGTTCGCGTTCATGATCGACGCCTGCTGTACGCCCACGTTGAAAGGCGACATAACCGGCGATGGCTGCACCTGCGAGCGCAGCTACGATAATGAGAATTATCGATAGTACGATGTCCATCTCCGGATCCTTACATGATTTTGGGTCGATAAATATAGATACATTGTGGAATCAATCACTTTCATCCCCTCCTCGTTCTTGCCAGACCTGTTGGATCACGTCACGGATGATCTCCCAGCGAAAGCCGCGGCGTTGGAGCAGCGCCGCCATCTTCTTTTGGAATTCTGCTTCCCCTAATGTGTACCAACGGTGGGCCCGGCTGCGTGCGGCATCGAGCGCCGCTGACCTGGGGTCGGTCTCTTGCTCAACAATTGCGTCAACGATCTGAGCGGCAACCCCCTTGCGCCGTAATTCATAGCGCAGCGCCTGGGGGGATCTGGGTTTGAACCGGTTACGCTGTTCAACCCAATAACGGGCAAATTCCTGATCGTCCAGATATTGGCGGGCGTGTAACCGTTCAATCACCCGTTCGATCTGCTCATCGGTCAACGTTTCCCCGCCGCGAGGACGGTACCGTTGCAAGTTCTGGCGGACTTCCCATTCGCTCCGTGGGCGTACGCCTAGAAACCGGATCGCTCGATCAAACGCCTTGGCTTCCAGATCGACAGTTCGTAGCGAGCGGATCTCTTCATCGCTGAGGAATTGTCCTTTGCGCAACCTGACCGCCTCAGTGGCGGGCAGAGCAAAAGCATACTCCCCTTCGAGATAGACGTTGACCCGCTCCTGGTTGCCTTTTTGAAAACGAAGGCTGGTGATCTCTCCTGCCATTTTGAAATTCTTCCCGTACGCCAACAACAAAATGCGCTGCGGCGTACGCCACAGCGCATAGATGGTTCAGCCTGGAATAGTCCGATCTGTGAATAGGACGTTCGGTGTCCAAACGAACTTCACCGTACAGTCCGAGGCGGCACACTGCTTGCCCTCCAGACCGATTGATCGAGGTGCTATGCAAATGGTTCTGCTGTTTTCGAAAGAACAGAGATAAACCAGTCGCCTGGCTGATTGTGCCAATCGTTTTGCGCTATGACAAAGATATCAATTTGTGCTGCCAAAAAGGGCAGCATACTACAGAACAAATAGTATACCTGAGTGGCGATGTTTTAGTAAATATAGAAATCGGCAGAGGTATGTTACGGGCTGGCGTAGGCAGGGGATGCCTGCGCCGCTTGCCAGCGCAGTTCATTCAACCTTGACAGCTTGCGCATTTTGGAAACGGGTGGGCAACCCAGCCCGCTCGCGTATCAATTGATCGATCTGATCGGCAAGATCCTGATGTTCCTGAAGGTGAATCTTGGCATTTTCGCGGCCCTGCCCAATCGGCTCGCTGTTGAAGCGGTAATAGGCGCCGCGCTTCTCAATAATATCGTGTTCGACGCCCAGATCGATCAAGTCGCCTTCGGTGCTGATCCCTTCGTTGTACATAATATCGAATTCAGCGACTTTGAAAGGCGGCGCCACTTTATTCTTGCGCACAGTGACCCGTGTGCGGCTGCCAACAACATCATTGCCCTGTTTGATCGCCTGAATCCGGCGCACATCGAGCCGGACGCTGGCATAGAACTTAAGCGCCATCCCGCCGGATGTCGTCTCTGGATTGCCAAACATGACGCCGATCTTCTGCCGCAGTTGATTGGTAAAAATCAGACAGGTCCCACTCGATTTCACCGCGCCGATGAGCTTGCGCAGCGCCTGGCTCATCAGCCGCGCCTGCAACCCCACATGGCTATCTCCCATTTCGCCTTCGATCTCCGCACGAGGGACCAGCGCTGCCACACTATCCACCACCACCACATCCATCGCGCCAGAGCGAACCAGGGCTTCGGTGATTTCCAACGCCTGCTCGCCTGTGTCCGGCTGGCTCACGTAGAGATTATCTACATTCACACCGATTTTGCGCGCATAGGAAGAATCCAACGCGTGCTCCACATCGACAAAGCCGCAGACGCCGCCTGCACGTTGCGCTTCCGCCACAATGTGAAGCGAGAGCGTTGTTTTGCCCGAGCTTTCTGGGCCGTAGATCTCAACGATACGACCGCGCGGCATCCCCCCAACGCCTAAGGCAATATCAAGGCTGAGGCTACCCGTTGGGATGGTTTCCACATCCAACTTAATGGCGTCGCCCAACTTCATGATGATCCCATCGCCATAGCGTTTGCTCAACGTGGCGAGAGTCGTATCTAACGCTTTTTGATGTCCATCCCTGGCCATAAGGACTCCACATGAACCGTCCGCACATCACACGACTGGAACAGGCTGTCGTCATCTGATCACACAATAGACGCGTCGAGAAGATCAATTGCCTGGGGTTGTTCGTGTGGTTGATAGTGTACTGTACCTACCCCAAATATGCAAACCACTTTGCCGAACCAGGGTATGGAAGAGACGTTGCGTGAGCGTACATGTTGAGAGCGCGTCGCGCCGCCGCTCCCAATGTTGAGCGGCTCCACCCGACCTGAAGTTCAGGAGAGTGGAGCCGCTCGTCACTCATGTGGGTTGTGAAGAAGGATCAACGACTGGCTGGCGGCGCGTAGACCTTTTCGCGCAGAGTCAGAATGTGGCGACGTAATTCTTCATCCTCTTCCATATCAAGGGCAACCTTTTCGACGCCATAGCGCACAGTACTGTGATCACGCCCGCCTAAGAGGTGACCAATGACGGGCAGGGAAAGCGCGTTTTCTTCGCGCAGCATGTACATCGCTACCTGGCGGGCATACGCCACTTCCTTGGTGCGCGTGCGCCCGGTCATATCTTCTAGCGTCAGGTGAAAGTGTTCGGCCACGATTTCGACAACGCTGGATGCCTCGCGCGGCCGTCGCTGCGGCATCAAATTGTTCAGAATTTCTTCTGCGACCTTGCGGGTCAAGCCATTTTCATAGAGAGGGGCCTGAACAATCAATCGATTGAGCGCGCCCTCTAATTCGCGGATGTTACTTTCCACCCGTTCGGCAATCACCATCAGCACTTCCATCGGTACAGTTGTTTTCATCAAGGCGGCCTTCGTCTGGAGAATAGCTACACGGGTCTCCAGATCGGGCTGGGATATGTCCGCCTGTAGCCCCCCTTCAAACCGGCTGCGCAGACGGGCTTCCAGGGTGGCGATCTCTTTGGGCGGACGATCGCTGCTAATGACGACCTGGCGACCGGCGGCGTGAAGATGGTTGAAGGTATGAAAGAACTCTTCTTGCGTGCTTTCTTTGCCGCCGATAAATTGGATATCGTCGATGAGCAGCAGATCGACCTGCCGATACTTGTTGCGGAATTCCTCTGTACTCTGCCCGCGAATGGCGCTGATCAGGTCATTGGTAAACTGCTCCGACGAACAGTACAGCACTTGCAAACCGTGACTGAGCATTTGGTTCCCAATCGCGTGGAGCAAATGGGTTTTACCCAGACCCACGCCTCCATAAACAAACAGGGGGTTGAAGCGCTGCCCCGGATGGTCGGCGACCGAAAGCGCTGCCGCATGGGCCAGGCGATTGTGACTGCCCACCACAAACGATTCAAAAGTGTAGCGCGGATTGAGCGGGGTACTATGGACCTCAAAACGGCCCGTCCCCTGCCCGCGATTGGACGAGTCCCCTTTGGTTTCCGGCGCTGTCCGCCCGCGATTGTTCCAGGCGGGGACAGGCGTTGCAGCCTGCGTTGCCGACGTCTTCTGCACAACCGACGCCTCTTCCGCATCGGTTTCCCACTGCGGGCGTCTGGACGGTTCTGGCTGGGGGTAAAGGGATGGTCGTTCGTCCACCGACCTGTGTTCCACCATCTCTTCGGCCTCAACTGTGTGATAGAGAGGCGAGAGCGCCGCTCCATCCTCTTCTATCGAGATATGGGGACGCACACGAAAAGTCACCTGGACCGAGCGCTGCAAAATCTTGCTCAGGATGCGTTTGATGCTCGTATGCAGACGATTGGCAAGCCAATCTCGTGCATAGGGATTGGGGGTGCCGACAATAAATTCGCCATCCTCATAGGCGATGACAGAGGTGTCGCGAACCCATGTTTCGTAAGTAGCGGATGGCATCTGCAGCGCCAATTCGCTCAATGCCATTTGCCAGACATTGGCTGCCCGCACAGTCGGGTGGGCAGCTTGGGAGATAGGAAGATAGGCTGTTTCAGTTGGCGTTGGTGTCAGATTTCTGCCATCTTCAGCCGAGTTCTGCCCCTGTGAATAAACAGCGCTGCTAAAATCACCCTGTTGGGCTGGCAGCGAGTTATATGCTTGTGGAGAGAATGGATAATTGCTCAATTATTTGCCCTCCTACCGATTGCTTCCGCTTGTTGTACAGTGCCAGGGGGGAACGCATAGAAGCGTTGCTCTTGGTGAAGAATTTCACAAATGCACCGACGCAAGTAAGGAAGATTATTGATTGTTGCGAATCTGCGACCGAGGTAGATCCTCTGCAGAGGGATCTAAACACCGAATCAGACAGGGGTCAGAAATCGGTATGTCGCGAGGTGAGGCCGCTCATTTCGAAGATCTCGATGGCATGCTACATGCATTGGGGTGCTTGCCAGTGAACGATCCAGTAAGAAGTACTCTATCAGAAAAGGGACAAATTGCCAATTGTATTTCTGTGGTCAGTGACTCAAAATGTTGGATTTTTCGAGCAATGCACATTTGTTCTACGCGACATATTGAGGTTCGATGATGGCTAACCCCAAAATACTCGCTCACCTTCTCATTATGTCATGCTAAAAGATTCATAAAATTTAAGGTTGATCTTTGGGCGCGATGAGGACTGGTGGAAGCGCTGGCGAGTTGTTCTCAAGCGCGTTGGGGTTATCCCATTTTACCCAGACTTATCCCCAAAGTTATCCCCCAGGGGAATAATAATGACTAAACCCTCCCCAGCCATCATGTACATGAAGGGAGCCGTAAGTCTTTGTAGCCGCAGTTCTCCGCCTGCATGCTGGGGGAGTTGGAGGGGTAAGTCGTTACCACGGAGGACAATTCGACAGCGCTGTAGCGGAAATGGGGAATGGTGTATGATACGAAATGAGAGATGAGGAACCGCCGACCCAAGGAGGATCTGCTTTGCTATCTCGCTATTTCAACTATCGGTTTCAACTGGCTGAAGGAAGTTGGCAGCGCCGGGATTTTGCCGGGCGTTGGTGGCGGATCTATGAAAACGATCCCCGTTGGACGCCGCCCTTGTGGTCAGATTGGAGATCAGCCCTTGAGCCAGACCGTACACCGCACCTGGCGCGATTGGATCCTTTATTGCTCTATGGCGAAGCGCTGCCGCGTCGTACTCAACCTCATTCACCTCAACGCAGTGATCTGCCCACTCTCTCAAGCGCGCTGTTTGAGGAATCGATAGTGGCGGGCCTGCTTCTGCGCGACCGGCGGCGGCGCGATGGCGCGGCCTATGCGGCTTGTCTCCACGTTGCAAACGACGCGGAGACGCTTTCACGGTTTTTGATGACGGCCAGGGAATTTCTTCAGCCAGCCGGGGTGCGCCAACTCATCCTGCCTACGGGGATCTCGCCCTATCTGGGGACAGGCGTCCTTCAAGATCATTTCCACCGTTGGCCGCCGCTGCATAGCCCGTACAATCCCCCGTACTTGCCCGAATTGATAATGGAGATCTGCCGTCCGTTGGGGCGTAGTCTGCTCTATGAGGTGGAGGTTGCCCGGTTATTGGAAAAAGAGAGGGATGGGCCTGCCACCTTGCATCCTTTCGAGCCACGGCGGCTGGCAGGGGATCTGCTTCCCCTCTTTCAGCAGACGATGCCAACTTGGGCAGACTTTCCGCCGCCGGATGAGCCAGAGACTGTTTTTCTGCTCAAGTGGATCAGCCGTTGGCCGCTGGCGGGCTGGCTGGCCGAAGTGGAAGAGCAGCCCGTTGGCTTTGTGTTGTTGCAGCCTGATCTGGCGGCGATCCTGCGGCGGGGTCGGGGAGGACGCCAACTTTGGGGACGCGCCTGGCTGGCCTGGCGCGCGCGGCAAGGGGTGAAGGCGGGGCGTCTGCTCTTTGGCGGGGTGGCGCCATCCCAGCGCAGACAGGGGATCGGGCGACAGCTTTGGCGGCGGGCGTTGCGCCACAGTTACGAATCCGGCTGGGATCGGCTGTCGGTGGGACCGTTCCCTTCGACGGCGCTGGTCAATAATTTCCTTGAGGCCCAGGGTGTGAAACCGCAACGAACTTACTTGCTCCACCGGTATGAATTCTAAAGGTGGATCGGCTACCGCCGGTTGATCTCATATCCCAGTCGTCGCAGCATGTTGTCTTTGCGCCGCCACTTTTCCCACACCTTTACCCAGAGTTCGAGATAGACTTTGGTCCCCACCATCTCTTCGATCTGGGGACGGGCCAATCTGCCGATCTGTTTGATCATGGCGCCGCCGCTGCCGAGGACAATCCCTTTTTGCGAAGCGCGCTCGACGTAGATGGTCGCGGCGATATAGGTCAGATTGTTGCTGCGTTCCTCAAAATCGGTGATGCCCACGGCCACACTGTGAGGGACCTCTTGATGCAGCGAGTTGAGAACCTGCTCGCGGATCAGCTCCGCCACGAGGAAGCGCATATTGAGATCGGTCACTTGATCCTCAGGGAAGTATTGCGGTCCTTGGGGAAGCTGTTGACGTAGATTTTCTAGCAACTCATCCACACCTTGCCCGCTGATCGCGCTGAAGCGAAGCGTTGGGATCTCCTCTCCGGTCTCTTCGGCCAGCCAGCGCAACAGCGCTCGGTAGGTCTGTGTACGATCTTCAAGCGCAGCCGCATCACCATGCCATTCGTCGATCTTGTTCAACCCAAGCAGGATCGGCGGCAGCGGGCGTCCGCCGTGTAATTCGTGAAGGCGGGCGGCGATCAACTCGTCCTCATCCGTGGGGGGAACCGAGATATCGACCAGCCAGAGGACCACATCGGCGTCATTGGTAATGCTCTCTTCGGCCACTTGCACCATGTGCTGGCCGAGTTTATGTTTGGGGCGATGGATGCCCGGCGTGTCGAGAAAGATATATTGACCGTTCTCTTCTGTGCGGATGCCCAGGATCTGATCGCGTGTGGTCTGCGGTTTATCGCTGGTGATGGCGATTTTCTGCCCGAGCAACCGGTTGAGCAACGTGGATTTGCCCACATTGGGCCGTCCAATCACGGCGACGAAGCCGCTGCGGTAATCCTCGGCCAAGTTCTGCTGGTTGAGGAGGCTCTCTAGCATTTCCTCAAGATCATCACTTTCAGGGTCGAACGGGTGGGTCGAGGGCACGAGTTTTCTCCAATCGGCAAGGGATCGATCCAAAACAATGGTAACGCCAGTATACCACGGTCGGGCGCAGGGATCAGAAAGCGCCGGAGGAGAGATCCCCGGCGCTTTTCATCTCTTCGATAGGAGACGCAACAGGACGCGTCTCCAAGTTTCAATCTAGCGGACGGCCACCCTTGCCTGCGGACCTGCGGCAGCAATCGCCTCGCTGACATCGCTCTCGAACTGTTTGAAGTTCTCCGCGAACATCTCGGCCAGGCTGCTGGCCTGCGCATCGTAGGCTTCTGCATCCGGCCAGGTGTTGCGCGGCGTCAGAATCTCGCTCGGAATGCCTTCCACTTCGACCGGGATCTCAAAGCCAAAGAAGGGATCGACCACGGTCTTCACGTTGTCCAACTCGCCGCTAAGGGCTGCCGAAATCATGCGGCGGGTGTATTCCAACTTCATGCGGCTCCCCACACCGTACGGTCCACCCGTCCACCCGGTATTGACAAGCCAGACCTGCGCCTGGTGTTCATCGATCTTCTTGCCCAAGAGTTCCGCATAGACGCCCGGATGCAGTGGCATAAAAGGCGCTCCGAAACAGGCCGAGAAGACGGGTTTGGGTTCGGTAACGCCGCGCTCGGTGCCGGCGACACGAGCCGTATACCCACTCAAGAAGTGGTACATGGTCTGCTCTTTGTTCAACTTGCTAATCGGAGGTAGCACGCCAAACGCATCCGCTGTTAAGAAGACGATGTGCTTGGGGTGACCAGCGATGCCCGATGGATCGGCGTTGGCAATGTGCGTAATCGGATAGCTGGCCCGTGTATTCTCGGTGAGCGACGCATCGTTTAGATCCACGCGACGGGTCTTGGCATCGTAGGCGACATTTTCCAAGATGGTTCCAAAGCGGCGGGTCGTCGCATAGATTTCCGGCTCGCCTTTTGGATCCAACTTGATCACCTTGGCGTAGCAGCCACCCTCCAAATTGAAGATACCGTCCTCGCTCCAACCATGTTCGTCGTCGCCGATCAACGTGCGCGTTGGATCTGCGCTCAACGTCGTCTTTCCTGTGCCGCTGAGGCCAAAGAAGAGGGCGACGTCATTCTTATCGACGCCGTAGTTGGCGCTACAGTGCATACTCATCACGCCCATCTTAGGAAGGATGTAGTTCATGGCGCTGAAGATCGACTTTTTGATCTCGCCGCTGTAGGCCGTGCCGCCGATGAGTACCAACTTCTTGGCAAAGTTCAAGATGATGAATGTCTGGCTGCGCGTACCGTCCTCTTCTGCAATGGCGTGGAAGCTTGGCATGTCGATTACGGTGAAATCAGGCTTGAAGGCGCGCAGCTTTTCCCCATTGAACTCACGGATAAACATATTGCGGGCAAAGAGTACCAGGGATGCTTTTTCGGCGATTACACGCACCTTGCGGCGGTAGCGCTCGTCGGCGCCCACATACCCATCGAAAACAAAGAGATCCCGATGCTGGCTGTAAGAGCGCATACGGCGGAAAAGATCATCGAATTTCGTCTGATCAAATGGGCTGTTGATCTTGCCCCACCATAAATCATCTTGAGTGGCTGATTCTTTCACAACAAAGCGGTCGTTGGGTGAGCGGCCAGTATGATCGCCAGTGCGGATCACCAGCGGCCCCAGGTGGGTCAACGCTCCCTCGCGACGACGGATCGCTTCTTCGTAGAGCATAGGCGTCGGCAGATTCCAGTAAACCGTCTCAGCATTGGTGATGCCGTGGTTCTCAATGCCATATTCGCTGATGTGTGGGCCAACGTTTTGCATAGTTCCTCCAGATAATTAGGTCGTATCGGCCACGGGTACGTAGCCCTAAACAAAATCTAGTGTGTAAGCGCTCAACTAAAGGGTAGAGCTTCATTGGTAACACGGCATTGTGTCACTGCAAGTATGGTGCGGATTCCAGTTAGAAATCCTATGTGTCAAGGCAAGTATAAACATCCGTGAATTTTTTCACTATGCCCACGCGCGCAGGTTGCCGACTAGACAGATGACTAGGAGCAAGACGACACAGGAAACAGCCAACAAAAACGCCACCGGATGGGTGGCGTCAAGATCGGTCTATTCAGTTAGATTGAGCCATTATTCAAATTCTCGGTGGCCAAGACGGTCCAACAGAGCGGTGCTGGCGATACAAAAAGCAGCAAGAGCGGGGATGATTGGATTGATCTGGAGTCCGTTGATCTCAAAAGCGGCAAACCCTCCTAAGAAAAGAATCCCTAATACAAGGAGCGCATTGCTACAGAAGACTTTCGGTGTTCCCATCGGGCTATCCCTTTGTTTGTACACGTTTGATTGGTCTGCGTCAAAGCCTACAAACCAGCGCCATCCGTGGTGATGAGGCGCGACCTATAAGATGGGTCGCATACGAAGTTGAAGCCATTATAAATTGTTTTTGAAGAAGTGCAAACTGACTTCGGATAGATTTGGACTGATTTCAGTCTATGTTGAGATCCTCACAGGGGAAGCGTCAGGGAATCGTAGACTTTCCCATCTCAATTGGCATGAGGTCTGTCCTCATCTTTGTCTGTATCGAGAATATTTCCGCAGAGAGCAAGCTATTCGCGCCGCTCCGAAGTTGCCACACGGGGGAGATAGATCGAAAACCGCTCGCCCAAGGGGATGAAGCGCGTATAGATCTCTGGGGCCGTGTTGCCCGTGCGATAGTCTGTCCACACGACGGTGGTATGACCGTTGGCGTCCATCGCAACGTCCGGTCCACGTTGGATGATCCCAGCTTCGTCCTGATTGGCGCGATGGTTCGGCGACCAGGCAGCGCTATCCGGCATCTGCCAGGTCATGAAGATATCCGGATCGCCGGATCGCATATCTTCCCACACAATCGCCAACCCGTGGGCGCTCGCTGCCAACCGCGGATGGCGCTGATCGCTTGACCCGTAGTCATCATTCACCCGCGCCGGCGAAGACCACTGTTCCTGGCCCTTTCTCTGTTGGATCGTAAAAATGTCGAGACCCGTCTCCGCCGTCCGTTGATCGGACCAGGCAAGCGTGGCAACCTCATTCGCATCGACGATGAGCGCAGGTCCATAACGCTCCACGGTTGGATTGAGCGGCAATGTGATCTGCGGCGTCGACCAGATCGGGGCGGATAGACGCTTGTGCGCAACCACCAGTGTGGCTGTCTCCCCATTGCGGCTGACCCAAGCGATGTAGACGCCCGTAGTTCCTATCGCCAGGGTTGCTTCACGCTGGTCGCCCACACCCAACGCGTAGATCAGCGCTGGCGTACTCCATTCGCTGCTGCCTGGTTTGCGTTCGCTCCAATAGATTTCTGATTTGGCGGCGTTACGTTCGTCCTCCCAAACAGCGGTCAGCGTACCATCGTCGGCCACCGCCAGCACAGGATGGGTGCGGTTGGCTGCGATGTCGTCGTGATCGATACGCAGCGGAAGCGTCCACGCGGACCCCGCTTGCGCTTGAGCGCTATAGAAAATGCTGGCACTGTCTGATCCGTTCTGGCTGTGCCAAATAGCGTGGATCGTCCCATTTTTCTCCGTTGCGAGGGCAGGCGGGCTGATCACGTCGAGAGCATTGCGTTGTTGTGTCCCGACGACCAACAGGTTAGCGCTCCAATCCTTGCCGGTGGCGTTGAGATGGGCGCTGTAGAGCGCGTCGTTGCCATTGCGTCCATCGTGCCAGAGGCTTGTCAGATTGCCCTTGTGATCCGCAACCACTACCGCATCTGCCTGATGATTGGTGACGACGCTGTTGATGCGTCGATCCTGGCGTGGACGGAGCAGCGCCGGAGGCAACGGCGTCGGGGATGGGGTTGCTGTGGGCGTCGCCGTCCATGAGGGGGTGGGCGTAGGTGTGTTGGCGGCGAGTGTCTGCACGGCATCCAGCGCAGCGGATACGTCGATCCGCCCGTGCCCGCTGAACTCGTCCCAGCCGGGCAACTGCACATCCACCGCTGCGCCGGTGATAATCGCCGATAGTTGATCCGGCGTCAAGCTGGCATTGATCGAGAGGAGAAGGGCGGCCAGGCCAGAGACATGGGGCGCGGCCTGGCTGCTTCCGCTCAACCAGACATAGGACATTCCCGATCCGCGCCAATAGGCGCCAGGGATCCAATGGCGGCTATCTCTGTCGTTGGCGCTGCCTGGATCGCCCCCTGGCGCTGCGACATCCACGTAGCTGCCACTGCTAGAGTAGGATGCGTGTCCATCGGTATCGGTAGTGGCAGCAACCGCCAGCACATGGTTGTAGGCTGCCGGGTAGATGACGGGGTTCCCTCGCCGGTAGTGATTGCCCGCTGCCGCGATCACGAGTACGCCGCGTTGGTGAGCATCGTAGATGGCGCGGGCGACTGTGTCCGAATAGTTGGAGCCGCCCAGGCTCAGATTGATAATATGCGCGCCCTGATCCACCGCCCAACTTATCCCTTGGGCGATAGTTGAACTGCGGCCCACGCCGTTGGCGTCCAATACCTTGATGGGCATAATGCGCGCACCCCAGGCAACCCCGGCGATCCCCTGCTCGTTGTTGCTGCTCGCCGCGGCGATGCTGGCAACATGGGTTCCGTGACCCTGATCATCCGCAGGATCGGCGTCATTGTGTAGCAGGTCATAGCCAGGAACAATCTTATCCACAAGGTCAGGATGGGTGAGATCGACGCCTGTATCAATGATGGCGATCACCACATGGCTGCTGCCCGTTGTGCGATCCCAGGCTTGATCGGCGCGGATCTGGCGTAAGTTCCACTGGTAGCGGCCATAGAGTGAATCGTTGGGGGTTGCCGTCGTGTAGAAAATGAAGTCGGGTTCGGCCATGCGCACACGCGGATCTTGCATCCACTCAGCCGCGAGTGCGCGCTCGCTGCCAATCTCAACCGTGATCCGATAGATCCCTGCCGCCGATGCCAACGCTTCTGCACGCTGCGCTCCGGGCAAGGATGCTGCCAGATCATACGCCCGGCTTGTCATCACGTCGTCGTCAAATTGGATCAGTACCACCCCCGGCACAAACTGAGGATCATCGCTTGTGACATGTGTAACGATGGCCGTTAGCCCAGGTTCTTCCTCTGGAGAGGACGCCTGGGCAAGCATAACCGAGAGCGAGAGGATGAAGATCGCGCCCACAAATAACAAGACGCTCATTACCCCGCGCAACCGGCAGTTCGATTGAACCACAACAGACTCCTGTGAACACTTTCCCAATCACTTATACCGATTTTACCCATTCGCTGCCCAGATCTGCAATCCGCCGATAGTAACGCTGTTCCTCAGAAGTATTTGTGGCAATTCCTCACAGGTGATTGTGACTTGTATCCCCATCTATTACCTCCCTATGGAGAGTGATACATAGATCGGATCTCTTTCCTTCGATACAATAATCGCTATGTTGCTTGTATATTGCAGAAGCCAATTTAGTCTGAAAGAGAGAAATACCGAATGGATTTGCACAAAAAACACCCAATTCTGCTATCGATGATCGTTGTCCTGCTGATGGTCCTCAGCGCTTGTGGCACGGGGACAACGCAAGAGCCAGCCATTGTCACTGAGGCCGATGTGGTTGAGGTCGATGCGACGCCAGCGGCTGTCGAGGAGGCACCCGTGGCTGCGGAGACGCCTGTTGTAGAGGAGCCTCTTGTTGAGGAGCCGGATGTGGCCGTTGAAGAAGACATCACCGATACTGATGTGATAACTGAGACTGAAGAAACAGATGTTGTCACCGATACTCAAGATGTTCAGGAGACCGGAGTGCAGACGCCTACCGTTGGTTTGGCTGCGACGGCGCCCATCAGCCTGACTCTGGCGACGGATGCAGCGGGCAACCGCTTCCTGGCCGATCAGAATGGTCAGCCGATCTTTGCCTACATAGGCGCTGAGACCGCTGTTACAGCCGATGAGAATTTTGAACCACTGCAAGCGACTGAGAATTTAGAAGTCGGCGAGGGCCTGGATCCGGCAATGTTTGGTCAGGTGCAGCGCAATGGCGTCAACCAGATGACCTACAATGATCTGCCGCTTTATCGTTTTGTCGGCACTGGCGATCCAATGCAGTTGGCTGCGCAGAATCAGTTTGCGCCCCTGACAGTTGAAGAGTAAAGGCGCATCAATAGACAGTATCGGCAATAAGACCTGCCAGGTTTTCTATAACCTGGCAGATCTTCAGAAAATGGCTATTACCGATAATGTCTGATTTATACGCTGCTCATCTGACGTCCCACCTCTGGATGAGCGTAACCGACAAAAAGACCTCTCCCCGCTTTCGTATTGACGTAGCGGGGAGAGGTCTTTTTGGTTCCAGAAGGAAGGGCGTTAGCTAAAAAACTGGGCTCGAGATCGCAATCTTCACATGCGATCCAGCCCAGATTAAGAGGAAATTGCTCACCGCTCGCTTTCTGGCGATGAACAATGAAAGATTTTGAGGGAACTTGACCACCGTCTGCGTTTGTCTTTTGCAGTTTGCCCCAGGGTTGTTCCCTCAGTCATCAGGATAGCGGCGCTAGGTTTTCAATAGATTGCTGTTCTGTTATTGGTTTGTTAAAGGATCAAAACCAATGTGACAGAGTGAGATTCGATGGGTATAATTTGGGCAATCTGGCCCAAGAAGCAGCAACCCATCGGAAAGAGAAGATCCATGACGCACCCTCGGCGACTATGGATGACAATAGGTAAAATTGTCATCCTCTCCCTTTTGCTCATCTCGCTCGGCTCCACAGCAGCCCTGGCCGATGAGAATGTCCACATTGTGCAGCCTGGCGATACGTTGAGCCAGATCGCCCAAAAGTATGGCACCAACGTCGAGACGTTGCGCAGTCTCAACAACCTCACCAATGCCAATTTCGTCTGGGCTGGGCAGCGGTTGCTCCTCCCCACCGACACCGCCAGGACGGTCAACCCTGCCAATAGCCGCGCTGCGGATCTGGACACAACGACCTACACTGTCAAACCGGGAGATACACTCTTCAGCATTGCCGCCGCCCATCGCATCAGCCTGGCCTGGCTGGCCGAAGAGAACCGCGTTAACCCAGGGCAACGGCTGACCGCTGGCCGGGAACTGACGGTCCCCGCTGGCTTTGCGGCCAGCGGATCCGAGGACGCCGAGCAGTCGCGCATCCATGTGGTTGAGGCAGGGCAAAGCATCGGCAGCATTGCCAATCTCTACGATACTACCGCCAGGGCCATCATTCGCGCCAACAATCTGGCCGATGCCAACCGCATCTCGCCTGGTCAGAAACTTGTGATTGCGCCGCCCGCCCTACACGAACGCATGGGGATGAGTGCGCGCGTCGACGAAAATGGCTTCCTTGTCTATACCGAGTACCCCACCACCACCGAAAAGTGGATCGCCGTGGATCTGAGCGAACAGCGTGTCACCGCCTACGAAGGAACTACGCCGATCCGCTCGTTTGTCGTCTCCACCGGTCTGCCGGCCACGCCGACCGTTACCGGCTCCTTTCGCATCTGGGCCAAGACGCCGCTCCAAGACATGTACGGCGGCAACCGCGCCGCAGGGACCTACTATTATTTGAGCAACGTGCCCTGGGTCCAATATTTCTACGAAGACTACGCCTTCCACGGCACCACCTGGCATGCCAACTTTGGTCGCCCGGCCAGCCGGGGTTGTATCAATATGCGCACCGACGAAGCCAAATGGCTCTTCGAGTGGGCCGAGCCTGTCCATACCTCACAAGGTTGGTTTATCAGCAACGACGAGAACCCAGGGACGCTGGTAATTGTGCATCAGTAAAAGCGCAGACGACGGACCGCGGACATAACCTGCAATCGTAGCGCTGCTATTAACCTTTGGTGCTAGTTTGCGGGAGGCTATGAGAAAGGCGACAATCTCACTTGTAACCTACAAGCCACAAGAGAGGAGCTATTCCCATGACCACGGTTGATTTTATCATGGAACTGTTCTGCCCAGTGGACGACCAGATTGGACACCTGCCCAAACACAGCCAAGCTAACCTCTATCCGAGTGAAGTGGTGACACTAGCCTTGCTATATGCCTTGACGGGCAAAGGCCAGCGCGCCTTCTGGCGATGGCTGACGCGCGATTATCGACCACTCTTTCCGAAGCTGCCGGACCGCACTCGGCTGTTTCGCCTGTTCAACAGCCATCGTCATCTGATTGGCGAGTTCATGGCGGCACCATCGCTCATCGGTGTCATCGACAGCTATGGCATCGAACTGCTCGATCCCCGACGCGAAGGTCGCAGCGATAAGCAGAACGGCAAGAAAGGCAAGTCGAACACCCGCTGGATTGTCGGGGGAAAGCTCTGTTTCGTACTCGACCATTTGGGCCGTATCGTCGACTGGGAGTGTGACACCGCCAATGTCCACGATGGCTCTGCCTTTCAACATCTGGTTGACAAGTTCAAAAACGACATGGTCATCTTCTCCGGCATCGGCTTTGAGAAGAAAGGTTGGCATCCCACCAACCTGCGCATGTGTCGGCGAGGCGAATGGAATGTGCGCATGGTGGTGGAGACTGTTCTCTCCATGCTCACCTACATCTGCCAGTTCAAGCACATGGCCCACAAAGCCTGGATCTATTTTGAAACTCGTGTTGGCTTCACTCTCTCCCTGTTCAATATCCTTGTCCAATGGCATGGGTTCACCCCAGACGAAACTGGCTTTCTTCCCTTGTCTATCGCTGAGTTCAGTCTCTGACTACTAGTGTCGCGACACAGCGGATTTGATGGATAAGATTGCAACAGCACACAATCTAACAGAGGAAATTTGAGTATAAAGCGCAAATCCTTTTCCATCATTATTGATGTGTCGCGACACTAGTGGGTCACTTGGTTTGCATAGAGGTGTTGAATTGGTGGGCAAACAGGCAGATAAAAGCACCTGTCTCGACAAACTCAATCCCCGCATACACGCCAAATGACCCATAGTACAAAAGCTCCAGCAGAATCTTCAGAGCGGATCAGTTCTAATCACCTCATGCCCAACTTCAAGGAGAAGATCGATGCGACGGATTGATTTGGCCGCACCGCTGCGTTACTTCAAGTCCGGGGAACAGGCAAAGCTCTCGCAGACTCGATGGCAGGAAGACGATTTCCATATCCTCTTTGCCGTCGTACTCATTACGGGGTTCCTCCCCGCCTTGCTATACGGGCGCGAACTTACCTCGATGCAGGTGAGTCTGACAGGTATGGCCTTGTTTCTCACTGGTTTCGGCGCCTATTATCTGTTTCGACACCATGTAAGGCTGGCTACAGCTTATTTGGTGGCAGGATCTACCGGGGTGATTCTGATTCTACTTCATTGGTGGGACGCACCAGGCGCGACGACCCTTCTCGTAGTGCCAATGGCAATGGCAATCGTCGGCCTGGGGGTCAGGGTTGGAACGTGTATAGGCGTCGTACTTGTTGGCTTGCTGCTTTCGCCCTTATTTCAGCAGATCACGCCGACGACACGGTCGGAACTCTTATTCACCTCCTTCTTGCTGGTTCTACTTGCGATCCTGATTGCACTGGCAGAGGTTCGCCGCAGCGATCTGCTCGGTCATCTGTTGACGCATTATCAGCGCAGCCGAGATCTGTTAACGGAAGCGCGTGAACATCAACTTGCGCTCAACCAGGCCACAGAGGATCTTACTCATGCCTATGTTCAACTGCGTCACCTGAACGAATTGCTCAGAACAAGCCAACTCGAGGCCGAAATGGCCAGACGAGCCAAGGAAGAGTTCGTGGCCAATATTAGCCACGAACTGCGCACGCCTCTAAATATGATCATCGGCTTTAGCAGTATGATCCTAATGGCGCCCTCTACGTATGCAGATAAATTGCCCCCGGCTCTGCTGGCAGATATTCGAGTCATCCAGCGCAACAGCCAGCACCTTTCGCAACTGGTCAATGATGTTCTCGATCTCAGCCAACTAGAGGCTGGGCGTTTCAGCCTTCGTCGCGAATGGACGGATCTTGCCCAGGTGGTTAACGAATCAGTGCAGGCCATCGAACCGTTATACCGGGCCAAGTCGCTCGATTTGACCGTTGACCTGCCGCCAGACCTGCCGTCTGTTTTCTGCGATCGCCTGCGCGTCCGTCAAATCCTGTTAAATCTGCTGAGCAACGGCGGGCGCTACACCGAGTGTGGAGGCGTCACCGTTCGGATATCGAGCGAGCAGAACAATGTCACCATAGCCGTTACCGATACCGGCGTGGGGATGACCGCCGAATTGCAGCAGCGCATTTTCGAGCCATTCCTAAAGTTTCATGACGCACACAACCAGCAAACGGACAGCAGCGGCTTAGGTCTCAGCATCTCATGTCGGCTGGTTGAACTGCATGGTGGTCGTATGTGGGTTGAGAGCGAACTACAGATTGGTACCACCTTTTTCTTTTCTATGCCTATCAACCCTTATCAACAGCCAACTTCTCTGGCCACACGCTGGACAAATGAGTACGTTTCTCACGAGGCTCGTACCCGGCCATTTGCAGCCGAGTTGCCCCCTCCTCAACCCCGTATTCTGGTTTTTGAGCCTGAAACTTTGCTGCAACATCAGCTACAGTCCTACCTCAACAACGTGCAGATTATCGGATCTCGTAACACCCAAGACCTGCAAGCGCAGGTCGATCAGGCGTTACCCGATCTGCTCGTAGTCAACGATGTGCGCGTCACCCAAAACAAAGCCTTTGCGCGGAACCTTGTCGATCTCCCAAAACAGATTCCAATTGTGAGTTGCTATGTGCCAGGGAAACAGGAAGCATGCGAACAATTCGCCGTGGTGGATTACCTGGTAAAGCCAATTTCCCAGGAAGAGCTTCTGCACGCCCTAGACCGCGTTGTTGATGCCGGAAGCACGATCTTGATAGTGGAGGACAATCCAGAAATGGCTCATTTGATCGCACGGCAGTTGGCTTCATCAGACAGAGGCTACCGGGTTTTGCGATCCCGTGAAGGGATCAAGGCTTTGGATCTGATGCGACAACGGCATCCCCACGCCGTTCTCCTGGACCTGGGTTTACCGGATATAGATGGATATGAGTGGCTGAAGGTGAAAAACGCTGACAAGACCATTGGCGAGATACCCGTGGTAATAGTTTCAGCGCGGGATCCGTTCGGCGAGCCGGCAGTCGCTAGTCGGCTACACCTGGAGCGGGTTGGCGGGCTCTCCATGCAGAGTATTGTTCGTTGTATCGAAATCATTGGTCGCAATTTCTCGATCACGTCGCAACCAATTGGCTTAATAGGTTCAGAAAAGCCGTCTGTTGTACTGGTTTCTGAATGAAGCCTGTCGCACCCAGCAACAAGGAAAGTTCGCGTTGGGGCAAAATTGTGCAGACCGCAATGGGTAGATCTTTTGTCTCAGGATGATGGCGTAGTTGAGCAAGTAAAGTCCAACCGTCGTCCCCCGGCATCATAATGTCGACGATGATGGCCCGGATACTGTGTTCTGCCACCAATGGGATAGCAAGTTCACCCTTATCTGTGGCAATGACGCGAAAGCGGGTATTGGCGACGTAGCGCTGTAGTAGCAGTTTCACATCAGGATTGTCGTCTACCACTAACACAGGAATACTCTCAATGCCCGGCAGTGTAATGGTGATGGCACAAGTATCGGCATCCTCAAGGTCAATATAGCCGTCAAATGGGGCCAGCAAGTGGGCAATCGTCTCTACCATTGAGCGCTGTTGTTGGCCGACGCCCTTTATCACCGAATGGTTCTCCTGTCGCAGCTTGATGCATAGGGATGTCTGGGCCGGTTGTTCGACTGCGATTCCAACTGTCGTATTTGGGGATGCTGTGCTGATCATTGCTGTAATGGCGGTCAATAGAACCTGGCGCAATGCCATGGGTGGCACAGCAACCGCCGACATCTGATCTGGCAGCGCGGTGTGCAGTTTCTTCACCCCATAGTGTTCGGCAATGGGTGACGCCTTCTCCAGCGCAAGCGCAAGCTCTTGCCGCAGGTCACTTGCTTCAGCATGGAATTCGTGCAGCCATGAAATCTCGCTCTGTAAGGCTTCGTATGCCTGTGGCTCATGATAGGGCGTAAACGGCAAGTTCTGGACGCCCACAGGCGACTGGATTCGGTCCCAGAGAAGTTCAGAGAGTAATTCAATGGCGCTGTTTTGCTCTCGTCGCAACTGGCGGACGCTCATCCCCATCTGGTAAGCCACATTGGTTTGTGTGTCTTGTTCGACATACCGGTAGTAGAGGATTTCATATAACTGCTCTGCCCGTGGGCTATTAACCTCTCTGACCTTTTCAATTCCCTCAAATAGAAGCTGCTGCAAATATACAGGGTTGGGTGCAGCCCCCCTTTGGTCAAACAATTCCAGCAAGGGACTTTGGCGTAATGCCTGTAAATCGTCAAGCTGCATAAGCGCAGTACGTAGATTTTCGACGAATTGGTTACGGTACATGGTGTCCACTTCTTGGCCGATCTTTGGCCGATTCTTGGCTCAAAGGCTGCGTGCGTGGTGGTCGCCCTGGATATAATAAGCATATCCCAACTATTCTTCAGAATACAATCAGTCTACTCATGACGAGCACCCACCCGCCTTGGTACTCTACCAGTGATTAAGGATAGGCTATGAGCAGGTATGAGACGCAAGAGCCGAGAAGTCTCACTTCGCTTCACGGAAGTGTCGCCCTTATCACCGGTGCCGCCAAAGGTATCGGTTATGGCTGTGCGCGTATATTGGGACGGGCAGGCGCTGCCATCGCCAGCGTCGATACTGATGCACCCGCTCTCCAACAATCTATTCGCTCTCTACGCAAAGAGGGTATCCATGCTGACGCTTTTGTAGCAGACGTAGGACGGGCAGATGATGTTGATGCCACCGTGAACGCCGTCGTAGCCCAGTTTGGCGGGATCTCGATTTTAATCAACAACGCTGGCACCCATGACGGCAAAGGAATCGAAGAAGCCTCAGAGGCTGATTGGGATCGGATTATCACGACCAACCTCAAGAGCGTCTTTTTGATCACCAAGGCGTCCCTACCCCACCTGAAGAGAAGCCAGGGCACTATTATCAATATGGCCTCCATGGTAGCCATCGTCGGCCAGACCCAATCCGGCGCCTACTCTGCATCAAAGGGTGGGATCGTGGCATTGACCAAGAGTATGGCTCTTGACTTTGCCAGTTACGGTATCCGAGTGAACTGTATCTGTCCTGGGTGGGTCCAGACACCGCTCGTTGATGCCTGGTTCGCGCATCAAACAAATGAGTCCGCAGCGCGTCGTTATGTTGATTCGATCCATCCCCTTGGGCGGATTGCCACCCCTGAAGATATTGGCCAGATCGCGCTCTTTCTTGCAACGTCACCCAGTTCGTTTGTCACCGGCGTAGCGCTCACCGCCGATGGCGGTGTGACTCTAGGGTATTAGGACGATGCTGCTCCGTTACTGTGATGCTTATCCATAAAATCCCTTTAGGTTAGTTCCATATCGAAGGGAGAGAAAGATATATCAAGGACCTCATCACTACGTCCATATATGTACCTCACCTACACCATTCTATCGGAGGAACGAAATGCGAGACAGAAGATTCAGCAGACGAACATTTTTGCAGGCAAGCGCTGGTGTTATCTGGGCTGGCGCTCTAGCGGCATGTGTACCGGCCACGCCCGGCGGAGTGAGCCAACCGTCTGGCTCAGGTGTGGCTACCAGTGGCGCTCCTACCTTTACGTTTACGGTTGGCGAAGATCCGCGGGCCCCCGTAGTCAATCAACTGCTTTTTGCTGAGTGGCAGGAAGCCACAGGCACGACTATTAACTGGAATCCGACCCCTTCCTCGTCTGTTTCCGAGCGAATCAACCTGATGCTCTCCACGGGCGAGGCCTCTGACATCTTCATTGGTCCCCGTAATGTAATCAATCAGTATGCTGGAGAAGCGTTGTTGCCATTGGACGATCTTATTGCTGCCCATGCCCCCAACTACAGCCAAATGCTGGCAGACAACGCCGACGAAGTGGCGGCGCTGCGGGCGCCGGACGGCAACCTCTACGGTATGTGGGGACGTCGGCAACAGGTCTACATGGGCTGGCTCTATCGTAAGGACATTGCCGATGCTCTGGGCTTTACCAGTTTTGAGACCCTGGATGATTGGACCGAATTCCTGAGAGCCGCCAAAGCTGCCGACCCCAATGTGCATGGTATTGGTAACTACGGCGATGTCCTGGGGCTGGCTCGTTCCCTACGCAGTGCCTTTGGCATCCACGGCCAGCTCGATGAATGGATAACCATGCAGGATGGTCAGTTGGTAGATGGCGCCCTTCTCCCTGCGGCTAGAGAAGCCGTTGATCAGGTGCGCAGTTGGTATGGAGAGGGGCTGATCAATCCTGCCATGGTCGCCAGGGTTGAGTGGGAAGCCAACAAAGAAACCTGGATGAGCGGGAAATCCATTCTCGGTATCAATGACTATTTGAGCGGGCTGGATGTTGACGCCGAGTACCGACAACAGCACCCAGATTCGGCCTACGACATCGCGGCAGCCGTGCCTCCCGTAGGTCCCAATGGCAGTCAGGTCGAGACACTGAACCTTGTCGGTTGGGACAGTTGGGGGTATGCTTTGGGCCTCAACAATCCTAATCCTGAAGCCGCTGTCGCTTTCCTTGATTATATCTTCTCCGACGAAGGGGTGGAACTCTTCTGGGTCGGCCGCGAAGGCGTCACGTTTGAGATCGTCAACGGCAGCTACCAATTCCTGCCCGAAGTACTTGAGGAAGTTGATAAGACCATTGCCGAAGGTGGCATGGAACCACCAGTTGCCTTATGGAAGCTCTATGGTCTGGGCTTCCCCTTCTTTACAACATCAGCACGCCCAGCTCCTGGTGCCATGATGGATGCATACAAAGGCTTGATTGTCACCGAACAAGTTGCCGAGGCTGAGAGAATGACCGAGCCTTATCAGTCTGAAATGATCTCTCGTCCAGTCTTCACGTCTGAAGAGGCAGATGAGCTGGCCACGCTGAATGCCGATCTCAGAACCTATCGGGATGAAACGTGGACGCGTATGATCCAGGGCGACCTGAGTATGGACGAGTGGGATACCTATGTAGCCCAGATGGAGCAGATGGGAGCACGCCGTGTTGAAGAGATCTACAATACAGCGTACCAGCGTACCTACGGCAACGAGTAAGCCTTCCTTGAGGAGGCCTCTGTCGTTATCCTATGTAAACCAGGGTCGTCTCGTTTCGCCTGTAGCGATCCTTTGAGATGCTACCGACCATGGACATGTTCTCCCAGATTCTGGTTTTGTCGAGAGTACAGATGGAGGCTGTGCGTTGGGCAAGGGAACTGGTCGCCCAATCTGCTGGGTCCAGCACCCTTGCCCAATGCACAGCCTTTAGCCGTGCCTCTATAGTGCCCGATAGATATTCGGCGGCGAATACACCAATTATCATAGTGAAGAATGTCCATGACAACCCTCAAAGCTAGATCTCATGTGGGTGCTGCCCCGATCAAAAATCGGTGGGGCAGCACCTTGTGGAAACGAATCGTTGCCCACCAGGCCCTGATTCTAATGTTCTTGCCAGGCCTGATCTTCTTCATCGTTTTCAACTATATCCCAATGGGAGGAATCGTTCTGGCCTTCAAGAAATACAATGTCTTGGCTGGCATCTGGGGCAGTGAGTGGGTTGGATTTGACAACTTTGCCAAATTCTTCGGCAGCTATTATGCCAATCGCATTATTCGCAATGCCATTTTGCTCAATCTCATGACCTTGCTATTCTCGTTCCCTATGCCGATTCTACTTGCGATCCTGCTCAACGAGGTGCGCTACAACTGGTTCAAGCGTACAGTGCAGACGATCACCTACTTTCCATATTTTATTGCGGCAGTGGTGATGGTAGGGATCGTGAAAATGTTGCTCAGTCCCGATATCTCTTTAGGGATCTTCAACCGCATTCTCGTCGATATCTTTCGTCTGGAACCGATCAACTTTCTGGCCAGGCCTGAGCATTTTCGTTCGATCTACGTGCTCATGGCCATCTGGCAGGGTACCGGCTTTGGTGCCATCATTTATTTGGCTACGTTGGCCTCAGTGGATTTAGAACAGTATGAAGCAGCCATTATTGACGGAGCCAACCGCTTGCAACTGATTCGGTACGTCACCATTCCTGCTCTTCTTCCTACCGTTATCATCCTGCTGATCCTCAGTATCAGCGGCCTCATGCGCAGTGGTCTCGAGACGATTCTACTTCTGTACAGCCCGGCAACCTACGAGACGGCGGATGTGATTGAAACCTTTGTCTACCGCCGGGGAATTGTGGGTGAGGGGGGTGGTCGCCCTGATTACTCGTTTGCCACGGCTGTAGGTCTCTTTCAATCGGTTGTAGGGTTGATTCTAATCGTTGTCGCCAACCAAATTGCCAAGAAGCTCTCGGACAACAGCTTGTGGTAGCCAGGGCCTTTTATCATGGGGGCCCCCTGTCTGGTCTATTTTCCTCCAGTGCCGGACCAGCCACGGCTCCGTTTCCGTAGGCCATTCCTCTATAGAATGACAATTTACGAAGGTAGATTGCTTTACATGAGAAATCGATAGGAGACAGCAACCTTGACTAGCCATCTCTACCGCAATAGCCTTGAAAGCCGGATCTTCGACACGCTGATCTTACTTGTGTTGACGCTCGTAGCAATCTTGACCCTTTATCCCTTAGTCTATACGGTCGTAATCTCTTTTAGCTCGGCCAATGTGTACAATCCATACTTCTATTTCTGGCCTGTCGAACCCCATTTTGGCAACTACCTGGGCCTGGTTCGCACGCCTATCTTCTGGCAGGCCTACCTGAATACAATCTTTTACACCACAGCAGGTTCTCTACTGGCTGTGGTTCTTACTGTGATCACGGCCTACCCCATGTCGATTGACTCGTTTCCCTTTCGAAACTTCTTTATGTTTTTCATCACCTTTACCATGCTGTTCAGCGGCGGTCTAATTCCCTATTACCTGTTGATCCGCTCCTTGGGTCTGATCAATACACCGTGGGTCATGATTGTGCCGGGCGCTCTCTCTGCTTTCAACGTAATTCTAGCCCGTACTTACTTCAAAACGACGCTTCCATCTGAGCTTCGTGAAGCGGCCAAAATCGACGGTGCCGGCGAGTGGACGATTCTTTTGCGGATCGTCTTTCCTCTGTCAGCACCGATTGTGGCGGTCATCGCCTTATTCACCGCCGTCGGCATCTGGAACTCCTACTTCAGTGCCCTGATCTTCCTCAACGACCGTAACCTCTATCCTGTGGCCCTGATCTTGCGGGAGATCGTTGCCGGCGTATCCGGAGCCGAAATGCTGCCAGCCGAGATGAGGACGACAGCTTCGATTGCCGGAGTACGTGCTGCTACGCTGGTTGTCTCCATATTGCCCATTATGTGTGTCTACCCCTTCTTACAGAAGTATTTTGTCAAGGGCATCATGATCGGTGCCATCAAGGGCTGACATCTCTATCGCCGCCAGCCAACCATTCCCAGGAGTTAGGAAATGCGCGTTACGATTCAGAAAACTGAGGCGCTTGTAGCGCCGTTCAGCTTTATGGAAACCACCCCGCTCCTCTGGCACGGACGACCCTGCTTGATGACCTGTGTTCGACCGGGGCGGGGTGGAAAGCCAGAGGAATACTACCTGGTTCTTGTCGATATGATTACCCATGAACGCATCGCCACCTTTGCCACAGGATATGGCTTGGCTTGCGCCTATGTGGAAGAGGACACCATGTACGTCTACGCCAGCCTCTGGCATCCAGGGCGAGAATGGACTGAAATCTATCTATTGGTCTCCAACGACCTGGTCCATTGGACAGAGAGCCTGGTCATCCCTGCCGTAGAGGGTGAGAGGCTGTTCAATAGTTCGGTCTGCAAAGACGACACGGGCTACCTGATGGCCTACGAAAGCAACACCTATACACCCTTCACTGTCAAGTTTGCCCGATCCGATGACCTGCGCGGTTGGGAAAAACTGGCCGATCGCGACTACTCGCGCAATCGCTATGCAGCCTGTCCTACTGTGCGTTGGCTGGACGGCTATTACTACCTGATCTATCTGGTGGCGGAAGCACCCGGCTACGTAACCCACATTGCCCGCTCCCCGGATCTACAAACCTGGGAGGTAAGCCCCTACAACCCGATGCTAACGCCGTCCCCAGGCGAAGGTATCAATAACTCGGATGTCGACCTGTTCGAATACGACGGCCAGGTTCATATCTTCTATGCAACTGGCGACCAACAGACCTGGGGCGGACTCAAGCGGGCCACTTTCGACGGAACACTAGGGGAGTTTCTCCAAAGTTACTTTCCCCGTTAGCCGCCATTCATCAATGGGGATAACGAACATGTTGAACCCTCTCATAGCGTTGCGGGTAGGGCCTTCCCACTGGATGTGTGATGACGCACTCGAACAGTTACTCACCTTCCTTGCCCAACAGCCGGATACAGTAGATGAAGTTGCGCTCTTCAGCGCCGACACCCACCCACCCTTGCCGTTAGCGGAGATTGAACAGCGCGCCGTCCGCTTGAAAGAGGTGCTGCCTAGAATACGGGCCGCAGGCTATGCCGTCGGCGTCAACGTGCTTGCCTCAATGGGGCATCACGAAGAGAACCTCCCCCACTCGCTCGACGGGTCTTGGCCCCGTGTTACCGATCCCGAAGGACGAGTCAGTCTGGGGGCCTTTTGTCCGGCTGATCCTGAGTTCCAGGAGTATGTTCGGCAGCTCTATCGGCATATAGCCGGTACGGCACCTGACTTTATATGGGTTGACGACGACGTACGGCTTTGGGGACATATGCCCATCACAGCTACCTGCTTTTGTGATGGCTGTGTTGGGCGCTTTAACCGTGAGGTGGGCGGTGCTTTCACCCGTCAAGCGTTGGTTACCCTGTTACGCCAACCGGCGGGTGATGACACGTGGCAGCGCCGTTGGCTCGCCCATAACCGGCAGATGATCGAGCAGTTTCTACGCCTCATCGCTGAAACGGTCCACAGTGTAGATTCCACAATCTCTCTGGGCTTTATGACGGGCGATCGCTTCTATGAGGGGTATGGGTTTGTCGAATGGGCGGCGGCACTCTCGGGTGAGCAATCAGGGCCGGCACGTTGGCGGCCCGGCGGTGGCTTCTACGCCGACGATGTCTACATGGGACTGGTAGAGAAGGCCCATGATATTGGCCGACAGGTCAGTCAGTTGCCTGCTCAGGTCTCCATTATTCAATCGGAGATCGAGAACTTCCCTTACCAGAAATTGCGCAAGAGCGTAGAAATCACGGTTCTGGAAGGTGCCACTCATATGGCCGCTGGCGCTACTGGTATTGCCTTCAATGTACTCAACCTCTTCAGCCAGCCTCACAACACTCATACCGAGTATGCTCCTTTTTTTGAACGGATTGCCCAAGTCCGCCCGTTTTACCAACGGTTGCAGGAAACCACTGGCCGCAGCTGGGCGCGCGGCATCTGGCCTGCCTGGCAGCGTGATCTCTTTTGTGATCCCAATACGGAGGACTGGTTTCAGACAAGCCGCATGGTGAAAGCCCTGCGCCAGCTCTATACCCTGGCCGAAATCGGACTACCGATTGCCTACGGACAGAAGGGGGCATGTGTTACAGCGCTCTCAGGGCCTCTGCCCTCTCAATTCAGCCTTGACGAACTTGAGAAGATATTCAGCGGTGGTGTCCTTCTCGATGGGGCCGCTGTCCAAACGCTGCAGGAGATGGGTGTAGATGTGTCCGCCTGGGTTGGCATTGGCCTGGATGGAACGATTGACAAAGATACCATAGAGCTGCTCACAGATCACACCCTGAACGGTCCATACGCCAGCTACAAGCGAGATTGTCGCCAATCCTTCTGGGGCCAACCCGCCTACCGACTACGGCCTGCAGTGTCTGCGGTCGAAGCTCTGGCGCGGTTGGTTGACTACAGCGGTGCCGACTTAGGACTGGGCATGACCGCGTTTGAGAATGCTCTGGGTGGGCGCGTCGTGGTCATGGGCTATTACCCCTGGACGCTGATCCATACCCAAGCCAAAACCAGCCAATTGAAGGCCCTATGCCGTTGGCTGAGTCGGGATACACTGCCCGGCGTGGTAGAGACCTATGCCCGGGTGCCGTTGTGGGCGCGGGAGGGTACGAATGGTGAGCCTGTGTTTGTGGTACTAAACGCCTCCCTGGATCCAGTACCTGAACTGGTGCTTAGACTGCACACTGAAACTGCGCAGATCCTCTGTCTTTCTATGGCAGGACGAGAGCAGGTCCTCTCCACCCAACCTGATGGTGATAGCCATGTTCTGGTTATGTTACCCAATGTGCCGCCATGGAGTATCTATTTGCTCACTGGAGACGTTCATCTGTAAGCTGGCCATGGCCGGTCGAGTCCATAACCCGATGATATTTGAGCGAGATTTGAATATACAGTAAGGAGAAACAGCCTTGATTTTTCGTTGCCCTGGAAATCTAATAGAGGTCGATTACGATGGCTTCCTGTCGCAACACGATTTGGTCTATCTGGCCCCTCCGGTTTACGGCATTGATGGATTGCCCATCGGCAATGGTGACTTAGGGGCGATGATCTGGACACCCCCGGAGCGGATTCATCTCGCCATCAACAAAGTAGATCTGTGGGACGATGGTCCCGATGCTCCCTTCACGGCCTGGGGCAAACCCGATGAAGAGGTGAGTACGATGCTGCGCTCGGCCGGCAGCCTGACCATTGGTCACGGGCTGCCCAGCCTGGATCGCCTCTATCTCAGTGATTTCGAGGCTCGGTTGCATTTGGCTGAAGCCAGGGTAACGATCCACGCCAGATCCCCTTTTGGTGGCCTAGACGCAGAGATCTTTGCTTCGGAATCAGCCGGTGTTCTCGTCGTACACTACCGAGACTGGACAGAAGATAAGCTGCCCCGTCGGATGGAATTGGCGCGGTGGGGCAGTCGCAGTTTCCTACACTGGTACCGGCGTATACGCCGCGAGGTCCCCATAAGTCTGACCGGCACACAAGCCGGCCACGAAGGCAACCATCTCTGGATTACCCAGCAACTGCGGGCGTTGGACTTCGCGCTGGTCGCACGGCTGGATGGGCCGGCCACACCCTGTCGGCTGCATAGGCGGGCCGGTCTCTTCGAGAGTGAGGCCACTGACGAATTCACAGGGACCCTCTATGTGGCAGTAGTCCACAGTGAACAGGAGCAAGATCCTCTGGTGGCAGCAAGGCAGCGGGTAGATGTGGCCGCCACAGCAGGTATCGAAGCCCTGCGAAGAGAACACCGCCACACCTGGCGTCGTTTTTGGCAGACGTCGTTTGTTGATCTCCCGCCAGAACAGGATTATGTGGAGAATCTTTGGTACCTCAATAGCTACCACGTAGCCTCGGCCTCCAAGGGGCGCTATCCCTTTCACTTCATCGATGGCATCTGGAGTTGGAATCGCGATGTGCGGGCCTGGACCCACTACTATCATTGGAATGAGCAGATCCATACCTGGCCACTGCACACCGCCGGCCAGGGAGATCTGGCCATGCCCTACTATCACTGGCGCAGAGAAATGTTGCCCCATGCCATTGATGACGCCCGGCGCATTCACAACGCGGATGGAGCCTTTTTCAGCGATGTGGCCAATCGCAAGGGATATCAGGCAGCGGAAGTGGGCGAGGGTCTGGGCCTGAACCTGACGCCAGGTCCGCAGATCGCCCTGGATTTCTGGCGCCATTATGCCTATACCCGTGATCGGACTTTTCTGCGCGACATGGCCTATCCTTTGTTACGCGAGGTCACCCGTTTCTATCTGTCTATGGTGAATCGCCAAGAGGATGGTTCCTATACCTTTGTTGGCACACAGCCATATGAAGGCAATCTTTTTGTGCGCGATACGCTCACCGACCTGGCCCACGCGCGCACTCTGTTTCAGGTTTTTCTCGAAGCGGCTGGTGCGCTTGACAATGACCACGAACTGCAGGACCAGTGCCAACGTGTACTATCGAGTTTGGTCGCCTATCCGCAGATTACAGTCTCTACTGACTATGAGGTAGATCCTGCTGCCACCATGGGATCTCGCCCCTTGCGCTTCAAAGAATTGGCGCAGGAGGACGAAACCATGAACATCTGGTCGGTCGGCTACAAAGTGGCTGGATTACGCAGTTCGGGTGTGGACATCCCCGACGGCGTCCCCATTCATGAAGGCATGACCGATCCTGCTAACAATATCTGGATCTTTCCCTCCGCCAATCTGGCAC
Source organism: Caldilineaceae bacterium (assembly GCA_019637695.1). GTDB lineage: Bacteria > Chloroflexota > Anaerolineae > Caldilineales > Caldilineaceae > RI-153. Next base: position 795 of record JAHBVG010000051.1, on the reverse strand, counting down.
CTATCTTCCCATCCGGTTGTGTGGGTCTGGATCAGGTGGGAACTGCTGACTATGACATTGCCGTCAATACACTGAACGCCTTGGGCCAGGACGATGCCGGATTCAGTTTAAGCATGGTATCTCGCGCCCGGTTGGGACTGGCCGATGAGTTAGCTAAATCTCTTGAGCAGTGGCCTTCACGTTTCCAGATCTTTCCTCAGGGGTTCGCCCGCTGGGAACCGGAAGGCCATCCTGATATGGACGAGGACCCTCGCTTGCTCAAGGAGATCGAAGTCCAGGATAGCGAGGGCGAGAAGATTTACTGGCCCACAGCCGGGGTTTCAATCTACTGTAGTTTCGAGGCCATGCCCATGCTGCAATTGGCCATCAACGAGATGCTACTGCAGAGTTATTCAGGCACAATTCGACTCTTTCCCGCTGTGCCCTCGACCTGGTCAGGACGATTCCGCCTTCATGCCATTGGCGGTTTTATCATAAGCGCATCCCGCACCGCCCCAGATACAGACTATGTAGTTGTCGAGAGCTTACTGGGAGAATCCTGTCGCCTGGTAAATCCCTGGCCGGGCCGCTCTGTGATTCGTTACCAGCAGATAGACGGGTGGCAGCCGGTAGACCGCTTCGATGATGAACTATTGAGCTTTGCCACCGACGTCCAGACTGTTTACCTTCTGTTGCCAGAGAATGTAACACCGGAGAGCCTCTCCACCTTCCATAGTACCGGAAACCAGAATCAGGGTGCCAAATTTCTGGGTAAGGCTCGATTGGGGATGCCGAAGGGTATCTAGTACAGATGGG
>JAHBVG010000050.1 GCA_019637695.1 Caldilineaceae bacterium | reverse complement strand
TTATAGGGAATAGGGATCTGTAGATCGATGATCGTGCCCGCCCCAGCCTGGCCGTGGATCGTCAGCGTCGCCCCCATCTGTTCTGCCCGCCGCTGCATATTCTTCAACCCCCAGCCGCTGCTCTGCGCCTGATTTGGATCAAAGCCACTGCCGTTGTCTTCGATTTGCACGCGAACCGAAACCACACTCCCTGCGGCGCATTCGCACGTGACGCTGACCCAGGCCAGGCTCGCCTCACCGTGGCGGACGGCATTGGTCAGCGCCTCTTGGACGATACGCATCATGTTCAATTCCTGATTCATCGAGAGCAACCCGGTTTGATAGTCAAAGTGGGTCTGGATGGCAATAGGATAGGCGCGTTGTTGACGCTCGACAACCTGTTGCAGGGCTGGGATCAACCCTTCGGGCAGAATCTTTTCGTTGAGTTCGTTGATCAGACTGCGCAGGTCTTGAGCGGCCTGGGTGATCTCGCCCGCCAGTTCGTGCAGTTCGGCCTCGATCTGGGACGTCTCAAGCTGGCTGAGCCGTTTGCCCCGGTTCAGGCGGATGCGCACCCCCAGCAGAGTTTGCAGCAGGCCGTCGTGGGTTTCGCGAGCAATGCGCGCCCGCTCTTCCTGGATGCCCTGGTGCAGTTCAAGCCGTCTGCGCAGTTCCATTTCGCGCCGCAACTCGGCGGTGCGCTGCTCCACCAGATCCTGCAAATGCTGATGATAGGTCTGCAATTCCCTGTTGGCCTGTTCGAGCGAGGCTGTCATCTGGTTGAAGGAGATGCCAATCTGGCTGAATTCATCCTGCCAGGTAATGTTGGGGATGCGGTGGCTCAGGTTTCCCTGCTGCACTTGTTGGAAGCCGTTGATAATGTGGGATAAAGTCGCCTGCAACGTGCTGCGATAGTAGGTGGTGTAGGCAATGACAAAGAAGAGGGTGCCTGCCAGCGCGAACCAGAGCAAGGGCGCAAGCAGATCGCTGAGCATTCCTGCTAGGGGGCGATAGATCTCGGGTGTGGCAAAAAGTTGAGATTGCATCTGGCTGCCGAAAATCCAGGATGGATGGATACCCACGGCCTGTTGCTTCAAAAAGGTGAGGGTGATGATCCAGCCCAATACCGAGATCAGGCTGAGGAAGATAGTCAACCCGGCGCCGATGACGCGGATCTCCAATCCGCTGGGGGCCAGAGGAGAACTCAGATAGGCGAAGAGCGCAAACAAGATCGCGCCTGTCACCAACAGATCGTTGGCGATCAGCAGCCATAGGGGCGCATTGTCTGCCGTCAGGTTGAACAAGAGAGTGGTAAAAATAAAGGAGATCGACATCAGCAGCAGGTTGAAGACAACCAGCAAAAATCCCCGATGGAAGCGCCCGATGTCCGTACACGGTTGGACCAGGGCCGCGTACAGGTGGCGGCGGATCGAGCGCCCTGGCGGCTCTTCGGCCTCCCACAATTTGCGCCCAATCAGCATCACCACCCAGACCCCACCCAGCAGCAGCGGTGCGTCGGCCAAAGGAGGGCGAACCTCCACGATCCCGATCTGGAGAGAGTGCAAAAGGCGAACGAGCAGGTAAGGGATCTCCACTCCCATCACCCCGACCATCACCCACGAAACGATCCGCTCTTCGCGGCGCGTAATGGATGCAAAGGGCGGCAGTATGTAGATAGCACGCGCCATCGCGTACCAAAAGAGCATTCCCCAGGTATAACGCGTATAGACAAGTAAATCGATAAATGGATTCTCGCTCAGCCCGATGATCATCGTTACGCCAACGTTGAGCGCGCCCCATCCAATGACCTGGAGCATCCAGCGTGTGTGGGTGTGATCCTTGTGCGGTGCGCGTTTGATGGCAGCGGTCAAGTAGATCAACAAAAATAGGGTGAGGAGCAACATTGCTACTTGCGAAACGGTGTATGGACGAATGAACATCACGCTGACGCCTCTGGGAGTCGCTCATTTCATGTGAGGTTGTGAGTTCAAGTATACTATAGGCAAGGGACGCTTATTCTTTTCTCTCTGGTCAGATGCCATTCATGGTTGCCGTTCGCCTGCTCATTGTTGACGATCATGATTTTTTCCGTCGCTCCCTTCTGCTGCCTCTGGAGATGGAGGAGCGGATCGGAATTGTGGGCACAGCCACCTCCGGCGATCAGGCTGTGACCCTGACCCGCACCCTGCAACCGGACGTGGTGCTGATGGATCTGAACATGCCCTACCTCTCCGGTCTGGCGGCGATGGAGCGCATCACCCCCAGAGACGCGGCCCCGGCCATTCTGGTTTTGACCGGGGCCGACGACGGGGACAGTGTACTGCGCGCCCTGGCCGCAGGGGCCAGGGGCTATCTGCGCAAGGACAGCATCACCGACGAACTGCTGATCAGCGCCATCTTCACCGTCGCCAGCGGTGGCATTTTTCTGGATGCCAAGACCTTCTCCCTGCTGCGGGCCAGCCTGCCCCCCAGTCAGCCCGCCCTGATCGAGGAACGCCAGCGCCTGTCCCAGCTCTCGCCCGACGACGTGGAGCTTCTGCGCCTCGTTGCCCTGGGCTTCGACAACGACCAGATCGGTCTCCAACTCCAGGTCGCGCCCAAAACCATCTCCAACCGTCTCAGCCATCTCTACCTGCGCCTGGGTGTGCCCAACCGGGTGCGAGCTGCCAACTTCGCCCTGCGCAACGGGATCGTGGCGTTGCAGGAGACAAGATGACAGAACACTGAGTGATTAGGCGATTGAGTGATTAGGCGATTGGTCACCCCCTCATCCCCTCACTCGTTCATCTTGCTCTCCCTTCTCCTCCCACCCCGTCGGGAACTCTTCCCGCGGACTTTCCCCTTTTTCCTGATCAGAATTGCTTTCCGTCGCGTATGCTGGGCGCATGGCTACAGTGCGACTTCTCATTGTGGAAGATCACGATTTCTTCCGGCAGACAATCAGACTTCTCCTGGAGGCGGACGAGCGGATCACCGTCGTCGGTGTGGCCGCGTCCAGCGCCGAGGCCATCGCCTTGACCGAGAGTCTGCGCCCGGATGTGGTGCTGCTGGACTTGAACCTCGCCAGCGGGTCGGGGCTGGCTGTGACCCAGAAGATTTCCCCCCGTTCCGGCGGGCCGGCCATCCTGGTGCTGACCGGTGCAGACGACGCGCAGAGTGTACGGGGGGCCTTCGCTGCCGGTGTTCGGGGCTATTTGCGCAAGGACGCCATCAGCGATGAACTCCTGATCAGCGCCATTCTGGCCGTAGTCCACGGCGGCGTCTTTGTGGATGCGCGCACCTTTGCTCTGTTGCTTTCTCTCTTGGCTTGAATACAGCGTGTCCCATCGGGAACTTTTCCCGCAAAGATTCCCTTTCTTCCCGCGCGGTTTGACCTCTGGTTGGTGTATCGTACCCGCAGACTGCATTTCTGAACGGGCGTGATTGAATCACGCCCGTTCAGCCCGATTCCCGAAATCAGGCTGTACAGGCTCTTCCATCTTTCGCTACACAAGGAGATATTTCCCGTGCCCTATCACCGCGTTCTGCTTCTCTTTTTTTTGCCTGTGCTGTTGATGACGGCCCTGCTGCTGGGCGTCTCCCGCACAGCCCAGGCCGAACAGACCACCCTTTTCGTGAACCGGGACGCCACAGGCAACAACGACGGTTCATCCTGGGACAATGCTTTTACCAGTTTGCAAGGAGCGCTGGCCGTGGCCAATGCCAATCCGGCCAGCAACTACGAAATTTGGGTGGCAAAGGGGATCTACACCCCCGGCATTACCCGCACGGCGTCGTTCAGCCTGACCCACAACAACGTGCAACTTTATGGCGGTTTTGCCGCCACCGAGACGCTGCGCACCCAGCGCAATTGGGTTGCCAATGTCACCGTCCTCAGCGGGGATATTGACGGCAACGACGCCGCCGACGGCAACGGCATCGTGGCAAACGCGGCCACCATCACCGGCAGCAACAGCTATCACGTCCTCTATTTGGACGGGGTAAACCACGCTCCCATCACCGGCACAACGGTGATCGACGGCTTCACCATCACCGCGGGGAATGCCGACAATGTTGGTGACCTATCGGGCGGCGGTCTCTACTGTGTGGGCAATGGCAGCGGCAACGAGTGCAGCCCCACGCTGCGCAACGTCATCTTCAGCGGCAACCAGGCTTATGCTGGTGGCGGCATGTACAACTACGGCGCAGACAATGGCGTGAGCAGCCCCGTGCTAACCGACGTCATCTTCAGCGGCAACGTTGCTACTCGCTATGGCGGAGGGATAATCAATGAGGGTGGCGAGGGCGACAGCAGCCCAATCCTCACCAATGTCATTATCAGGGGCAACAGAGCCCTTGAAGATGGCGGCGGCATCTATAACGTTGGCAAGAGCAGCCCGACCTTGATCAACGTCGTCATCAGCGGCAACCGTGCCGAGTCTACAGGCGGCGGCATGTACAACGATGGCAAATTCGGTGGAAATAGCCGCCCCACTTTGATCAATGTCACGATCAGCGGCAACTATTCTTTCTATCAGGGTGGCGCAATGCGTAACGATGGCAGATTCGGCGGAACCAGTCATCCCGTCATCCGCAACAGCATCATCGTGGGCAACACAGCCCTGCCTGTCACCTCCATCCATAACGATGATGCTACCGCCACCATTTCCTACAGCCTGACCGATGAGTGCAATCCGGGCGGCATCTGGTTAAACGCGTGCGGCATCGATGGCGGCAATAACCTGACCGACGCGGCCGCGATCTTCATCAATCCTCTGCATCCTGCGACAGCGCCCAACACGGGGGGTGATCTGCGTCTGGCCGCCGGTTCAACCGCTATCAACGCTGGCGACAATGAAGCCATCAACGCGACCGGCGTCACCACAGACCTGGCCGGCAACGCCCGTATCCAAAGCGGTGTGGTGGATATGGGGGCCTTTGAATTTGACTTGCCGGACTGCCCTGCTGCTTCCCCCATCTATGTACACGCCGGGGCCAAAGGCAGCAACAGCGGCGATAGTTGGAGCAATGCCCTGACCAATTTACAGAATGGGCTGGTCCTGGCCCAGAGATGCGCGGCCGTCAATGAAATCTGGGTGGCTAGCGGGGTCTATACCCCCGGCACAGCGCGAACCACCAGCTTTCGTGTGTCGGCCGGCGTCGCCATCTACGGTGGTTTTGCCGCCACCGAGACCCTGCGCACAGAGCGGGATTGGGTCGCCAATGTGACCGTCCTCAGCGGGGATATTGAGGGCAATGACGGGGTAGACGCCAACGGTGTGGTCACCCACACGGCCAATATCACCGGCAGCAACAGCTATCACGTTCTCTGGCTGGATGGAATGAGCGGTCGTCCCATCACAGGCACAACGGTGATCGATGGATTCACCATCACAGCGGGCAAGGCCGACGGGCAATTTGCGCCGCATGGACAAGGCGGCGGTCTCTATTGCGCAGGCAGTGGCAGCGGCAAACAATGCAGCCCCAGCCTGGCCAACCTCACCTTTATCGGTAACTCAGCCTTGTTCGGCGCTGGAATGCTTAACAATGGCGACAATGGGATGAGCAGCCCCACTCTGACTGGCGTTACCTTCAGCGGCAATTCAGCCTCGTTCGGCGCTGGAATGTACAACAATGGCAGCAACGGCGGTGTGAGCAGCCCCAGCCTGGTTAACAGCGTCTTTCGCGGCAATCAGGCCACTTCCAACGGCGGCGGAATCTTCAACAATGGCAGCAACGGCGGTGTGAGCAGCCCCAGCCTGACAGACGTTACCTTCAGCAGTAACCAGGCCGATTCAAGCGGCGGCGGCATATACAACTATGGTGGCACCGGCGTGAGCAGCCCCAGCCTGAGTGTCGTTACCTTCAGCGGCAACCAGGCCGGTTCTAGCGGGGGCGGCATATACAACTATGGCATCAACGGCGTGAGCAGTCCCGTGCTGACCAACAGCATCTTCAGTGGCAATTCGGCCACCAACTCTGGCGGCGGAATCTTCAACAATGGCGACAATGGGATGAGCAGCCCCACACTGACTGATGTTACCTTCAGCGGCAATTCGGCCAGGTTCGGCGGCGGCATGTACAACAATGGCAGAAACGGCGGCGTGAGCAGCCCCAGCCTGATCAACAGCGCCTTTCGTGGCAATCAGGCCGCTGCCAGCGGCGGCGGCTTGTACAATGATGGCAGTAATGGGGTGAGCAGCCCAAATCTGACTGGCGTTACCTTCAGCGGCAATCAGGCCACCACCTTCGGCGGCGGGATCTACAATTATGGCAGCACCGGCGTGAGCAGCCCCAACCTGAGTGGCGTTACCTTCAGCGGCAACCAGGCCGGTTCTAGCGGCGGCGGTGTGTACAACTATGGCGTCAACGGCGTGAGCAGTCCCGTGTTGACCAACAGCATCTTCAGTGGCAATTCGGCCATCAACTCTGGCGGCGGAATCTTCAACAATGGCAGCACTGGCGTCAGCAACCCCGTCCTGATCAACATCACCTTCAGCGGCAATCATGCGGGCAACTCTGGGGGGATGGCAAACCTGAGCAGCAACCCTACCATCAGTAACACAATTTTCTGGAATAACCGGAGTAGCAGCGGCGTATCGTCCATGGGGAGCAATGCGGGGATTCCCACCGTCGCCTATAGCCTCATCGAAGGATGTAACCCTGGCGGCGTCTGGGCAAGCGCGTGCGGCGCGGACGGCGGCAACAACCGGGCCGACGCGGATCCGCTCTTCGTCATGCCCGTTGACGCCACGACCGCGCCCACCACAACAGGCAACCTGCGCCTGCAAGCTGGCTCCCCGGCCCTCAACGTTGGCGACAACGCCGCCATTCCGGCCGGCGTCACCACCGACCTGGACGGCAACCCGCGCATCGTCAACGGCGTGGTGGACCTGGGCGCGTATGAGGCCAGCTTCACCGATACACCCATTGCCGGGTTGAGCGCAACCAGCGATGGGCCTACGCTCCTGGGCCAGAGTACCAGTTTCACCGCCACGGTCAGCGCGGGCAGCAACATCACCTACACCTGGGACTTTGGCGACGGTGTAGGAACGGGGAGCGGCGTCACCGCCAGCTACACCTACACGGCCACAGGCACGTACACAGCCACGGTCACGGCCAGCAATGCAGCGGGCAATCAACAGGCCCAGACCGTCGTCACAGTCTGGGAAGAGAGAAAGCTCTACCTGCCCAGTATACAGCGGTAGCACGTCGCCAATCGCTGTGGACATAGTGGGCGGTGCGTGGACAAATTCTGCGCACCGCCCACGTCAGAAGTTCGACTTTTGCCCAATATTCGGAGCGATTCAAAATGAATAAACACCTGGGCCACACCAGAACTCGTCCACTCTTGCTTCTCGCAGTCGCCATTCTCGCCACCCTTGCCATCCTCTTGCCCGCACGGGTCTGGGGCGACACTGGCTCTGCGGCGCTGCTGGCCCAGGTCTACGCCCACCTGGCCGGGTTGGACGGCTACGCCTTCTCCGCCACCGTGCAGCAGACCACCCACCCCCTGCCCACTCTGGCCAATGTGGGGCTGAGCAGCGAGACAGCCTCTCTTCTGGTGCAGGGGTCCATTGACAAGCCCGCCGATCTGACCCAGTTCACGGTCAGCGAGCAGAGCGGCCACCTGCTGGATGGCATGGGCCAGATGGAACTGAAGCTCCAGGCGGGCGAGGTGTGGGGACGGGCAAGCGGGCAAGCCTGGGAAAAGCTGGACGCCAGCGCCGCCCCCGACCAGAGCAGCAGCGATCCCGCCGCCTTTTTGCAGGCTGCGGCCAACGTGCGGATGCTGGGCGCAGAGGAGCGGCTGGGGGAGGTCTACGAAATCTATGCCTTTGAGCTGGACGGCGCGGCCTGGGCCGAGATCATGCACCAGGAGTTGCAGGCGGAGATGACCCGCCGGGGCGAGCTGGCCCCCGGCGAGGCGCTGGACAGGCTGGACTACTACGAGCGTATGACCGGCGTGGGCGAACTCTGGCTCAACAGTGCGGGGCTGCCCCGGCGTCTCAAATTTCACGCCCTCTACCCGCCCCTGCCCGGTGAGAGCGAGTACCGGGAAGTGGAGACCGTCACGGATTATCGGGATTTTCGGGATGGAACGCGGATGACGCAGATTGGGCGGATCGGCGCGGATATTGGATCGCTGTTTGGGATTGTCGCTCCACCCAATCCGGTGAATCCGCCTTCGATTTTGGATTTTGCAAGCCCTCTTGTCAGCGCCGTACTTCTCCTCCTCTTCCTGCTCTTCCCTGTCGCCATCCTGCGCTACCGCCGCTCGCCCCGCCTCTACCGGGCGATGATCTCCCTGTTCACGCTGATCTTGGTCAGCCAACCCCTGCTCAACGCCTCCGTCATCCAGGCCGCCGGTCTGCGCCGTGAGGCCAGGGTGGCGACGGTGGAGATTAACCGGGATGAAGACCGGCGCATCCAGGCCGCGGTGGATCAGGTGAAGGCCGACTTCGCCTCGACCTTTGACGTGACCCAGGGATTGATGGCCCAGCCCTTGCCCGACCAGCAGATTCTCTTTCCGGCGGTTGCCGAGACCGACGCCGCGTACACAGATGCGGTGGACACGGACGGCGACGGTCTGTCCGACGCCCAGGAGCGGCAACTCCGCACCAGCGCCGCGGCCAAAGATTCCGACGGCGACGGCGTGGACGACGCCACCGAGCTTCTCTTAGGGCTGGACCCCACCAACCCGGACACCGACGGCGATCTGATCTCCGACGGTTTCGAGGTGGCCGGGATCGAGATAGGCGGCAAACGCTGGTATCTGGACCCCCTGAGCACCGACACCAACGGGGACAACGTGCTGGATTCCCTGGAGTGCATCCAGGCCGTGGATGTGGTGGTCAGCCCCAGCGGCAAAGGCGTGAAGGGCGACCCCAAAGGCACGGGCATCTGCGCCGACACCGATGGCGACGGCATCCCTGATTTTGCCGACGACGACAACGACAACGACGGCGTGAAGGATTGGATGGACGGTCAGCCCGACAGCCGCTTTGGCGATCCGGTCAACGGTGTGGGCGACAAGAGCTTTGTCTACGCTGTGGACGACTACAGTTCGGGCAAGCCCCTGCGCTTGACCTTCGAGCTGCGCCCCACCAATCCCCAGCACCTCTGGTACAGCATGAATGTGCTGGACTGGCCCTCGGGCGACTACGAGGGGCAGATTCGCCGGGTGCATGACACCAAACTGGGCACGACAGGCGCCGCGGCCAACGGCGATATGCAGCTTGTGCCCATGATCGAAGTGATCTTTTCCGGCGACGAGGCCATCCACCTGCCCACCATCCCCGGCAAAGTGCCCATCGTTGGCGACAACGCCCGGCTCTCCGAGTGGCTGGACATGGATGTCTTGCAGCGCTACCAGATGGCCGTCTCTTGGACAGCCGACAAGCAGAGCATCCAGGTCTACCTGCCCGCCACTCTGGTGCGAGACAGCAAAGGCAACGCGCCGGTGAACTTTGTCGCCAAGATGCTTTATTGGCCCAACGGCACGGGCCTCTTCAGCAAAAACCACGCCGCCCGCTTGGTCTGGCTGGTGCAGATGGACGCAGACAACTGTGTGGTTCCCACGGACAGTAGCTACGCGGAAAGCTGTCTGCCTGAAGGCAAAAACTACCAGAACGGTATCCACTGGCAGACCACCAGGCAGCAGATCGTCCACCGCTACTACGACAGCTTCTACATCACCGCCTTCACCGCGGAGGAGGATCTGCGCAACAGCGCCCAGATTTTCTACGAAGACCCGGTCCAAATTGCCAGCCCCGCGGCTTATGTGCCGGATCAACTGTTGGGGCTGGGCACGGTGATGGAGAGCTTTCTGCGCCAGAAGAAAAGCCCGGCCCAGGCCCTGCAGGAGTTCAAGGCGGGCAAGCCCACCATCGGCTCCCGGCTGGTTGGCGCGCAACTGGTCGAGGACCCGGACGCCTACGGGCTGATGTCCAAAGTGACCACCGAGGAAGCGCCCCGTCTGCTGGACACCGTCTTTGCGCCCCACCGGGCAACCCTGCCCTACCCGACCCTGCTCTACGTCACCTGGGGCGAATCCAAAGTGACCGGGCTGAAGGGCGTCGCCGACGGTTCAGCGGGCGCGCTGCGTCTGCGCATGAGTGAGGGCAGCCAGAAGAGCGCCACCAACATCCGTCTGGGGACATTCACCTACAACGCCAGCCCTGTTTCTGTGGGCGGCAGGCCGAACCCCAACTGGGACTCTGCGGACCCCGGCAAAATCTGGGTGAACCATTTGCAGGGGCAGAGCGCGGCAGCCTGGCAGCAGTTGCCCCCAGCCGCCCGCCAGAAGTTCAACGCCGAGCAGTTTCAGCAGACCACCCTGGGCGTCTTCTGGAATCTGGCCCGTGGCATCAGCCTGGCCAACGATCTGGCCAAGCCCCTGGCCGACAACCTGGAGAATGTGCGGGGGCTGGTGAACGAGATCAACGCCGCCTTTGACAACGGCGGCAACAACACCATCGGCGCGCTCATCGGCGTCTTTGACGATTTCAAAGATGCCCAGGAAAATTTGGGCCAGGCCGCCCAGAACCAGGCCGGCGCCAAAAAGGCGCTGCTCAGCCTGGTGGGGAAGGATGTGAAAAACGCGGCCAATCTGAAGGGTGCGCTGAAGACGGCCAAATTTGCCAAAGGGCTGGGGCTGGCCTCGGTCACCTTTGCCGGGGTCTCGGCCACCCTCTCGGTGGTCATCGCGCTCAAAGATCAACTTGGGCTGAGCGACGCCACCGTCACCGCGCTGGATGCCATCAACGCCACCGTCAGCGCGGTCATGGCCAGCATTCAGATTTCCCTGGAGATCACGAAGGTGATCCAGTCGGTGCAGGCTTTCTCCGGCACGGCCATGGCGGGGTTGAAAAACGCCCTGGCCTTCCAGTCCACCATGAGCAGCGTGGGCGCAATGGCCGCGGTGATCGTGGCCGCGCTGATTCTCGTCACCGCCTTTGTCATGTACTTCAAGCTCCTCAGCGACGGGGACGCGGTGGCGGCGCGCACGGCCCTGGCCCAGGGCGTCGCCACCGCCATCGTCGTCCTTCTGCTCTTTGTGATCAGCACCCTCTTCCCCATCGGTACGGCCATCGCCCTGCTCATCGGCCTGCTGGACGGTATCCTCAACGCCATCTGCAAAATTGCCAATTGGGTGGGGGAAGAGGACGAACAGGGGCAGAATTTCGAGGCGCGCAACTGGTGGTGCAAGGGCGTGGTGGGCAACACAGTGCTGGCGATTGCCGGTCTCTTCTACAAGAGCCTGCCCATGGTGGACATGGCCTACGCCAACCGCCTCCAGTTCGGCCAGACCGACACCAGACTGATCCCCGTGGCTGATCTGGTGGGTATGAACGCGGGCAACCGGCTGCAAGTCACCCAGCCCGTGACCATGACCGTGCGCCTGCCCGACGCCCACAGCCTGAACCGGGTTTCTACGGGCGGCATCCCCACAGCCAAGCCCGGCTTCATCGGTGTGGACAACTCCGGCCCCATGACCCTGGCTGACTACGAACGGTTGATCAAGGAGAAGAATCTCTTCAACTACGAGCTGATCACCGACCTGGACGCGGACAAGAACAGCCAGTTGGCCGAGAGGACGACCCCGGCCAGTTGGAAGAGCATCGGCCAGCCGGACAACCGGGATCGTTTCTACAAAACCGACGCGCCCACCATCCAGATCACCCTGACCGCGGGCATCAACTGGAACCCGGACCTCTTTGTGCGGGAATACTACAAATACGCCCTGGCCGAGTGCGGTCTCTTTGCGGGCGGCTGCGACTACAAACTCGAACACTTCAACAAATTCAAGGCCGACACCCAGGTCATCACCATCGGCACGAACCTGATCTACGATGTCTTTCCCCAGACCCTCACCGACTTCTACACCCTGGAACAGGTGCAGGAGAACGGCCAGTTTGTGAACAAATACCGGCTGGCCTGGGGCGGCAAGAAGCCCTTCCCCACCCTGCTGGACGCGGACGGCGACGGTCTGCGCGCCGATCTGGACCCGGACGACAAGACCGGGGACGCGGACAACGACGGCCTGCCCGATGCCTTCGAGATGCAGGATTCCCGCCTGAACCCGCTCTCCGCGGACAGCGACGGCGACGGGCTGGCGGATTACGAGGAGATACGCCGGGGCACCCGCCCAGACCGGGCCGACACGGACGGCGACGGTCTCTCCGACAACGACGAGATCACCGGTTGGGAGCTGGTCTACGCCGACGCGGACGGCGCAACCAGACGCACCTGGGTCACTTCCGATCCCCTGGTCTTCGACACGGACGGCGACGGTTTCTCGGATCAGCAGGAGCGGGTATTGGGCGCGCACCCCCGCGCCAGGAACACGGACCTGAGTGTGCTGACCATCCGCACCCGCACCAACCAGACCGACAGCACTTTTCTGGCCCCCAGCCAGACCATCGCCTTCACCTCCACAGTGACCAACGATCTGCGCAAGCCCGTGGCCTATGGCCTGTTGGAAGCGGAGATTCTCAACTCGGCCCAGGTGATCAACCCCATCACCTTCGAGCTGCAACCCCGCCAGGGCCGGGACCTGACCGGCAACATCGCCGCGCCCGCCCAGCCTGTCAACAACAGCGAGGAGATCACCCTGCGCAACCGGGCCGGGGCCAATCTGGTAGACCCCAGCGCCTCTTACGCAGATCAGTTGCGGGGGCTGGCCCAGCCCAACGGCCTCAAGTTCCAGATCAACTTCGAGCAGCGCCCGGCGGACGAGCGCAACTTCCGGGATGTGACCGGCAACGCCACCCTCACCTGTTCCGGCGATTATTGCCCCAGCGTGGTGCGGGGCACAGATAGCTACGGCGCGTTCCGGGCCAACAGTTGGTACACGGCCCAGGGCGGCAGTCTTGCTTTCACCCAGCCCCGCTTCAGTCTGGGCGGTTGGGTGACGTTGGAATCGGCCTTCGGCGGCAAATACAGCGAGCGGGTGATCTTTGGCCCGGACAATGCCAACGGCGCGGTGGGCGGCAGCGGGGAAAAATACCTGCAACTTTCTGTGGTGGATCTGCAAAGCGCAACGCCCAAAGCCCGCATCCACTTTACCGCCACCGACGGCGCGGTCTGCGAGCAGGTGCTCACCGGACTGACTGTGCCTGTGGGCCAGAAGACCCACCTCTTTGTCACCTACGATGGCACACTGGTTCACGCCTACAAAAACGGCCAGCCTGTGGGCAGCTATAATCTGCAAAACTGTGGCAACAAAGTGCCAGCGGGTAACCGTTTCACCATTGGCCGGGGCAGCAGCGACGCCACCCTTTATGTTCACAATGTCTACTACCGCGCCCTGGACGAGGGGGACGGCTACTTCAGCGGCGCGGAAGCCTATCTGCAACTGAACAGCAGCGCCGAACCCTTCGCCCGCTGGGAGGGCGTGAAGAACGGCCAGACCCGTGACATTGGCCGGGAACTCTCCCTGCGCACCAACGCCAGCGGCGACGCCAACAGCACCGTCTACCTGTGCGAGGAAGACCGGGGCGACAAGCAGGGCCAGTGCCGCAGCGACAGCGGTACAGACTCGGACGACTTCCTGGGCACGGTGACCGTTGATCCTCGGCGCAACGGCTCCTTCAATACAGGCTGGAGCAGCGGCGAGGGGAGCGGCAGTCTGCATTTCAACGTGCAGAACAACTTCTTCCAAGGCAGTCTGGACGATCTGCGCATCTACGAGAGTACCCTGACGCCCCAGGAAGTGGGCCAGTTGATCAACGGCAGCGGCCTGACCTACCAGTTGGACGAGGCGTCCGGGCGCACCCAGTTCCGCAACGCCGGGGTGGATGTGACCCAGCTTTTCTGCGGCGGCGGGGCAGGCTGCCCCACCTCTGGGCTGAAGGGCTATTCCGGCCAGGCCGTGCGTTTTGACGGCAACGGAAACCAGACGCTGATGATCGAGCGGCTGCGGGAGCGCTTCGGCAGCAACCTGGTGACCAGCTTCTGGTTCAAGCCGGAGGCGGGCAGTGGCGCGACTGTTCCCCTCCTGCGCTACGGCCAGAACACGGATGGCTTCACTCTCTTTGCCACCCAGCAGGCTGGGGCTACGCTTCTGCGCCCTCGCTTCAACTACGCGGCTACCACCCTCATCGGGCGGCCCGGCGGCAGCGCCTACAACCTGAGCTGCAATCCCGGCGAGGCCCTGGTGGGCATCATCGGCGGCGCGGGCAATGTCATTGACCGGGTCGGCCCCCTGTGCGTGACCACCACGCCGGACTATGCAAGCTGGACGGCCGATCCCGTGCAGCGGGGCAGCGCTGGCGGCAGCGGGGGCGGCGGCTACATCCGCACCTGCCCGCGTGATAGCTACGTCACCGGCTTCAGCGGACGGGCTGGCGGCCTGGTGGATCGCATCCAGCTCGAGTGCGCCCGCACAGTCAGCGCTGGCGTGCTGGACAGCCGCAACCCCACCCGGCTGGACGGCGCGGGCGGCAACGGCGGCAGCCTTCAGCCCCAACAGGTCTGCCCCTCCGGTCTGCCCGCCAACGGCATCTACGGCATGGCCGGCGGTCTGGTCGATCAGTTCGGCCTGACCTGCACGACTCAGCTTCCGGCCGCCGGGGCCAGCCTGCCCGCAGGTCAGTGGTCGCATGTGGCTGTGGCCCAGAACGGGGATACCCTGCTCCTCTACGTCAACGGCCAGCCTGCCCAGAACATCTGGTTCGGCGCCTCGCCCCGGGCCGAGTACCGGCTCACCGGCAACTACTGGCCGGACCTGGCTCTGGGCAACGGGGTGCGGGGGACGGTGGACGAGGTGCAGGTGCAGGGATTGACCGCGCCCGTGGATGAATCCGTGCGCAAACCCTACGCTGGCAGCGCGCTGGTGCATCTGGCCCTGGACGAAACGCCGGGCAGCGCCACCTTCGTCAACAGCACGGGCGGCGGCAACCTGCTTTGCGCCGACGCGGCCAACTGTCCCCAGGCCGGGCTGAAGGGGCAGGTGCGGGAGAGTCTGCAATTCAACAACCAGCCGGGGATGGCGACCAGCGCCGCGCCCCGTCTGACTGTACCGGAGCGCCGGGACAATCCCTTCTCCTTCTCCGCCTGGGTCAGGCTGATCACACCGCCCACTGGACCGGCCTCTCTAGTTGCCCTGCACGCCAACGAGAGCGCGGAAGCGCCGGCGTGGCGGCTGCAACTGATCAACAGTAGCGGGCAGACCGTGCCCCAATTGGTGGGCAGCTTTGCCAGCGGCAACAGTTGCAGCGGCAACTTCACCGTCACCCCGACCAACGTCAACCTGGCTCTGAACCAGTGGCAGCACCTGGGCGTTAACTACGATCCCAGCAACGGCAAGAACGACGTCAGCCTCTACCTCAACGGGCGGCTGATCCACCAGGAGCGGATGAGCGGTCTGCTCTGCCGCACGGGGACCACCCTGCGCTTCGGCCAGGGCTACCGGGGGCAGATGGACGAGTTCTTCTACTACAGCAAATCCCTGGAAGTGAGTGAATTTCTCTCCCAGTTTGTCTACCAGAGCACCTGGTTCGACACCATCAGCACGGAGCGCTTCCGGGTGGACTACAATCCGCCCACGGCCAGACTGACCGCAGCGGCCTTTGTCAAACCGGGGACGAACATCTTCGGCGTGGCCGTGAGCGATGGGGAGTCGGGCATCCGCTCGGTGGAGTACAAGGACGCGGACGGCGTCTGGAAGCCCGCGCGGGCCGAGACGACCACCAGCGGCGTCTGGGTCTTTGGCCGGGATGTCCAGGGCAGCACGCTGATCGAAGTGCGGGCCACGGACAATGTGGGCAACACCCGCACAGACAGCAAGACGGTGAACATAGACAGCACGCCGCCCACTGTGGCCCTGACCACCGCGGGCAAACAGAAATCCCTGACCATCCAGGGCACGGCCAGCGATGCGGGCAGCGGTTTGCAATCGGCCACCCTGATGATCATTGACCCCTTCGGCCAGCCCTTTGCCTCGCCCAGAGATGTGGCCGTGGTCAACGGCGCGTGGCAGTACAGCCAGGAACTGCCGCCCACGGTCAACGGCGCGTTTCAGGTCTGGATGTCCGCGGTGGATCAGATGGGCAACCAGTTCCGGGGCGTGATCGGCAGCGTGCAGATGGACAACGCTCCACCTGTCCCCACCCTGAACCCCCTGCCTGCCGCCCTGACCGGGCTGGACGTGCCTATCGCCCCGACCCTGCCCGTCGTTCAGGGCAGCGTCACCGATCAGCCCACCGGAAACGTGGCCCCCAACGCCCAGCCCAGCCCCGTGCAGCGGGTAGAGGTTGGCCTGCTGCATCGCCAGGACAAGGACGACCCGTCGAAAGTCGTCTGGCAGGAGGCGACCCTGGGCAGCACGGGCCAGACGACCACCACCTGGCAGTTCCAGATGCCGGCGGGTCTGGAAGGAATCTACGATCTCTCCCTGCGCACGGCGGATGCTCTGGGCAACGAACGGGTTCTCCCCGGTCTGTGGACGGGGGTGATTGACACCCGCGCACCCCAGATCGTCCTGGCGGGCGGCGCCGTTGCGGGCCAGCAGAGTTGCACGGTCACCGACTTCAGCCTGGGTCAGACCAGCTTCACCTGTGCCAATGTGAGCGGGACAGGCAGTGCAACCTCGGCGCTTTATGCCTCCGGTGTCTTCACCGGGGCCGGGCTGAATTGGAACGCTCAGTGGTACCGAGACCTCTTCCAGGGGCGCGTACCCGCAGAGCGGCTCTACGCCCTGCGCCAGACCGGGGTCAGCTTCGGGCTGGCCGACAACAATGTCGTGACTAGCTGCGACATCTACGGCAACTGCAACTCGTGTTTCGTCTCCGGCGGCGACGTTGGCTCATCATCATGCTTTCTCTTCACGGCAGGCGGTCTGGCCCGCTCCGCGGCGGACGAGGAGCCGACAGAGGATCAAAATCTCTTCGACACAGCCCTGACCGGACCGGGCATCTTCACTGTCACCGTGGCCTACGAGCGGCCCGACGCCTACGTCCCTGGCGAGCAACCGGCCACGCCTACCTCGGAATGGGTGACCATCAGCGAACCCTTCACCCTGGTGGATGACGCCGTGCTGGCCGCTACCCGTCCCTTCGCCGGGGACTTCACCGAGGCGACCGTGGAGATCGCGTGGGGTGAATCGGTCAGCGCTACGGAATACTACGCTGGCTGGACGTTGACCGAAACCGTGAATCTGGACGACCTCACCGTCTACGCCGGGCCAGATGTACACGTCCAAACCCTGGCGGATCGGGGGCGCTACTATGCCCATGTGGTGGCCGTGGACGCCGCGGGCGAGAGCAACGCCTTCACCCTCGGCCCCGTCTACTTCGACGGCGCGACGCCCGCTTCGTACCTGAACTGGGACGAGTTCGGGCCGGGCCAGCCCTACTGGTTCTGGGAAGAGGCGCTTTCCGCCACGGGCCAGGTCTGCAACCTGCTGGGCGAGGAGGATCGAGCCAACATCTTCAGCGGCGGGGCCAGTGCGCGCAGCCGCCTGCAATCCCTTTACGGCACGTGGGACGACGAGTGGCTGGCCCTGCACTGGTACGGTCTGCACCTGGAGACCGACGGCGATCTCCATCTTTACCTGGACACCGCACCGGGTGGGGCCATCCACGCCTTTGATCCCTACGCGCCCATCGCCCAGGCCCAGAGTCTGGTAGTGATGCCGGAGCGTCGCCAGTACAAGTCTGACGCGGTGGATCGGATGCTGGCCGACTTCGCCGTGATCGTGGAAGATAGCCAGAGTGTGCGCCTGCTCAGTTGGAACGGCAGCGCCTGGCAGGATGCCTCCACCGGACAGATGCGCTTCAGCGTCATTGAGGGGGATGTCTATCTCTGGCTGCCCCTGACCCTGCTGGGCGTGAACCCCAGTGCGATGGATATTTCCCTGGTGGGCTTCATCAGTGAAGAGGAGAGCATGGAAATCTGGGCGACCATGCCGGGGAACAATCCTCTCAACAGCCCGGCTATGCTGCCTGCACACCTGCCCGCAGCCACCTCGGTGGATCGCACCCTGGTTAACCTGCAAACCTCCATGCGCCTGTCGTCTGATCCCAGCGTCAACAACACCCTGGACAACTGCCCGACCAACATCCTCTTCGACGAATCCCTGTTGGACGTGCAGTTCATCGCCGACCCGGCCGCGGAAATCTACGATCCGGTGGTCTACGAGGGCATACGCGCCGTGGTGCCTGACGACGTGGAGGCGCTGCTGGCCGTCCTCTGCACGGGGGTGACAGATGTGAGCCAGAGCGGCGTCTGTCAACTGGCCCAGGAGGTGGCGCAGAATGTGGGCGGCGATGGGCCGGAAGTCGGCCCCACGGGTCTGCTGCCTGCCACCGCGGGGCCGGGGGATACCCTCACCTTCTACGCCAGCGTGCGCAACCTGTCCAGCCAGGAGTCGGGCCATCTGGCGCTGGAAGTGGAGGGCGATCTGCCCAGCAACGGCTCTGTGTTGGATGTTGGCACGCTGGCTCCTTTCGAGACAAAGGTTGTCAGCTTTACCGAAGTGGTGGACCCCGGCGCGAACTACGACTTCGCTGCCATGACTGTCTATCCCGTGGAGGAGGTGGAGAACACGGAAGAAGGGGTGGTGATCACCTACGTGCATGAGCCGCACACGGTGATCCACGACATTGACCGCACGCCGCCTTCCGATGGGGGACTGGACGAGAATATCTTTTGGAACAACGTGATGGGTACGGGTGAGCAATTGCTGGAAGGGCTGGTCTTCGATCAATCCCCGCTGGCCCAGATCACCCTGCAAACCAGTTTGGGCGAGACGGTTGTCTGTGACGACACCATGCAGATCAATGCCTTTGCCAGTGTGTGGGCCTGCGCCATCAGCGTGCCAGCAGAGACGCCCGACGGCACCCAGGTGCAGGTCAGCCTATCCGCCGAGGACATCTACGGCTTCGCCAGCGGCGTCATCGGCCAGTGGACGTTGGAAGTGGACAACACCGCGCCGGAAGTGACCCTCTTCGACGAGGCGGGCCGGGCAGCCAGAGGCATCCAGGCCACCGCCAATACCACCGAGACCCTGCTGCTGGAAGGGTTGGCAGGGGACGAACGCTGGCTGGGCGGCGTGCAGGTCTGCGATGGGCTGGACGGCTTCGAGTCCTGTGCGGAAGCGGAGATGTTCTTCTTCAGCGATCTGATCAGCGACACCGCCCGCAGTGCGGCTCTCTCGACCCAACTGGCCGATGAAGCCTACTGGTCGTTGGAACGCACAGTGGATCGGGGCATCGAAGGCGCAACTGTGCCAGTGACTGTCACCGGCTATGACGCGGCGGGCAACGTCGCACAACTGCGCTTCGACCTGCTCGTTGACACCCTGGCCCCCACAGTCACCCTGGCTGCCCAGCCGGTAACGGCTATCGCCTTCGACGGCGCATTCTCTCTGAACGGGAGCGTGAGCGACCGGGCGGGTGTCAGCTTCATGGAGTTGGAGGTACTCGATCCCCTGGGCGAGTACAGCTACTACCCCATCGCGCTGGACAATCCGGGCGCGGTCAACACCGGCTGGCGCTACGAACGCAGCCCGGACACGGACGAGTTCGCCATACCCGGCGACTACACCTATCTCATCCTGGCCTACGACGATCTGGGCAACGAGCGGGAGGTCGGTCGGGGCGACACAGGGGGCCGG
The DNA here is from genome assembly GCA_019637695.1 of Caldilineaceae bacterium. Lineage (GTDB taxonomy): Bacteria > Chloroflexota > Anaerolineae > Caldilineales > Caldilineaceae > RI-153. Next base: position 25,692 of record JAHBVG010000050.1, on the reverse strand, counting down.
GCTGACACGGAGTTCAGCCCCTACGGTTTGACTGTGGGCGCGCCGGATCAGCCGTTGCTCAATGCGCCATTCTTTGTGGCAACCAGCAACGATCTGTGGGAGGGCTTTGCGCCAGGCGGGTCGCTCTACACGCGGGTCGAGTTCGACGACGCCGACCTCTCCTTGGGCGACGCCATCACCGTCACCGCAGACCCGCTGCCAGCCTGGCTCACCATCAACCGGCTCGACGAGCGCAGCGTGGAGATCAGCGGGACTGTGCCCCTGACCATCACCCAAATCACCCCGCCCGACGACGCGCCGGTGCAGGAAACGGAGGAGATCACGCCGCTCTTGCAGATCAACCTGGGCCTGACCATCACCGACAGCACGGGCCGTCAGGATTACCGCAACTGGACGTATGAGCAGTTGTTGCGATCCGGCGAGATATACCTGCCCTTCATCTTCAACCAGGGCGCGGTCGTTAGCGAACACTTCCTCTATCTGCCCGCGCTGAGCCGGTAGCGCCTGGACAATCCATTGGCGGTACAAAAGTTTGCGCCGCCAATGGATTACAATTTTCAACGGCAACTGTTCAAACTCGCCACCCTCTGTTCCGTCCAAAAGCCCGGACAGACGCTGATGCTCCACCGGGTGAAAAAGAAGATAACTACTAAGCCCGATGCTCCAGGCGGGTCCGTGACCCGCCTGGAGCATCGGGCTTAGTAGTTACACTTTCTCTCCCTTTGCACCTTTGCTTTTTTGCACCTTTGCGTTGAGTCTTTTTCTCCCTACCTCTCTGCGTTCAATTCGTTCTCTTCTAGCGGGGGAATGGGGCGCAGGCGTGATAGAATGGGATGGTATATTCCACGCTCACAAAGGATGGTACACATGGATCGGATCAACCAGAAGTTTGTCTATCGAGGCGCCCGCACGAGTCAGATCAGCTTTCCGCTGGGCGGCATTGGCACCGGATCGATTGGACTGGCCGGCAACGGTCGGCTGATCGATTGGGAGATCTTCAACCGGCCCAACAAGGGCAGCGTCAACGGCTTTTCGCACTTCGCCATCCGCGCCGAAGCGGAGGGCAAAGTTATGGATGCCCGCATCCTCCACGGCGATCTGCGCCCACCCTATCAAGGGGAGATGACCGGTACTCGCTTCAGTTCCTTCGGCTGGGGACCGCGCCGCGAGTACCTCACCGGTCTGCCCCACTTTGCCGATGTGACCTTCGCCGGCGAGTTCCCCTTTGCCGAGTTGGACTTTTTGGACGAACGCTTCCCCGGCGGGGTCAAGCTGCTGGCCTTCAACCCCTTCATCCCGCTCGATGATCTCCATTCGAGCATCCCTGGCGCGCTCTTCGAGTTCACTGTAGTCAATACAACCGATCAGCCACTTACATATACGCTGGTCGGCGTGTTGCACAACCCGCTGCCCGCCAACAACCTCAACCAGATCGAGGAGCGCCCGTGGGGAACGCTGCTGCATTTGACAAGCGACGGCGTCGCCCCTGATTCCACCGATTACGGGGATCTGACCCTGGCCGCGCCGACGGCTCATCTGCCCGGCAGCGAGGTAAGCTGGCAGCAATATTGGTATCGCGGAGCCTGGTTCGACGGATTGGAAAGCTATTGGCATGACCTGACCACACCCGGCCCGCTGCGCAACCGGGTCTACGCGCCCGCCAAAGCGGGCAAGGCCAACGAGGGCGCGCTCGCCGTCCACAAGACGTTGGCCCCCGGCGAGATCGCCCACTTCCGCTTTGTGATCAGTTGGAACTTCCCCAACTGCTTCAACTATTGGAAGGGCTACCCCTCGCCGCAATTGGTGCAAACAGCGGAAGTGCCGCCCGTCTGGCGCAACTTCTACGCCACCCAATGGAACGATTCCCGCGCCAGCGCCGAGACACTGATCGACGGCTGGGATCGTCTCTTCGCCGAGACCCGCTGCTTCAAGGATGCGCTCTTTGCTTCTCACCTGCCCGACGCCGCGCTCGACGCCGTTTCGGCCAACATCTCGATCCTCAAATCGCCCACTGTGCTGCGGCTGGAGGATGGCGGCTTCTACGGCTGGGAGGGCTGTCACCCATCCGAAGGCTGCTGCGAGGGAAGTTGCACCCACGTCTGGAACTACGCCCAGGCGCTACCCTTCCTCTTCCCCAGGTTGGAGCGGACGATGCGCGAGGCCGATTATGGCTTCAATCTGCGCGAGGATGGCGGTATGCCCTTCCGCCTGCAACTGCCGATTGGATCGGGCTATTGGAACTTCCGCCCCTGCGCCGACGGCCAATTTGGCGGCGTCCTCAAAACCTATCGCGATTGGAAGATCTGCGGCGATACCGAATGGCTGCGCGGCCTCTGGCCTGCCGTGAAACAATCCATCGAGTTCGCATGGAGCCGCCGCAACTTCGACCGCTGGGACCCGGAGAAGACGGGCGTCCTCTGGGGGCGGCAGCACCACACGCTGGACATGGAACTCTTCGGCCCCAATTCGTGGCTGACGGGTTTCTATCTGGGGGCGCTCAAGGCTGGCGCGGAGATGGCCGACGCCGTGGGCGATGATGATGCCGCCGAGTTCCGTGAAATCTTCGCCCGCGGCAAACGGTGGGTAGACGACAACCTCTTCAACGGCGAATACTACATCCAGCGCATCGACCTCACGGATCGCTCGATTGTTGAGCAATTTGTAGACGAGTTGCCGCTGGTGCAGGGCAGCGACACGTTGAGCGCCTATTGGAACGAAGAGCGCGGCGAGATCAAATATCAGATCGCCGAAGGATCGAGCATCGATCAGATCCTGGCCCAGTGGCACGCCGATCTCTACGGCCTGGGGGAGATCTTCGACCGCGCCCAGGTCAAAGCAGCGTCGGCGGCCATCTTCAAATACAACTTTATTCCGCGCATGGGCGATGTCTACAACCCCTGCCGCATCTATTGTCTCAATGATGAGGGCGGATTGGTGATCTGCGCCTGGCCCGAAGGCGCGGTCAAGCCCTCCATCCCCGCGCCCTACTCGCAAGAGACAATGAACGGCTTTGAATATTCTGCCGCCATCCACATGATCATGAACGGGCTGGTGGACGAAGGCATGACTGCGGTCGCCGCCATCCGTCAACGCTATGACGGCGAGCGGCGCAACCCGTGGAACGAGTTCGAGTGCGGCAGCAACTACGCCCGCTCCATGGCCTCGTATGCCTTGCTCAACGCCTTCTCTGGCTTCGAGTTCGACATGACCCGCGGCTATCTGGGCTTTTCACCGCTGGTGGGGGATGGTCACTTCCGCGTCTTTTGGAGTTTGGAGAGCGGCTGGGGCGAGTTCGAGATGAGCGCGGACGCCGCCGATCTGCGCATCCTCTACGGGGATCTGACATTGAAGAGGCTGCGCCTGCCTGCGGGGATACGCCCGCGCGCCGCCGTCGTGGAGGGCCGCGCCGCCGATTTTACCGCGGAGGATGGCGTGCTGATCTTCGCTGAGCCGCTCCACCTCAGGGCGGGGGAAGCGTTGACGATCCGCTGCGGGGAAAGCCTCGATGCATGAGCTTTCCATCGCCCACAACATTGTGGAGATGGCCGAAGAAGCGCTGGCCGCCGCCGGTCCGCTGAAGGTCGAAGCCGTTCATGTGCGCATTGGCGCGCTGGCGGGCGTGGTGGCCGAAGCGCTCTCCTTTGGCTGGGGCGTGGCGACGCAAGGGACACAGTTGGAGGGCGCGCAATTGCTCGCAGAAACATTGCCTGTGATCATCGCCTGCGAGGGTTGCGGACAGCGTTCCACCCTGGAAGGCAGCTATCCACTCCTCTGCCCGTCCTGTGGGAAGCTGACCAACCAGATCGTGCAAGGCCGCGAGTTGGAACTCTGGTCGATTGAGATCGCGGATGAATGATAGAAGGGACAAACCGTTGAAGACGCGTTTATTGGAAATTCGGCAAGGGGTGTTGAGCAAGAACGATCGGTTGGCGCAGTCGCTACGTCAGCAGTTCCACAAGGCGGGGACATTGGTGATCAACCTTGTCTCTAGCCCAGGAACGGGCAAGACGGCCTTTTTAGAACGGACGCTGACAGAGATGGCTCCACATTATCGAGTGGCGGCGCTGGTGGGGGATCTGGCGACGGAAAACGACGCCAAGCGACTATCCCGTAGCGGCGCGCCCGTGCGCCAGATCGTCACCGATGGCATGTGTCATCTGGAAGCGGAGATGGTCGCCGCCCACCTGGCCGATTGGGATCTGGCCGAGTTGGACTTCCTCTTTATTGAAAATGTGGGCAATCTGGTCTGCCCATCGGGCTACGATCTGGGCGAGGATCTGCGCGCCGTCCTCCTTTCCGTGACCGAGGGCGAGGACAAACCGCTCAAATATCCGCCCATGTTCAACTCTGCGGACGTGGCATTGATTACCAAGATCGACCTGGCCGAGGTCGTGGAGTTCGACCGCGAGGCCGCCTACGCCAACCTGCGCGCCGTCCGCCCCAATGTCACCATTTTTGAGACCTCGGCCAAAAGCGGCGCTGGATTAGACGCATGGATCGATTGGCTGGCGGCGCAGCGGAAAATGCGGACTGCGTCATAGCGATGCAAACTCAGGAAATCACGATCTTCTGAGCGGGGTAACTACTAAGCCCTGCTCTAGCCAGGTCACGGACCTGGCGGCGAGTCACGGACCCGCCTGGAGCATCGGGCTTAGTAGTTACTGAGCGAGATAAAAATCACGAAGACTGGCGCCGCGAGGATTCTGTGGGCGGGCGCTGTAACGGCTCAGACCGCGCCGCGTAGGATGCATCCTGGCGCATCTGCTCACGTTCCAACCGCTCTTGAAGGCGCTGATGATGGTTGTCCGCGGTGGGCTGACCGTTGACGGCCAGGGCATGGTTGCCGGACACACCCGCTGTGGATCGGGCGGCATTCCCCGATGTCGCCAATTCAACCCCATGGAAGAGGATAGCCAGCGGCGCACAGACCAATGTCCCGGTAATGAACCCCCACAAGCTCAACGTCAATGCCCCGATGATCTGAGCCTGAAATTGGCCGGGGAAGGCCATCTGAAAGCCATTCGCCACGAAGATGCCCGAAACCCCCTGACCTTCTACGCCCAAATAACTCTCCAGGGCCGTGCGTTGCCATCCCTCCCCCATCAGCCCGTCAGCGAAGATCCCCACCGAGAGCAGGCCAATCAACGCAGGGATGCCGGCCATCACCACCACGCCAGCCGAATCGTTCAGCCGTAGCAAACGGTTAAGCGCAAAGGTGACAAACGGCACAGTCGCCCCAGCCAAGAGACCCACAAAAAAGGCGGCGGCGGGCGGCACAAAGGGACCTGCGGCGAAGCCGGCAATGGTTCCAGCGGCCACACCGCGCGCCGTCATCGAAGGATCGCTTTCGCCGGTGACAAACCAGGTGTAGAGGAGGGGAACAATGCCGCCGCCTACCGCAAAGAGCAGCGCGTTGACGCTGCCGCGCAATTGGGCTAACGGCTCCAACGTCGCCACCTGGATGGGGTTGGCCCAGTTCCAGCCCAACACACCGATCAGAAGCAACAACGCGCCCACAACAGCCAGCAAGGGCAAATGGACAGGGGGCAGTGTGGGATCAAAAAGCGAGCGCGGAGCGCTGCGCGGCAGCCAGATCAAAAGCGCCGCAAAGGTAATCCCGGCAGCCACGGCAAAGACGGTCCCTGCGCCGCCAAAATCGACCAGGCCATGACCCAGCTCCAGGTTATTTCCCAATGCGGCCAGCCAGCCGCCGCCCTGCACCCAATTCCCTGCCAGCGGATAGAAGAGGCCACCGGTCAACAGGGCTAACAACAAAGTAGCAATCGCCGGAGCGCGTCCACGCAGCGCCAGGACGGGCAACATGGCCGCAGTGACAGCCCAGGGCAGATGGGCGAGGAAGAGCGCATAGATGGCTGGCGTCATCGACTCGGTCGTAAGGAACCAGCCACGCAGACCAGCCATACCCCAGCCTGTTCCCCAATCGACGGGTAGGGCGCTCCATTCCCAGACCAGGGATCCCAACTGGGGATCAGGGTAGAAAAGACCCACGCCGCCAAAATGCAGCGCGAATCCGGTTGCCCAATACCCAAATCCGGCCAGACAGATGGCCGCCAGCCCCCCCAATGCTGCGTCCCAGGCTCGTTGCGGCGACATGCCAGCCGCGCCCAAAAGGACCAACCCTGCCGGAATGAGGAAGGATATACCCGCAGCGACAAGATACCAATGGTGCGAAAAATCCATAGATTTTACTTCTCTTTATGAATCAGTGAAGAAGCAGAGCGCTGAATGCACGCTGTTCTACAGCGATAAACCTGGGGACATGATACCAGAAAGCCAGATGAAGACAAAACGATGGATGGGGATTGGGGATTGGGGATTGGGGACTGGGGATCGGGGCATAAGCGCTAAGGGTAGACGTGCAAACGCCGGGGACTTTTCGCCGGCGTCACGTCCAATGTGAAGTCCCCGGCACTTTTGCAAGCCCTTACCTTATAGAGAAAACCGATAGAGTTCGTACAATCGTAGGGGCGCAAGCGGACGCAGCGTCCGCTTGCTGCGCCTGCTGGGTGCGGCAAGCAGCACCCGTACCTAATTGCATGATATTTAAGTGTTTTCTCTATTAGCGCTTATGGGGGAATCGGGGACTGGGACAAGGTGAAACGTGAAACGTGAACGATTGTCACCTGCAACCTACAACCTGCAACCTGCAAACCTGCAATCTGCAACGTTTTCGCGTTTTGCCTTCTTTCGGGATCTGCTCGACTCGGTTCTATAATGAGCGCCATGTACAGTGAACACCGTTACAGAGCGAAGATTGCTCAACTCTCCTGGGACTGGTTGCTGCCTGTTGTTGTGGGCCTGGGCGCGCTGCTGCTCTATACCGTGACAGCGGCCCCCAGCCTGGTAGCCCTTTACGATGACAGCTTAGAATTCCAGTTAGTCGGTCCGACCTTTGGCATTGCCCACCCGACCGGGTATCCGCTCTACACCCTATTGGGCGGGCTGTGGAGCCGTCTGTTCTTTCCTTTTGGTAATTGGGCCTGGCGCATGAACATCTTCAGCGCCGTGGCCGGCGCCGCCACCGTTGCTCTCCTTTTTCTCTTGGCGCGTCGGGTCGCCGCTGGCAACCCCTGGGCCGGGCTCGCCGCTGCCCTGACCTTCGCCCTCAGCCCACTTTGGTGGGGCCAAACCACCGTTGCCGAAGTCTACGCCCTACATGCTTTGTTTGTGGCGATGATCCTCTATATGGCGACAGCAGACAGTAGACCGCAGACCGCAGACCGCAGATGGAATACCCAATTCACAATTCCGAACACGCAACACGCAACCCTTCGACAAGTTCAAGACAACCCACGCACTACGCACTACGCACTACGCACTACCCATATCCTCCTCCTTCTCGGCCTCGGCCTCGCCCATCATCGCACCACGGCGCTGCTTCTGCCTGGGATCGCGCTCTACCTCTTGTGGACAACTCCGTGGATTTGGCGACCACAGCGGGCATGGATCGGGTGGGCTGTGGCGCTATTAGCGCCGCTGTTGCTCTATGCGTACATTCCACTGCGGGCGGCCATGGGCGCGGTGGATCTAGAAGGCGCTTACATCAACACCTGGACCGGCTTCTGGGATCATGTGCTGGCGCGCGGATATGCTGGTTTCTTCGCCGAAAATCCACTGGCTGTCTACCGCTCGCCTGGGGATTGGCTCGCCCTTTTCGTGGCCCAATTTGGCTGGATCGGCGTCATCTTCGGCGTCGTGGGGATCGTCCTCGGGCTACTCGATAGGCGGCTGCGCCCCGCCTGGGGATTGGTCCTTGTGACGCTGATCGTCAACCTCCTCTTTGCCGCCAACTATCAGGTCGCCGATGCCGAAGTCTTCACCATCCCCGCGTTCCTATGCCTGGCACTGGGAATTGGGAAGGCAGTTGGCAGTTGGCAGGTAGCAGGTAGCCGGTGGCAGTTAGCAGTTAGCGCAGAGAGAGAGAGGAAGAGAGGAAGAGTGGGGGGTGTCTCGCAATTCGCAATTCGCAACTCGCCTTACGCACTACTCTTCCTCCTCCTCTTCTTCCCCCTTGGCCGTGGACCTGCCGTGGATCGGCGCGCCGATTGGGCTGTCCACGATTACGCCGTGGCGCTGGCTAAGGTGGATTTCCCCGCGGGCAGCCAGGTAGTCGGCCTGCGCGGACAGATGACAGCGCTGGCCTACATGCAGCGCGCCGAAGGGCTGGGGATGGATGCGCGGCCTGTCACCATTGATGATCCCGCGGCGCGGCGCGCCTATGTGGAAGCGAGTGTCGAGGCAGGCATTCCACTTTTCCTCACCCAGGAACTGGCCGGCATCGAAGAACGTTATTCCTTCAGCGGCGAGGGACCGCTGATCCGCGTCTGGCCGCGCAACGCCGCGTCCGCGCCATCCCCCCAGGTGACGCAGATAGAGTTCCTGGCGGATGACGCGTTGCAGTTGCTCGGCTACGACTTAGATCGGTTGGCCCAGGCTGGCGGACCTGGGTTGCGTGTCGCTTTCTACTGGCAGCCGATGCAATCGTTGGATCGCGTCTTGAAGCTTTCGTTGCGGCTGCTCGACGCCGATGGGCAGGTATTGGCCCAGGAAGATCGCTTTCCTCTGCATCAGGTTGCGCTGACTACACATTGGTCTCCTGGCGACACCGTGCGCGATGTCCACTATTTGCCGCTGCCGGCTGGCGCGGATCAACTGCTCGTCGTCGTTTATGACGCCGACAGCGTGGAAGAGGTCGGGCGCTTCCAAATCGATCTACCGCCGCTTTATCTTCAATAATGGAGCGAGAAATCGAACGGCGTACAAGGCTGGCTTTTTTGTCAACCCCAAATAGCCATGCGATAATAGCCAACGGTGCCCTCGGTAAGCGACGGTCCAACGGCTCATAACATCATTGCTCATCTCATCTTATGGTGAGTTCTCATCCCTATAAATCAACAAAGATCAAGGAAGACCAATGAAGCATCCCCATCTTATTGTCAGCGTACTCTTTATCTTGGCGCTACTCTTCAGCGGTTGTTACGTGAATGACCAGGGCGTATTCGTCATGGGTGCTACTGCGCCGGTTGGGGAATCAGTGGGCGACGACGCCACCCCTGACGCCACCGAAACCGCTGAACCCAGCCAGGAATCTTTAGAACCCGCGATTCTTGAAGCGACTGTCAACACCCGATCTCTGCGCGTACGTCAGGGACCCAGCGTAGAAACGGCCATCGTCGCCGGTCTGCGCGAAGGGACGGTGATCACCGTACTCGGGCGTAGCGCCGACGGAATTTGGCTTCAAATTCAGGTTCCCGACGTTGAGACAACGGGTTGGGTCTCTGCCGAATTCGTCACTGTCTCCGGCCAGATTGCCAGCCTTGCGATTACCGATGGCAGCACCGAAGATACAATGGTCGCTGCGCCGCCGCCTACGGCTACCCCCATCGCAGAGCCTACAGCAACGGCCATCCCTGTCACCCCGCAGATCGACCTTGTGGAAACCGCATCCGCGGTTGACGACTTCTCCACACTGGTGACAGCCCTGGAGGCGGCTGGTCTGGTCGATGCATTGAGCGCAGAGGGGCCATTCACCGTCTTTGCCCCCACGGACGATGCTTTTGCTGCCATGCCCGCCGGCGCGCTCAATGCGCTGTTGGCCGATCCTGAAGGCGCGCTCGCGCAGATTCTGCTCTTCCATGTCGTGCCCGGCGAAATCCTGGCCGCGGATATTAGCGACAATATGGAAATCGACACACTCCAGGGTGAGACGTTGACCTTCAGCATTGCCGGCGGCGCAGTCACCGTCAACGGCGCCAACATCATCTTGACCGATATTGCGGCCAGCAACGGTGTTGTCCATGTGATCGACGCTGTGCTTACGCCCAGTGTTGTCGATCTTGAGTCGATCATCGCCGCGCTGGCTGCGGCGGAAGTTGCTACCCCGACGCCAGCGGCAGTTGTCACTGAGACAGAGACCATCACCCCCACAGGGACGATCACCCCGGCACAGGAAGCCGTTGCAACGCCGGTTCCCACGGTGGCAGCCCCTGCGGGTGGATCGATTACACTGGCCGCCAGCAACACCCTTGCCGAGGTCAACACCGGTTCTACACAGACGCTGCGTGTGCGGCGTGCGCCTGATCTCAACGCGGATGTGGTGTGGGGCGTGCGCAATGGGGAATTCTTCGCGGTGGTTGAGCAGAGCGCCGACGGCGCGTGGACAGGTCTGGCGATCCCCAGATTGCGGGGCGTGGGCTGGGTCTCGTCTGAATTCATCATCCTCTCGCAGGATGTTGCCGTGATCCCCACTTTGGGCAGTGTGACCGTTGCCACCAGCGATGGCGCTCGCCTGCGTGTGCGCAACGCGCCTTCCGTCGATGCCGAGCTGCGTAGCTTCCTCAACGAAGGTGAAACCTATGAAGTCGTCGCCGTCACTGCGGATGGACAATGGGCGTTGATCAACATCCCCCGCACGGCAGGCCCAAGCTGGATCGCCACTGAGTTCATTCAGATTGGCGCGCCGCAACAGTAACCAGCCCAACTCATCAGGGTGTTTTCAAAATGGGTTGAAGCGGAGTAGGCACGCCCACGTGCCGTCCCGACCGCACGAAGCGCTGAAGACAGCGGCGTGCTCACTCTGCCTCCCAACTGGATTTGAATACACCCAATTCATCATTGCACAGAGAAGCGGTCAGTCTCGTTGTGAGGCTGACCGCTCTTTTTTGGCCTTTTCCATTCCTGGTCTAGAATGTCCGCTATGCAATGGCTGATTTCACAGACAACCCAACGATATATTGTGATCGCGCTCCACATCCTGGCGCTGATTTTGACGGCGCTGCATCTCTACGTCGCTGCCCTCCCGGCAACGACGGCGGCGTTGCCTACCCCCGCTGACGCTGAAAGCGCCTGGTGGGGATTGTGGCCGATCACCTATGTGCCATCTCCGCTACGGTGGACGGGCGCTGCGCTGGTTCTCCTTTCCATCGGTTGGGGATGGTGGCAGATCCGCTCGCCGCAGCCGACGGCATTGCCGATCCATCGTCGCTGGCTCTGGCTCGGCGCGGGGATGCTCTTCCTCAGTTTTTGGACCTTCCCCATCGTCCACACCCGTTGGGGGGATGCCTACATCCTTACCAATGCCATCAGTTGGCCCGATCCTTCATTGCGCCTCACCCACTCCTGGCAGGCGCCGCTCGATGTCTATCTGCACAGCCGCGTCTGGCATTGGTTGGGCGATCCCATGGGCTGGCGCGACGCTGCGCCGGTCTACCGATTGCTCAGCCCCCTGGCCGGGGGGATCTACCTGTGGATCGTCCTACAGTTGAGCGCGGATCGACGGCTGGCCCCCCATTGGATCACCTTTGGGTTGTTGACCTCACTGGGGTTGATCCAACTTTTTTTTGGCTACATCGAAAATTACAGTTTTGCCGCGGCCGGCATCCTTGCCTACCTCTGGTTGGGGATGAAGACCCTGCTCGGCGAGCGTCCACTCTGGCTGGCGGCCACCGTCCTGACGATTACCAATGCAACCCATCCCAGCACGGTGGTCTACGCGCCCAGCCTGCTCTTCGTGGGGATGGTCTGCTGGTGGAGGATGGCAGACGGTGGACCGCAGACCGCAGACCGCAGATCGCAGACGACGAACGAGTCTAGCGGCGCTACCCAATACCCAATACCCAATACCCAATATCTAATTCTGCATTCTACACTCCATATTCTCACTTCAATCGTCCTGCCGATGTTCGTCGTCGCCATATTCACGGTTGCGCTGATGGAGATGGGCGGGCACGGCATTGCGGCGCTGCTCGATCACGACCGTCCTGGGGGCGGGGATGGACGCTGGCTGGTTCCGCTCTTCGAGACGACGACGCGCTGGGAGCACTACACCATGTTCAGTTGGCTCCATATCCGCGATCTGCTCAACCAACAGGCGTTGACGGCGCCGGTGGTCCTGCCCGCCTTGCTGCTCGGCTGGATCGGAACCATTACGGCCAGGAAACGTCTTACCTATGATGAAAATTGGATCGAATGGGCGATCACCCGCTTTTTGGCGCTGGCGGCGGGCGCCCATCTTTTGCTGATCACAATCTGGAATCCTGACTATGGCGGGCAGCGCGATTGGGATCTCTTTAGCCTGGCGGCGATCCCCACGACGCTCTGGTTGGTCTGGTCGCTGCCCCGCTTCTTGCCCGATCCGCGTCTGCGCCGGGCGGCTGTTGCGCCGCTGATATTGGTGCAAGCCCTCCACACCGCGGCCTGGGTTTACCAAAACCGACTGCCGTGGCAGTGGCCGTGAAGATCGGGGACTGGGGACCCGACCGCTGCGGTCGGCGGGGACTGGGAGCGTATTGTCTATCCCCTGCAACTTGCCCATCATCGCTCAATTGAGCTTTAACTCTATCGTTTAAAACATTATGAACCAATACACACTTGAGTCTATCCCACCGACCAAACCGCCGTCGAACCGCAGCGACCTGTGGAAGGGCATCATCGCCGGCACATTGACATTTTTGATCGTGGCGCTGTTGGTGCTGAGCGGCGCGGTGATCACCTACGCCAGCATCGCCGATGAGCTGCCCATGCCGGGCGAGTTGCGTAGCGAACTCAGTTCCTTCCAGAGTACGCGCATCTATGATCGCGCCGGCAATCTGCTCAACGAAACCTTTGATCCCAACGCCGGGCGTCGCGTCTTTGTACCGCTGGGCCGAATTTCACCCTTTCTGATCCACGCCACCATCTCCACCGAGGACGCCAACTTCTTCGTCCATCGCGGCGTAGACCCGGTAGCGTTGGCGCGCGTTGTTTACTATGCGATACTCGAACGCGAATTCGTCTCCGGCGGGTCGACCATCCCCCAGCAGTTGGTCAAGATGGTCTTCTTGACGCAGCCGGGACAGTTGGCGGAGCGCACTGCGCAGCGCAAGATCAAAGAGGCGATCCTCGCCACTGAGGTCAGCCTCAACTATAGCAAGGATGAGATCCTTGAGTTCTATCTGAATGAACTCTACTACGGCAACTTTGCCTATGGCATTGACGCCGCCGCCAAGACCTATTTCAACAAAGACGCCGGGGATCTCACCCTGGCCGAAGCGGCGCTGCTGGCCGGTCTGCCCCAATTGCCCGCCTATTATGACCCTTACACCTATCCGGATCGGGCTAAGAACCGCCAGGCCGTGGTGCTGGGTTTGATGGCGGAGCAGGGCTACATCACCACGGCGGAAGCCGACGCCGCCTGGCGCGAGCCGCTCTCTTATGTGCCGTTGCGTTTTGAATTCCAATCGCCCCATTTTACGCTCTACGTGCGCCAACAATTGGAGGCGCTCTTCCAACAAGAGGGGATCCAGGGGCTCTACAAAGCTGGCCTCAACGTCACCACCACGCTGGATCCCGCATTGCAAGCGACTGCCGAACAGATCGTTGCAGAGCAGGTCGCCGCGTTGGCTGGCCGGAATGTCTCCAATGGCGCGCTCGTTGCCCTGGAGCCGCAGACCGGGCAGATCCTGGCGCTGGTGGGCAGCGCGGATTTTGACAACGTCGAGATCGATGGACAGGTCAATATGGCACTGGCCCCACGCCAGCCGGGCAGCTCGATCAAGCCCTTTGTCTATCTGGCCGCCTTTGAAAAACAGGGATGGACGCCGGGCACGCTCCTGGCCGACATTGAGGAGGAGTTCCCCGACGGAGCGAACCCACCCTGGCGGCCCACCAATTACGATCTCAACGAACATGGCATGGTCACTGTGCGCTCGGCGCTGGCGAACAGCTACAACATCCCCGCGGTGCGCGCCTTGCAGGCTGTCACCATTCCTGAATTTCTAGAGGTGGCCCGCCGCCTTGGCATCACAACCCTGATCCGTCCTGATTATGGGCTAAGTTTGAGCCTGGGCGCCGGGGAAGTGCCGCTGCTGGAAATGGCCGGGGGTTTCGCCGTGCTGGCCAACAATGGCGTCTACCAATCACCCATCGCCATCCTCAAAATCGAGGATGCCCAGGGCAATGTACTCTGCGGCGAAGGGGCGGAAGGACCGTGCCGCTTTGGAAGTACAGGCGCGGCCGGCCAACAGGTGGTGGATGCGGCCAACGCTTACTTGATGACGGCGATCCTCAGCGACAACGTGGCGCGTGCGCCCATCTTTGGCTTGAATTCGGCGCTGAACATCGGACGCCCGGCAGCCGCCAAAACTGGCACCACCAATGATTATCGCGATTCGCTCACCGTCGGCTATACCCCGCAGTTGGTCGCCGGTGTCTGGGTTGGCAACAACAACAACTCGCCTATGGAACGGGTGGCAGGTCTGAGCGGCGCGGCGCAGATCTGGAATCGTTTCATGGTGGCTGCGCACAACAATGTCCCCGTGGCGAACTTCACAGCGCCGCCAGGCGTCCGTTCCTTCGAGATCTGCGCCGACACGGGTACGCAGCCCTCGGCGGCCTGCCCTGAACGTATCCAATTCCCCTATGCCGAAGCGCGCCCACCCCTGCCCCCCGAATATGATCTCTGGCAGATGGTGCGCATCGACAGGGTGACCGGTCTGCTCGCCACTGAGTTCACGCCGGCGGAACTGATCGAAGAACGCCCCTTCAAGATCTACCCGGAACCCTATCGACAATGGGCCGAACAGCACGGCGGTGTGCAACCCCCCAGTCAGGAAAGCGATCTCTTCACATCCGAACCGAACGCGGCTATCCGCGAGCCGGTGGAAGGCGCTGTGATCCGCGGGACAGTGCAGGTTGTGGGAAGCGCCAATGTGCCTGGCTTTGCCAATTACGAACTCCAATATGGGGTCAGCCATGATCCGGGCGCGTTCAGCCTGCCGATTTGGGGGCCGGTCGATTACCCCATAGAAGAGAGCATCCTCGGCTATTGGGATCCATCAGGGCTTGCGCCCGGCCCGCATACCCTGCGTCTGATCGTACGCGATCAATTTGGCAACGAATATGAGCGCCGGGTGCGCGTCTTTGTCGAAGCAGTCGCAGCGCCGGAACCAACCCTGACGCCCACATGGACGCCGATCCCTGTGGAAGTGGAAGTCCCCACCGAGACGCCAATCCCTGCGGCGCCGGAACTTCCGCCAGTGGAGGAGCCGCCCCCGCCTGTGGAAACACCGATCCCGGAGCCGCCGGTCGATCCTGGGGCGGAGCCGCCAGACGCATAGAGTCGCAACCGTTCCTGTTCTCTATGATTTTTGATTCTGAAACCCATTGAAGAAGCCCGTAATCAAGTAGATTGCGGGCTTCTTCGATCTTAAATTTTCAACTAGATCCAACAATTTGTGTGCAATCCACCTTCATTTTGTGGATCTTTGTGCTATACTGTGTCAGTGCTACATGCGCCAGCCTTTCAATAAGTAGCGTTGTTGAATCGCCACATCGAAAAGCTCATCTCGGAATTCTTGCATAAAGCGGATGTTGCCTAACCCTATCAGCGGGAGTTTCCGCATGATTGCGGAATTGCCATCCATCTCAAATGTGACCAAAACAGAAGCAGTGTTTGTCACCCAATCTAATCGGGAGCGAGCAAAGACAGCATCGCGAATTTGGAAGAGCCAGATGGATTCTTCCCGGTAGTCAAAGAAGCCTGTCAGGATATCGATCCTGTTTTCGTATATACGATATCGGGTTGTATAGGAGAGGATCGCCAACGGCAGCCACACGACAATCGCCAGCAAAAGAAACAAAAAGGCTTCTTGCCACGCGCCCTGAAGCACCAGAACTGCTGCGAAAAGGAAAAGAATCACACTCATCGGCGCAACAAAGAGCCACGGAAGATGAAATGAACGGATGCTGCGCCGTCGTTCTAGCAGCAGTTCTCCACGGGAACGCTTATTGGGTGGTTGATTGTTGGTTGTGATGTCATAGAACGAAGCTCCATTTGTCTCTAGCCGCTCGTTCTTTACATGATAGGCTGGGGTCGTCCATTCATGTAGGTTCCGCTGCTTTTTTTGAGATCTGTCCTTGTCACTGTCCTTGTGCCAGATCATCGGGGTTTCCTTTCTGCTCCTATCAACTCATGCACAGAGAGAAAGTCGAGATAGGTTTTGTAGATTTTTCTCCTTTCTTTTTAGAACAAAAAGTGTATAATATGGAAAAGACGGATGCTACATATCCCAAAATATCACAAGTATTATGCAAGATCAATATTGAAATTTGGGATAGTGCAAAACTTTAAGGTTTGGGGCCTTAGACATTGGAGGAATCAGCTATGGCTTCTGCGGTTGACAGCGCTCGCCAATGTATAGCGGCAATGGTAGATCAAGCGACGGTCAATGCGCCGCGCCGCTATGAGCGGTTTAGAAGCAGCAATCATCATCTCGTGGATAGCTGCCAACATGGGCTGGCTGTTGCGGATCATTTACGCGCCTGGAACGCCCCCCCTGAACTGGAAGCGGCGGGTATGCTTCACTCTTTACATTGGAACGGCTGGCTGACAGCAGAGGCGATCCACAACGCCTGTGGGGATCGGGTTGCAGCGATCTGCGCAAACTATCGAGAGATTTTAACCACAAGCCCACAGGGTCGCATCGGCGGGGATCCCTCTGTGCTGCGCCGCGCCCGGCTCTACATGGCGGCCTATTATGATCCGCTGCTTGCCCTGTTGGGCGCTGCCGATAGTTGGGATCATCTATCTGTGGCCCAGCAAGTCGAAGGCAACCGGCGACGGCGAATGATCGACGAGATCGAGAAGGCGACGATTCCGCTCTTTGATATGCTGGGGATGGGCGAACTTAAGGTTGCTGCCGAAGATTGGGTGATGGCGCATGGCCCAGCGCAACGAGATTATCATCGACTTCAAGAGCGGATCGCCCAGACCGAAGCCTTGCGATCTCAGACCTATGCCATTGTCGCTGCGCACCTCGCCGAAAGCTTTCCCCAGGCCCAATTAATCAACCATCCGCACACCCCAGCATCCCTCTACCAGCCCCATCTCCCCGAAAAAGCCCACCCAGAAGCCTTGCAGAGCCTTACAGTGAACGCGATTGTAGAGGAAGAACGCGATTGTTATTTGCTGCTCCATGCTATACACAGCCTATGGACACCGCTCGACGGTAGCCTAGTGGATCACGTTGGTAGCAGCAAACTCAATGGTCACCGCACCCTTAAAACTACAGTACAGGTGAACGCAGGATCGAGCCTGCTGCGCGTAGATTTCCACATTTGCACAGGGGAGATGGACGAAATCAACCGTTGGGGATTGGCTGCCATCCACCTGCGTGATCAGCTTCAAATCGATCTGCCTCAGGCGTGGTGGAGACAGTGCGCCGAAGGGGACGCCGCCATCCGCTCCGCAACTATGGGGGATGTATCCGATCCGCTCTATGTGTTCAGCCCCCAAGGGGAACTCTTTGCCATGGCGAGCGGCTGTAGCGTCGTCGATTACGCCTATCGGGTTCACAGCACGCTGGCGCATCAGTGCAAACAATTCCTCGTCAACGGTGTGGCCGTCGCGCCCACGACAGTATTGCATCATCTCGATCTATTGGAGCTGGTGCGCGATCCGCTGGCGCCCGGCCCATCCCAAGTCTGGCTGGAAGCGGCTAAAACCAGCCGGGCGCGCAACGACATCCGCCGTTTTTTGCGCCGTCAAGGGCAGGGAGCGCGGCACGGACAGCGCATGGTGGAACAAGATTTACAAGAGATGGAAACGCTGTACGGTTTCGGCATTCCTCGCCACCGGTTAGAGAGTACCCTGGAAAGCGCTCGACGCCGACTGCGGCTGAACCGGGTTGAGGATCTCTTTACCGAGGTGGCCGCAGGGCGCTGTAACGTCAAACGGATGCTGCATCCACTCTTTGCTGAGGAGATCGTGCGGCAAGTGCAACTGCCCGATGGACGGCGGCTGCACGCCAATCAGATCCGGCTGGCTCGCTGCTGTACGCCGCGCACCGGAGAACCCATCGTCGGGCGGCCGCGCTATCGCGGCGATGTGCTGATTGGGATCAAGGTGCATAGAGCTGGCTGCGCACAACTTCAGGAAAGCGCCCCCGAAGAGATCGTCGAATTGGGGTGGCGGCTGCGTCCACCGGCGCGCACGATCCGCCGTTTGGATGTCTCTGCATTGGATGAACCAGGGTTGCTGGGGGCAGCGCTGACGGTCATCTACAACCAACACCACATGACACTGCACAAAGCCGAAGCGGAATCCCGTTATGGTCAGGCGCGTATGCGGTTTACGGTGGAGGCCGATCAAGATCTCATCGATCAGGTGGAAAGAAGTCTGTTTGCCCTGCCCAACTATCGTGTGGACGATGTGCGCCAGATGCAGCTTCTGCTCTCGGAATGGGAAGATCTGGCGATCCCGCTGACGGCGGTGAACACCAACCCGTATAGCCGTCTGCCGGTCAAGGATCGGGATATGCTCTTTGGCCGCCGCGAGGATCTGACCCGCATTCAAGATCTGCTGACGAGCGGCTGCGCGCTGATCATGGTGCGCGGGCAGAAGCGGATTGGCAAAACGTCCCTGCTGCTTCATCTCTGCGATTACCGCCTTCTCGCCCCCCACTTCTTCCCCATTTTCATTGATTTCCAATACTTCAGCCGCATGGACACCAGCGCTGGCATCTTCTACGAGATCGCCAGCGCTGTCTACAACGAACTGCAAAAAGCGGGGCGGATCGGCGAGATCGGCGCGCCTTTGTGGCATCTCTTCACCCAGGATGCGCCGCGCAGTCTGGAATCCTATCTGCGCAATGTGCATACCAGCCTGGGAGGGCGATTGATCCTTTTGCTCGACGAGTTCAGCACGACAATCGATGCCCACGATCGGGGCGAGTTGGCTCCTCGTTTCTTTTCTCAATGGCGAGGATTGGTGCAGGGGGTGCGCGATTTTGCCAGCTTCGTGGTGGTGGTGCAGCAGGTCAGCTATGAGCGAGTACGCCATCACCACCGCGACAACCCGGCCTGGCAGTTGATGGAGATTGGCGAACCGCTCTTTCTGCGTCCATTGGCCGAACAAGAGATCGCCGATCTCATTGAACGTCCGCTGCGCAACTACACCCGTTATACGGCTGCCGCCATTGAGCGCATCCGCCAGTTGACCGGCGGCAGCCCCTTCCTGACCCAGGCGTTTTGCTATATTTTGGTGGGGACCGCCGGCCGGCAAGGAATCTCCGCCATCGACGTGGACGCTGTGGAGTCTGTCGCCCATCAATTTCTAGCGCCCGATGAAAACCTTTTTACCCATCTGCTTGATCTGATCCACGGGTTGGGCGATCCGGTAACGCGCATGCTGGCCCGCTTGACCGATCCCAACGGCGACTGTGTGTCCATCGCCGATCTAGGGCGGGCCTTACCCAGCATTGACGCCGACCGACTGAATGCTGTTTTGAGCAATCTGATTGCCAACGATATTCTGATCCCCTGCCTGGCCAACAGAGGGGTTCGTTTTGCCAGCCTGCTCTTTGCCCGCTGGTTGCAGGCCAACCCGTGAGTGCAGCTTGAAATGGGGCCGTTGCCCAAAGGAGAACCATCGATGCCATCGCCGATCCAAGACAAACTCTTTGCACGATCCCAACTTCAGTCAATTGCCGAGGGGCTGCTGGCGTTGCAACCCCGCAACTTCTCGTTGATCGGTGCCAAATTTATGGGGAAGACGCGCATCCTCAACCACCTGGCCGCGCCAGATGGTCCCCTGCTGGGGGAAGATGTAGAGATGCGCCGCGCCTATGAATTGATCGTCGTCTACTATGATTGCGCCTGGCCCGACGCCGCGACCGATCTGCTCGCCTTCCTGGCGGATGGGTTGCGCCGTCATTTGCAGCAATTGGCTGCGCCTCCCGCCATTGATCTAGAGCAGATTCGCCACGAGCCGCAAGCAAATGAGCGGCTGCGACGGCTGGTGGTGGAATTACGACGCGCCGGCTATCGCCCGATCCTGTTGCTCGATAACTTCGATACGCTGATCACCGGTGATGTGCCCGACGACATGGAATGGAAGATCAACCAACTGCGTCCGCTCACGCGTGAACTTGGCCTTGTCGTCGCCAGCGAACGTCCTCTGCACGAGGCCAACCGGGAACTGGCATCCTCGCCCTTATTCAACCTGCTCAACCAGGTCTTCTTGCGTTTGATCGAACCACAGGAGATGCGAGAGATTCTGCGCGCGGTGACGGCCGGCGGCGCGGATCAGGATGTACTCATCGCCAAGCTGTCCAAATGGACCGGCGGTCATCCTTTCTTGCTCTCGCGCATTGGCGAGATCCTGCTGGACGTAGATGAAATGCTGCCCGGTCGCGGAGGGATCGGCCTGGCCCACTTGCCCCTCATCCGGCTGCGACTCACCGAAGATTATGGGCGGTTGCTCTTTGGCGAGCTCTGGTCTGCGCTGCAAGATCAGGAAGATCCCTACGCAGATGGCGCGCTGGCGCTTGTCCGCTGTCTGTTAACCGAGCCGCTGCCGCTGGATAAGATTCAGCCCCAATGGGCGCGGTCGTTCTATTGGCTACTCAACAAAGGGATTGTGCGGATTGAGAACGATACCTGCTACCTTTTTTCATCGCTTTTTGAGGAATATATTGGCGCGCGTCTTGAGCAGCCCGCGCCAGCGAAGACAACGCGCAGCCCTGCGGCGATCCCTCAGAACACGCGCACCCTGATCGAAGAACAGGTCCAACAATTTACACCCCAGGAGCGCAACTTGCTGCGTTATTTCCTTGACCACCCCGGCGAGATCGTCTCCATCGATCAACTGTTGGCGGATGTCTGGAAGCGTCCCAACGCTTCGGCCCGCCGCGTCCAAGAGGGCATCCGCCGCCTGCGCAACCGCATGGAGGCGTTACAGCTTTCCATCGGCGAGATCGAAAATGAGTGGGGCGAGGGCTATCGCTTCGTGCCAGTGCGCACCGAGCCACGGCGGTGAAGGGAACGAGAGGAGAAAGTTTGACTGGATTTTTCTGTTATGATGGGGCTGTAGAAATAGCCTGTGGGCAGTCCATTCTTTGTATTTCCATTTCTTAATTGACAATAGAGGAGACGCAACTTTGCTTTCGGAAGTTGAACGAGCAAGGCTAACCTTATCAAAAGCCACCGATCCAGGGAGGAAGTCGCTGCTTGGTCAGTTTTTCACACCAGTGGAGACTGCCAAATTTATGGCAGGGATCTTTGTTCAAGGTTCACATGATAGTTGTCGTCTACTCGATGCGGGGGCTGGAATCGGTTCTCTTTCCGCTGCTTTTTTAGAGAGGTGGAGTGCTGGCGGTTTTCAGTTTCAGCGTGTTGAACTTGACGCGTTTGAAATCGATGATTCCCTACATCCTCATTTAGCCCAGACATTAGAAATGTACAGGAATCATCCGAATTTCGTTGCAACCATTCGGTGTGTTGATTTCATACATGCGGCTGTAGAGTGGCTCTCAGGTAGTCTCTTTGCCGAGCCACTCCCCACCTACACACATGCACTTCTCAATCCTCCATACAAGAAGATACGGAACGATTCGGAATATCGTGCTGCGCTACGACGAGCCGGGATCGAGACAGTAAACTTATACTCCGCTTTTGTGGCATTGGCGCTGGCCTTATTGGCTGAGCATGGGCAGCTTGTTGCGATCATCCCGCGCAGTTTCTGCAATGGACCCTATTACCGGTCCTTCCGCGACTTCATTCTAGAGCGTGCGGCGATCCAACACATACACTTGTTTGGATCTCGCAGTCACACATTCAAAGATGATGATGTACTGCAAGAAAATATCATCATTCGGTTGGAGCGTGGCGCTCAACAAGGGATGGTGACGGTTTCGACTTCAACTGACGATAGCTTCTCGGACCTGATTATCCAAGAATATCCCTTCGACCAGATTGTTCCTCCCGATGACCCAGAACGGTTTATCCATGTGCCTGGATTATCGGCTCAGAACACCGTCGAGTTATATCCGGCGATCCAATATTCGCTGGCAGATCTTGGCATTAAGGTTTCAACTGGACCTGTGGTCGATTTCCGTGTAAAAGAACACTTGCGTGATATGCCCAATCCAGGGAGTGTGCCGCTACTCTATCCAGTACATTTTGTTAGCAGTAGTGTCCAATGGCCGAAGGAGGGAATGAAAAAGCCAAATGCAATCCAGCGCAATGACGACACCGAAAAGTGGTTCTATCCGAAAGGTTTTTACTGCGTAGTGCGCCGCTTTTCATCAAAGGAGGAGAAGCGCAGGATCGTGGCAAGCGTGGTTGACCCCTCTGCCTTTGCCGATGCCACCATGTTGGGTTTCGAGAACCATCTCAACGTATTCCATGACAACAAGCGCGGCTTGCCGCAGGCGTTGGCTTATGGACTGACGGTCTTCCTGAATACGGCCGCCGTTGATGAGTACTTCCGTCGCTTCAATGGACATACTCAGATCAATGCAACCGATCTCAAGCTACTGAAATATCCCAGTCGCGATGCCTTGATTACATTGGGTGAGTGGGCATTGGAATGCGATGAGCTTACGCAGTTCCAAATCGATGAAAAATTAGGAACACTGAGCGCATGAAAGAAATTGGCTGCTGCTGGTCGAATCTGTAACCAGTCATGGGCCGGTCGATGGAAAACGGCGCGCTGAATTGACTCAACTATTTTCAGATGTAAACATTGGCATAGTCTACATAACTGCCTTCCCGAACCGATCTGTGATGGCTCGTTACCTGGGTGAGATTGCGTGGGAAACTGAGGTATGGGTTGCTGATGCGCCATCTCATCTGATTCACTTCGACGGCGAACGCTTTCTTGGACCATATACCATTCCCCCTTCCACTACAAAATGAAAGTCCCCAATACCTATGACCCATCCCCCACAAGTTGCCCTTGAATCCACCGTCATTTCGCATGGGTTGCCGTACCCGCACAATCTGGAACTGGCAACCGAGATGGAGGCGATTGTACGTCAGCATGGCGCTGATCCACGGACGATTGGCATTATCGGCGGGGAGTTGATCGCCGGATTGAGCGGATCACAGATCGAACATTTGGCTACGGCCAGAGATGTGCGCAAGGTCAGCCGTCGTGATTTGCCCATTGTCGTGGCCCGCCGATTGGACGGCGCCACCACCGTTGCGACCACCATGTGGATCGCCCATCGCGCCGGGATCGAGATCTTCGCCACTGGCGGCATCGGCGGCGTCCATCGGGGGCTAGATGGCAGCCCTAGCAGCGACATCAGCGCCGATCTACAGGAGCTGGCGCAGACGCCGGTCATTGTTGTCTGCGCCGGGGCCAAGGCGATCCTCGATCTGCCCACAACATTGGAATATTTGGAAACGTATGGGGTTACGGTGGTGGGGATCGGGACGGACGAGTTCCCCGCCTTTTATAGCCGCAAGAGCGGGTTGCCTGTGGATGTGCGCTGTGACTCGGCGGCGGAGGTAGCTTCGATCTGGCGCGCAAAACGAGGGTTGGGGTTGCCCGGCGGCCTGCTTGTCACCGTTCCCATTCCAGAGGAAGCGGAGATCCCAGCGGCGGAGATCGAACCGGTGATTGCGCAGGCGACAAACGAAGCCGCCGAGCGGCGTCTGCGCTCGGCGGAAGTAACTCCGTTTCTGCTCACGCGCATCGCCGAACTGACGGGAGCGCGCAGCCTGCAAGCCAATCTGGCCTTGTTGAAAAACAACGCACAGATGGCGGCGCAGATAGCGGTAGCGTTGGCAGCGCAAGCACGATAATGGGTATTGGGTATTAGATATTGGCAGCAAGAGCGGTCAATACCCAATATCTAATACCCAATACCTCTCTACCCAGCGGCGCCGCGTAACCGTGATTTCAACATTTCCCAGCGGTTGGGTTGAAGTTCCTGGGGCTTGACTTCTGGCTCATCATCCTCGCGCTCGAAGAGGATATTGAGCCGATCTTCCTCGTATTCGGCGCCGGCAATTTCCAGCCGGGCAAGCCCCGTGGGCAGGGCAATGTTGCGCTTCCAATTGCCAATGCGGATGATCAATTCGTCCACCACACTGCGATGGAGATTGACCTGATCTCGTTCGAGCATAGGCAAGGGGATGCTCAACACGTAATTGCCATTCTGCGCAAAGATCTGCTGCGGCGAGCCAACGTAGAATGCAGTTGTGGGATCACCCACCCCGCCTTGTTTTATCTCCGCGCCGAAAACCTCCTCAGCGGTGCGACGCAGCATCGTTTCACCCACCAACTCCTGCTCGAAGAAGGGGATCTTGAAGATCGGCAACGGGTGGAAGGCTTCCTCGACAAATTGTAGATTGTCCTGTTGTGATTGCTTCCACTGCTTGAAATAGTCGTCGGCCAGATGTTGGGGGAAGACCCGATTGCAGACGACAGCGTCCACAGCATAGCCGTAAAGGTTGAGATAAGTGTAGGCGCGCTGCGCTTCTTTCACCACCATTTTCTCCGGGTTGAGGACCAGCCGCATACTGCTGATCTTGCCGTTGCTGAGCAAGGCGCTGGTCCTTTCCAGCACGTCGATCAACTCTTCAATGCTGTCGAAGACATCATCTTCGGGCAGCGGCATGTCCCCGCCAAAGCGTTTCATAAAAGGTCGCGCCAATTGAATCGTCTTGCGCTGAAAGGGAAAGACCTTTTCAATATACCAACGCGCCATTTCGGGGAAACTGAGCAGTTGTAGCGTGGATCCAGTGGGCGCGGCATCGATCACAATGACATCGTAGTTGCCGCTTTCGGCCAGATGGGTGATCTGCATCAGGCTGGCGAGTTCTTCCATACCGGGCAGCACTGAGGTCTCTTCAGCCACCAGCGACTCCATCCCGCGCCAGGCAAAGAGTACGTTGAGATAATCTTGCACGCGGCCCCAGTATTTATCCATCTGGTGGAGCAGATCGATCTCCTGCCCCCAAAGATTGGGCGCCAGTGAGGTTAGTTCATTGCCAATGCGACGATCAAAACTATCACCCAGACTGTGGGCTGGGTCGGTGCTGAGTACGACTGTGCGATAGCCCAAGTCGGCGCAACGGACAGCAGTCGCGGCGCTCATGCTCGTTTTGCCCACACCACCCTTGCCGGTATAGAGTAAAATACGCATAGATCTTCAATTTCTTTCGATTACCTGCCTGCGACGAAACGCGGCAGCGGTCACACAAACAACGGTTGCATTGTACAATAGTTTGTCAACTTATCAGCCAACTCAACCCTCCGTTTTGTCGAAATGCGTAACCACTTCGCCCCATGCTCCGGGCGGGTCACGGAACCGCCGCCAGGTCACGGACCTGGCTAGAGCAGGGCTTGGTAGTTACAACTCTGCAAAGATAGCGTTAAGTTTTGGCGCTCTAGCTGGCCTGACGCATAATCCAGTCTATGATCAGGATCGAAAACTCGTTTAGCCCAAGCCTGGTTCGCCTCATCGTGTTGCTCTTGCTGCTGATGACCTTTGCGCGGCTGGTCTGGCGGCTCGACGCCAACAACCTCTGGTGGGATGAAAGCCTGAGCCTGGCACGCGCCGAATCGGATTGGTTGAAGCTGTTACGCGGCCAGATCGACATGTTTGACGGAGCGACCATCATCGAGACGACGGATCAGCATCCGTTTGGCTTTTTTGTCGTTCTCGGGATGCTGCTGCGTCTGGCAGGGGATAGCGAGTTTGTGTTGCGTTTCCCCGCGGTGATGGCGGCTACGCTGCTGGCGCCGATGCTCTGGACGTGGGCGCGATATGGTGTGCGCCACGGCTTTTTGCCCATAGCCACTTCCCTGATTGCCTTGATCCTCACAGCGTGGAATCCCTTCTACCTCTACTACGGCCAGGAGGCGCGCATGTACACGCTGCTCGCCCTGCTGGCATTGCT
>JAHBVG010000005.1 GCA_019637695.1 Caldilineaceae bacterium | reverse complement strand
GGTAGCAGGTAGTGAAGAAGATGTGTCGGGCAGAATACCCAATATCCAATATCTAATACCCATTAGGAGTGTCCCATGCCGATCAACCAACTCGATCTTGTGCGCGCAGAGGACGATGATAAGCAGTCGCTTCAAGTGGTGGAAGAGACAGATCTGACCGTTTGGGGCCAGGAGAGACAATTTCAGAGTGTGGGCAAGCGCCACAGCCGCGTGGACGGGCCGGAGAAAGTCACGGGCCGCGCCCGCTATTCGTATGATATCCGCCTGCCCGGTCAGCTTTACGCAAAAGTATTGCGATCTCCCCATCCCCACGCGCGGATCACACGGATCGACACATCCAAAGCCGAACGGTTGAACGGCGTCCACGCGGTGCTGAGTTCGGCCAATGTATCGGATGAGATCACCTTCTATGAAGAGGAGAGCCCGCTCTTTTCCAAAACCGTGCGCTTTGTGGGCGACGAAGTTGCCGCCGTTGCCGCCGCATCCGAGGAGATCGCCGAGGACGCGCTGCGTCTCATTGAAGTAGAATACGAACCGCTCCCCTTTGTGGTAGAGATGGAAAAAGCGTTGGCCCCAGGCGCGCCGCATATCCATGCTGAGGGCAACCGCGCTGCCGAGAAAAAATCTGAGCGGGGAAATGTGGAACGGGGCTTTGCCGAAGCCGACGTGATCGTGGACGAGGTCTATGTTACAGAGGTCTCACTGCACAACGCTTTTGAGCCCCACGGTTGCACCACCCACTGGCAAGGGGATCAACTGATCATCTACGAATCGACGCAGGGGATCTTCGGTGTGCGCGATCAGGTGGCAGAAAAGTTGGGATTGCCCACGCACAAGGTGCGCGTGATCAAACAATATATGGGCGGCGGTTTCGGCGCCAAACAGATCGTGTGGAAGCAGACGATCATCGCGGCGCTCTTAGCCAAAGCCAGTGGACGCCCGGTGCAGTTGATGCTCGACCGTGAGGCCGAAAACCTCGCTACGGGCAACCGCAACGCCACGCGCCAACATATCCGCATTGGCGCCAAACGGGATGGCACACTCACGGCCCTTGAGGTCGAGGTTCGCCAGAGCGTGGGCGCGTACATGGTAGGCGGCGAAGCCAGCGACGTCATCAGCATCTATCAACATCTCTATCGTTGCCCCAATCTGCGCGCAAAGCAAACCGGCGTCTATATCAACGCCGGGCCGAGTGTGGCTTTCCGCGCCCCCGGCTATGTGGAGGGCTGCTTTGGGCTGGAATCGGCCATAGATCAACTGGCGCGCGAACTGGGGATCGATCCGCTCGATCTGCGGTTGCGCAACTACACCGGTGAGGATCAAGAGAAGGATCTACCCTATTCCTCACCCGAAAGCCTGCGCGCCAGCTACGAACGGGCTTCGGAAGCCTTTGGGTGGCGCACCTATCGCAAACCCCAGCCCCAAGGAAGCCGACGGCGCGGCATTGGATTGGCCGCCCACGAATGGGCAGCGGGCAGCGGCAGCCCACCCGCCTACGCCTGGATCAAGCTCAATGGCGACGGCAGCGCCGACGTGATCACCGGCTCTCAGGACATTGGCACGGGCACGCGCACCGGCCTGGCCCAGGTCGCCGCCGAGGAGCTGGGTCTGCCGATGGAGTCGATCACGCTCTATTTGGGCGACACAGCGCTCGGACCATATGCGCCCACAAGTTCGGGCAGCGCCACCCTACCATCGCTGGCCCCGGCCATCCGTGAAGCGGCCATCAACGTCAAAGATCAGCTTTGTAAAGCGGCCTCCCAGCGGTTGGAAGAAGATCCCTCGAATCTGCGCGTCGAGAACGGGGAGATCTTCGCCGTAGACGATCAGTCCACGCGCGTTTCGGTGGCTGAGATCTGCGCCGCCATCGCCCCCCATATGATCCAGGGGCAGGGCAGGCGCGGTCCTAACCCAGAGGACAAGAGCGTGCGCACCTTTGGCGTCCAATGCGCCGAGGTGGAAGTGGATGTGGAAACTGGCGAGGTGACGATCCTGCGTGTGGTGGCGTCGCACGATTGTGGCCGTATTGTCAACCCCAAAATGGTGGACAGCCAGGTAATCGGCGGCATTACCCAGGCGATTGGCTTCGCCATGACCGAGGAGCGGATCATCGACGTGCAGAGCGGCGTCGTCCTCAACCCCAACCTGGAGGATTACAAGATCCCCACGATCATGGACATCCCGCCGATTACGCACGCCGCCGTGGATCTGCCCGATCTAGAGGCCAACAGCACCGGCATCAAAGGCGTCGGCGAGCCGCCCATTGTACCCACCGCGCCCGCCATCGCCAATGCCATCTTCGACGCCGTGGGGGTGCGGCTGCGCAAAGCGCCCTTCACGCGGCGCGATCTAGTCAATGGATTACGTAGTGCGTAGTGCGTGGGTGAACTGCACTACGCACTACGCATTATTTCAAGGAGTTTCCCTATGCGACCCTTTGCCTATTCCAGCGCCCGTAGCATGGACGACGCCATTGATCTCCTCTCCACCGCACAGGATGGGGAAATCCGCCTGTTGGCGGGCGGTACGGATTTGCTGACATTGATGAAAGCCGACATTGTGGAGCCGTGTCAGCTTGTGGATATAAAACGGTTGGATGAACTGCCGGGCGGCATTGAGGAGACGAGCCAGGGTGTGACCCTGGGCGCGCTGACAACGTTGGCGGAGATCGAACAGAGCGATCTTTTGCAACAGCGCTATCCGCTCCTGACCCAGGCGGCGGGATTGGCAGCCACGCCCCAACTGCGCAACATGGCGACGTTGGGCGGCAACTTACTGCAACGCCCGCGCTGTTGGTATTACCGCAGCCATCACTTCCGCTGCTGGCTGAAAGGCGGTGACCAGTGTCAGGCCCATGATGGGCAAAATCAGTTCCACGCGCTCTTCGGGGAAAGCCCCTGTGTGGCCGTTCACCCGTCGGATCTGGCGGGGGCGCTGCTTGCCGTGGATGCAGAGGTCCGTCTGTGCGGCGCGGAAGGGGAACGCACGCTGCCGCTGGCAGATTTCTTCGTCGAACCCGCCGAGGATCATCGCCGAGAAACCACCCTGCGCAGCGACGAGTTGATCGTCTCGATCTACCTGCCTACGCTGCCCGCGTCCACGCGCAGCGTCTATCTCAAGGCGATGGATCGTGCAGTGTGGGCCTTTGCGCTGGTAGGCGTCGCCGCCGTCCTCCACCTTGATGGGGATCGTATTGCCCACGCCCGCCTCGTCCTTAACGGCGTGGCGTCCATCCCCTGGCGGGCCGAAAGCGCTGAGCGCGCCCTCATCGGCGAACGGCCAGATGAAGCGATCTACAACCAGGCCGCCGATCTTGCCCTGCGCGATGCCGTTCCGCTGGAACACAACGGCTACAAGGTAACGCTGACCCGGCAGTTGATCCGCCGTGCGCTGGCAATGGCAGAGAGTTAACGCAAAGGTCAGAGAAAACTTCAACGCAAAGATGCAAAGGAAAGAAGTGAGGAAGGGGAGAAGTGAGGAAGAGAGGGAAAGCGGAGATGAGGACGCAAGAGGATGGCGCGCAGGACGCATCACGTTTCACTCCCCACGCAACGCGCAATACACACAACGCACTGCGCACTACGCACTTCACACCCGATCTCTCCAACTGGTGGGTGACGCGTGGACGGCGCAAGCTCTGGCGTCGTTTTCGCGCCGATTGGCGGCAGATCCCCTACGAGCGGCGTAAGCGCTGGTTTACGATTGCCGGGATCGGCTGGCTGTTGATCGCCCTCGTGTCTGTGGGGCTGACGCTCTTTGCACGTCAATTGAGCGAGAATGGCGCACTGGACGGCGACGCAGCGCTGTTGCTCTGGCTCGTTGACCGATCCCCGCTCTCGTTTGAGTATGCCCTTTACCTGGGGGTGATTGGTGATACTGTTTTCATCTTTTTGATGGCGCCAGCAGCCGCCCTCCTTGCCATCGGGTTGGGATATCCCCTGCGCGCCATCACCATTCTGGCGGCGCTCTTTGGGGCGACCGCGCTTGTCGGTGTCGGCTGGCTGCTTTGGGATCGCGCCCGCCCCGACATTATCTACGACGGCGTCGCCTCGCCCTCGTTCCACTCCTTTCCGTCAGGGCACACCACGCAAGCCATCGCCGTCTATGGCATTCTCACCTATTTCTGGATCAGCGCCAGCCGCCATTGGGGTGAACGCATCTTGGCTGGCGTGATCTACCTGCTCATCCTGTTGATAGTCACTTTCTCGCGCCTGGAGCTGGGTGCGCACTGGCCCTCGGACATCGTAGCGGCGATTCCGCTGGGCGTCTTCTGGTTAATCACGCTGATCCTCGCACTGCGGGGGGAGAAATGATAAGATGACAAGGTGAATGGCGTGGTCCGTGGTGCGTAGTGCGAAGTGCGTGAACGATTTTCACCTGCCACTTGCAAACCTGCCACCTGCCACCTGCAACTTGCAATGCTACGTTCGTCTGCGGTCTGCGGTCCGCGTTCACCAGAAAGGAACCAACCATGACAACTTTTGTGTGGAGCGTCGATGATGCGGGATCAGGCGGCAGCGATATGGTGCAGGCGATGCAGCAATTGCGCCGCTTCCTTGAGGAGAGGGATCAACGGGCGACCTGGTTTGTGGTGCCCAAATGGCGCGGGGAAGCCCTCCCCGCCCAGTGGAAGGATGCGCTGCTCGGCGCACGCGACGCCGGCCACGATCTACAACTCCACGGGCTGACCCACGAGGATTGTTACGAATTCGGCCCACCGGCGTGGCCGGCCACCTACATTTCACCCAATTTCCAGCCCGACTTCGAGCGCCGCCGCGAGGAACTGCTACCTCGCTATACGGTGGAAAAACTCCAGACCCGCATCGAGGAAGGCATCTCTATCTTCCGCGAAACGCTGGGCGTGGATCCGCTCCTCTTTCGCGCGCCGTGTGGAGCCATCTCCAAGCCCATGTTCGAGGCGCTGAAAAATGCTGGCATCCACTATCACAGCGTCATGTATTTGAGCGCCACGGGGTACGCCCATCTTCCTCACAACAGCGGGGATCTGCGTCCCGTGTGGACCGACGAGATCCCGCATCGGCCTTTCCGCTGGTACAACGACGTTGTCGAGATCCCCATACTCGGCGAATATACCTGGCGCGGCGCGGGCAAACGCAGCGCGGAATTCGTCGATCTGGCGCGGCAGGACGTCACCCGCATCGTCAAGGAAAGTCCGGTAGCGGTGATCCTCATGCACACGCACGGTATCGCCGATGATATAGAACACGCCTTCCGCCTGATCGACGCTGTGATCGAGCAAGCGGGGTCGCAGCATGACTTCACCACCCTGGGCGGCCTGGCGCGGTCGGGCGCACTCGACGCAGCTGCCACTGTCACCGGCCCGGATCTGTTGGCCATCTGAGAGAGTCACGGGAATATGTGAATAAATCGTACAGTAATGAGTAATGAGTAGGCGAGACACACTCTACCTACTCATTACTCATTACTCATCTCACCCATCCAGCCACAAGAGGGGAACTCTCCATGCAGTCACCCAATTATTGGCAGGGCGAGCGCATCCGCCTGCGCGCCGTTGAACCAGAGGATGCGTCGATCTTCCACGCATGGAATCGGGATGACCCGGCAATGTCACGCAATCTGGATTGGGTCTGGCCGCCGACATCGATAGCCCAACAGCGTCAGTGGGCGCAGGCCGAATCGATGAAGCGGATGGAAAACGATCAACTTTTCCTCGTCATCGAGAACCAGGATGGGGATCTGGTCGGCTCGATCAACACCCATCACTGCGACCGGCGCGTGGGCAATTTCAGCTACGGCGTCGCCATCCGTCCAGAATTTCGCGGCCAGGGCTACGCCAGCGAAGCGATCCGCTGTGTGATGGCTTACTTCTTCCGCGAATTGCGCTACCAAAAAGTCACCGTCGATGTCTACAGTTTCAACGACGCTTCAATCCACCTGCACCAAAAGCTCGGCTTTACCCAAGAAGGCCGTCTGCGCCGCACGCTCTTCACCAACGGCGCGCACTACGATCTGCTGATTTTTGGCATGACAGTTGAGGAATTTGAAGAAAAGGGGATTGGGGATTGGTGACTGGGGATTGGGAGGTTTCAGATCCCAATCCCCAGTCACCAATCCCCAACCACCAATCCCCATCCACAAGGAGGACACCATGACCGATCTAAATCAAGAAACGCTTGACGCCTGGGATACCAACGCCGCTTTTTGGAATGAGCGCATGGGCGAGGGAAATGACTTTGTCAATGTACTGCAATGGCCTGCAATTGAACGGCTGCTGCCCATCCGCAGCGGGGAACGGGTGCTGGACATTGCCACGGGGAATGGCTTGATGGCGCGGCGGCTAGGACGGCTGGGGGCCGTGGTGACGGCCTTTGACTTTGCGCCGCAGATGATCGAACAGGCCCGGCAGCGCACCCGCGCCGAGGATGGCGAGATCGCGTATTTTACGCTCGACGCCACCGACGAAAAGGCGCTGGTGGCCCTGGGCGAAGCATCGTTCGACGCCGCGCTCTCGAACATGGCGCTCTTCGACATGGCGGAAGTCGATCCACTCTTCCGCGCCCTCTATCGTCTGCTCAAGCCGGGCGGCCACTTTGTCTTCACCCTCATGCATCCTTGCTTTAACAACCCATTCAGCAGCCACATAGCCGAACAAGAGGATCGGGATGGCGAATTGGTCACCACCTATTCTGTGAAGGTGTGGGGCTACATGACCCCGGCCCAGCGCCGAGGCTTGGCGCTCCGCGGCCAGCCCAAAGCGCAGATATACTTCCACCGCCCGCTGCAAGCCATCCTCGGCAGCGGATTGATCGCTGGCTTTGTCATCGATGGTCTCGAAGAACGGCCCTTCCCACCCGACCATCCTCAGGGCAAATACCCCCTCAGTTGGGGACCCAACTACAGCGAGATCCCGCCGATCCTCGTGGTGAGGATGCGGCGGTGAGGGACGAATTGCGAGTTGCGAGTTGCGAAGATGATTCTCACCTGCCACTTGCAAACCTGCAAACCTGCAAACTTGCCCCTCGCCCCTCGCCCCTCGCAAAATGTATCGAAAATGTACTTGCCAGGAGCTGCTCCACTCCATAGAATGGAGCAGCTATGAGCAAAGATTCGGAAGAAAGAGTAGCCCTCCCAAATGTGGAGAGCATAGCTAGACCGGAGGCGGCGGCCGAGTTGGCCGGTCTGCGTTATGTCAGCGATGAAGAACCGGGGTTCCGTCGCCGGCGTCAGGGACGCGGCCTGACTTATCTCGATCCCAAAGGCAACTATGTCAAGGACGAGGCGTTGCGGGCGCGCTTCAACAGCCTCGTGATCCCCCCAGCCTGGACCGATGTCTGGATCTGCGCCGACGAGAAAGGGCATATCCAGGCCACGGGGCGCGACGGCGCCGGGCGCAAGCAGTACATCTACCATCCCCACTGGGAGGAGGTGCGCAACGAGGCCAAGTTCAACCGGCTGATCCCCTTTGCGGGCGTGCTGCCCCAGATCCGCGCCCAGGTAGATCGGGATATGCGCCGGCGCGGGATGCCGCGCGAAAAGGTGTTGGCGATTGTCGTGCGCCTGCTCGAAGAGACGCGCATCCGCATTGGCAACCTCGAATATGCTCGCCGCAACGGCAGCTATGGGTTGACGACAATGGAGAATGAACATATCGAGATCCACGGTTCCCGTTTACGTTTCTCGTTCACCGGCAAGAGCGGCAAAGAGCAGACAGTGGATCTATACGATCGGCGTCTGGCCCGCCATCTCAAACTCTGTCAGGACTTGCCGGGACAGGAGCTTTTCCAATATTTGGATGAAGAGGGCAACCACCGCGCCATCGACTCGGGGGATGTGAATGACTATCTGCGCGAGATCAGCGGGCAGAACTTCACCGCCAAAGATTTCCGCACCTGGGCCGGCACCATCCTGGCGCTGGATGAACTCTATCAGCGCGGGGAGGCGGACGACGAAAAGAACGCCGAACGTCAGATCGTGGACGCCGTCAAAGCCGTGGCCCAAGGATTGGGCAACACACCCCAGGTCTGCCGCGCCTACTACATCCACCCGGCCATCCTCGACGCTTACCGCACCGGCGATCTCTTTGTCGCCGTCGCCGCTGCCGCTGCCCAGGCCAAAACAGACGATGAACACGCGCTCAGCGCCGACGAAGCCGCCGCCCTCGCTCTAATCTGCGAGCGCATAGAGGCGTCATGACCAATCTGCAGACGCTGGTTTACCAGGATATCCACCGCATTACCCCGCGCCGGATCTGCTGCGGTTCCTTTCCGAGGCCGGGTTCCAGCAAATCCGCACCTATACCCGCTACGATGCACGCACCGAAGAACGACTCACCGAGCGCGCCATGCTCATCGCAGCGTGCAAACCTGGGAAGATCCAATAGGTTATGGTATGGTGCAGAGACGGGTGAGTGGGGATAGGTGACTGAGCAAGGGGGAATATGCAGATCTTTGAGCTGCTGGATGAGCTGCGCACCATGGCCTGTAATGGGCTGACCTATGCGACCAATCCATATGATCGGGAGCGGTACGAGCGGCTGCTACAACTGACCAGCCAGAGCTACGCGGAAATCCTCGACCTGCCGTCGGAGCAGATCCGCGAGCAGTTGCGGGCTGAGATTGGCTACATCACCCCGAAGGTCGGCGCGGACGCCGCCATCTTTGACGACGAGGGGCGTATCTTGCTCCACCTGCGCGCCGATGACGGCTGTTGGTGTCTGCCCTGCGGATGGGTCAACGCCAATGAATCTCCCCTGGAAGCCGCCGTGCGCGAAGTCTACGAAGAGACCGGCCTGCATGTGCGTCCTCTTGAACTTGTGGATATCTTCACGCGCAAGCCGGGCCGCTATGGCAACCTCTATACCATGATCGCTATCCTCTACCTATGCGAAGTCATCGGCGGCGAACTCACCCTCTCCCACGAAGGGTTGGCTCTCCGCTACTGGACCATCAACGAAGTGACAGACTGGCACGCCAACCACGAAGAGTATGCGCGCGCCGCTCATATCCGCTGGCAGACGCGACTCATGTCGGCGTTGGCCGACTGTCCTTCACCACATTTGATTGATAGACCATGCCAATAGGGAGAACAGATAAACACCTTACTGAAGCAGTGATTGCCGATAGTGGAGTTGCCTCAGCATTAAGGGCAGGATCGGTGTGGGTTCGGCCACCACAACCGGCGCCATCGGATCGAAGATAGTCACATCGTATGAAAAAGTCAGCCAGCGATTACCGACCTTGATGTTGCTGACGGTGACGGTGTAGGTGGCATCTGCTTCGGGCTGCGGCCAGGCGTCGCGGCTGTGCATCCCCAGAGGAACCCAGACCAGCGTGGGTTCCGTTGGTTCCCACTCGTAGAGCGCTTCCAATTGCAGTTCAATGTCCAGTGCGCCGCGGCGCATGTGGACGTTAGCGTGCGAAAAGTCTGCGCCCGCATAAGAGAACGACCAGCGCGGATAGACAACTGTATAGGGTACGTAACCCGGCGGCGGCCAGGCCACGAAGCCATCGCGCGTCTCTGGCCGCGGCGCGCGCATACTGGCATCCACCACCCAGAGCGCGTTGGTGGGGAAGACAGTCTCACTGCCGGCGATGTCGCCCGTCCCCATTGCCTGGAGTTGGGGCAATAAGATCCAGCGGCGATGGCCTACGTGATAATTGTTGTTGAAGCCTTCGTCGTGATCTTGAATGTAGCCGTCAATGGCGGAAGGGCCAAAGCGCCCAATATAGAGATGGGAATTGGCGGCGGCCTGTGCGCCGTCCGCAGTGTAGCAGCGCGCCGAAGGGAGCGGCCTGTGGCTCAGCCCGTTGACCGTTGTGATCAGCGCGGCCTGCTGCGCCTTACGGTTGTATTCCTCATTCAACGTCACCCCTGCCAGCCCAGCCATCCCTCGATAGTAGTTGATCCGGCGCAGCACGGCCTGGCGAAAAGCAGGATCAGTCTGGCCAGGGTCACAGCGCAGGGCGTCCCCGTTCCACTCCTGGGTGGCAAGACCGGAGAGCAGATAGTGGGTGCGATAGAAGAGCAGCGACGCCTCTCGATGCTGAGGATTGACGGGTACAGGTTGGACGGGATCGACAGACTGGGCCATCCCGACAGGGGGGAGCATGAGCATGGCCCACAGTGGGATCAGCGCCACCAGGGAGCGCCATCGTCGCCTTGAACGACGTGATGATGCGGGATCGGTCTGTGAGAGTAGTTGAGCAAACAACATATCCATCGGCCTGGGTGAGGTCAGTACACGGCAGGGAAGAGTGTATCAACCTGCTGACGACGTGTCAACCAGGGCATTAGCCTTGAATGGTTACTTGATCTTTGGGGAATGTGCTATACTCTGCGCTAACCATTATAGGGGAATCCTCTCCCTGTCAGGCCCAAATCCTGTTCTTCTACCGATACAATCGAAATTTGATCCGCGCTCTGTCCTTGATGAGGTTACACCGAGTATGCCATCTATGCGTCTTCGCACTCGCTTGATTGTGTTGATACTCCTGATATCTGCTATCGCCTTGAGCTTTCGCCCCGTCCAGGCTGCTGGAGAAGCAGTGCGTGGGGCGCTAAATAGCTGGGGCGCCACACCGTGGACAATGAGCGCCAGCCTGGGTAGCACCTTTGTCTATGTCTCCAGCCAGATCACAGAAGCGAATGATTCGTCCAGTGAATTCAAATTTTACAAGGATTCGGATCAGTGGTTTGGTAAAGATTCTCCCAATACTATCGCCTTTGGCACAATTTTCACTGGGTTGAGTACAGGCGGCGGTGGAGAGCGAAACTTACGTTTCAATCACATCCAAAATCGTTACTACGCCTTCAAATGGAATGGTACAGATCGGGGTGTTGTCTTCCAGTTCAGCGGTGCGCCAGTCACCATCACCGGGGTCAACCGTTCTCCATCCGTGCCCACAGATGACGGTCCTGTAACTGTCACTGCGACTACCAGCGCGACCCCGCCGGCGGAGCAGGCGATCTGGCTGCGCTACGCGATCAACGGGAACTGGGGCGCGTCCACAGTGGTGAAGATGAGCGGCAGTGAAACCACCTACAGCGCAGCGATCCCCCAGCAGAGTGTGGGAGTGAATGTGGCGTATTACGTCTTTACTTCTGGCAACGTGGCCTCTATTGCTGGCAGCGATGCGGATCTGATGACCATCCATGCGGATACGAACGGCGGCATCAACTATACCTATACGGTTCTAAGCAATTCACCTGTCGTCCTAACGGATGCCCGCGCCCTGTGGCTGAACACGGGGACGATGGGCTGGAACGGCGCGGCGGGGAGCAGCTACCGCCTGCTCTACGACCCCGATGGGGGGCTGGTGCCCGCGGTGGCGGGGACAACGACTTGTACCTTCCCCTTGACAGAGCCCTGCCACGTCTCCCTCACGGCGGACGGGACTGTCTCCGGCTTCCCCAAGAACCCCAACGCTGCGGGGTTGATCCGCCTGACCAACAGCCTCACGAATGATCAGGCCAAAGATCTGCTCACAGGGCAGCTTGCCGTGGCCAGTTATGACGGCGGTGGGGCGATCAACCAGATCAGCGGCGTGCAGATCCAGAGCGTGCTGGACCATCTCTACGTGGACAACGGCGCGGCGGATGATGCGGTGTTGGGCGTCACCTACAACGGCGGCGTTCCGTCGGTTTCTGTTTGGGCGCCGACCGCGAAGTCGGTGAACCTGCTGCGCTTCGCCACATCCACGGACATCGTCACCAACACCCACGCCATGACCCTGAACCCGACCAGCGGGGTGTGGAGCGTGATGGGCGACGCCGGTTGGGATCGCCACTTCTACCTCTTCGATGTGGAGGTCTATGTACCGGAGACCGATCAGGTGGAAAACAATCAGGTCACGGACCCTTACGCGCTGAGCCTCTCTACCAACAGCCTGCGCAGCCAGTTTGTGAACCTGGCCGATACGAACCTCAAGCCTACCGATTGGGATACTTTCACCAAGCCCCCCCTGGCCGCGCCCGAAGATATCGTGATCTACGAGATGCACGTGCGCGATTTCAGTATCAACGACCCTACCGTGACCGGCTCCGACCGCGGTACCTACAACGCCTTCACCTACGACGGCGACGGGCCAAATGCGAACCCGACCTTGAGCGATGGCATGGCGCACCTTCTGGCCTTGCACGCGGCGGGGCTGACCCATGTGCATTTGTTGCCCGTTTTCGATATCGCCTCGGTGAATGAGGAGAATGTGCCGCGCACGGTGGAGCCGGCCCCCACGGGGTTTGACCGAGACAGCGATCAACAGCAGGCAGTGATTGGCGCAGCTCGTGCCGACGACGGTTTCAACTGGGGCTATGATCCCTTCCACTATGGCGCGCCCGAAGGTTCCTACGCCACAGATCCGGACGGCGTGCAGCGGATTATCGAGTTCCGCCAGATGGTGCAGACCCTCAACCAGAATGGCCTGCGCGTGGTGATGGATGTGGTCTACAACCATACCAACTCAGCGGGGCAGACCGATCCCAAGTCGGTACTTGACAAAGTGGTGCCCGGATATTATTACCGCTACGACACGGTGGGCGCTCTCTATAACACAAGCTGCTGCCCGGACACGGCCTCTGAGTACGCCATGTTCGAGAAGCTGATGATCGATACCCTGGCGCGCTGGGCAGACGATTACAAGGTAGACGGCTTCCGCTTCGACCTGATGAACCTGCACACCCGACAGAATATGCTCAATGTGCAGACGGCCATCAACGCCATCGACCCGGATATCTATATTTACGGCGAGGGCTGGGATTTTGGATCGGCGGCGCAGAAGGGATTGACCAACTGCCCTAACTGCTACGCCC
This sequence comes from Caldilineaceae bacterium, assembly GCA_019637695.1. Classification (GTDB taxonomy): domain Bacteria; phylum Chloroflexota; class Anaerolineae; order Caldilineales; family Caldilineaceae; genus RI-153. The sequence goes on along the minus strand of JAHBVG010000005.1, from coordinate 117,945 downwards.
AGAAGTACAACATGACAGGCGCGGGCATCGGCCTCTTCAACGACATCATCCGCGATGCGGCCCACGGCGGCTATAGCCAGGACCCAACGGGCATTCGCAAACAGGGCTTCATCAACGGCCTGCACTACGATTGGAATGGATATTTCTACGACAACCGCTACGAGAGCGATCTCCACGGGGTGATGAATACCCTGCGCTCGGCGCTGCGCGCAAGCGGCACTGATTGGAGCGGCGCCGGCGCGCCCTTTACCGACGATCCCCAGGAGAGCGTGCCCTATGTCTCCAAGCACGACAACGAGACCCTCTTTGACCAGAACATTTTCAAGCTCCCCAACGGGGCCAGCGGCACGCCGATCACCTCCATGGCGGATCGGGTGCGCGTGCAAAACCTGGGGCTGAGCATCGTCGGCCTCTCCCAGGGCGTCCCTTTCTTCCACATGGGCAGCGACATCCTGCGCTCCAAATCCCTGGACCGCAACAGCTACGACTCCGGGGATTGGTTCAATCGCGTGGATTGGAGCTACACCGATGGAACCTACGACAATAACTTTGGTGTGGGCCTGCCGCCCACGTGGGACAATGGACCGGGGACTTCGCCGGGCTGCTGTAACCGCTGGCCGATAATGGAACCGCTACTGGCCGATACGTCGCTGAATCCCTCTGCCGCGGACGCCCAGGCCAACGCCGCCCACATGCGAGAGATCCTGCGCATCCGCCAGAGTTCGCCCCTCTTCCGGTTGCAGACCGAAGCGGCCATCAACCAGCGGGTGGGCTTCTTCAACAACGACAACAGCGCCACCGGTCTGCTCGTCATGGGGTTGTTTGATGACGGGGCAAATCTGGATGCGAACTACGAAACCATTCTTGTCTTCTTCAACGCCGACAAAAACCCAAAGAACTTTGCCATTCCTGGGGCGAGTGGGTTCGAGCTGCACCCGGTCCACACCGACGGGACTGACAACGACCCAACCATCATGGGCGGCGCGTCCTTTGACGAGGGTACGGACACCTTCACCATCCCTGCGCGCACGACGGTGGTCTTTGTCTCCACACAGGCAATTACCCCGCCTTTGCCGCCCAGCACTATCGGCTTTGTGGGGAATATGTTCCCGGTGGGTGGGGCGAGCAACGCCATTTCTGAGGGCGACGCCAGCGGCCTGACTGTCTATCTACAAGTCTATGCAGCGGGTATCACAGAGGCGGCGGGCCAGGGCAACGGCATTGCCTGCTACCTGCACTGGGGACGGTACGGCGAAGCGTGGACCGATTTGTCCATGAGCTACAACGTGGACATCGGTAACAACGACGAATACATGGCGACCATCCCCACGGGCAGTCTGGCCGTGGGAACCTATGGCTTTACAGGCTACTGTCAGAAACCCGGCGAGGACAAGAAGTGGCGCAGCGGCAGCGATGGTATTCTCTCCATCACGCCTGACACCGATCCCACACCCGCGCCGGCAGGCGGCGTCTTCGTCCACCTCTTCGAGTGGCGCTGGACCGATATTGCGCAAGAGTGCAGTTTCCTGGCCGAAAAGGGCTACACCGCGGTGCAGGTCTCCCCGCCCATGGAGCATGTGATCCCCTTTGCGCCGGACTATCCGTGGTGGGTGCGCTACCAGCCAGTGACCCACGATGTGACAAAGATGACCAGCCGCAGCGGAACATTGGCTGAATTCCAGAGCATGATCGACACCTGCGCCGCATTGGGGGTGGATATCTACGTGGACGCGGTGATCAACCACACCACAGGCGTGGGCAGCGGCACAGGCACCAATGGCTCCACTTATACCGAGTATGATTATCTGCAATATGATCCCGAACACTTTCACAACTGCGGCACTGCGGGCAACGATATCGGCAACTATGGCAGCCGCTACGAAGTACAGACCTGTGAACTTGTCAACCTGGCAGATCTCAAGACGAGCGATCCCTATGTGCAGGCAACGCTGCGCGCCTATTTGCAAGATCTGCTGGACATGGGGGTGAAGGGCTTCCGCATTGACGCCGCCAAGCATATGTTCGCTGCAGATGTAGAGATGATCCTCTTCGGACTGAATGGCAACCCCTACATCTTCCACGAGGTGATCGAGGCCAGCGGTGAGCCAGTGATGGGCTATGAATACTTTGCCAGCGGGGATGTGACCGAGTTCGATTACAGCGTGGAGTTGGGCAAGATCTTCAACAACGACACAGGCGCCCGCACCCTCTCCGAACTGGAGAACTTCACCACCTGGCCCCAATTCATGCCGGGCGAGTACGCGGTGGTCTTTACCGACAACCACGATAACCAGCGCGGACATGGCGCCGGCGGGGCGTTTGTCCTCGACCATCGAGACGGTTTCGCCCTCTACAATCTGGGCAACATCTTCATGTTGGCCTATCCCTACGGCCATCCGTCGGTGATGTCCTCCTACTACTGGAGCGATGATCCGACCGCTGGTCTTGACAAGAGTGACACCCGGGACGACAAAGGCCCGCCCAGCACAACCTCGCCCTTCACCAGCGGCAGCGGCGCGGAGACCAGCACGGTCTACAATTCTACACAGAGTGTGGGCGACGTCCCGGCCAACTGCTCCGACACCTACGAGGACGGCAAATGGGTCTGTGAACACCGGCGCACAGCCATCGCCAATATGGTCGGTTTCCGCGCCGTCGCCCATGGAGAGCCAGTCACCGATTGGCAGAATATCGGCGCGGCATCCTCCAACCACATCGCCTTTGGCCGCGGGGATAAGGGCTTCGTCGCCATCAACCGCACGGGCAGCGCCGCCACCACCACTTACCAGACGGGGATGGCCGAAGGCACATACTGCGACGTGACCCGTGGCACGGATGCGGGCGGAGATTGTATCCGCACCATCACGGTAAATGGAAGCGGTCAGATCGTTGATCAGGTTCTGAACGGGCTGGACGCCTTCGCCATCCACGCGACGCCCGTCGTCGATGTATCCATCGCCAAGGCAGTGCAGCCGACTACGGTCGCGCCGGGTGCGGTCATCACCTATACCCTGGCATTCACCAACGTGGGCAACACCGTGGCCCGCAACGTGCGCATCACCGATGTCGTGCCCGTGAGCGTGACCGTTACCAGTGTGGGGTTGAGCAGCCTTGCCATTGTCACCGACACCCATGCGCCCGACTTCGCCTGGGATGTGAGCGATCTCCCCGTGGACGCGGGGGGCGTCATCACCCTGACGGGGACGCTGACCAATACGTTTGTCACCTCAACCACAGTGGGCAACACAGCCACCATCACCGCCAGCAACGACACCGATGGGATGAACAACAGCAGCAGCGCGGGTGTGGATGTGGTGGCTGGCCCCTTCGCCTACGATGCGCCCGATGGTGAGGACATCACCGTGCAGCGCAACGGGGATCTGCTGGAAATTGTGGTAGATGGGGTGGTGGTAGCCCGACGGGGCATCGGCCTGATCACCTCCGTCACGCTGATCACCACCGGCGTGATCGACCTGGCTGGTCATCTGGACGCGGGCAGCAACGCTGTGATGCTGACGGGCACGGTGAAGAACAGCGTCCAGAGCAATCCCGACATCAGCGGCAACGTCTCTGTCAGCGGCACCCTCTCCCCCGGCGCGTCGCCCAGCCTGCTCGTGGTGGATGGCGACGTCACCCTCAGCGCCAGCGACACCTTCAGCGTGGAGATCGGCGGGTTGATCCCAGGCACAGAGTACGATCAACTCCAGATCACCGGCGCCGGTCGCACGGTGACGCTGGGCGACGCCGTGCTGGCGACAACGCTGATCAGCGCCTTTGTGCCAGGCCTGGGCGACAGTTTCACCCTGATCGACAATGTGGAGGCGAGCAGTATTGTCGTCGGAGAGTTTGACAGCCTGCCGCAAGGTAGCATCTTGAGCGTGGGCAGTACGGACTTTTGGATCGACTACGCGGGCGGCACCGGCAACGATGTGGTGATCACCGCGTGCAGCCTGGCCATCACCGTCACCGACGGCGGCGACAGCGGCGCTGGGACGCTGCGCCAGGCCGTGGCGGATCTCTGCCCCGGCGGCGTCATCACCGTGGACCCAGCGGTGACGACGATTGGGCTTTCCACAGTTGGCGACAGCAGCCAGGGTGCGACTGCCCTGGGCGTCGACAAAACCATGACGATCATCGGCAACGGCGTTACTATCACCCGCACAGCCGCCGTTGACTTTCGCCTCTTTACCCTTGCCAGCGGCAATACACTGACACTAACCCAGATGAGCCTGACCGGGGGCATTGCCAATGGCGCAAGCTGGACAGGGGGAGCTGGCGGCGCGATCCTGGCCCAAGGGAATCTCACCCTGGACGGGGTGACCCTCATCGACAACTGGGCCAGATATACAGGCGGTGGCCTCTCGGTCATCGGCGTGGGGGATCAGGTCACCATTGTCATCAGCCATAGTCAGATCTTGACCAATACATCGGACTTCCTGGCCGGCGCTCTTTATCTGTACGAAGAAGATGGCGGTTCAGTGACAGCGATCATCAGCCACAGCCGCATTGGCGAAAACTATGCTGATGGTGGCGGCGGCGGGGTTTACGCAGAGAGCCGAAGCAAATCGTTCATTGATCTGACTTTGGAGCAGGTCCAGGTTGATCAAAATCACGGCAGTGACGGCGGCGGCATCCATCTCTACAACTATAACGGTGGACTGAACACCTTGATCCTGGCCAGCAGCATCTACAGCAATACAGGTGAAGGGAACGGTGGCGGCGTCTATGTTCGCAAAGGCGTGGATGGTGGCTTTGGTTCTTCGATCTATGCTGCGCTGGTCAACAGCACGATAAGCGGAAACCGAGCCAGCGACAACGGCGGCGGCATCTACAGCGGAGAGGCCGATGTGGCCCTCTTCAATGTGACCATCACGGGCAACGAGGCCAACGTCAACGGGAGCGGCGGCGACGGCGGCGGCGTCTACAATGAAAATGGCGCAGTAACCGTGGGCAACGCCATCATCGCGGGCAACACCGATAATGACTCACTCGATGGCTTCAACGCCAGCCCCGATGTGAGCGGTAGCTTTACCAGCGACGGCTACAACTTCATCGGCCACGACGGCGGCAGCACTGGCTTCACCAATGATGAGGACGGCGATCAGGTGGGCGGCGGGTTTACACCGCTCTTCCCAGGGCTCGGCCCGCTCCAGGACAACGGCGGCTTCGCCCCTACCCATGCGCCTCTGGCCGGCTCGCCGGTGCTGGATGCAGGTCTGGATGGGGGCCTGAGCGGGCCAATCACGGATGAAGATCAGCGCGGGGAGACGCGTCCACAGGATCTGGCTGCGTATGCAAATGCCAGCGGCGGCGACGGCAGCGACATTGGCGCCGTGGAAATCCAGCCGGTGGATCTAACCATTACCAAATCCGTGACGCCCACGGTGAGTGCGCCGGGCGCTGCTATCACCTACACGCTGCGCTTCACCAACACGGGCCCATCCACGGCCACGGATGTGGTGATCAGCGACAGCGTGCCGATCAGCGTAGCAGTGATCGGTGATCAGTGGACAGTGGACGGTGGGGCGACGCTCACGCGGACGAGCGATGCGCCTGATCTGGCGTGGAGCATCGACACCCTGCCCGCGGGCGCGGGCGGGGTGATCACGGTCAGTGCTTTGCTCAGCAACAGCCTCGATCTGTTGGGGACGACGATCACCAACACAGCGACCATCACCACCGATTTTGAAATCGACGAGAGCGACAACGTCGCCGAAGCAGTCCATGCGGTCGGCCTCTGTTTCGCCAGCCCGGATGAGGGGACGACGGTCTACGCCAGCCTGGACGCCGCAGCCGTGCAGTCGGCTATTGACGCTGCGGGCGCGGGCGACGAGGTGCGGGTGGCGGGCTACTGCCGCGGCGTGCAGACCGTCGGGGGAACGGATCAGACGGCCTACATCGACAAAGCCTTGACCCTGCGCGGCGGCTATACCGTCACCCATTGGATTGACAGCGATCCCATCAGCAACCCCACCACCCTGGACGCCGACGAGTTGGGGCGGGTGGTGGTCATCACCGGTGCAACGGCGACGGTAGAGAATCTTCAGATCATCAACGGCAATGCGGACGAGGGCGGCGGCTTCTATGTGGCAGACGCCACGGCTACTATCTCCAATACCCTGGTCTACAGCAATGGGGCCAATTCTCTAGGGGGCGGCCTCTTCAACACCGGCGGCGTTGTGGTGGTCCACGGCAGCATTTTCGAGCGCAACGGCGCTCCGGCTGGCGGCGGCATGGCGAACATGGGCGTTGACGCCTCCCCCGTCCTCACCATGACAGGCGGCTCTGTGCTGCGTTTCAACCTGGGGCTGGGTGGCGCTGCTCTCTACAACGAAAACGGCCAGGCGCGTATCGAAGCCAGCCAGGTCTATTCCAATTTCGGCTTCGTGACCGGCGGCGGCATTTTTAGCATATGGTCAAACGACGCCCTGACCAGCTCCCTGGTGATCACGGATGGCGCGGTGATCAGCCAGAACCTGGCGCTGCTCTTTGGCGGCGGGGTTTCCGTGCTTGGCGGCGCTGTGACTATCGCCGAGAGTACGCTACAGGGCAATCTGGCCTCCAACGGCGGCGGTCTTGCCCTGTGGACCATAGAGGAAGCGCTGGACTCCAGGGGCGATCTGAGCGGCGTGCTGATCTACGAAAACCTGGCCTTCAACTCTATTGATCCCGTAGTAGATTGGTTGACCCAATGGCAAAAGCATGTGGGGGACGGCTTCGAGGATTTTGCAAGCCTCTTTGATGACCTTGATGAGACCGATCTGGCGGACATGGGCGGCATCGGCGCGGGTATCTTCTCTGCGGCGGATCTGCTCTCCGTGCGAGACAGTGAAATCTACAGCAACACTGCCCATCTATTGGGCGGCGGTATCCACAGCGAAGGGGACACCCACATCTTCAAAACCCTGGTGGAACACAACTGGGCCGGGGAGAGCGGCGGTGGATTGGACGCATGGGAGGGTCTCATCCAGATCGTCAGCAGCACCTTCCGCCACAACTGGGCGGATGAGGGCTACGGCGGCGGCATCAACACCGAGACCACGCTCACCATCAGCGACACGGTGATCTACGACAATTACGCCTTGTACAGCGGCGGCGGTGTGGCGGCCACGGCCAGTACGGCCATCAGCTATACGTCGATCCTCAGCAACAGCGCAGAGAGCGGCGGTGGGCTGTCTGTGGCTGCCGAAGACTTCGACCAGAGCTTCACCCTCTATCGCAGCGAGGTGTTGAGCAATACGGCCAGCAATGCTGGCGGTGGTATTGAAGTGAACGCCGGATTGGATGACACACCCTTAACCATCCGCGAGAGTACCATCGCTTACAACCGCAGCGCCGGCGAGGGCGGCGGTATCCGCACAACGGCAGATGAAGGCGTTGCCACCCTTGTCATGGTCAACAGCACCGTCAGTCAGAACCAGACCGACGAATCCGGCGGCGGCATCGCCAATTCCGATCAATTGGAACTCTACAATGTCACCGTCACCGGCAATGTGGCCGACGCGGATGGCGACGAATCCGGCGACGGCGGCGGCGTCTTCAACGACATCTCTGGTACGGCCACCGTCACCGCTACGATTATCGCTGCAAATTTCGACAACTCATCCACAGGCGACGTACACCCGGATGTTTCCGGTGATTTCAGCGGCGGCTACAACGTCATCGGCGACAACACGGGCGACAACGGCAGCTTTGTGGATGGGGTCAACGGCGATCAGGTGGGGGACAGCGCTACCCCTCTCGATCCGCTCCTCGGCCCCCTGCAAAACAACGGCGGGCCGACCATCGCTTCCGGCGCGGCGACCTATACCCACTTCCCGCTGAGCGGTTCCCCGGCCCTGAACCGGGGCGATCCCAGCGGCTGTGTGGACGAAACTGGCTCACCGCTGCTCAACGACCAGCGAGACTTCGTCCGCCCAGACAGCATCGGCGCGCGCTGTGACGTGGGCGCGGTCGAGGCGCAGTTCGCCGATTTGTCCATTACGAAGAGTGTGACGCCGGAAGTAGCCGCGCCCGGCGGGGTGATCACCTATACCCTGCACTTCACCAATGGGGGGATCAGTACTGCCCAGAACGTCGTCATCACCGACAACCTGCCCATCAGCGTGACCGTGACCGCTGTGATCAGCGACAACGCCGCCCTGACCCAGACGAGCAGCGATCCGCTGGTGTGGGAAGCGGCGGAGCTGGCGCCCGGTGAAAGCGGGACGATCACCATCACAGCGCTCATCACCATCAATGCAGAGATCATTGGCGCAACCATCAGCAACAACGCGGTCATTGCCAGCAGCGCGCCGGAAGGCGACGAGAACGACAACAGCGTGTGGGCAGACCACTATGTCGGCGTCTGCTTTGCCACGCCCGACGACGGCAGTACCGTCTACGCCAGCCTGGATGCGGCGGCTGTGCAGAACGCCATTGACGTGGTAACGGTGGGTGGCGAAGTGCTGGTGGCGGGCTACTGTCTGGGTGTGGAAAGTGTGGCGGGGACAGATCAGACGGCCTACATTGACAGGGAACTCACCCTGCGCGGCGGCTACACCGCCACCAACTGGACGGTGAGCGATCCCCTCCTCCACCCGACGACGCTGGACGCCGATGATCTGGGGCGGGTGGTGGTAATTACCAACACGACGGCGACGGTGGAAAATTTGCGCATGACCATGGGGTACGCAGAGACCGACGACGGCGGCGGCATCTATGCAGTCCAATCCACTGTGACCATCTCCAATTCGCAGGTCTACACCAACTTTGCGGAGGGTCGCGGCGGCGGTCTTTTCAATTTGGAAGGTGATGTGCTGGTCTATGCCAGTCTCTTCGAGTACAACGAAGCCGTCACAGGCGGTGGGATTGGCAGCATCGGTATAGATACCGCTGCGATACTGACGGTTACGAGTGGGTCACGTCTGCAAGACAATCTAGCAGGTAGCGGCGGAGGTATCTTCAATCTAGGCGGCTCTGTCTATGTGGCCGACAGCATTATTCAATCAAACGAGGGCGGTTCAAACGGCGGCGGCATCCTGAGCTTCGGGTTCAGCGGTCTGGTGACCAGCACACTGGTTGTCACGGACAGTACACAGATCAAGCATAACAGTGCAGAGTATGGCGGCGGTATTATATCCAACGTAGCCGGCGTACTGGAGGTGTACAACAGCCAGATTGTGAGCAACACAGCGCTCTACACCGGCGGCGGCATTGATTCCTCTGGCACACTGACCGTCACCGACAGCACGGTGGAGTACAACGAAGCAGAAGAAGGCGGCGGGCTGTACATCTACAGCGGCGAAGCAAATATCTTCAGCAGCGCGGTCCGTTACAACCGGGCCACGAACGACGGCGGCGGGTTGCTTGTCTACGGCGGCGCAACGGAGATTGTCAACAGCACAGTCAGCCACAACCAGGCCGAGGACGACGGCGGCGGCATCTCTTCCGCCTGGACGCTTACCATCATCAACAGTTCAGTGGACTACAACCAGGCCAGGGACGACGGCGGCGGCATTGACAACGACTACGAATTTACCCGCATCATCAGCAGCACGATCAACTACAACAGAGCCGGGGACAGCGGCGGCGGGATTGACTCCGACAGCGATCTCTACATCGAACGCAGCCAGGTGATTGGCAACAGCGCCGGCGACGGCGAGGAAACCGGCGATGGCGGCGGCATCCACGCCGAGGCGCCGCTGACCGTCACCCACAGCATTCTGGCGCAGAACAGCAGCACTCTGAGCGGCGGCGGCGTCTACCTGATGTCCGGCGCGCCTATCACTCTGGTCAACACCACCGTCAGCGGCAACCGGGCTGAGGGTGGCAAGGGCGGCGGCATTGCCAACGACGACGGTTCGGTTTCCCTCTTCAATGTGACCGTGGCGTACAACTACGCCAGCCTCAACAGCGGCGGCATCTTCGCTGAAACCGGCATGGCCTTTGCCCTGCAAAATAGCCTGGTGGCAGAAAACAGTGTGCGCCGCGGCGATCCAGACGCCTACGGCGACTTCACCTCTGGCGGCTACAATCTGATCGGCGACAGCAGCAACACCAGCGGCTTTACGGCTGTCGGGGATCAGTTGGGCATCCTTGCGATCATCGCTCCGTTGGCCGACAACGGCGCGGCTCCCGGCTACCAGCCCCTCACCCATGCCCTGCTGTCGGGTTCCCCAGCCATTGATGGGGGCAACCCGGCGGGCTGCGTAGACGACAGCAACGCGCTGCTCAGCGACGATCAACGGGGCTTCACCCGTCCCCAAAGCGTGGCCTGCGACATCGGCGCGTATGAGTCTGACTTTGCCCCCAGTCTCTCCCTGACAAAAACGGCCACGCCGACGACAGGTGTGGAACAGGGCAGCATGGTGACCTATACCCTGGTTCTTTCCAACAGCGGGGACGCCAACGCCATGGAGGTGCTGCTCATTGACACCCTGCCGGTCAGCGTCACCTTTGCCGGGTGGGATGAGCAGCCGGACAACGCATTAAAGTACGGCAACGAGATCGCGTGGACAGGCACGCTTTCGGCCAGCACGTCGATCACCTTCACCTTTGCCGTCACCCACACCGGCGACTACAGCGAAGTCATCACCAACACCGCAGTCTACAGCCACGCCAGCAGCGACGGTGCGGCAGAAGCCAGTTTCAGCGTCCTCGATCCGTTTGTGACGATTGGCGTCTCGCCTGCTGCCGTGACGGAAGATGGGGGCGTTGCCCTCACCTTCACCTTCACCCGCACCGGGCCGACGGCCGACCCGATGACAGTCAACTTCGCTGTGGGCGGGACAGCGATCTTTGGCAACGATTACAGCCAGAGCGGCGCAGATAGTTTCAGCGCCAGCAGCGGCGCAGTGACGATTCCGGCTGGCAGTGGGACAGTCACCGTGACGGTTGAACCCTTTGCCGACAGCCTGGTGGAATTGGACGAGACGGTCATTCTGACGGTGACGTCAGGCGCGGGCTATCGCATGGGCGCGCCTGCCAGCGCCACGGGCACGATCCTGAACGACGACAGCGCAGGCGTCACCGTGGACGATGTCACCCTCTATGAGGGGCAGAGTGGCACAACCGACTTCGTCTTCACTATCACCCTTACCAATCCGGTGGCCAGCACTGTCTTTGTGCCCTGGACAACCGGCGACGGAACAGCGCTGGTCAGCGACAACGACTACAACCCAGCCAGCGGCGGCGTCACTTTCCCGGCCAATCTGGCCGCCTCGCAGACGGTGACGATTACCGTCAACGGCGATCTCTTTGTGGAAGCAGACGAAACCTTCTACCTTTTCCTTTCCGGCGCGTTTACCAGCATGCCGAACGTCTTTGTCAGCAAGAGCGATGGCATCGGCGCCATCCTCAACGATGATTGGGTAGATATGATCGTGTCGAAGAGCGTGACGCCGACGGTGCTGGGGCTTGGCGAATCTCTCACCTATACCCTGCGCTTCACCAACACGGGCACGGGGATTGCCGAAGGGGTGATCCTCACCGACACCATCCCCGCCGAAATCGACGTAACCGGGGTGATCAGCAGCGGCGTGGCTATCACCCAGACGGGCACATCGCCCTACACCTGGCAGATCGAGGATCTACTGTCCGATGTTGGCGGTTTTATCACCGTCACCGGCACCCTGACCAACAATTTCGCGCTCTATGGAGCCACCATCACCAACACCGCCTTCATCACGGCCAGCAACGAACTCACGCTGACCAATAACACCGGTTCCGCACCCTTTACCATCCTGAGCGGCCCATCCCTGACCGTGACAAAGCAGGCCAGCGGCACAGAGGTGGATGAAGGCGCGACGGTCCTCTTCACCGTCACTGTCACCAACACCGGGCAAAGTCCCACCACAGGTGTGGATGTGAGCGACAACCTCACCGGGACTCTGGCCGCGGGCATCTCCCTGTCTGCAGGCGAGGCGGTGACCTACACCTACAATCTGCTGCTAGATGATGGACCGACTGTGGTGGAGAATATCGCCGCCGCGGTCAGCGACCAGACGGCCATCATCACGACCAGCGTGACAGTGACCGTGGCGAACGTAGCCCCGACCGCGACCCTGAGCAACGACGGTCCAGTGAACGATGGGGAGACAGCCACGGTCAGCTTCAGCGACCAATCTGACCCGTCCGGGGCGGACACGGCCGCCGGCTTCGTCTACAGCTACGACTTCAACAGCGACGGCACGTTTGAACTCACCGACGTGGTGAGCGACACCGTCACCGTTCCCGCCAGCTTCCTCACGGGGGTGGTGACTCGCACGGTCACCGCCCGCATCGCCGACAAGGATGGCGGCTTTAGCGAGTACACCACGGAGATTGTGGTCATCTCCGGCGCGCCGACGGCGACACCGACGGTGACAGTCACACCCACGGAGACAGCAACTCCCACATCCACAGCGACGGCGGAGAACACAGCGACAGCGACTGCCACACCGATGCCGACAGTGGAGGACACAGCGACGGCGACAGCCACACCGACTCCGACAGTGGAGAACACAGCGACAGCGACTTCCACACCGACGCCGACAGTGGAGAACACAGCGACAGCGACTTCCACACCGACGCCGACGCCGACATCGGACACAGCGACGGCGACAGCCACACTGACGCCGACATCGGACAACACAGCGACTTCCACACCGACGCCGACAGTGGAGAACACAGCGACAGCCACACCGACGCCGACAGTGGAGAATACAGCGACTTCCACACCGACGCCGACAGTGGAGAATACAGCGACTTCCACACCGACGCCGACAGTGGAGAACACAGCGACAGCGACTTCCACACCGACGCCGACAGTGGAGAACACAGCGATAGCGACTTCCACACCGACGCCGACAGTGGAGAACACAGCGACAGCGACTTCCACACCGACGCCGACAGTGGAGAATACAGCGACTTCCACACCGACGCCGACATCAGACAACACAGCTACTTCCACGCCGACACCGACATCGGACAACACAGCGACGGCGACAAACACGCCGACACCGACAGTGGAGAATACAGCGACTTCCACACCGACGCCGACAGTGGGGGACACAGCGACGGCGACAACCACACCGACACCGACATCAGAGAACACAGCGACGGCGACTGCCACACCGACTCCCACATCGGAGAACACAGCAACGACGACGGCTACACCGACAGCGACGATAGATAGTATGGCGACACCTACAGCCACACCATCGCCGACAGCAACGATCCTGCCGTTGGGGACAGCCACGGCCACGCCAACAGCGACTGCGACAGCGACAGCGACGGCCACCTCTTCGGGCACGCCGACAGCAACGATCACGCCGTCGGGGACAGCCACGGCCACGCCAACAGCGACGGCGACAGCTACGGCGACAGCGACCTCTTCGGGCACGCCGACAGCAACCATCACGCCGTCGGGGACAGCCACGGCCACGCCAACAGCGACGGCGACAGCTACGGCGACAGCGACCCCCTCGGCTACTCCGTCGTCCACAGCATCAAGTACGCCCACCGCCACAGCCAACCCGGCGGTAGCTGTGGACCTGACGCTGGCTCGGAGCGGAGCCGCCGCCGATGGGATAGTCACAGTCGGCCAGGAGATGACCTTCACCGTGCGCATTACCAACACGGGCGACGCAGCCCTGATCCTGGTCCCGCTCATACAATCCTTCGCCAACGACTATCTGACCTACTTGGCGGCGAACCCAGCGCCAGATGAGATCTCCTCTGGGGTGTTGCGGTGGAACAACCTGGCCGCAAATATGCCGTTGGCCCTCAATGCTGTCACCGAAGTGACGATCCGTTACCGCGCCGCGGCCAGCACCGATCTGCTATCGGGCAAACAGAGCGGGCAGATCTCGACGGTGATGGGCGCACAGGACGGAACAGGTATGGTCGCCCCCACAGCCCAGGACGGCGCCGGGGTACGCGTCACCCATCCGCGGCTGACCATTGGAAAATCACTGAGTGAGGGATGGGATTATGCTATCGCCAGCGCACCTATTACCTTCACCTTGACATTCACAAACACAGGCGATACACGGTTGGATGGCATTCGCGTGTCGGATGTGTACAGCGCAACGCAGCTCCACTACCGCAGCGCCGCATTGCCCCCCAGCCAGCTCAGCACAGGCCAGATCCTCTGGGACGACATTACTGCCGGATTGGGGAATCTACCGCCAGGCGGTGTCATCAGCTACACGGTTTCGTTCTCGGTGACGGCTTCCCATGCGACAGTGATCAATCAGGCGCGCATTATCGCTGCTGTGGACGAACACGGGGATGGGGTGAATCTGGGGGCAGCCGAAGCGCAGATCGCAGTGGAGCTGGCAGCAATTCGACTCGATGTGACCAGCGTTCCCCCGCCCCTCTCGACTGTGGATCCCGGTGAGTGTATCGTCTACGATCTCATCGTGACCAATATAGGCACGGCAGCGCTGACCAATACCGAGTTGATCGCGTTGCCGCCCGAAGGAACCACGCCTGTGGAAACCTGTCCAGAGGGGGTAACAGTGGCTGGTTATATCACATCCGCCAACCATGCCCCTCTCGTGATCTGGCCGCTGGGCACGCTGCTACCCCAGGTCAGTGCGACCCGACAATTGACAGTTGTGGTCAATGCCGATCTACAGGTGAGCGCCATTGTCCTCAACGCCGAAGCGCGCAGCGATCAAAGCCGGGATTTTGGCTTCGTCGGCCAATCGGTCCTTCTGTTGGATCCCTCAGCTTTGACCTTGATCGCTTTCCGAGCCGTGCCAATAGCCGAGGGGGTTCGCATCGAGTGGACCACTGGTCTTGAGATCGATAGCTGGGGGTTCTATCTCTGGCGCACGCCAAGCTCCATGTGGGAAAATCCAATTCAGGTGAACTCGGATTGGATCCCAGCGCGAGGCAACCCCAGTGTCGGCGCCAGCTACACCCTTGTGGATCGAGCGGGAGTAGCCGGTTTCTATTACTGGCTGCAAGAGGTGGAGATCGACGGCAGCACCCATCTCTACGGGCCTGTGCGCGCAGACGGCTCGACCGAGGCGATGACCAACGAGCGGATCTTCCTGCCCTTGATCAACCGATAACGGAACGGGGTTCCGGCGCTGCGTGACCGCGCTGGAACCCCGTTCCCTGATGACTCTCCAGTTTCTACAGCCAGACCTACGTGTGTATCAGGGAAGTTTGCCTCCCCTTCGCCAAACCGCTATACTACCAGCAACAGCCACTTTTATGCGGCTGAAATTATCCACTCGGTGACGTCTCCGTTGCCCACATCGCTGCCTCTTTTCCTCGGCTCCGAGTGACCATCAACCGGTGAGCCTATAAACGGTTCAGCCAATCGACAATGCCTGCGAACCCTGCTGATTCTACCTTTTGGCCTGGCGTCTGAGTCGGCTCCACGCGCTCGGTCTCTGACCAGGGACGAGGCATCCACCCCGGCGCATGGGATGCAGCATAGCCAGGGTTGCGCTCATCCACCGTGGGGTTGCAGAGTTCCACACCGGCATGAAGCATGAGATATTCCGCCCAGCGCGCCTGTCGCTTCTTGACATGGAAGTACATGTGGTTGGCGTCGTGAGTACGCCCGAAAACGACTACCCCATAACGGGCGAGTAGATCTTCGATTTCGGCCAGAGTGAAGGGTCCACCCTTATCGGCGCGAGGAATGGCAAACTGACGGCCCAAATCGCCATAGCGAATGCCCGAGAGCAGCCCTTCGGCGCGGTCGATGAGATTGAACGGCCCAAAAACAAAGTCATCGAGTAGATCCATGATTGACATTGGACGCTCCCTAATTGGTTCGGTGTTGTAGTGAAAAACAAGCGAGGTATTGTTAACAATTATAGCACAAATGTTCTAATTAGCAAGGAGGAATAAACGATGGATCTTGACACACCGATTCTCATTGAAGTTACCCCCAGCATTATCCTTGCGATATTTTTTATTGTTGTAGCCTCTTGGGTGCGACGAAAATCCGTCGAATCGAAAAAGAACTGGGACAAAGCTTGGGATTCTATTGCCCCCAGCCTTAGCGCTGGCGCAGCGCCGTTAGTCAGTGCCAGTCGAGGCGTCACGGGCTGTGCAACTTGGGTCTTCGGTTGGTTTGTTGTTTTAATTTTTATTACACTTTTTTGGGATTTTGCCCTGTTTGAACGTGAAGGCAGCATCTACGTATGGGAGCATCTTGGCGAGTGGACAGAAGCGCTCGGCAACGCGTTTCTATCCTTGTTGCGTGCGCTTGCCAGAGCATTGTTGTAATTTGTTGGGAAAGCGGTCATGCATGGACGTTCGCTCACTTGCTAACCCCTCGTCCTCAACGGTCGTCCACCTTGACAACTCCTCCACTCGAAAGTACGCTAACACCCAACACGCAACACAAACCATGAGGAAAGGTAGACCATAATGACAGACTTTCTTTTGCGCGCAGCCATCATCGGCACAGGCGGCATTGCCCGTTCTCATGTGGCGGCGACGCAGCATGAGAAGGATCGGGTGCAGTTGGCCGCGGCCGTGGATATCGACGACGACAGGGTGCGCGCGTTTGGAGAGACGCACGGCGTCCCCCACATGTACACCGATGTGGCGCAGATGCTCGCCGCCGAAAGCCCAGATCTGGTGATGATCGCCACGCCGCCGGGGACACACGCAGATCTCATCGTGCAGAGCCTTGAAGCAGGGGCGTGGGTGATGTGCGAAAAGCCTCTCTGCGCCTCGCTGGCCGAGATGGATCGCATTGAGGAGGCCGAAGCGCGCACGGGCAACTATTGCAGCAGCGTCTTCCAATGGCGTTTTGGATCGGGCGGACAGCACCTCAAGGCATTGATCAATGCTGGCGCGTTGGGCCGTCCGCTGGTGGGGGTCTGCAACACGACATGGTATCGCACACCGGCCTACTATGCCGTCCCCTGGCGAGGGAAGTGGGCCACCGAGTTGGGCGGATGCAGCATGGGCCACGGCATCCATGCCATGGACTTCTTCCTCTGGCTCTACGGCGAGTGGAGCGAGGTGCGAGCGATGATGGGCACCCTGGACCGTGAGATCGAAGTCGAGGATGTGTCGATGGCGTTGGTGCGCTTTGCCAACGGAGCGATGGGCAGCATTACCAACAGCGTCCTCTCCCCGCGCGAGGAGTCGTACCTGCGGCTGGATTTCCAAAAGGCTACCGTGGAGTTGACCCATCTCTACAGCTATCGCAACGATCATTGGCGCTTCAGTGGCCTTCCCGGCGTTGAGGCTTCCGAGGTGATGACGCAGCTACAGAACTTGCCCGCCGAGATTCCCTCTTCCCATGCGGCGCAGTTGACCCACTTTGTCGATGCCATGAAGGCAGGCCAGCGCCCACCGGTGAGCGGTCCCGACGTGCGCCCAACCCTTGAATTCCTCGCCAGTCTCTACAAGTCCGCTATCACCGGCCAGCCCGTCCTTCGCGGCGAGATCGACCGCAATGATCCGTTTTACTATGCGATGAATGGGGCGTAGGGACTGGGGATCGGATATTGGGTATTGGATTTATTGTCCATCGTCTGCCGTCCGCGGTCCGCCCAAAGGAGATCACCATGCACATTGAATCTGTAGAGGTTTTCCCCGTGCGGCTGCCGATGATCCGCTCGTTCAGCTTTGCATCGGGGTCGGCGGGGAAGGCTGGAGGGACGGCGCCGCACATCTTCGTCAAGGTGACAGATAGCGAGGGCCGTACCGGTTGGGGCGAAGGACGCCCGGTCACGGGCTGGTCCTATGAGACGTTGGAGACGGTGACCGAGACGCTGCGCCGCTATCTGGCCCCAGCCGTGATCGGGATGCCGAGCCACGATCGCTGGGATCTGCACCGGCGGATGCAGCGCACGTTGGGTCGCGCCCCCAGCCCAGGCCAGCCCATCGCCCGCGCTGCGCTGGATATGGCGATCCACGATCTCTGCGCCAAAGCCGCGGGGATGAGCCTGCGGTCCTTTCTCGGCGGCAGCGATGAGCGCCGGGTGATGGATCTGAGCTATACACTCACCGGCCACGACCGCTCCTCGATCCTGGCGGAGATGGGCGAGGCGAAGGAAGTTGGCTTCCGCCATTTCAACTTCAAGGCTGCTGTCGCCCCCGAAACCGATGTGGAAGCAGCGGAGACGGTCGCCGCCGAGATCCCCGCAGGTGGGTTTGTATGGGCAGACGCCAATCAGGGCTTTCAACTCCACGAGGCGAGGCGTGTGGCCCGCGCCTTCGAGTCCATCGGCGTGGATCTATTGGAGCAGCCGCTGCCCGCCGATCAATTCGGGCAGATGCGGGCGCTCCGCCAGCAGACCGCCATCCCCCTGGCGGTGGATGAAGCCAGCGTGGGCGCGACTGATTTCTTCCACTATACCGCCGAGGGATTGGTGGACTATCTTGTGATCAAAGTCACGCGCAGCGGCGGGATCTGGCCCACGCTCCAACAGATCGGTGTGGCCGCTGCCGCTGGCCTGCCCCTCCTCGTCAGCGGTCTCACCGACGGTTTCTTGACCAAAGTGGCTGTCGCACAGGTGGCGTTGGCCTTTGGTTTCGCCGGTCCCGCTGCGCTCAACGGCAGCCAATTCACCGATGAATCCGCTCTCTTCCCACAGAAGGCAACGATGGAGCGGGGCGGCAGCGTCTATCTCAACGATTATCCCGGCGTTGGCGTTGCGCCGGATGAGGATGTGTTGCGCCAGATCTGCGTTCAGTGAAGAGCGGTTAGGAGATTTCCGATGGCAGCCTTCGGCGAGATTCGGAGATTTCAGGGTGCGTCCCAGATTGGGCGCGCTCTGGTCGGGTCCGTGACCCGGCCGCCGCCGGTCCGTGACCGGCGAGGAGCATTCTCACCAAATTTGAGACGCACCTGAGATTTCAGAAGGATTTGAAGTCCACCTTCTCTTGTGCTAGATTGATAGTTGCTTCGGAACTTTCAACGCCACTGTGATCTCAATAGCCGCACACCGGAACGCAAAGGAGAAATCCCATGTCCAAACGTGCATTTTTGGTCGGTATCAACGAATTTACGCGGGCGGATTGGGCGCTGCGCGGTTGTGTCAATGACACACTCACTATGCGCCAGTTGCTGGGCGATACCTTTGGGTTTGCCAGCGACCAGATCTATGTGCTGCACAACCAGGACGCCACCGCCCAGAAGATCCGCGAGGGGCTGGCCTGGCTCTTTAGCGACTACAAAGGCAGCGGGCAGGATGTGCGACTCTTCCACTTTGCCAGCCACGGCACCCAGGTTGCAGACACCGTCGGCGATGAGGACGATAGTTTAGACGAGGTGATTGTCCCCTACGATCATTCGTGGACGAACCCATTCAAGGACGATCTGCTGCGCGCCATCTTCGAGCAAGTGCCCGATGATGTGAGGTTCACCTTTATTGCCGACTGCTGCCACAGCGGCAGCATTAACAAGGTCGTCTATCCACCAGAGGTGCAGGATGTGCGCGGTCGCCATGTCGATCCACCCAAGAGGATTCAGAAGTTAATCAACCAGGCCCACATCCAGCGCCTCGAAAAAGAGGAAGCCTGGCTGCAACCTCAGTTGGAAGAAGCGCGGGGAGGCATGTCCTTTCCAGAGTGGCTGCGTTCACGCGAGACGATCAGGGAGAAGTTGCTTGCCCGTTTCCGGCGCGAGAAATACAAACCCGTAGTCATCAACAAGCCTCAAACCCTGTTGGCGGCCTGCCGCGACGAGGAAACCGCCGCCGACGCCCTGATCGAAGGCGCACATCGCGGCGCCTTCACCTGGTCGCTGGCGCAGGCGATCCGCGAAAGTAATGGATCGATTACCTACGGTGATCTGATCAAACGATCCCAGTTTCTCCTGAGCAATTACACGCAGAATCCACAGTTGGATTGCCCGGACGATCTGCGGGATCGGCTCTTCCTCAGCCCGATGGCATAAGACGCAGTTAAAATCACTTAACACATTGAATCACGACTCCCACGGAGGGTTCTATCTTGACTATGCAAGCACGGGTTGGGCTGGCGCGAGGTGAGGATCGGCGCGCCGTTGTCTATCGAGCCCTGGATCTGGTACGCGCTGATGTAGAGGCCAAGCTGGCGGCGCAGGTGATGCTGAAACCCAATTTCCTTTCGGGCAAGAATCAACTGGCCTCCAGCCATGTGGACGCGATGCGCGGCGCGCTCGATTTCTTGCTTTCCACGCCCACGCCGCCCACCGAAGTGCTGATCGCCGAGGCGGGCAATGAGGATTACCCTGGGCAGGCATTGGAAAATTATGGCTACCATGCCCTGCAAGATGAGTACAACGTCGCCATCCGCTTTGTGGATCTGCACAACGAGACCGAGTGGGTAGAGACCTCTGTGGTCCTGGCCGACCGCAGCGAGACGACAGTGCGTATGCCGAAAACTGTCCTCGACTGCCCGTGTACGATCTCGATGGCGGTGGCGAAGACCCACGATGCCTGTGTGGTGACGCTGGCGTTGAAGAATATGATCATGGGCACGCTTTACAAACCGGACCGGATCAAGATGCACGGGTACAAAAGTCACGCCGAGCGCGTGCTGCCCACCGAAGCCCAGATCCTCAACATCAACCTGATCCGGTTGGCCCGCTTCCTCCGCCCCGACATTGCTGTGGTCGATGGCACGCGCGGCTTGCAGGGCAACGGTCCTGGCGGCAAGGATGGCATCCACTTTGGCGTTGCCGCCGCCAGCACCGATGTATTCGCCGCCGACGCCGTGATGACCAAGGCGATGGGCTTCGAGCCGCTGGAGATCGGTCTGCTCCACTACGGTCACGAATTGGGCATGGGTATCGCCGATCTCGCTCAGATCGATGTGATAGATACGCCGATCCACGAGGTGATCGTCCGCTTCAAACCGCACGAAACCACCGATCTGCAACTCCAATGGCAGACCGCCGACGCCGCGGAGCTGCTACATGGATAAACGGGAAGCAACTGAGGGGAGCAACTAAACGCAAAGATGCAAAGAGACAAAAGACAAAAAAGATCAATATAGATCTAATTTAACGCAGAGGCGCAGAGGCGCAGAGAGAAAGAGAGTATTGCTGAGAAGTGATCGGCATTCTCTTCATTCATCTTTTCCTTTGCACCTTTGCGTTAAATCTCTTTTTCCTCTGCCTCTCTGCGTTAAAATCTTCCCTTTGCGGTCTTTGCCCCTTTGCACCTTTGCGTTAAATACATCCCTCGCTCTAAGGAGATACCATGTCTGAAGTTCCATCGACGATGCAGGCGATTGTTCAGGAAATCTATGGGGGACCGGAAGTATTGCACATCGCGACAGTGCCGACGCCCGTCCCAGGCCCACGGGATCTGCTGGTGCGGGTCCACGCTACAGCGGTCAACCCGGTGGATGCCAAGGTGCGCGGCGGCGGACCGGCAGGAGCGCCGGTGGCTGAGCCACCGCAGATCGTGGGCTGGGACGCGGCGGGCGTTATCGTCGCCGCCGGGGAACGAGTGCAGCGCTTTGCTGTAGGCGAAGAGGTCTTCTTCGCCGGAGATATAACGCGGCCCGGTTCCTATGCGCAATACGTAGCTGTGGATGAGCGCATTGTCGGCCATCGCCCTAGTTCGCTGACCTTTGAAGAAGCGGCTGCCATTCCGCTCACAGCGCTCACCGCCTGGGAAGGACTCTTTGAGAGCCTCGGCGCGCAACAGTCGCCTAATGGTCCCCACCGTCCTATTTTGATTGTGGGCGGCGCCGGCGGCGTCGGCTCGATTGCCATTCAACTCGCCAAACGGGTCTGCCAGCTCAATGTGATCGCCACAGCCTCGCGCCCCGAAAGTCGCGACATCTGTGTGCGCCTGGGCGCGGATGCTGTCATCGATCACACACAGGAGTTCGCACCCCAACTGCGTGCATTGGGCATCCCCGGCGTGGATTACATCTTCAGCACGGCCCCATTGGACAACTTCGCGCAACTGGTGGCGTCGCTCAACCCGCTGGGCAAGATCTGCTGCATCCTTGGCGGTGAGGCGGCCAAAGCGCTTGACGTCAGCGGCCTCTTCCCCATCCGCGGGACGCTGGCCTTCGAGCTGATGTTCACGCGTCCTCGCCTGGGCGTGGAACCGGGCAGACAGGGGCATATCCTCGATCAGGTTTCGGATCTGCTCGATAGCGGCGTCCTCGTCACGACGATGAACAGAGTCATACACTGGAGCGAAGTCCAGGACGCTCATCGCCAGATCGAATCGGGCCATACAGTGGGGAAGATTGTGTTGACGATTGATGCATAAGGAGTGATAACGCCAAAATTTGCTGCTCCAATAACTTTGACTTGCCCTTGCCGCATAGTATAATTTTTGTACGCTGATCCCCCGCCCAGTTATCACGAATGCAGCGGCCTCATATCCTTCTTTTCCAACTGGAGACCTACACTATGAAGAAGAATCTGTTGACTGTATTGGCTGTTTTACTGGTAACGGCTTTGTTAGGTGCGTGCGCGCTGCCGGCAGCGCCCGCGCCCTCTGCCCCTGCGGCCCAAGCGCCGGCTCCGGCGGCTGCGGCGAAACCCTACATTCCTATCATTTCCAAAGGTTTTCAACATCAATTCTGGCAGGCGGTGAAAGCAGGTTCTGAGCAGGCAGCGGCTGACTTCAACGTAGATATTACGTTCGAGGGACCCGAAACCGAGGCAATGGTGGACAAGCAGATCGAAATGTTACAGGCTGCGTTGGCCAAGAATCCGGCGGCCATCTGTCTGGCAGCGCTGGACAGCAGAGCGGTTGTCCCGTTGTTGGAAGAAGCCCAGAACAAGGGCATCCCGATCATCGGTTTTGATTCTGGTGTAGATAGTGACATTCCCGTGGCGACGGCGGCAACGGACAACCTGGCTGCGGCTGCGCTGGCTGCCGACAAGATGGCCGAACTGATCGGCGAAGAGGGCAAAATCGCTGTCCTCGTTCATGATCAGACGAGCCGCACTGGCATTGACCGCCGCGATGGTTTTGTGAACCGTATTGCCGAGAGCTACCCGAACATTGAGATCGTCAACATCGACTACGGCGCAGGTGATCAGCTTCGATCCACGGATCTGGCCAAGGCTGTGATCCAGGCCAACCCTGAGATCAAGGGCTACTTCGGCGCGAACGAGGGATCGATCATCGGCGTCCTCAACGCGGTGACCGAACTGGGCCGCGAGGGTGAAATCGTCGTCATCGGCTACGACGCTGGCAAACAGCAGATGGACGCCATCCGCGCGGGCGTTGAGGCAGGCGCTATCACCCAGAACCCGGTTGGCATCGGCTACAAATGCGTGGAAGCCGCGGTGAAGGCGATCAACGGCGAAGAGCAGGATCCGATCATCGACACAGGTTTCTTCTGGTACGACGCCAGCAACATTGATTCACCTGAAATTGCGGCGTTGCTGTACGAGTAATTCAGGCAAGCCTATTTTATCGAGGGTAAGAGACTAGGCGATTCGGGGATTAGGAGATCAGATAACCAGATTCATCTCCTAATCCCCACAATCTCTTCATCTCCAATCTCTCATCTCTCAAGCTCCTAACCCCATATGTCCGAAATTTTGGTCTCTATGCAGCAGATCGAGAAGCGCTTTCCTGGCGTACATGCGCTGAATGGGGCGCAGTTCGAGTTACGCGCGGGCGAGGTCCACGCGCTGGTGGGGGAAAATGGCGCCGGCAAGTCTACGCTGATGAAGATCCTGGCGGGGATCTATGACGCAGATGGAGGGCGCATTCTCTATCAGGGTCGCGAGGTGACGGTCCCCAACCCGCGGGCGGCGCAACACCTTGGGATCAGTATGATCCACCAGGAGTTGAATCTGATGCAGCACCTGACCTTGGCGCAGAATGTCTTTATTGGCCGCGAACCGCGGCGCGGCCTTCCCTTTCTGCTCGACGAAAGCCAGCTCAACGCCCAGACACAGGCGCTCTTCGATTCTATGCACCTCAAGCTCGATCCGCGCACCAAAGCCGCCGATCTGACTGTCGCCAGGCAGCAGATGGTGGAGATAGCCAAGGCGCTCTCCTTCAACTCACAGGTGCTGATCATGGATGAACCCACGGCGGCGCTGACAGAGACTGAGATCGAGGAACTCTTCCGCATTATTCGCCAATTGCGCGCCAGGGGTGTGGGTATCGTCTACATTTCGCACCGCCTGGAGGAATTGAGGCAGATCTCGGATCGCATCACCGTCATGCGTGATGGTCATTATGTGGATACAGTGGACGCAGCCGCGACATCCACCGACCAGATCATCAGTATGATGGTGGGGCGCACAATCTATGAATCCGCGCCGGAGGTCTCCGAGGATGACAACGCCGATGTCGTGCTGGAGGTGAGGGGGCTGAACCGCGGCGCGGAGATCAAAGATGTCAGTTTCAGGCTCAAGCGGGGTGAGATTCTTGGCTTCGCCGGGCTTATGGGCGCTGGCCGGACTGAGGTTGCGCGCGCCATCTTCGGGGCTGATCCTGTGGATGCGGGCGAGATCTACATTGACGGCAGACGGGTTCACATGCGCACGCCCAGAGATGCTGTACGCCAGGGCATCGGTTATCTCTCCGAGGATCGCAAACGGTATGGGCTGGCGCTCGGAATGAATGTGGAAGCCAATGTGGTGCTGGCTGCCTTTAAGAAATTCGTGGACATGGCCGGGGTCGTCAACCGGCGCAAGACGTTGGAGATCACCCGTCATTATATTGACGCGCTCGCCATCAAGACGCCCGGTCCTCAGCAGCGGGTGCGCAACCTTTCCGGCGGCAACCAGCAGAAGGTGGTCATCGGCAAATGGCTGACAGCGGATACACAGATCCTCATCTTTGACGAGCCAACGCGCGGCATCGATGTCGGGGCTAAGAGTGAGATCTACCGGCTGCTCAATGATCTGGCGCAACAAGGCAAGTCGATCATTATGATTTCGTCGGAACTGCCAGAGATCCTGCGCATGAGCCACCGCATTATCGTCATGTGCGAAGGACGCATCACTGGCGAGTTGAGCGCCTCCGAAGCCACCCAGGAAGCGATCATGAAATACGCTACCCAGCGCGGCGGCATTGTAGCGACGGATGAGGCAAACTATGGCAACAATTGAAACGGCCGGGAGGATAGAACCCCGGCGCTCTATCTTCCGGTCCAACGCCACGCAGACGCTGTTAGCCTTCGCCGGGCTGATCGGTATCTTCATCGTCTTCTCGCTGGCGTCGCCTAATTTCTTCACCTTCGAGAATATTATCGGCATTCTGCTGGCGACGGCGGTGAACGGTGTGCTGGCGCTGGGCGTCACCTTTATCATTATCACTGCGGGCATCGACCTTTCCGTAGGAACGGTGATGACCCTTTCCGCTGTGATGACCGGGGTCTTTATCACCAATTGGGGGATGCCAATTCCGCTGGGTGTGCTGGCAGGGCTGCTTACGGGAACCACGGCAGGGCTGGTCAACGGGTTGGTGATCTCACGAATGAAGGTTCCACCCTTCATCGCCACTCTGGGCATGATGATGATCGCCCGCGGCCTCTCGCTGGTGATCTCCGGCGTCAAACCGATCTATTTTAACGACACGCCAATCTTCCGCCAGATCGCCATGGGATCGATGGTTGGATCGGTGATCCCCGGTTTTAATATCCCCAACGCCGTGTTGATCCTCTTTAGCGCAGCGCTGGTGGCGGCGTTCATCCTCTCAAAGACTGTGTTGGGGCGCTACACCGTGGCTATCGGCAGCAACGAAGAAGCGACGCGGCTTTCCGGCGTCAACGTTGCCAATTGGAAGACCGCGATCTACGCGCTGGGGGGCGCATTCAGTGGATTGGCCGGCGTACTCATCGCTTCACGGTTGAACTCGGCGCAACCCGCCTTGGGCGCAGGTTACGAACTCGACGCCATCGCCGCCGTGGTGATCGGCGGCACTTCGTTGAGCGGCGGCGAGGGAACCATCCTGGGCACGATTATCGGCGCGTTCATCATCAGCACGCTCACCAATGGGTTGCGTATCCTCTCGGTGCCGCAGGAATGGCAGATGGTCGTCACTGGCGCGATTGTGATCCTGGCCGTCTACCTTGACATCATCCGGCGAGGACGCAAATAGGGATGGCGCAGAGTTCTCAACCAATTTCACACGACGCGCAAGGCGTCTCTGCCCAGAGCGTTGCGCTGATCACCGTGCTGCTGCTTGTCGATAGCCTGCACTTTATCTTCGCCCGGCTGGTTTTGCCCTATATTGCGCCGCCGTTGTCGGTCCTCTATGTGTTGGGCATCGCCACGGTGGAAGTGGGACTCTATGCCATCTTTACGCGCAAACTGCGTCTGATCTACTTGACCCGTCATTGGAAGATGTTTACGGCCATTGGGTTCTGTATCGGCGTCAGCACCATGATCAATTATCAGGCCATTGCCTATATCGATCCGGGGACAGCCGCCATGTTGGGCAAGACGACCGTCCTCTTTGGGGTGGGGTTCGGCATCTTCTGGCTGGGGGATCGGCTGTCTCGTCTGCAAATCGTCGGCAGCGTGATCGCCATCCTGGGGCTGGTGGTGATCAGCTTTCAGCCGGGCGACTATTTACGGCTGGGCGCATTGTTGATCATAGGTTCGACCTTCCTTTACGCCTTGCACGCGGCGTTGAGCAAGCGTTACACGCAAGATATGGATCTTGTCAACTTCTTCTTTTACCGGCTACTTTTCACCTCAGCCGTACTCCTGGTGATCGTGGCGGGCAGCGGCGATTTGGGCCTGCCGCCGTCCCCTACCGCGTGGCTCGTGCTGATCGCGGCCGGCACTGTGGATGTGGTGATCAGCCGCAGCCTCTATTACATCGCCCTGCGCCGGCTCAACATGAGCATCTTCTCGATTATGCTAACAGCGGGACCTGTGGCTGCGATCCTATGGGCGGTGCTTCTCTTTGGGACCTTCCCCACGGGCCAGCAGTTGATCGGCGGAATCGGTGTCTTGAGCGGTGTGGCGCTCGTCACGGCAGCGCCTCTGCTGGAAAGAAAGCTCAAGCGAACATCTGTTAGGACAATCCCAGAAAATCATGATCCACGAAGCTACACAAAGAAACACGAAAGGTAGATTTTCTTGGTGAGACTTCGTGTCTCTTCGTGGATCATTTAAACTCTGAATTGGCCTCAGACAGAATTGATCTCTTCGACTATAGGAACACGACGATGGCAAAAAAATCACTTGGATATGTCAAGTTAGAATGGATCTGCCCTAACTGCAAGAGCCGCAACCCTGGTCCGCAGCAGAAATGTGGATCATGCGGGGCTGCTCAACCGGCAGATGTAGAATTTGTACAGCCGCTTCAAGAAGAAATCATCGAGGAAAAGGCCCAGATCGAGAGGGCTGCTGCCGGGCCGGATATTCACTGTGGTTACTGCGGCGCGCGCAACGCTGCCACTGACAAAGTTTGTGTCCAATGTGGCGCGGATCTCAAGGCAGGTCAGGCGCGAGCCGCAGGCCAGGTGTTGGGCGCGCACCGCAGCCAATCCGTCCCCGATGTGACTTGCCCGGCCTGTGGATCGGCCAACCCGGCCAGCGCCCAACGTTGTCAGCGCTGCGGGGCGGGGCTGCTTTCGGGGGCAGAATTGATGGCACGCGCGCCCAAGCCCAACAAACAGGGCGGTTTCGGGCGGGCGGCGCTGTTTGTTGGGCTTGGTATTGTGGCGTTGATCGTTGTCTTCCTGGCCCTCATGTTTCGCACCGAAGAGACGATTGGCGTGGTTCAAGATGTCAACTGGGAACGCAGGATCGAGATCCAGGCGTTGGTCCCCGTAGCCAAGGAAAACTGGATCGATCAGATCCCCAGCGGGGTTGCCGTGGGTCAATGCCGTAAGCGGGTCGCCCGCACTCAAGATGAGCCAACCGCCAATGCGCGCGAGGTCTGCGGCACGCCTTACACAGTGGATCAGGGCAGTGGCTTCGGCGAAGTGGTACAGGAATGCCGCTACGAAATTCTGGAGGATTGGTGCGAATACAAAGTAGACGAGTGGCGCAGCGTCGATTCGGTCAGCGCCAATGGCCCTGGCGTTGCTGCGCTCTGGCCGGAGCTGCGATTGGATACCAACCAACGAGAAGGAAGGCGCAGCGAAGAGTATACCATCCTCTTTAGCACGGATGGTGACAATTATCGATACAAGGTATCGCAGGCGAACGACGCTGCCAAATTCGAGAAAGGCAGCCGCTGGATCCTCTCGGTAAATACATTCAACGCGGTGACAAATGTGGAGCCGGCGCGGTAGCGAAGTTTGAAGGGTGAAGTTTGAAGGAAGAAATTCAACCTTCAATCTTCAAAAAAGCAGAAACCCTGCCAGATCGGGGGAGGTCTGACAGGGTTTCTGAACAGAGAAAGAGATAGGGAAATCGTTCTTTGTTAGGGCTATCATATCCCGCTTTGGGCAGGACAACAATAGGGGGAGTCCCCCATTGCCATTTACAAATTCCCTCCGATGACCACGATAAATTCGCCCTTCAGTTTTCCCTCTTGACCCCGCAATGATTCGATCAGCGATGAGATTGTCCCTCGTTCGACCTTTTCATAAAGTTTGGTCAGATCGTTGGCCAGCGCTGCCGTTCGATCCCCGTAGACAGTGAGCGCATCCTCAAGGAAAGCGACCAGCCGGTAGGGGCTTTCGTAAAAAATAAGCGTATGGGGCGAGGCCGCGTCAACTTCAAGGAATCGTTGGCGTTGTCCGCTTTTGCGCGGCGGAAAGCCACGATAGGTGAAGCTGTGTACCGGCAGCCCAGAGAGGACGACGGCCATCACCAGCCCCGTTGCGCCGGGGATCATGGTGACGGGTAGATCGGCTTCAATGGCTTTGCGCACCGCTGTAAACCCAGGATCGGAGATGCCTGGCGTCCCCGCGTTGGTGACAATCGCCACGGATTTCCCTTGCTGCAACATGGCAATGATGCGCTCGACGGCGCGGTATTCATTGTGTTCGTGGAAGGGTATCTGGGCCTTTTGGATCTCAAAGTGTTGGAGCAGTCTCCCGGTCTTGCGCGTATCCTCTGCTGCGATGAGATCCACGCTCCGCAACACCTCCAGCGCGCGCAGGCTGATATCGCCCAAATTGCCGATGGGCGTTGCCACCAGATAGAGCGTTGCGGGAGAATCAGTGGATGGTTCAGTCATAGAGATTCAGGAGTAAACAAAATGAGTAATGAGTACATCGAGGACACTCCCCCTACTCATTACTCAGTACTCATTACATCGGCATTTTGATCTGTTTCTTGGCGATGAGATGGCGCTTGGCGATTTCGACGCTGACGGCAGCGTCGCGGCCATAGGCGTCGGCGCCCACATCCCTGGCGAAGTTCTCGGTGACGGGCGCGCCACCCACCATGACGTAGATATCATCGCGGATGCCTTCCTCGCCCAGCGTATCGATGACCACCTTCATGTAGGGCATGGTGGTGGTGAGCAGAGCGCTCATGCCCAGGATATCGGGCTTGTGTTCGCGGATAGCGGCGAGGAACTGCTCGGCGTCAACGTTGATCCCCAGGTTGATCACCTCAAGTCCCGCGCCTTCCATCATCATCGCCACCAGGTTCTTGCCGATGTCGTGGATGTCGCCCTTGACTGTGCCGATGACCATTTTGCCGATCTGTTCAGCCCCGGTCTCGGTGAGCAGCGGGCGCAGGATCTCCATGCCGCCCTTCATGGCATTGGCGGCCATCAGCACCTCCGGCACAAAGAGGATGCCATCGCGAAAGTCGACGCCCACGATCTCCATGCCTGCGACCAGACCCTGATCCAAAATCTGCTGTGGGGTAAAGCCGCGCGTCAAGGCGTCGTTGGTCTCGGCTACGATTTCCTCGCGCAGTCCATCGTATAAATCATCCTGCATCTGCAGGAAGAGATCTTCATTGCTCAAATCTGAAAAATCAAAATCCATTGTTTCCTCTCCATCTTCATGATTAGCCTTATCACATGGTAACACGAAGGAATTTATAGTCAAAAGGATGTGGGATGTAACTCACTCTCTACACACTACGCACTACTGCGCCGCCATATATTGTTCCATAGCGGCGAAGAGTCGATCCAGATCGGCGTCGGTGACTTCGCCCATGTGGGCAATGCGGAACGCTTTTCCTTTGTAATCACCGTAGCCATCGGAAATCTCCATGTTCTTGGCTTCCAAATAGCGGTTGAGATCGCCGATGTCCAGGTTGAGTGTGTTCTCGACGGTGGTCACAGTGGGAGATGCATAGCCCTCCTCGGCCATGAGGTTGAAACCGTGGTCGATCGCCCAACGGCGGGTGCGCTCGGCCAGATGATGGTGGCGGGCAAAGCGGTTCTCCATCCCCTCGGCAAAGATGATGTCGAGTTGCACGCCCAAGGCGCGCATAAGCGAGATGGCAGGCGTGGCCGGGGTGGTGTTGCGGATCAGATACTTCTCTAAATTGGGGAAGTCAAGATACCAGCCGCGGCCCTCCACAGTTTTGGCGCGACTCAGGACGCGGTCGCTGACGGCGGCAAATGCCAGGCCCGGCGGCACGGCCAGCGCTTTCTGCGAAGAGGTGAGCATCACATCCAGCCCCCACTCATCAAAAGGGAGAGGCGTGCCCCCAAACGAGGAAACAGCATCCACCATCACAAAGGTTTCCGGGCTGATGGCGCGCACCGCCGCGGCGATCTCGTCCACCGGGCTGGCGACGCCGGTACTCGTCTCGTTATGGGCGACGGTGATGGCGTCCACGGGGCCGGTTTTCAACGCTTTTTGTAACGCCTCGGCCACCTGCTCCGGTTTGACAGCCGTACACCAGGGCAGATCCACGGCGATGGCTTCTTTGCCGCAACCGACCGCAACTTGATGCCAGCGCTGGCTAAACGCGCCGTTGATAAAGTTGATCACCCGACCGCGCACGGCGTTACGAATCGCCGCCTCTTGCATGGCGGAGCCGGTAGCTGCTACCACGTAGACGCGCGACTGGGTGAAATAGAGTTGTTTCATCCCCGCTTGCACTTTGGCAAAGAGGGCTTCAAATTCGTCGGTGCGATGACCGATCATGGGCGCTGTCTGCGCTTCTAAGACTTCGGGCAGCACATCGGTGGGACCGGGGATAAAGAGTTTTTGCGGGGGTTTTGGCGCATGAGGAAGGCCATTGGGCTGGCGCTCGGCAACCGGGTTACCCCTATCCTGTAGACTCATCGTGTCTTCAACCTTTCACATTGATTCTGAGGCCAGAGGATGGTCACCTGTTTCGGCCATAGACATGGCAGCCATCGACATTTGTGCAGAGACATCCTCATTGAAGCAGCGCACTCGTTTCATAGTATAACGAGAAAGCGCGCTTCCACATAAAATCACCCTCCCATTACAAACAGAATCCCGGCGCTGGGCAACGCCGGGATTATCGAGCCAACATAGGCATTGGTTCAGTTGCCCGCCGGAGGCGAATTCCTACGCCAGACGTAGCTACTAAGTCCGATGTTCCAGGTGGGTCGGCCCGCCGCCAGGTCACGGACCTGGCTAGCAGGGGTAAGGTTACCGTCAGACGAGCAGAGAGAGTTCGCTACAAAATTTTCTCATCTTTTTGAACGGACAAGTTGGCCTCTTCATCTTGCACAGAGGCGATCAAGATCTTGTCAATGCGGTTGCCGTCCATATCTACAATTTCAAAGCGAAAGTTCGACCAGATGAAAACTTCCCCTGTGGTGGGGATACGCGAAAGCTGTTCCATGACGAAGCCGTTGATGGTCTGAATGCGGCTATCCACAGCGAGAAACTGCTCCCCGCCCAGCAGTGTCGTCGCCAAATCATGAAGAGGGAAGAGGCCATCGACGAGCCAGGAGCCATCCTCGCGTTGCACAATCTCTTCCGCGTAGAGATCGGCGGCGTCCTCAATCGAAGGAAGCTGGCCGACAATGAATTCGAGAATATCCGTAGGCGTAATTAAACCGGCAACGCCGCCATATTCATCGATGACCATAATAGTATGTATCTTCGTCTGGCGGAAGAGGCCGAGCGCCTGTGCAGCCGAAGCGGTGGCCGGGATAAACGCAGGCGGATAGAGGTGATCTCTTAAATTGACATCTTGCCCTTCCACATAGCGCGCCATAAGTTCAGGTATGCGGACAATGCCAATCACCCGATCATAATCTCCATCAAAGACAGGTAACCGCGAGAAACCGCTGGCAATCACTTTCAACTGGATTTCGGCCATTGAATCATTGATATTCAGCCCAACCATGTCGCGTCTTGGCGTCATCACCGAGGTAATGGGACGATCATCCAGATCCAGCGCCCGCCGGACGAGCTGATGTTCTTCTTGTTCAAAAACGCCTGCCGATGCTCCCTGCGCCAGCAGTGATTTCAATTCCTCTTCAGTGACGGGTGGCTCTTCTAGCGGTTTCATCCCCAGCAAGCGCAGCACCCAATCGGTGGAGATGGTCAGTAAGGAAACCACCGGCAACCCGATTACAGAGAGCAAATACATGGGCCGGGCAACTTGCATCGAAATCTGCTCAGGGCTGTTCAGCGCCAATCGTTTCGGAACCAACTCTCCAATGATCAGGGAAAGATAGGTTACCAGGGCTACCATGAGTCCCAGGCTCAGAGGGCGGCTATACGGGGCCAACCATTCCACCTGGGCTAAGATCGGAGCCACATGCTCGGCCAGGGTTGCGCCACTTAATGCGCCGGTTGTGAATGCCGGATCAATGTGATCCAATTCTGAATGGTGGACAGAAAGTTGCTTGGGACTCAATCAACTTCAGGCAGTCTGTGCAGCCTTGCTGCCAGTACGCGCCATTGGTTCCAATCGAGACTTTTTGGCTGAGACAATGGCGATCTCGGCCATCGCAAAAATACCATTGGCCAAAATAAGAATAAATACAAGCAGAAAATCAAGCATAGATTGGATGCGGAACCTTTAGACTACAGGGCTCGAATTTTGAGAATTGACCAATCAGACAGCATACACGGATCGAGATCATACCTTAATTGTGTAATCCGGTACAAATAAGCCTGATCCTTACGTCGAACCCTTATCATTTCCACGTCGATTCTTCAAACTTTCTGAACAATTCTCCGCTAGAGTAGAAATCAGCCAGCAATCGTGCTGGCGTAACCCAAATCAATTCAAATCAATAAGGAAACTCTATCGATGAAACGCAAGATCATGTGGAATCGCTGGCTATTGGGCGTCGTTGCCGTGCTAATGCTGGTACTGGGGATGGCAGCAGTCTATCCGCAGGTAAGTGAAGCCGCCGATACCTCCGCTACGGTGCAACACAAAGGAGTGGGCATTCCCAAAGGCGACAATGATGAATTGCTTGCAGAGACGTTGGGCATCACCGTCGAGGATCTGCAAAGCGCACGCGAGGAAGCGTCCTCGGCAGCCATCGACCAGGCCGTGGCGGGAGGATTGATCACCGAGGCGCAGGCCGAGCAGTTGAAAGAACGTGGCGCAATGGGCCGATTTGGCGGGTTCATGCACCCATTCTTCAACCTTGCAGATAGCGACATCGATCCGCAGGCGTTGCTGGCCGAAGCCCTGGGCATCAGCGTTGAGGATCTAGAGACGGCGCAGGCAGCCGCTCAGTCCGCAGCCCTGGCCCAGGCTGTGGAAGAGGGTCGCATCACCCAAGAACAGGCGGATCAGATGCAGGCACATCAAGCCTTGCGCCCCTACCTTGAGGAGCGCATGAAGAGCGCCTTCACCGAAGCCGTACAACAGGCCCTTGAGGATGGCGTCATCACCCAGGCCCAGGCCGATCAACTGTCGGAAGCCGGCGCTTTCGGTCACTTCGGCAGACACGGCGGGATGCGCGGCCACGACGGCGAAGGGTTCCCCGGTCCGCGAGGACGTGGTGGGATGCCGGGTCAGTCGGGAATGTGATGAGTAATGAGTAATGAGTCAATGTCATTAAGTTAAGTGCGGAGTTAGCACCCCCAGGTGCGGGTCTGCACGAGAGCAGCCGCACCTGGGGGTGCTAACTCCGCGAGTTTTCGAGCATTGCATTCCTTAACTTAATGACATTGAGTAATGAGTAATGAGTAGGCAGAGCGTACTTTGCCTACTCATTACTTATTACTCGTTACGCTTTGAAGCTCTTAAGGCCTACAGTTTGTCAGGGCGATTGGGATTGAAGGATAATCAGGGTTGAGGGTGCATTTTTTCAGCGAGTAAAGGATCCTATGGGCAAGACAATTCTCGTTGTCGATGATAAAGAACAGTTACGGACGCTGGTCAAGACCTATCTCACGGTGGAAGGCTTCCGTGTGGTCACTGCGGTGGATGGGCGCGAAGCTCTCTTTGTCGCCCGCCAGGAGAAGCCGGATCTGATCATCCTCGATCTGATGATGCCCCAGATGAGCGGCTACGAATTTTTGAACGCCCACCGCAAGGAACGCGAAACGCCAGTGATCATGCTTACGGCCAAGGTCGAAGAAGCGGATCGGGTGCTTGGTCTTGAATTGGGGGCGGACGATTATGTGACCAAGCCCTTCAGTATGCGCGAATTGGCGGCGCGGGTGCGGGCTGTCCTGCGCCGTATGGACAAAGAGAAGACGGAGTCGCCTCGCCTTCAGAATGGCGAACTCATGCTGGATCGCGAGAGTCGCACCGCCACTGTCGCCGGAACTGAGGTGGATCTGACGCCGTCCGAGTTTGGATTGCTCGCCGCCCTGCTCTCTAACCCCGGTCGCGTCTTCTCGCGCAGCGAACTGCTCGAACGTATCCAGGGCGACGCCTACGAAGGGTATGAACGCACCATTGATGTCCACATCCGCAACCTGCGCGCCAAGATCGAACGCGAAGGCGCGCCCCGCCAGATCGAAACCGTCTATGGGGTGGGGTATCGGTTGCGGGGCGAGTAGAGGGATAAGGCAAAAGGCAGTCCGACCGCTGCGGTCGGCGGTAAAAGGCAAAAGTGGTGGCTGGTAGCAGGCGGCAAGTATGCAGGTTGGCAAGTGGCAGGTGGCACGGACATCTGCGGTCTGCGGTCTGCGGTCCGCCGTCTGCTGTCTGCGGTCCGCTGTCCATGATTCTCACCATCTACCGGATCTACTATGTTACGCTCGCTTTCAGTAAAATTGATCCTCGCCTTTCTACTCGTAGCGCTAACGGGAACGCTGTTAGCCGCGTTTTTTGTGAATCAACGCACAGCGCGTGAATTTGACCGCTTTGTGGCCAATCGCTACGAAGCGGATTTGCTCGTGGAGCTGACGCGTCGCTATCAGGAGTTCGGCAGTTGGGAAGGGTTCGATTCAATTGTGGTTCGAGGCCGCCATGACGAAGTTGTACCGGCCCCTGTTACCCTGCTCGACACGGACAGGCGCGTGATCTACAGCCCGATCTATCCCGCTGGGCAACAGCTTTCGGCACAGGAAAGTCGCCAGGCCCTGCCGGTGAAGGATGGGGGTGAGACTGTGGGCTGGGTACTCTTCCCAAGAGCAGAGGCGCAGGGAATCAATCCGAATTCGCCAGAGGCAACCTTCCTGCGCAGTGTGCAGAATGCCATTCTGTGGGGTTCGCTGGTCGCCGTGCTGGTGGCCCTGCTCTTGGGGATCTTCCTGGCGCGCACGCTCACCCATCCCCTGCGCGAACTGACCGAGGCGACGCGCTCACTGGCCCGCGGCGCGCTAGGCCAGCAGGTTCCTGTGCGGTCGAGCGATGAACTAGGTGAATTGACGGCTTCATTTAACCAGATGAGTGCGGATCTGGCGCAATCGGTGCAGCAACGCCGTCAGATGACCGCCGACATAGCCCACGATCTGCGCACGCCACTGAGCGTGATCCTGGGCTATACCGAAGCCCTCAGCGACGGCAAGATCCCTGGCGCGCCTGAAATCTACACGGTGATCCACGGGGAGGCCCAGCATCTACAGCGGTTGATCGAAGATCTGCGCATCCTTTCGTTGGCCGACGCTGGCGAACTCACCTTGAACCGACAGCAGATGTCCCCAGCGGCGCTGTTGGAACGGACAGCCGCTGCGTACACGGTAAAAGCGCAAGAGAAGGAAATTGATCTACGCATGGAAGTAAGTGAGGATCTGCCCCGTATCTCGGTCGATCCCGAAAGGATGGCGCAGGTGTTGGGGAATCTTGTGAGCAACGCCATCCGTCATACCCCGCACGGCGGTCATGTCGTCCTCTCGGCGGATGCAAAGGATGGCAGAGTGTTCATCCACGTACAAGACAGCGGCGAGGGGATCGCGCCAGAGGACCTGCCCCACATCTTCAATCGCTTCTATCGCGGGAACGCCGCCCGTGTCCAGATCGAAGGTGAATCCGGCCTGGGATTAGCCATTGTCCGCTCGCTGATTGAAGCCCACGGCGGCGCCATTAGCGTGGAAAGCACCCCCAATATCGGCACAATCTTTACGGCGACGTTGGCAGCGGTCTAACGTAGTGCGTAGTGCGTAAACGGATATACGCACTACGCACTATATTTGTAACCATATTTATACCGTCATCCACTGGCAGCGATGACACAAATAGGTAGCCGTTACACTTTCGGTTTTGTATAGATATGGTACAATAGCCAACGCGAGGAGAGTTCAACGCCACCAAACGGGTAAGAAAGTCAAGGCTTACAGCAGTAAGGTAGCCATCCTCTTTACTGTATCCAAACCTCAGGAATGAGCGATTGATGAGTGTGGACAACGATCATTTAGACGATATGCTCTGGTTCGAAGACGAAGATGATAGCGAATTAGTCTATGAATCTAACGAATACAGCAACGGCAACACTGCTGAAACCGAGGTCGAAACTAAAGGACAATCGATGATCTCAGATGATTTGCCAGTGCTGCCCTTACGCGGCGTAGTCGTCTACCCCATGATGTGGCTGCCGTTGACAATCGGCCAACAACGCAGTATCAGCCTTGTCGAAGATGCATTGCCTGAGAGCCGAATCATAGCCCTTGTCACAAGCAAAGACGAGAGCATGGAAGAGCCGCTGCCCGCCGATATCTACGAGATCGGCACAGCGGCCCAGGTTCATCGCGTCCTCAAGGCGCCGGATGGCACCATCCGTCTGGCGGTGCAAGGGCTGGAACGCATCCGCGTGAAGGAATACATTCAGGAAAAACCCTATCTGCGCGCACGGGTCGAAGTCTTGCCAGAGACCATTGAAGAGAATTTGGAAGTAGAAGCGCTCACCCGCGCTGTACAAGACCTCTTCCGCCGTCTGGTGGAACTCGACGGGCAGATGCCTGACGAACTGGCTGTGATGGCGGCGAACGTCGAGAATGCACGCCAACTGGCCTATCTCGTCGCCAGCAGCATGCGTCTGGAGCTGGCCGATGCACAGAGTATCCTCCAGATCGACAGCGTTCAAGAGAAGTTGCTTCGCCTCACCCAACTCCTTAACAAAGAGGTCGATGTCCTCGAATTAGGGCACAAGATCCAATCTCAGGCCCAAGGCGAGATGGAGCGAATGCAGCGCGATTTCTTCCTGCGCGAACAGTTGAAGGCAATTCAACGTGAGTTGGGCGAAGAAGATGAGCAAGCGGCTGATATCCGCGAGCTAGAAGAACGGATCGAAGCAGCCAGTATGCCCGAAGAGGCCCAGAAAGAAGCCCTGCGCGAACTAGGACGCATGCGCCGGATGCCGATCCAGGCAGCTGAATACAGTGTGATCAAGACCTATCTGGATTTGATGGTAAGCCTGCCCTGGCAGAAGATCACCGACGACAATCTCGACATTAACCATGCCCGCCAGGTATTGGACGAAGATCACTATGGGTTGAGCGAGATCAAGGATCGCATCCTCGAATATCTCGCCGTGCGCAAACTGCGCTCGGACCGTAAAGAGGAGCGCGGCAGCGAAGCCGAAGAGGATGTGCGCGACAAGATCCGCCGCGAACGTGAGGGCGTCGTCCTCTGTTTTGTCGGACCGCCCGGCGTAGGCAAGACCAGTCTGGGGATCAGCATTGCCCGCGCCACCGACCGAAAATTTGTGCGGCTGGCCCTGGGCGGTGTGCGCGATGAAGCCGAGATCCGCGGCTTCCGGCGCACTTACATTGGCGCTATGCCTGGCCGTGTGATCCAAAGCCTGCGCCGCGTCGAGAGCAAAAATCCCGTCTTTATGCTCGACGAAGTGGACAAGCTCGGGCGAGATTTCCGCGGCGACCCGACCAGCGCCCTCCTTGAAGTACTCGATCCTGAGCAGAACCGCGAGTTCCGCGATCACTACCTCGACGTTCCTTTCGATCTAAGCCAGGTGATGTTCATCACCACCGCCAACGTACTCGACACGATCCCTGGCCCGCTGCGCGACCGTATGGAGATCATCTTCCTCAGCAGCTACACCGAGGATGAAAAGGTTAACATCGCCCAACAGTACCTGGCGCCGCGCCAAATCAAAGAAAATGGCCTGCGCGTTGGCGAAGTCACCTTCACCGAGAAAGCGCTGCGTGAGATGGTGCAAGGCTATACACGCGAGGCGGGTGTGCGTAATTTGGAACGGCAGATCGGCAAAGTTTGCCGCAAGGTGGCGGCCAAAATTGCCGCGGATGCAGCCTCTGAACCGTTAGTGATCGACGCCCCCTCTTTGCCTATCTACCTGGGCAAACGGAAATTCGAGAGCGAGGAGATCGCGGATCGACTCCAGATCCCTGGGGTGGCGGTGGGCCTTTCATGGACGATGACCGGCGGCGACATCCTCTTCTTTGAAGCGACCAAAATGCCGGGCAAAAAGGGCTTCCTGCTCACGGGTCAACTGGGCGATGTGATGAAAGAGAGCGCTCAGGCTGCGCTTAGCTATGTCCGCAGTCGCGCCCAGGCGTTGAAAATCGATCCAAAATTCTTTGAAGAAGTGGACATTCACCTGCACATCCCCGCCGGCTCACTGCCCAAGGATGGTCCTAGCGCGGGCGTCACCATGGTCACAGCGCTGGCCAGCCTCCTCACCGGGCGATCTGTCAGGCCAAATGTTGGCATGACCGGCGAGGTCACCTTGCGCGGCAAAGTATTGCCCATCGGCGGCTTAAAGGAGAAAGTGTTGGCAGCGGCGCGCGCCGGTCTGGATACTGTGATCATGCCAGCGGGCAACGAACCAGATCTAGAGGACCTGCCCGAAAATGTGCGCGACGAGATGAAGTTTGTTCTGGTTGAGACGGTTGACGAAGTGCTGGCTGCCGCTTTGGAGAAATCGACTGCAAAGAGTGAGGAGGCGGCGACGGTTGCGTTGGTCGAGAAGCAGGCCAGTGATGGGGGTAATGAGCAAACGGATCAGCCAGTAGAGAAGGTAACCTATGCCGCTGCTTCAGCGCAGACCGAGTAATTTCATTTCTAGTAGACATAATGTTGAGTTCTGTTCGTGATAGTGTATAATTGGAAACAGGGTGAATTTTGCTCACCCGACGTCAATCCACAGGTTGGGGTTGACGATTGTTTTTGAACGTGTGTTAAGGCAGCCCCCATCGGGCTGCGCAAACGACGGCTGGATATTTTAGATTCAGGTGAGATCCAAGCCGCTTTGCACCGGGTGCGCTCTTTTGACCCTTATTGAACGAGCGCATTTAAAGATGAAGCCGATTCGGGAGCTACGTCAGACCGTAGTTTATTGACCGAATACCGGTTCTTCGGTTGAATTTTCTGCCCCAAAGCAGATTTGTTTGGTTGTCTTGATTGCCCTACGATTTCACCCGCTGTGACAACGACAGCGCCAGGGTAATAAGCTGCTCTACCAGACCGAAATCGGAATTGTTGTTTCACCGGTGAAGACGGCCAGAAGCCCCTGAAACGAAACCAGCCGCTGATGAAAGGAATGTGATGGTTTCGTGAGTAGGAGAAAAAAAACGAATACAAATCGCCAAGTTGAGAACCAGGCGCCGCCCAAGTTGAGCTGGTATAAGGTGGATCTCCACCTGCATACGCCAGCGTCACACGACTATGAGCAGCCTGGGATTACTTATTTGGAGTGGCTGCGCAAAGCAGCCGAGAAGGAATTGGACATCATCGCCATTACGGATCACAACACAGTGGCCGGGGTGGCGGAGATTCGCAGGGAAATTGAGTGGTTAAGTCGTCTCGAAGCGCAAGGACGGCTCCACCCTGAGGAGAAGGAACGGCTGGAAGAGTGGCGACGCCTGGCGAACAAAGTCCTCGTGTTGCCAGGCTTTGAATTCACGGCTACCTTTGGCTTCCATATCTTGGGCATCTTCCCGCCCGAGACGAGCATTCGCCAGCTTGAACACATTTTGCTGACGCTGAATGTCCCGGCGGAGAAATTGGATCTTGGTTCGACCGAGACCGGCGCCAGCACCGATGTGCTTACCGCCTACGAAGTGATCCGCAAAGCAGGTGGTCTAGTCATTGCAGCCCATGCCAACAGCACCCACGGTGTGGCTATGCGCAATTTCCCCTTTGGCGGGCAGACGAAGATCGCTTATACCCAGAACGAACACTTGCTGGCATTGGAAGTGACCGATCTGGACAACCGGAGCCGGGGCGCAACTTCGCGCTTCTTCAACGGCTCCAAGCCAGAGTATGCGCGGCGTATGCACTGTTTGCAAGGCAGCGACGCCCACCGCCTTACCACCGATCCCAAGAATCCCAAGCGATTGGGTGTCGGCGAACGGGTGACAGAGTTATTGCTGCCCGAGCCGTCGTTCGAGGCCATCCAGGATCTGTTGGGCAGCAAGCACTATGATCGCATCCGTTCGTATCGACCCAAAGACAAGGTGATCGATTATCTGGCCGTGGCACGCAGTGAAGGCGCCAATATGGTACAGAGTTTCCACGAATCGGCGAACAAGCAGGGCGGACGCCAGGCGGCTGTCCTCGCTGATATTTGCGCGTTTGCCAACACAGACGGAGGCGTGGTCTATATCGGCGCCAGTCTGCGCAAAGGACCGATCAAAGGGCTTGCCAATCCGGCGCAGGTGCAGAAAGAGATCACCGAAGCGCTGAGCGAACGGTTAACGCCTCCGATGGAGGTGAAGTACGAGATAGTACAAAGCGAAAATGTTAAAGCCTTGCGCGTCAGCGTGAGCGAGGGCGAAGATAAGCCTTACTGCCTGGATGGTTCTAAGTTCTACGTGCGCAACGACGCCGAGACCGATCTAGCTGTGCGCGATGAGATCGTGGCCCTCGTTTTGGAATCACATGGGGCCGAGGTGGGCAAGGCTGGTAAATCATCCTCGCCCACAGCCGCCGACGGTGGACGAAAGCAACGATCGGCGCAGCCTCTACCTCAGATCGCCAAAAATGGGACCGTCCCTCCGCCAGTCTCCGACGATCCATTCTATCTGCCACAGATGGGCGTGGAACTGGTGGCTTCGGATCTACGTGGCGGCACTCATTATTATGTGGTGCGTGATATGCGCAACGGACGTTCTGTGAGCAACGTCACCCGCAAAGGGGCGCGCAAATTGTGGAACTATGCCATTGCTCAGGCTGAGGATCAACCGGTCGATCCGAACAAGATCGTGTGGAAGGGGAATGTCGGCCTTGTGCGCTCTGACAAACGAGCGGGCAAAGTCCGCTACGACCTGGCATTGCGCGAGAATGGCAACATCCGCGTCTTCTACGGCGTCACCGAAGACGGCATGGAAGGTCCGTGGGCGCAATTTGTTGAAGCGGAAGAGGCGGCTGGTGCGTAGTTGACGATAGTACACATCGTAGGGGCGCTGGCGGACGCAGCGTCCGCTTGCTGCGCC
Organism: Caldilineaceae bacterium; assembly: GCA_019637695.1. GTDB lineage: Bacteria > Chloroflexota > Anaerolineae > Caldilineales > Caldilineaceae > RI-153. Next base: position 76,437 of record JAHBVG010000005.1, on the reverse strand, counting down.
AGAGGGTTCAGCAAGCGGAACCCGTACCATGTCGAAGCCATTACTATCTAATCTCGTTTGTCAATACACGTAGTGCGTAGATGAATTGTACTGCGGTGATAGAGATTGAGGGCAAAAAAGGGGAGGGCGAGAGCGCCTTCCCCTTTGAATCTCAACCTTCAGCGCCCAATCCCCAGTCACCAATCCCCACTCACCAATCCCCAATCACCGAAAATAGATCACCGCCACAACGGAGATGCCAAATAGCAGCACCGACAAGGCGAGTGGCCGATCCTGGAGGAGCATTTCTTCGGGTGCGCCGCCGAGTTTGCGCACGTGGATCAGATAGAGATAGCGGAAGAGTCCATAGAGTACAAAGGGCACAGTCAGCAACATTTGCCCATCCCGAGCCAGCGCGGTCTGCGCCTCAAAGGAATAAAGCGTATAGGCCAGCAACGCGCTTGTGGTGACAATGCCAATCATTTGATCGAGGAAGGGCAGGTTGTAGTGTTCAAGGCTGGCGCGATGATTCGCCGCGCTCTCTTCCAGCAACGCAATCTCGTGGCGACGTTTGCCAAAACCAATAAAAAGGAAGAGCAGGGTCGTGCAAACATAAAGCCAGGGGCTAAAATTCTGCACATCCACCACCACCACGCCGGTTAACAACCGCAGTTCAAAGAAGAGCGCTATCATCATCACGTCGATGATGACAAGATTCTTAAGGAAGAAACTGTAGGCGATGTTGAGGACAAGGTACGCAGCCACCAAAAGACCCGCCCACAAGTGAATCGTCGTCAGGATAGCCACACCAGCGATGGCAAAGAGGATCGAACTCACCATCGCCAGCCTGGGGTTTAGTTGTCCATTGGGCAAAGGACGCAGCCGCTTGCGCGGATGTTGGCGATCCTTTTCAATATCAACGAGGTCGTTGAGCAAATAGACGCTACTGGATGCAAGACAAAAACAGAGTACGGCTGTCAGCGCTCGCAGCAACATGTCGGGTTCAAAAAGTTTGCCGTCAAAGACCAGCGGCGCCAGCACAAAGACATTCTTGATCCACTGTTTCATGCGCATGGTCTTGACAAGCCCGCGCAGATTTTGACCAACGCTGCTGGCATCCCCTCTGTGTGCAGCGGTTGCGGGCACCGGAGAAATCGGTTTCGATGAATTCTTCATCCTTCATGCTTTCCCGTGATCGATTTTGACGACCACAAACAGTGATAATTTGCCCTTGATCGAGCGCATCGATCATACTGTAGCCATCGCCTCCCGTCAAAATCGGGAGCTTTCTGAGGATAGCGGATGACGATAGAAAGTCAGGGAAGATGGCGAAAAAGGTGAAGGAACGGCTGGATCGGCTGCTGGTGGATCGAGCGCTGGTCGAGAGCCGCGAGCAAGGACGCCGGCTGATCATGGCCGGGGAAGTGCTGGTCGATGAGCAAGTTGTGGACAAACCTGGGCAGCCTGTGCCGGTGGATGCCGCGATCCGCGTGCGGGCGCAGTTGAAATATGTAAGCCGCGGCGGTCTCAAGTTAGAGGCGGCGCTGGATGAATTCGCACTCGATGTCGGCGGCTTAACCGCCGTGGATGTGGGCGCCAGCACCGGCGGATTCACCGATTGTCTGCTGCAAAGGGGCGTAGCCCGAATCTACGCGGTGGATGTGGGCTACGGCCAACTGGCCTGGAAACTCCGCCAGGATGAACGGGTGATCCCCCTCGAACGCACCAACATCCGCCATTTGGACGCGCTGCCCGGTAATACGCTTGTGGACCTGGCGGTGATCGATGCCAGTTTCATCGGCCTGAGCCTGGTATTGCCGCCCACGCTTCGCTTGCTCGCGACCAACGGTATGGTGATCGCATTGATCAAACCGCAATTTGAGGCGGGGCGGCAAAATGTGGGCAAGGGCGGCGTGGTGCGCGACAGCAAGATCCACCGCCAGGTAATCGAGGATGCCATCGCCCTCGCCCATACCCATTCTCTGCGTGTCGCTGGCCTCACCGCTTCCCCTGCGCCAGGACCCGCAGGCAACATAGAGTTTCTCATCTGGCTGCGTCGAGATGGAGATGAAATCGATATTTTCCAGGCGATTGCGCAGACGCTGGCAAAGGCGGATGAGTTAAAGGCTAGCGAGAAATCATAGGGACAAAGATGCGATTGTCTGCCAGATGAATAGGAGCAGCCGGGAACGATGTCGAAACAGGGATGGTCAACGTCGTCATGGGGTTGTCTGCGCGTACCACGCTGATCTCGATCAGATCCCTGCTATCAACATGGAAAGGCTCGCCGTTCTCTGCGCGCGCATTGCCAATATTGGCATACCAATAGCCATTGTCGTCGGTCAGCGTCGAAAGTGCATGTGAACGGCCAGCCGATCCCTGATTGTTGGCGTCTTGCACCGTCAAGAGGATCAACTGCCCTGCGGCTGGCGTCGTTCCATTGTTCAAAAAGACCCGCCCATAGGCCGATTGGGAAGGCGGAATCGCTGCCAATGTGGGAAATGTTGTGAAGACGCCCTCGCTCCGGCTGTGGCTCCCCTCTGTGCTGGTAGAATCTATGGTGAAGGCGTAGGCGGTCTCAGGGAGGAGACCGGTAAGAACGACGTAGTGAATTTTGTCCTCAAAATTTTCCCCGCGCACGTCGTGGCTGTTCCCCACCGGCTGACCATCGATAGCGTAGGTGACCATCCCCATTGCAGCGAGCTGAGACTGCCACGAAATGGCGACGCTGCCATCGCGCAGGTTGGTGATGCGTACATCGAAGATATCCTCGTCGTTAATGGGGACAGACGGCGGTAAGGCGGCCAATGTGCGTTCCGCAATCCTATCGCCAGCAGCCACCCGCAAGAAGTATCCATTGCCAGTTGTGACGGCAAAGTTGTTGTAGCCAAGACCGCAGATGTGTCCTTCCCAGCCGCTGGCATACCAACGGTTAACCTCAACCCCTTGATCGGGCGCAGGAACCGCAGCACAGAGATCGGCGGCATTCTTACCCCAAACGCCGCCACTCACGCCGTTCCAGCCCAACTGGTATGACGGCGTGGTTTGCATTTCCGGCGCGGTCCCCACGATCTTCCACAACCCAGAGCCAGCGTTGCGTACAAAATAACCTGCGCCCGTCTGTAGCTCAAAGTTGTTGGCCTTCACCCCGCAGATGTGCCCGTCCCAGCCATGGTTGGACCAGCGCACGATCTCCACAGGAGTGCCATTCGAACTCACTTTGAGATCCGCGCATAATTCTACGGCGCTATAACGGCCAATTGGTTGCACAGGCAGCGAAATGAAATTCCAGCCGTTATCCAGGACACGGCTGAACAAATCAAGCCGGCGCACGGTCAACGCTGGCGCAGGATGATCGTTCGCCGTATCCACAATCAGGTTAGCGCCGCGCTGTGGCGCGCAATGCACCGCTATGACCACGGAATCGCCGCCAGGCGAATAGAGGAAGTAGCCCGCCAGATCCTCTGTGCGCACATTGCCCAGATTGAGAGACCAGTAACCATCGCCATCCGTGCGCGTGGAGAGCAGGCCAGAGACATCCGCGCTCCCTAACAGATCGGCGTTGACAATCTCAACGAGGACGAGGCAATTGGCTGCGGCCCCGGCATCTTCTTCATAGACCTGCCCGTAGATGTTATCCGAGAGCGGCAAGGATAGGGTTGGCCCGGTGGTTGCTTGATAGTAAGCCCCGCCGTTATCTTCGATTTGATCACCGGAACGCACATAGAAATAGTACGTTTCTTGTGGCGTCAGCCCTGTAACTGTCGCCAAATGGGCGCGGCTGCTGCCATCACTCTGAATCACTTGAGGGCTAGACAGCAGTTCACCTGGCGTACTCGCCACCACGATCTCACCGGTCAAGATACTCTCGGTCAACCAGGAGACGCTGAAGGCGCTATCTCGCACGTTGCTGATCCGCACTGCGCTGATCTGTTTAGGGGTAAGCGTAGGAGAGGGGGTAGGCGATAATAACGGTGTTGCTGTCGGCGTCTGTGTTGCTGTCGATGTCGGAATTGATGTCGATGTTGACGTCGGTGTTGGAGTCGCCGTTGGTGATGGCGTCGCCGTTGGTGTTGACGTGGCGGTGGGTAGGTCGGTGGATGTCCACGTTGGGGTGGGGGTTGCCGATGGCGTCGCCGAAGGAAGATCTGTTGCCACGGATGTGGGCGTCGAGATGATCACCTCGCCGATCTGGCTGTTGATCCAATGGGAGAAGCGCGAGATACGGGTATAGACGCCATAATAGTTAGGCAGCGCGCAATCATAGCCCCAACTGACGATGCCAGCCTGAATCCATCTCCCCTCGGATTGGGGAACGATCAAAGGGCCGCCGCTGTCACCAGAGCAGGCATCCTTGCCCCCTTGGGAATAACCAGCGCAGAGCATATTCTCGGTGATCGATCCCCCGTACGAGGAGTTACAGGTCTGATTGGAGACAATGGGCAACGAGACCTGGCGAAGCACATCCGAGTAGCTGCCTGCGCCATTGGTGCGTGTATCGCCCCAACCGATCACAATTGAAGTGACACCCGCAGCGCTGAGGATCGTATCATCGGCAGGGACGAACACCAGCGGTTCATAGCTTGATGGCTGGCTGAGGCGCAGCAGCGCAATATCAAAGTTAAATGTGGCGCTGTTGTAATTGGGGTGGCGTATGATTTCGGTAACAGGGATACGTTCCCCGCCGGGCTGGCTGAGCTGGTGTCTGCCCAGCACAACATCAATCGCCGATGGGGGTTTTGGATTGTTGCCATAACCATACGTGCAATGCGCTGCGGTCAGCACCCAATTGGGGTGGATCAGCGTGCCGCCACAATACCATCCGCTGAATGCATTGCTATAGCGGCTATCCACAATGGCAGCAACCCACGGCCAGGCGCCGGGGACGGCTTCCTCACCGCCGATGATCTGGGGCGCGACCCCAGAATTGGGCGTGATCGGTGTGCCATCCACTTGTAGCGCTGCCATGTAAAGGGGTGAAGGATCAGCGCTTGTCTCAGTACCTTCACGTTGCCAGAAAAGAAGATTCCACCCGGTCTGCGCTGCGCTGTCGCTCGTAAAGATGATCATTGAAAGCGCAAAGGCTATCAGACTGGCAAGCGCCGTACGTTGTCTCATACACATCCTGCCCTTTGTCAAAGGTTCGACAAAATAGCATCTATTGTACTTAATTTACATAATGTGACCAAATACAGGGATGCTTATCCTACAACTGCTTTAGCGTGGGCGTTCCCAATAGCTGGCGTTGAAAACACGTCTCAAGATCACCTCGCGTTCGGCGTCCGAAGCCCAGTGAGGTTGACCGTAATCGTAGATCATCGTTGTCAAAACCTGTGTGCTGATGTGTCGCCCTTCGTAGATCGTATGTTTAACGATTAATCCCTCACGGGTAGCGCCTATCATCTGATCGAAGAAGAAGTTGCCCAAACCGTAGAGGATCAGTTTCCCTTCTTGGAACTCAAGCGCTTGCGGCACATGGCTTTGGATACCGGTGACGATGTCTGCCCCGGCTCGGATCAGCGCACGGAAGGTCTGACGCTGGTCGATGAGTGGATCGACGCCATACGTTTCCTGATATTGGATTTCCGCCAAAACCACATCGGCGCGGTCCCCATCTTTAATACTGCGCGCCTGCGCCGACATGATATTGAGATCAAAAGGGGCGCTGCCGGGGGCAGTGTCCGTGGCCCAGGCAACTGGCGGACCATAACTGTTTGCCCCCAAGAAGGCCAGCCGGTTGCCGTTATGCTCCAGGTAGAGCGGCGCTATCGCCTCTTCTTTGTTTCTGCCGCCGCCGTAAACAGGCAACCCGGCCTGGGCGTAAATTTCCAACGATTTGAGCGAGTTTTCACGGCCATAATCATTTTGATGATTGCCGGTCAGCCCCACAATATCCGCGCCGATAGCATGGAGCGCTGCCATGTACTCAGGGGAACTACAAAAAGTGAGATTGGACGGATTAACGTTAGTGACACAGCCCTCAACAAAGGGCACTTCGTTGCTGACGGTGGTAATGTCTGCGTCGGCAAGCAGTGGCCCCACAATTTCGGCCGGCCAGATCGCTCCATAGAGGTCCATTTGCTGGGCGGTCATCCGCACCATGGCCGTGACGCCGGTCATAGCGACAAGGGTGAGGCGATCCGCGCGGCGATTGGCGCCGCCACTTAACGCCACGATCTCATCGAGCAGCGACTGGTAGGGTTTCTCCTGATCGACAGCATGAGCATAGACAGTAAGAATGAAGGGGTAGCGGCTAACGTCAAACTTACGGGAATTTTCAACGGGATTCTGTCCATCCACCGCAAGGACGGTTAGTTCGGGGATGAGTACGTCAAATGGCAGCAGAGTGAGCGTCTGCCGGCTCGCCCACACGGCGTTGGTCACCTCATTGACATCTGCATACCCAGTGACAGATGGACCGGCTGCGCCGAAAAGTGTCACCAGACTGGGTAAGGTATCGCTCACAACTGCAATCTGCGCATAGGGGAGCGCGTCGGGCAAAGGATCGCCGCGCCAGAGCGCGTGTATGCTTTCTGAATCGATGGTGGGGTCAATGACATCAAAGCGCGTCGCTACCGCATAGAGTGACTGGTAGATCGGCATCCCGGCGCGATCCGCTGTGTCCAGGCGCAACGTGACGGATATTGCTTCCGCTGGCGCAGTGAACACGTCCTCTTGGGCAAGCGCGATCCCGGCGATCACCTCTTGCAAGGGAAAGGGAAGATCCTCGCCCATACCGATGATCATAGGACCGGTGATATCTTCCGTCGCAGCCGGCGTTACGGATCTGTCGGTTGGTTCAGCGGCAATGAGGACAGAGGGCGCAACCGTTGGCAATATCTCAGCGCTGGCGGTCTCTGGCGTCCTGGGGTTGGCTGCAGGTAGCTGTGAATAGGACCAAACGGTCAACGCGATGCCTGTTACAATCATCAAAAGGCTGAGAAAGGCAATAATGCGCCGGGGAAGTAACTGAAAGCCCATAGTGTTTTTGAAGCCTGACTAGAGTACGGTAATATTAAGTGCGGTGCGCTCCCTCCTCAAGGGCAGAATTTCTCCTCTATTTTGGGAGCCGCCTGGAGGGTGTTTCTGCAATCATAGCGCAGGGATGAAGAGACTGCAATCCCGTACGCAAACAGCTTTACACCAAATTTGAGAGAGGTAGTTTATAATGGCAATTCGAGAATTTCCTGAAACGCAAACGTCTATCCATCCATCACAGTCTATCCATCCATCACAAAAAGAAATGTGGCCGATAGAAGAAGATGAAATAGACCTGCGCGAGTACCTCCAAGTCTTGATCAATTGGTGGCGGGAAATCATACTTTTCACAGGGGTCGTCGCTGTGATTGCAGCAGGTGTTGTCCTGGCGTTGAGGTATGTGAGTGCCCCAACATACAAGTCAGCGGCCACTGTGGCAATTGCACGCGTGAAGAGCGATATTACCTTTGACGATCGATACCGGACGCTATCCGAACAGGATCTGCAAATATTACGCGGGGACACGCGACGCTCAGCGCTGCTTGGCCTGGTGCCCAATAGCGCGGTGGCCGAGACCGTCATCGCCGAGTTAAGATTGGTGCTGACAGAGGCGGAGCAGAACCCGGCTGTCTTGCTGAAAAAAGTGAGCGCTGAGATTGTTACCTCGATCAATGGGCGGACGGACAGCGATCTAATCCGCATCATCGTCGAATCCGATTCGCCAGAGCGCGCCGCTTTGATTGCCAACGCCTGGGCGCACCATTATGTGCTACATGTCAATACGCTCTACGGCAGTGTACCCGCTGAGGTAATAGCCTCGGTGAAGAATGATCTGGAGACAGCTCGGGCTGATTATCAGGCTGCCCAAAACCAGCTTGAAAGCTTTATTGCTGCTGACAACTCTGGCCGTCTGCAACGCCTGATCCATGAAAAAGAGACCATTATCACCAGCATCCAAACGGGCAAGCAAACAGCCGTGCAGGCTCTTGTCGATAAAGAATTGGCGGCGCGACAGCAGATCGCCGCCGCTTATATTGATGCGCTGGCCCATAATCAAATGCTTGGCTTCCAAAAGGAGCAGGAGGCCAAACAGCACATTTTGGAAATGTACATCAACACCGAAATTCAGAATCGGCTGAATGCCTTCTATCAAGATCGCCAGGCGCGCCAGGAGATCTATGATCGGCTGATCAACGCCGAGATTGAATCCATGGTGGCGGTCTTTGATGAACAGTTTCAATGGCAACTGACCCAATTTTCTAGCAACTACGCCGAAAGACAGCGATTGGAATCGTTGCTGATCAACGCGCGCGATCTTCGGGATCAAGTTTCCCAAGGCGGCGATGGGGCAGCCGCCAGCAATGGACTCGCCCTTACGCTGCTCAAAACGCAGATCTTCGCCTCGTCTGAGATGTTGCCGGCCAACCTTCAACTGAATCTGGGCAATGGAGAGGCGCAGAACGGAACAGCAGTCGCCCAAGAAGCGGATCTGGCAGCGTTGATTGACGTGTTGGAGAATCGCATCGCTCTGCTGACGGATGAGATCGCGGCGCAATCCGAGCGTTTGTTAATGGGCAGCGATTTCCACTTCCTCGAACAATTTGATCCCAATCAACTGGCGGCAGCCTCTTCAGTGGGCGGCGTAGGCGGCGTACAAGCACAGGAGAACGCCAATGTAGATACATTGAGAGACGCCATCTACCTGCGCTATCAGGATCTTTACCGCGTAGGGCGGATCGCCGAAGAGAGCCAACAACAAGCCGTCGATACCCAACTCTTTGACGAGATCCGCACCCTTTACCCTGAGTTATTTACGCTAGAGGAGCTATCACAGCTTGCCGCCAGCGCCTCTGGCGAAACGCCGCTGTCACTTTTCGGAGAGACAGGAGCCAGACAATTGATCCAATTACAGGGGATAGAGGATCTGGCTGCTTATGAGTCTGCCGCCCAGACTGTCAATCAATCACTCGACTTAATGGAAGCGGAACTTCAGGATCTACGTGCGCAGTACGAATCGCGCACGGCCCGCCAGCAGCAATTGACCCAACAGCGCGACCTGGCATGGAGTACCTTTACCACGTTGAGCAACAAGAACGTCGAATTGAACCTGTCCAATACGGCGGCGAATAGCGAAGTTCGCTTTGCCGCTCCAGCCGTCCCTCCAGTGGACCCGGTAGAGGGGACCAGCCTGCTGATGACCGTTGCGTTGGCCGCCGTAGTGGGTAATCTGCTGGCGATCTTTATCGCATTTCTGGCAAACTTTATGGGGCAAGATCCCTTCCTGGCTGGGCGAAGACGGTTTACTGGTTAATTTGGCGGGCGGCCGCCTGCTGTACTCTGGGAAACGCAACAGATAACGCGCTTCACCAGTCGCGATTTACTGGCATAACAAAGAGCGCCACTGGTTGCATGCAACCAGTGGCGCTCTTTGTTATAATAGCGGGTTATAATCACAGCACACCCACAAATTTGCAGCCAAGAAGATCAGAACGAGAGATGCCTCCTTTCTTCGAAACAATACAACAGGCGTTGGCATTAGATCCTCGCATTTTCGCCCAAATTACCCAGGCACAGCAGGGTCTGCTTATCGCCATTTCAGTGGTGGCATTGGCTGGGCTTTCTGATGCGCTGGCGCAAAGCCTCATCCTCTTTATCAACCGCATCTCGCCGCAACGATTTGGTCTAGCAATTCTGCTCTCCGCGGGCACACACATTGTCGGCTATCTATTTTGGACGGCGACAATCTGGCTGGTGGGCGTCTACCTTTTCAATCGAGAGATCACATATACCATTGTAGGCCGGGCTGTCGGCCTCGCCTATGCGCCTCAACTCTTAGGATTTTTCGTGTTGACCCCATACCTGGGATCGCTATTTGCTTTGATCATCAGCGTGTGGAGCCTACTGGCGACGGTGATTGCAGTGCAGGTTGGGCTGAATCTGACGATCTGGCAGGCGGTTGCCTGTAGCGGGTTAGGATGGCTTCTAGTCCAGATCTGGCGACGCACGTTAGGACGCCCACTGTTACGATTTGAACACTGGTTGCGTCGCCGCACGGCTGGCGTCCCCATGCTATGGACACTCCATGATCTGAGTCAACTACGCTTGCCAGAACGCTTGCGCCACCGCATCCAACTGCGGAGTCGGTATCTCAAATCGAGAAGCAGGTCGCAAGAGGAGAAAAAGAGCGATGACTGAACCGCTGGTAGATCTGCTCTCTCTGCTCGGTATCGCCGTGGTGGGTCTGCTGATCTGGGCCGCTTTGGCGCCATTTGAAGCATTGGGATGGTGGGCTGGCTGGTTTGGCGACAGGATCTATCAAGAGGATGCGCCCAACTTCTTGCCCACCAGCCACAACAGCCCCGACGCTGAGTCCTATATTGTCTTTCTTTCGGGGATCAGCCGCGTTTCGGGTGAGACGCTGAGCCGCCGCGAACAGAACTTCCTCAAGCGGTTATCAGAAGAGATGCCGGGGACGCTGGTCATCGACAACATCTTTCCCTATTCGGTGAACAACTTGCCGCTCACCGGGCAGCCTATCTTCGCAGGGATGTGGCGATGGGCGCTGCGCCGTAAGTTAAGCCGTCACTGGCTGGAAGGGCTGGCGGGATATTTGATCAATGTGCGCAACATGTGGCAGGTAGCGATTTCCATCGACAAACGCTATGGACCCATCTACAACCAGGCAATGGCGCAGGTGATCATCAACGCCCTCGTTCAACACGGCTATGATCTGGATGCCCGGCGTCCTGTCATTTTGATTGGCTATAGCGGCGCAGGGCAGATTGCCGTAGGCACGGCGACTTATCTCAAAGAGGAATTGGACGCGCCTATCTTTGTGGTTTCCATGGGCGGTATCTTCGGCAGCGACCCAGGCTTGCTCGCCGCCGATCATGTCTATCATCTCTACGGCTCCCGCGATCGTCCGCAACAACTCGGGAAGATTCTCTTCCCAGGTCGCTGGCCCATCTTCTTCTACTCTGCGTGGAACCGCGCCATCCGCATGGGCCGCGTCAGCGAGATCTGCATAGGGGGGATCTCTCATGCGGGCGGCACTGGCTATTTGACGACAAGCAACAAACTCCCCGATGGCCTTTCCTATTTAGAGAAGACCGTAAAGACCATCGCCTCGCTTCCCTATGCGCGCCATACCATCCGCCCCGGCTTAGATGCGCCCATTGCTACGCCGCTCTCGCCATCTTAGAACCTGTCAAGCGAATTCTTGTAACGAGAGACCTTGTAAACGCGGATTGGAGGAATTTTATCTTTGGCGACACAATTGATTTGCGTTACGATCTGGACTTTGGCGACTGGCTACGTTGCTGTCGTCGGGCGCGGGCGGCGCGCACATGATCGGGGATAGGCTGCGCTGCTTCGATCCGACGCTCTTCTTCTTTTTCGAGAGCGGCGGCTTCGGCAGCCAACGCCAGCGGATCAGCGGCTTCGTCGGCGCGCAGATGGGGAGCGTAAGCGGGTTCCTGGCCGGCGGGGAAGTGGCGATGGAAGATGTACTCCGCCACCGGTTTACCCTCAAGCAGATGTTCCTCGTAGATGCGCGTCAACTTTGCTTCATCTAATTGATGATACCAGACGCCATCCGGGTAGACGACCATAATCGGCCCGCTGGTGCAGACGCCCAGACAGCCGCAGGGGACGTGGATCACCCGTTCTGGATTGCTGAAACGGTGACGTCCATGTTTGCGGTGCAGGGTATGCAAATGTTGAAGCAGCCCCACCACCGTCTCGCTACCTGCGCAGTTGCCGTTGGTGCAGAGGAAAAGTTGTCGTCCATAGGGTGGAATACTGGGAATCGTCTCTGTCATTGAATCGCTCCGCCATGACCGTTTGGTTGATTCTGGCATAGCTTCCTTGAAAAATAAAGTCTCGGTCATTTGAACTCGCAGTTGCGCCAGGTGAAGGTGAGTTGCTTGCGGTCCGCCGTTTGCCATCGGTCGTCTTTTTCACAGCACAGGGGGAACAATTATGACCATCGATCTGAATCATGCCCGTGATTTTGTCTATCAGCACGGCGTCCTTTGGGAACGGGCGCTCTTCGGCCATCTCTTTGAGGATCGACCGCTAGAGGTTGTACAACGGGCGCTGCTTGCTTATAAGAACAGAGATAACGGTTTCGGCAACGCGATGGAACACGACGCCCGCTGCCCAGACTCCCATCCGCTGGCGTTGGAATTTTTGCTGACTGTACTCACGCGCACAGCCATTGAACCGGGTAATTTGTTGGATGGGACGGCGCACTGGGTCGAGATGAACCAGGCCGAGGATGGTTCGTTACGCAACCCGGCGGCGTTCTTGGACTATCCTCATGCGCCGTGGTGGAATGGCGGCGGGCAGACCATGCCCGACTCGATTGTGGGGAATTTTATGACGCTGGGCAAGGCCACGCCGGGCCTGATCGCATCCACGCGCGCATGGGTGGAGCGGAACGTCACGCTGGAGACCATCCGCGCCAATGGTTGGCTCTTTATGAGCTATCACGCCTACGACTACTTCTTTGCCGACGATGACTTCCCCGAGGTGGAGCAATATCGCGAAGCGGTGATCGCTAACATCCTGAGGTTGACGGCAAATGCGCCTGAGAACCAGCGGCATACTTTCTTCAACTTTGCGCCGACGCCCTATTCGCCGGTCGCCCTGGCCGCAGATCAGGATCTGATCGAAACATGTTTGCACACGCTCGAAACCAGCCAACAAGAGGACGGCGGCTGGCACGATCAACACGGGCTGGCCCAATGGTACCCGTGGGTGACCATCGGCAATCTATTAGCCCTGCGTGCGTATGGCAGGCTTGATGCGATTTAGGGGAGCGCTGTCGGCGTCAGTGTCGGCGTCGGCGACGAGAACCCTTCGGGGGTAGGCAGCGGCGAAACTGGCGTCCACGTGGGCGTCGTGGTTGGGGTTATCGTTGGCAGACCCTCCTCCGGCGGGAGAGGCGTCTCTACTGGTGTGAGTGAATCTTCCATAGCAGGGTGGGTTCCGGCGGGGCCGCGGTTTGGCGCGTCCAGGTCGGCGTCCATGTGGGCGTCGGCAGCAGCGAAACCGGCGTCCACGTGGGCGTCGGCAGCGGTGATATATGCGTCGGCGTAGGCGTCCATGTTGGCGTTGATGTAGGCAGCGCTGTTGCCGTCGGCGTCCATGTGGGCAGCGGCGTCGGCGTCCATGTAGAAGTTGGCGGAACCGGCGTCCATGTAGGCGTCGGCGGAACCGCAGTCTCAGTCGCAGTGTTGGTTGGGCGCGGCGTGGGCGTGGATGTGCCTGGCGCGACGTAAGGTCCCCCCGGCGTACCAAAGTCGCCAGCAGATCCAGCCCAGCGCTGTGAAGAAACAGCCCAGTTTGCACCAGGTTCAAAATTTGTCCGTTGGAGAGAAGCGCCCGGACGCACAATATGGGCAGTCCCCTCTCCCCAGGCGACACGCGAAACCTGCACGCCATCCTGATTGAGCAATCGGATCTCGCCCCGGCTATTGTTTAAGCTGAGGTTATCGTAGACGTACGCAGGGTTCACGCCGCCGTTCATGAGTAAATTGCCGTTTCGGGCCAGGACAATGTACGCGCCTGACTGCACCCAGACATTCTGATTGATCGTGTGGGTGTTACCGCTCTGGGCGGCCAGGGTCCATCCGCGTAGATTCACGGCTTGTAAACCAGGGTTGTGGAGTTCTATCCACTCGCCATCGGGCGCGGGGACAGCCTGCGGCGCTGCCATAAATTCACTGACGAATAGCCTCTCGGCAAAGGGAATGGTCCCCGGCGTCGGTGTATTGGTTGGGGCAGCTGTGCGCGTGACTGTCGGCGTGAATGTTGATGTAATTGTCAACGTCGGCGTAATGGGCGCAGAAGTAGGCGTCCCCGTCAATTTGGCTTCCAGCGTTGCCACAATGGCGGTTATATTCGGCGCCGCTGTCTGTGTTGGTGTACTGGTTGGGGACGGCGTCAGCGTGCGCGTGGCAGTGTTCATCGCCACAGTTGTACTCGACGCCGTCGGTGTAAAGGTCGGGTAGATGGGCGTCAGCACAACCAGATCGGACCCAGGCGCAGGGGTGGGTGTCCACGTTGATGTTGGTCTGGGCGTGGGCGTTGTTGTCGCCTGCGCTGCCTGCGGCGCCACACTGGTGACGCCCCCAGACGTTGACGGCAGGTTGGTCGCTGTGGGTGTAGCGGCTGGCAGCGGCGTCCCCGCAGGAGCCATCTGCGCCGACGAACTATTGGTTGGCGACGGGTTAGGCGCAGAGGGCGTTTGGGTAAGCTCTGTACTCTGCTCGGTTTGCCATTGCTCTATTCGATGGCGCGTTGGTTCTTGATAAGTCTCTGGCCACTGTTGAAGGCTTTGATCCAATTCGGCCTTTTGCTGTTCAACGCGTGCTATCTGACGAGCGCGGATATGCTCATCGGGAGCGGGATCGGCTGTGACAACTTGTTTAATCTGAGCCAGCATGATCTCAATGGTGTAGGCCACGATTTCGGGCGAAGCGTTGGCGGCCACCAGTTGTTCTGCTTCGTTATAACGGCGTTCGATAAATTCGAGACGCACCTCATTGCGGATCTGGGGCGGGCTCAGCGCAATGCTGGCCTCCTCTATCATCAGTTTAACTGGGTAGAGCGGCATCCCTGGCAGAGCATCAGCAGCGACGGTGCTGGTCATACTCAAAATCACAATCAGAAGAAGGGCCGCTATGGCAACCCCGGCGCGCAAAACAAAGACAGGAAGATAGACGCCCTGGCGCGTAGCTGCCTGCGACTTGCCAATTTCACTGTTGACTTGACGCCAGATCTGGTCTAATGTCTGCGGCGAAGGCTGATCGAGTTGGAACGCGCTGTGATGACGAAGGTTCTCCGCAACCTTCAACTCTTCAATATTCGCAACGACTTGATTCCAAATGCGATGAGAAGCAGCCCGATCTAGATCCTTAGGCTCCCTTGCCGTCAAGTATTCAATTAGCGCAGCGAACTCAGAATTGTTCATTTCTGAACGCAGATCTCGTTCATTATCTGCTGAGTCACTGTGAAAGCCATCAGGCATCGGCGTTTCCCAAAACCTTATTTAGACGCTTCAGCGCACGGAATTTAGCGACACCAGTTGCACTTACGGTCTTACCAATTACCTCGGCAACTTCTTTGTTGGTGTAAGACTCATAGAACGACAAGTAAATGATAAGTTGTTCTTCATAAGATAACGATCCAAAGGCGCGAGAAATTACATCTTGATCCTCAATTCGTTCATATTCGTGATGACCGTTGCTTCTGATCCAGGTTGATAGATTAATGAAAGAGAATCTCTTGGGGCGGGTTCGATCCACAATCAGATTGTGGGAAATCCGAAAGAGCCAGGCGCTGAAGGGGACACCCTGCCACTTGTACTTCGGCAACGCCTTCCAGGCGCGCGTAAAGACTTCTATGGTGATATCCTCAGCATCAGCATCTGATTTTACGCGGAAACGTACATACCGATAGACAGCAGGCGCATAACGATCGTAGAGCACCCGAAAAGCATCGGTCTCCCCGTTTTGAAATTGTCGGATGAGTTCCTCATCTACCATTTGAACGCTCTACACTTCACCAAATCATCAGCATATTAGTAAGATTGTGGTATCTTCTCAATAGTTTGGGGTAGGGGTGGGTCTCTGGACCCGTCCGTACTGGGCGTACACGGAGGTACGCCCCTACAGAATATCTGGCAAGACAAGTTCGGCAGACCACTAGCGGGGTGTCAGCCAACGCCGGATCAAAGCGCGGGCATGCGCCAGAAGGATACGACTATCCGTCATCACAGTTTGCACATCATCCGCGCCGAGATGCAGAAGTTCCGCAGCCTGGGCATGGGTATGATGAATGGTCAAAATCTGAACGGGCACCAAGGTCATACTCCGCACAAGCGTAATCAACGACTTCGTCGGTGCATCCGTGCAATCGACAGGCGCTTCAATTACAATCAGCTTAAATGCCCGGATACGTTTGTCCGTCAGATCCTCAGCGGCGAACTCTTCGATCTCCAGGTTCTGAGATTGATAGTACTGCGCTAGCCAGCTTGCCCGATTAGATGGATCTTGATAAACCCATCCGACCTCGGCCGGTGAAGTGTCCATATATGGTTGAGAACTGGATTCTTGCACGTGGATAGTACCAACCCCTTCTAACGATTAACTTATCCGCCTTAGAACCTACTGGATAAAGGTAATAGCTGTGTTACTTTATGCGTGATAGATGATGACCTTCCATCTCCTACGAAATTGACGTATCCTTGTAATATTTACGCCTTCTCAATCGTTATTAAAATCAGAACGCAATGCTTCCCTTTTAGCAAAGTCAACCATCGGTTCAGATCAGGAGAGATAGATGACACAACAACCGTGCAAACTTATGGTAGTCGGTTTGCCAGAGAGCGAAAGTGAACTTCGGACGGCCCTGGAAAGCGCTGAGTTTGAGCTTAGCCTGTTGGAGACAAGTGAACAGGCATTGGCGCACATCAACACGCATGATGTTGATCTTGCCATCATCGACACCTCTCTCCCCAATCCTGTACAGCTCTGCCAGGCAATCGGAGAAGCGACAGAGATCCCGATAGTGCTGCTCCTTACCTCTGAGGATCTGAAGGATCTTGATACATTGGTCGAGGCGCCCATCGACCGATTCTTCATTAAACCTCTGGTCAGCATAGAAGTTTTAGCCAATCTTCAAGCGGTGCTGCGACGAATTGTGTGGCAAAAGCAAGCGCTTGACGTTCTCGATGAGAACGATGTCTATCAGTCCGAAGAAATTTATTGCTGCTACCACACATGCTAGGATCCACAACCCTCGGAACAGATCAGAGATCGCGACTATCTTCGTCCACCATTTGGATGAGAGCAGGGAGTAGCTCCAGCGCCCAGGAACGTTTGAGATCGGCCATCGGGATACGATTCGCTATCTCCACACACTGTCGAAAATGGATCTGTTGCTGCGGATACAAGAGTTGACCACTCAGGCGCCCAATATAGGAATGCTCGATCAGGTGAAGCATGGCGGCATGTGTTGGTAGCGGCGCGATCTCCATCTGCTGCGCATAGGCCAATCGATAGAGACGGCGCAGTGGAAGCGGCTCGTTGCTCAAATTAGAGAAAACAGGCAGCGCTCGTTTCGTCACATACGGGTGCAACTGCGGCAGATCCGCGATATCCTCACCCAGCGCGGCTACGCTCTCCGCTTCAAGTTTTAACCGTGGCAATGCAGGTAAAACCAGCGGTCCGTGTTCTGTATCGAAACGGATCGCCACAATATCGTCAGCAACAAAGGAAAAGCCACGCGCACAGAGCGCAGCCGCCAGGGTAGATTTCCCCAACCCAGCCTCACCCAAAAAGACAAAAACCTGATGATTGCGCGCCACTGCGCTGGCGTGTAGTATCAAATGGCCCCGCTGATGCAATAAAAGCGCCATTACTGGCTCTAAAAGTGGCAGACGGAAGAGTTGGGGATCAACGTCCGCAGCGACATCACATCCGATCTCTTTCCCACTTTGGATCGAAAATGCGCCCACCTCGCGCCAATAGCAGCAGGCTTCCCTCTCTGTGGCTGCAAAGTAACGATCTTGTTTCAAATCATCCGGCCAAAACCGGCCAAGTGACGCAGAACGGATCGATATCTGCGGCGTAGCCATCGATGGGGGTAGCTCGGGCAATATAAATTCCGACTCCACTACCAGATCATAGAGATTGTATCGATACAAAGATCCCCCGCGGTGATTCCTCGTGCAAGATGGTGCGTGGTGCATAGACTGGTACATGCGCTACGCATTACGCTAGAAACATCTAGTTATTCACGCCTGGCTGTACTTAAATAAGCCCACGTGATGGGTCAAGAGAATGTCATTTGATCTTTATCTATCCCGATTGGGAAGACAGCATCAACACCAGCGCCATCTCGATTGCCTTTGGTGATGGTCTCGACGCTGCCATAGACAGTCAGTTCCGGGACAACATACTTTTTCTTGTCTTTCTTCTTCATCAGTGTGTCCTCCTTTTATTGGTCAGAAAGATAATGACTGCCTTCTTTGCTTCTTGCATCGTTGCGTTGAATCCTTTCTGTCTCTGCGCCTCTGCCTTAAAATCTCAATCTCTGGTCGACCAACCAGCTTCGAGCGGGTCTTGCCAGCCTTGCAGCCAGAGAATCAGGTTCGCCGCCTGTAAGACAATCTGCAAAGCGGACGGCGGCGGCGGATCCTGGCG
Organism: Caldilineaceae bacterium; assembly: GCA_019637695.1. Taxonomy (GTDB): domain Bacteria; phylum Chloroflexota; class Anaerolineae; order Caldilineales; family Caldilineaceae; genus RI-153. The sequence goes on along the minus strand of JAHBVG010000005.1, from coordinate 58,267 downwards.
TAGAAACTGTCGGTAAGCCGCCTCTACACCCTCCCAATCGATGAAGTCTGCGAACCGGTTGCGTTGCCCGACGAGGAGATGCTCCAACCGTTCGCGATCCTGAGTGCGCAGTAGATGGACAAGATTGGGCGCGAAATTGGTCTTGGATCGCCGCCATTGAACCTGGGGCGGCAATTGATTGTGCATGGCCCGCCGCAGCGTGATCCGATCCCAGCCATCGTGCAACTTGTGTTCGGACGGCAAGGCCAGGCAGAACTCGACAAGTCGCTTATCCCAAAATGGGATGCGCAATTCCACAGAATGGGCAGCACTGGCTTTGTTCAAAATCTCCAGAGATCTCACCTGCGCCCGCCCAGTCAGCAGCCGGTAGTGACCTTCCCGTTCACTGCCGACGCGCTCAGGACGACGATGACGAAAGGCCCGATAGCGTTCATGTAACCCTACCCGTTTTACAAACGCTGGATGCAACCACCTTTCCCAGACAGGTGAATTGTCCTTGTCAGGGGATGGAAGGGAGTCTCCCCCGCGCCACAGATGACGCCCAATCCGGCGGATGCGCCCGGCTGTCCGGCCTGTCCAGGTGGCATCACGCAGATAGGGCCAGAACAACGCCCCAAAGGATTGCTGGTGGAGCCGTGCGCTGGCTCGAATTTCCCTCATTAAGGTGAGCCAGCGGCCTTTGTGCGCCAATTCTCGGTAGTAACCAGCGCCGCACCCTGCCACTTCATCCCCACCATGACCATCTAAAAGTACACGGATCCCCTTACGCTGGGCCGCACGGTAAAGCGCAACCATCAACGAGATCCCCGGCGCATAGACCAACTCATCCTGATGCCAGAGCATCTGCGCCAACTCTCCCAGCGGACTCACCTGATCGCCCGGCGTCCAGGAGGGCGCAAACCGTCCACGCGCCAAAATGGGATCGATGTAAGCGCGTTCGTCGCAGATCGTCACCGTGTCGAAGATGGCGGAAAAGGTCGGCAACTTTCCACCCGGCTGCCCGTACGCGAGATTCTGCGCTGTCCATGCAATTGCCGAAGAATCAAGACCGCCGCTGAGCAAAGCCCCGACATCCCCTGATCCGCGCAGACGGCAGCGCACCGCCTCTGTGAGGATCTCGCCAAAGGCTTCAGCGTGATCCCTGACCGATCCCCGGCCCAGGCAGCGCGTTGAATCGAGCGACCAATAACGGTTCAAGATCAGGTCATCTGCGGTAACTTTCAACCTATGGGCTGGCGGCAGAGAAAGTAGATGCCGATACAACGTGGATTGATCCGTAAGGTCCCAATCGATCAGCGCCAACCGTTCCGCCAACCGCTCCTCATCGATCGCTCGCAGCGACGCCGACACCCAGAAGAGCGCCTTGATCTCGGTCGCCCAGGCAAAGATGCGCCCCGGCAAATGGCAATAATAGAAAGGCTTGACACCCACATGATCCCGCCCACAGACAAGTTGTCGCCGCTGACGATCCCATAGGACGAAGCTGAAATCACCCAGCAACCGATCAGCGCAAGCCCCTCCCCAGCGCCGGTAAACCTCACCGATCAGGCTGGCATCGCCCATCTCCGTAGACATCCCCGCCCCTCCCAGGCCAGAGAGCAGGTCCGCACGGTTATCAAGACGAACGTCGGCCACAAGGAAAAAATTAGCATCCTTGGCGTAAGATGGCCCAGCCACCGGTGAGTGTGCGCAGCAGCCCATCCCCACGTTTCCCTCAGACCAGAGGGTGACAACAGTCGATCCTCGATGTTCGAGGGCAACAGCCATCTGTCGGAGTTCCGCAGGGAGGACAGAGCGACCATCCAGGTAGAAGATCCCGAAAATGGCGCTCATAGCAACTGAGTCCCTAACCCTAAGTTGCCCATCCGCTTATACAAGCGTCTCATGTCGGTGCGTTTCCAAAAGCTTCTTGGCCTCCATTTCTTGGAGCAGCGCCAAAAGATCGGCCAGACACTGGTTTGAATCCACATCGTATTCTTCCATAATCTGGCGGCAAATGGTTTCAACAAGGACAGGCTCCTCGATGAGATCCCAGATCCGAGCGCCCACACTGTTGAGGCCATAGTAAGCGCTATCCTCCAGGTTGAGGATCACTACCCTGTCGCCAACCGCGGAGGAAATTTGCCCCTTTTTTCTTGAGACTACAGATCCCTCAGTTATCGCCTGCTTCATCATTGGGTCCATTCCTACAAGAGCCAGTCTATATCTGTTATATTAACTGAATTTTGTCTAACGGCAAATTAATATTATTTTATTTTAGCTTAACAAATCGTTTATTAATCATCAAAGTATCAGATGCGGCGCACTGCCACGAGAAAATTCGGTGTTCCAACCCAGATCTGATCAGCGCGCCGCATCTTCAATGGATTTTAGATTCCGTAACAGCCGAAAACCCTATGTTTCACAAAAGCGTCCAGAGCTGGAAACCGGCTCTGGACGCTTTTGTGGAGAGACTCATCAAAGAAACGATTGTCTAGTAGGGGAACCCCTACTAGTTGCTTACTTTTCTTCCTGCTAACATCGAAAATAAACAGAAAACTAGCCTACTAAATGCTTAAAAAATAGAGCCCTATGAAAAAGCCATAGCATGTTGAAACGACAAAGAAATTGGTTGACCAATTCAGACAGCGCTTGTCATTCCCCGTTCCAGCCGATTTATTTGTTCTTTTTGGTCTTATGGCTAACAGCAGCGCCCCTCTTCACCCTTCCTATACCAAAATTTATTCTCATTCAAGAACGCATCTCAACACGCACAAGGACTACGATGATGCCAACTAAAGTTCCTCTTCACCGTCTAGGCTTTCTGCTGCTGGTTTGTCTATTTGCGATCATCCTCTACCCTGCGCCACTTTTTGCTCAGGAACCGATAACTGTCATCGATAAGCAAGTTCTCAACTTCAGCACGAGACAGAGTTCTTCTCCCTTCCCAATTGACCCCAGATGGATCGGCGCGGTTGATGAATCCTGTGGCATCGCTGGCGTGGCCGTTCCAGAGGGGGGCGTGATTCGCGTCAATTTGGAACGGAATGGGGAGACCCTGCTGAATATTCCGGCTGTTGCCTATACGTTGGATTTTGGCGATGGTCCTCCCGTTCCTCATTTCTGCGTGGAAGTTGAAAAGCCAGTTGCGATTGGCGGCGACTATTGCAGCCTTGACGAACGCGCTTATGGATGGGAAGCAGCCTGGGTGCTTGTCAATTATCCGCCGATTTTGGAGCATCCCGAAGGGTGCAATGAGCTACTATGTCAGGCCAACATTCAATTTGCTGCCCGCCAATCCGCTTTCTGGTTTCTGGTCGATGGCTGGGCGTTGATCGAATCTGACCCGACCACAAGCGGGGCGACCGTTGACGCTGCGGTGCTGGCGGTCTACCGGTCGATCCTGGCGGAGTTGCCGACAGAAGCGCCGGGTGAACTTCTGATCGGCGACGTGGAACTCACCCTCTCGCCTGAGGATGCAACCAATTCACTGCCCGCTTCGCCCGATCACACGATCACAGTTTCGTTGACCAAAGGCGGCGGGCCGCTATCCGCACAGCAGATCAACCTGAGTACTGATTTTGGCACCCTGGCCCAGGATAGTGTGATCACCGACGAAAATGGCGAGGCGACCTTCATCATCTCCAGCGCAATAGCCGGGACAGCGACCGTCACCGCCGAACTGAGCGCCGTTCTCACTAGGACGGTCGCCTACGCCTATAGCGGCGATGTGGACGGCATCCAAAAGATTGCTACCATCCGCATGGCGCCCATTCGCGCTGAAGCCCAGGCGCAGAAGACCTGGATGCTGCAGCCCATGCCGGACCTCAGCCTTAGCAAAACATTGGTGCGCGAAGGCGATGCCGCCGACGGCATTGTGCGCGTGGATCAGTCGGTGAGTTACACGATTGCCATTACCAATACCGGCGCAACTACCTTGACGGTTGTCCCGCTGGTCGATACGTACGATCCAACTTACCTGCAATTTGTCAGCGCAATCCCGGCGCCGGCTCAATCGGCAGCAGGGACGCTCTCTTGGAACGACCTGACCGGGGATGGTTCGCTGGCGCCGGGTGAGAGTTTGACTGTGCTGGTTACCTTCAGGGCCATCGCCAGCACCACTGCTCAGCCTGAGCAGCAGACGATCAATGTGGCGATTGTCGAAGGCGCGCAGGATGAATCAGGGCAGACCGTGCCGCCGCGCGAGGACGATGCACCTGTCCGCATTACGAATCCCCAGGTTGGCGTAGCCAAAACGGTCGCCGCCCCTCCCGATGGGCTGGTGCGTGTCGGCGAGAATGTCACCTTCACCATCGAGATCAGGAATCTTGGCGACACCACGCTGATCACGATCCCCGTGCGCGACCTATACGAAGCCGAATTTCTCGCATTTTCCAGCACAGATATCAGCATCCCCCAGATTACGGTGGATGGGAACGATGGCGAGCTCTTCTGGCCGGATGTGACCACCGATCTGGGGGATCTTGCGCCCAATCAGTCGGTACAATTCAACGTCTCCTTTTTGGTGACCGCGGTGACAAGCGAGACCAACAATATCGCCATTTTACATGGTGTGATCGACGAATTTGGCGATGACGTGCCGTCCGTCCAGGGGCAGGATAGCGCCAGTGTGGTAGTGGAAGAGCCGACAGCCGTGCTGCTTCTCAGTTTTACTGCCATCCACGCAGCCGAGGGTGTGGAGATCCGTTGGGTGACCGGGTGGGAGCAGAATAGTTGGGGCTTCCATCTCTGGCGCGGACAGAGGGCTGTCCGCGTGGGCGCCGTCCGCATTACACCGAATTTGATCCCGGCGCAGGGCGTCAACGGGGGCGGCGCGCAGTACAGTTTTCTGGATGAATCCGCGCAGATTGGGATTGGTTACTACTACTGGCTCGAAGAGATCGAAGCGGACGGTCGACGTCATACCTATGGACCGATCCAGCAGCGGGGTTATGAAGTTCAAAACCAGCACAATCGGGTCTACCTGCCGATCCTCAGTGGGCAGCGCTAATAGAGAACACACAAAAAGTTCGTACAATCGTAGGGGCGCTGGCGGCCGCACCCATACCGAATTGTATGATGTTCAAATGGCTTCTCTATAAGAATCGATCCCCAGCGGATACGCTACTGTTGGGATGCGCCAGAGAGATCGAAATAGGGCAGGGGATCGGAAAAACCCCGGTAGCCATTTTCAAACTCAATGGGAGCGATACGAAGGCCAAAGTGCAGAGCAGAACCCGAGTCAGCTGTCCTGGAGCTGCCGATCTGTTGACCTTCTGCCACCGTTGCGCCTATCCCGACGCTGACGCTGCCCAGATGGCCGTAGTAAGTCTCTCCCCAGTCGTGTTCCAGGGCGACAAAGGTTTCATAGGGGTGACTTTGATCCATGTTGATCCGCGTTACCACCCCATTGTCCACTGCCAGGATCGGGATTCCTGGGGAGACGCCAAAATCGATCCCATCGTGTCCCGCCAGACCATAGGGTGCGTAATAGGCAGGAAATTCGCCAAACCACTGCGTGATTGGGTAGTCACCATCGAATGGCAATCGCAGCAGGAATTGCATTTGCTGCTGTTGTGGCGCAGGATCCAGCGATTGTCGCTGAGATGATGGCTCAACCTGCGACTGCGGCTGGGCGACACGCGAGGAGATCACCTCTGCGGCCATCCAACCCTGGATGATCGACATCGTGTTTTCCGGATCGATCAGTGAAACTAGATACCAAATACCGCTGCCATAGCTGGTCGCTCCTCTGCCCGACAGCAAAACTGTCACTTCGGTTTCTCTAGGAATCCAGCGGAAGCCGCTGCTCTGTTCCACGTTGGGGTTTGCCAGCAGCCAGTCCGCCAATGTGACGATCCCTTCGATGAAGGGGAGATCGGTGCGATCTTGGACGCTGCGATAGACCAGATCGGCGGGCAGCGCGTCCACATTGCCGCGATAGGTCAACAGTTGTCCGCGCATCCAGCCTCGGTTCCCCGCCTGAGTTTCCACTTCAGCCCAATTCTGGCTTTCAACGCGCAGAACCGTCACCTCCGCGGCTGGAGCCAATCGCTCCACCACCGCAGCGTTGACATCGGCCTGGGCAAAGACGCTCAACGAGATCGCCGGCACAATGCCGATCAACGGCGTCTCCTGGGGAGTGGGCTGTGGCGGCGGTGTTGCCGGCGGCAGAGGCGAACCGCCGGGGGTGATAATGGGGATTGGGTCTATGGGCAGGACCGGAATCGTGCCCGGTGTACCCTCTGTCGGCTGAAAGTTTTCGCTGGTGCGGGTCTGGATGGCCTCAACGGTGATCAACAGAGCCGGATCGGTTGTCGAGGTTGGGGTCAGACGAGATAGGATAATTTCGCGTGTGGTTTGGGGCGTGGCTGTTGGCGTCGGCGCCAGCGCAGCCAAGACCAACGCCAGATCATTGGCGACCAGGGTGGCTTCCACTTCCACGGCCTCAGCAGTGGCGCGAAAGATCTGAAACTCCTGTTGTTGCTGGGCAGCGAAAATTGATCCTGCAACCACTGCATCATAGGTAGCGCGCGCAATTTGCCCGGCCTGCTCAGCAGTGGCAAAGGCGGCGGCAGTGGCCTGAAATGCCACCGTAGTTGCTTGATCAGAGACCTGGCGCAGTTCCAAATCCGCATTGCGCAGCCGGATCATCTCCATGCGCGAGAGGAAGGCCCAGGTGGCAAAGGCAGACAGCAAAAGAATCAGCAGAATGCTACCGCCGGTGATCAATTGACGGTTACGCGCCCGGCGCGTTTCTTCCGCTTTGCTGGCTGCTTCGACAAATTCCCGCTCCAGGCTGGAAAAAGCCTGTGGTTTCTCTTGTAGTTGCTGCCTGGCCTGCTCAAGTTGATAGCCTGTGTAGAGACGGGTCCTGGCCTTGCCTGCGTCCTGCCAGGCGAGGGCATCTTGCGCCAGCGGCGATTGGCGGCGGCGGTTGGCCTGCTGGATCGGCGCAACAAAGCGGTCGTGGATCAGTTCGATCCAGGTGCCGCCGGCGCGCGGTTCGGCGCGCAGCAGAAATTGATCCTGCAAACGTCTGACCACGGCGTTGGGCATCCCCGCGGTCTGTTCGCCCCCCTGGTAGACAATACCGCGTGTGCCCGCTTCGGTGATCAGTTGGGTGTCAAACCAATTGCGCAGTTGACGCTCGGATAGATCGAGAGATGGATCGCGTAGCACAGCGGCGATGGCGCTTTCATAAAAATCGGCCAGCGCGCTATCCACATCACCCGCTGCGTCCAGATCTGCGGCGGTGATGGGCGCAGGTGGTAGATCCTTGACATGTTCCCACAGTTGATAGCAGACCACCTGCAACTGCACCGGCTCTACAAACTGGCCGGGCTGCGGATCGATCTGTCCCTGCACACGGATCTGGCGCAGGTTGTCTACCAACTTTTCGGCGACGCCCCTGGCAAAGGGACGGTTTGCATCCTCGGCAGGGAAGCAGACGGCTTGCAGGGCAGCATCCACCCCCATACGCTGCATGTAGAAGCGGGCGCGCATGTTCCCGGCTACCAAACGGGCGTAAGGATCGAGCGCAGGGACAAAATCCTCGCGCAAGGTCAACACCACCCAGAACCGCGGATCGGCGCGCATGGCGGCGTCAAGCTGGCGGAAGAAGGCCTCGCGTTCGCGCCAGCGGGCGGGGTGTGTGGTAATCAGTTCCTCGAACTGGTCGATGATCAGCATGTGGGGCGGCTGATCGTAGAGATCCTCCTCAACCAGCCCAACCTCGGCCACCTCTTGCGCCAGCCGCCCGTCGTAATAATAGAACTCACCATCGGGGGTGCGCAGGCCGTGCATAAACTCGACCAGCCCCATGTGGGCGAAGCGGCGGGGATCGCTCTCACGCCCATCTTCTCCTTGATCCAATGAGAGGGTCAGGTTGAAAACGTAGATATTGTCCACATCCGTAACCCCGGCGGGGAGTTCACCGCCGACGCGCCCCACGGGCAACACCAGAAAACCGCTCTCTTTGAGCTGGGGGATCAGGCGGGTGTTGAGCAGCGAACTCTTGCCCGCGCCCGACTGCGAATAGAAGAGGACGAACCGCTCGGCGATGACAAGCGAGAGCAATTCGCGCGCCTCGCGATCGCGCCCAAAGAAGCGATTCGCCTCTTTACGCGTAAAAGTGCGCGGTCCGACATAGGGATTCTCGCCTGTCAGCCTGCTGTTTGCCAACTGTCGCTTCTCGTCGGTGACCATAACCTGCTCCCCGGTGCGGATCAACCACCGCGCCAACCGCTGTAGAGATCCATAATAAAGTCGCCCGCCTCACTCCATTCCACGTCAAATTTGGCCTGGCGCAAATAGCGCTGCACATATTCCTGGATCATCGGTTCGTGTTCCAGTTGAATGGCGATGCTCGTCTTCCACATGCCCGGTGGCCGCGAGACAACCAGCCCGCGGAAGATGACGCGGAAATCCCAATCCTGAGGATAGTAGCCGATCATCACCAGCGAAGAATCGGTGAGCGCCTGGCGCACGCGCGGGTGGATGGCGCGATCGTCCTTGGAGATGTTGGTGAGGAAATCCAGATAGTCGTCCTCGGTCAGCACGAGCGATTCGGGGTAGGTGTCGAAGCCATGCAGATGGTAGACCAGTGGGCGATCTGGCGTGGGCTGGTAATCGGGATTGTGCGAAAAAACCGAGGGGATGGCGCGCAGGCCGTCATGCCAGACGCAGATCTCGGTCTGGGGATCTTTGCCGGCCCGCTCGCGCAGCGCCACTTCCAAAAAATCGTGGTAACAGGTAGTAACAAAGATGGGCAGGGGCAGCGCAGCCAACACCAAGAGCGGGTTTCCCTGCGGCGAATCAAGGCCAGGATAACCAAAGCGGCGCGCCATTTTGGAGACTGTGAGATCGCGTTCCTGTTCCTCGACCTCGGCGCGCAGGTTGGGATGCACGCCTGCATCGTGTTCGGCCATCATTTGCAGCGCAGCCTTGAGAAAGCCCAGATATATCTCTTTAATACGTACCGGATCGCCAGCTCCATCCTCACCATAGGCTGAAACGCTGATATACTGCGCCACCTGCGCCAGCCCATGTCCCAGGTCGGGCAGAGGATATCGGGTGTAATTGCTCCATCCTCGCACCAGGGCCTGATGACTGCTAAACGCCAGATCGTCGGTGAAGGTAGTCCCCAGGATCGGCACAACCTTGCCATCGTCAATGCGCTCGATGATGGCGTCCTTGCTGCTCTTGACCTTTGTGCGTGGCGCAATGCCGGTGAAGTCGAATTTCATGGCGGTTGTCCGTTGCGTGTCAGGAAGTGGGTATTGGGTATTGGATATTGGGTATTGGGTACTGGTTTACCGTTGTCGGTCGTTTACGGTCTGCGGTCTGCCGTCCGCGGTCCTCAGGACACCATCGCCACGCGGAACCCACGCCAACGCAATTTGCTATCCGGCGGGGAGGGGACGCGGCGGGCGCAGCGCAGATTGGTCCCATCCTCGCGATAGGAGCCGCCGCGCACGACACGATGAAGACCGGGCCGGTAGCGGTCGGCGTCGGGATCGTCGCGTCCATCGTCGAGCCGGTAGGGGTAGGCGAAGCCAGGCCGGTTGGAATCGTCGCCCCAAACTGTCAACGTCCACTCTTCCACATTGCCCAACATATCCAGGCATCCATAAGGGCTGGCACCGTCAGGGTAGGCGTCAACGCGTGTGGGGCCGTCGCTGTCGGTGTTGCAGCGTCCGTTTTCCCAGAAATTGCCCCACGGGTAGATCGATCCCTCGCTGCCGCGACTGGCCTTTTCCCATTCGGCCTCAGTGGGCAGCCGGTAGCGCCGTCCGCTCTCGCTGGATAGCCAATGACAATAGGCCATAGCATCGTGCCAACTGATCCCCACCACGGGATGCTCCAATTGATCCGGCGGCGGCTGGCGCAGGAACCATCCCGCGCGTCGCGGTTCTTCCTGACCTTTCGCCCGTTTGAGGAATTCAGCGTACTGGGCATTGGTCACCGGCGTTTTGCCCAGACGAAAGCCCGGCAAAGTGACCCTATGCTGCGGCGTTTCGTCCATAGGGATGCCCTCGCCTGGGTCGCTGCCCATGAAGAACGCCCCAGCGGGGATCGCCACACTCTCCGGCTCGAAGGGCAGAGACTCAAAATCAGCCAATCCATCCGCTGGGATGGGGGCAAAGAGCCGGTTGTCAGGCGAACGGCTGAAAAGGACAGGCGTCCCCCATTCGCGTTCGTTGCCGGTCGCATAGACAGCTTTACGCGCCTCGACCACGGCGGCGTCCACAGGCAGACCGTCGGCGATGGCCTCATAGAATTCATGCGAGAGTGTGACGGCTGCTCGGTCGCTGATCTCGAACTGCATAGCCAGCACCGCGGGGATGCCCTGCTGCACCAATTTCTGCGCCACCCCACCGAAGGGATCGGTGCGTCCGCCACGGGCGCCTTCGCAGGCGTTGAGGAAGATCAAGTGCAGGGGATCATGATCGCGCAGCATCATCGCCAGCCGTGGCGCTGTCACCAGCCGCCCACCGCCCTCTTCTGCTTCTAACACCAGCCCGCCCTCGTCGGCGTCATCGTCAAAATAGCCGTGACCGATGAAATGGATTATGTGGACCGCTCCCTTGCGCAGCCGATCCTGGAGCGCGTCCAAAGTGGGCGATGGCAACCGCTCGGCGTGGATACGTCCGCTCCTCTCGGCATCAGCCAGCGCCTGCTGTAAATTTGTCCATTCCTGTTCGACGTTGAGCGGTTCAAAGTCGCCGCCGGGGTTGGCGATCAGCGCCAGCAGGGTCAGCGGTGGAGACGTTTCCAGCGTGGGGAGTGGACGATCCTGTTCCACGTAGCGCACAATCGGGCTACCCGCCGACAGCGCAGGGAAGCGCGCCAGATCGGGCGCATAGAGGAATTCCCAGGGCAGATCGGCCAGTTCGGGTACGTCGTTCATACGCAGGCGAATGCGCAGACCTTCTCCATCCCGCTCGACAGCGTCCAGGCTGCGGCGCAGTAGATTTGCGATGCCGCCGCTGAAGATCGCAGCATAGAGGCGCGCGCCGAACGCTTCCGGCGTAAGCGGCTGCCTCCTCGCCAGGGTTGGCGCAGTGGAGGAAAGAGTGCGCAACAGACGTCCCGAAAGCCAGAAAAACCCATGGAGTTCCTGTTCGTCAAAGGGCAACCGAAACATTGCCGCGGCCGATTCCCCCACCGGTGACGCAATGACGCGCGCCAGGTAGCCATGATCCCCAGCCGTAATGAGCAGATCGAAATTGCTGTACGTGGTTGTCATAGGTGTGTAAAACAGAAGTCGCACGGTGTTAGAAAGGAGTAATGAGTAATGAGTAGGCAGAAAATCCCTAGCCTACTCATTACTCATCACTCATTACTCACCACTCTTCCTGTTCAGCGCAGGCCGGGCCGATTCTTGCCCAGGGCTGAATGTTTGTCGAGCAGATCGTTGAGTTGGGCGATGGTCTTGTTGGTTGTTTCGTCCAACTCCTCTTGGACGGTTTCCAGTCGGGTCATGTAGGTGAGTCGAGTCCAATAGCTGTTGTAGATGACGCCGAGCCAGGTGATCAACTGTAGATTTTCCTCCAACGCCTGCAAAGGACGGCTGAGGAAGTAGCTCAGGAAGGAGATCACGCCAAGCCCGCCAAAGATGGCAGCGCTGCCCAGCGCCGTGGTCGCATCCCCGCGCAAGAGATAGGCGAGGACGATGGCTGCCACAAACGAAAGGATGCCCACGGCAAAGAGGATGCGATACATCCAGACCGTTGTCCAATAGGGGTTCATAAAGCCGCGCAAGATGCTATCGAACATGATCTGGTTGTTCTTCAAGCCCTGCTCAATGTGTGTGCGCCAGGCCTCATAGAGCGCCAGGTCCGCTTCGGCCAGTGATTTGCCGCCCAACTGCTCTGGGGATAGCGGCTGGGGCAGGCGCTGCGCTACATCCTCGGCTTCGAGCGGAAGCGCGAAATCTGTCATCGCTTCCTGTGGAGAGAGGCCGCGGCTGGCAGCGCCCAGTTCGGGGATCTCCTGGCGGGCCATTTCCACGTAGCGGGCAATGATGGCGCGGTAGGTTTCGGCCTGTCCGCTGCCGTTGTAACCGGCGGCAAAGGCCAGGAAATCACTACGGCGCAACGCGCCCACCAGCCGTTTTCCCTCGACAAAGCGGAAGAAGCCGCGGATCTGATTCTCCTCGCTCTGTTGGAAGTCGTTAAACATCTCTTGGGCCGAGGCATAGCCCACAGTGGCATGGTTGAAGCCCATGATCTGCGCCGCGCCCATGCTGATCGAGCGCAACGCCGCTTCCTCGTGGAAGCTGCGGGCGAAGTTGAGGAGATCCCATTCGCTCGTCTGCAATCCAGTATGCGCCACCTTCCAGCCATCCTCTTCACTGCGTCGCCAACGGTGGCCTTTCCAACGCTCATTGGGATCGAACTCGAAGAAGCGGGCGAAGAGATCAGGGCTGCGATGGCCCCATTCCTGGAAGAAGATGTGATTCTCAAAGCGGACGATCAACCGTCCATCGGCGGCAAATGCGCGTCCGCCTGACTCGGCCAACAGGACAGCGACAGCCACCGCCGGGTCGATCCCCAGCCGGCCGGCCTCCTGTTGCAGGAGATCGCGGTAGCGCGCCCACGTCTGTTTGAGCGCCGTGGTGTTGTCCTCCCCCTTGGGCTGGGCGCTACGCCGATTGACAAAGGCAGCGGAAAGATAGCCGGGCTGCCCCTGCCAGGCCACAAAGAGCCAGCCATCCTGCTCGTGCAAGACCTGCACAATTTCCCGGTTGGGGATGGTGGTGATGCGGGTCTGATCCTGAGCCGGGCCGGCGCGCAGGTTCAGCCCAGCCGGCGCGTTGACCTGCCCTTCCCATTGTAGGCGCTGGAGCAGTTCGCCCAGCAATCTTTGCAGCAACTCGGTCCGTTCCTCAGCCGAGAAACTGGCAGCTCGATCCAACGACGGGCCCGCGTAGACAGCGTTCCGATTTTGGGCGAGATCCTCTACACGTTGGTCAACGCGGGTGAGCAGATCCCATTGTTCCAACCCCAACTGTTTGGCTGCGGCAGAGGCAGCATTGATCACCTGCTGATTGGTGTAGATCTGCGGGAATTGGACCTGCACCCTTTCGGGAGAGACTGGCGTCAGTTGAGGACTGGCTTGCGCGCCATCCTTTGCGGGGCGGACCTTGTCGCGCAGTTGGCGCACCCGGTCGAGGATCTCAATGGGGCGGCCTTCGCTGTCCTGGCCCATGTGGCGGAAGGTCTCCCAACCGGCGCCGTGGCCCACCTGAAAGAGGCAGGCGCCGATCACGTAATCGTCCTGCGCCATGTAGTCGTTGAACCAATCCAGCGAGCGCCAATAGTGATCCTGATTCACCGAATCATGAGGATAGCACCACCCGACATCGCCGACCCCGTCCTGATGTTTGTACATACGCGCCAGCCCCGCCTCGGTGATGATCACCTTGTAGCTGCGACCTGTACGCTGGCGGATGCCTTCGACGATGGGACGGTAGCTACCCGCGCTAGAGACCGCGGAAGGATCCACAGCCGTGTTGAGGGCAGGCCATCCATACTCATGGAAGCCGAGATAGGTGTAGCTGTCCAGCGTCTTTGGGAAATAATCGAGATAGTGGGCGGCCTCGGTGAAATTCCCTGCGCCGAAATTGAAGGCCACCGCTTCAATGCTATGCTCCATCAGCTTGTCGCGGAAGGCGACCTGAAAGCGATCATAGGCGCGCAGACGGCGCTCGATCTCGGCGCGTTCCTCGCCGCCGCGGCCAAACGCGCCAGAAGCCGGGCCAGGGATACACTCATTCAGGCTCATCCACGCATCCACAAGCAGACGGCCATTCTCACGTTTTTGCGCCAACTGAAAGTTATCACCGAGGATATGCTCGGCGTAGGCGCGTCCGTGCGCAGCAGGATCGTCGCTATCGAGCCAGGCGCTGACCAGATCGCGTACCGGCGTCTGGTTCCCCGGCCCACCGACGTAGTCCATGCGCCCGATGACGAAGGCATCCGGCGCGCGGAACTGACGGATCTCCTGCAACAGACCTTGATCCCAGGCGTGGAGCAAAATTACCGGCGGTTGGATATTGCTTATCTGCTCGTGTACGCCCTGGTTGTTTTGGGTGTAGAATCCGAGTTTGTTCATAACGCGTTTACCCTTTCTCTCTGTTGGCGTGGCAACCGGATCGCTCTCTTGTCAATTGGGCATAGAACGTGGAATCGTCATGGGCTGTGGCAAGTTGCAGGTTGCAAGTGGCAGGTGTTTCTGCCATCTGCGGTCTACCATCCAGCCTCAGCTTGAATGACATTGAGTGGCAATTAATAGGGATATGCTTTCACCATTATATGCCATTTTCTCTTATTTTATCTACCCAAATTCTATTGGCGCTATTTCTTCGGTGAGAGCATAAGGTGAAGGCTGATCCCCACGTAGTAGACAACAAAGAAGAGCGACGCCAGGATCAGGCGAAAATCGGGTTGGGGAAACTGCATGAGGATGATGGTGCAAATTACGCCCCATAGGGCAGCCAGTGTCAGCGTGAGGTACTGATATTGGGGCGCTCGTGAGGGATAGATGTATTTGACGGGGACAAAGATCAGCACACAGCACAGAATGATGACGCTCAGATTGATCCACGGGTTGAGGGCAAGGATAAACAGATAAAAGGCCAGGATATTCCAATACGAGGGGAACCCTTTAAAGTAGTGATCCTCGGTCTTGGCGTCTCCCTGGCAAAATTGATAGCCTGATACCAATAGAATGAGGGCAACCGCCGGCAAAGAGAAGAGCGGAGGCAGCAGATCGCTCACATAGAAGAAGAAGGCCGGCACGACCACGTAGGTTACATAATCGGCGATGTTATCGAGCAGGGCGCCGTCGAAACCGGGCAGCACACGCTTCACCTGCACCAGACGGGCCAGTGTTCCATCGATGGAATCGACAACCAGGCTGGCGGCCATCCACACAAAGACCATAACCCATTGGCGTTCCACGGCGGCGATCAGCGCCAGTAAGCCCCAAACAATCCCACTGGCGGTGATAAAATGGACAGACCAGGCCAACAGAATATGAAGAGTGGAGGGCGTTAGCTCGCCTCGGGTCGATGTGTGTTCCTCTACCTTGCCCATCCCACCTCCTGCCTCACAAAAAAGTAGCCCGGCTGATCACACTGGCGACAGTCGGGCTATCATTGGTGTAGATGCCCCAGTTTACTACGGTCAACCGAACCTGGCAAAGCCAGAAACAGCGAGGATTCAACGATGGCGTCGGACGGATTGAATCCGCCCAGAGGGACGGGATGACATTCCGCCCCTCTCGTTGCCATAGTCGATGCGCGATTATGGGGCCTGAATCGAGTACGGTACAGTCTTTCATCCTTCCTCCTTTCCTCCCAACGTTTATCCGATTTCAAGACCGCGGAGAGGTGCTAGGATCGAAGAAGAACCCTTTCCATGCAACAACCGGGCTACATGGACGGGTTCAAGATACCCGTTTCGAGGAAGACGATGACAACAAGCAGATATGCCGGGTTGGAAGAGAAGGCGCGCCGTGGTTTCAAAGTTCTCAACCGCTTTATGCTCCTCCTATGGCGCATCGGGCTGGGGCCGTGGATAAGCTGCTGGCCCAGCATGGGCGGGCGGATTATGGTGATCGTCCACACCGGGCGCAAAACAGGAAAGCGGCGCTACACGCCGGTCAACTACGCGATTGTGGATGGTGAACTCTACTGCACCGCCGGTTTCGGCCAGATCTCCGATTGGTATCGCAATTTGCGCGCCAATCCTTATGTCGAAGTCTGGCTGCCAGAGGGCTGGTGGACGGGGATCGCCGAAGAGGTGATCGATCAGCAGAGGCGGCTTGGTCCCATGCGACAAGTGTTGATCGCGAGCGGCGTTGTCGCTCCCTTGGTCGGCGTCCACCCCCAGCGCATGAGCGACGCCCAACTGGCGGAGGCGACCGCCACATACCGACTGATCCATATCCAGCGCGCCGAAGCGCGTACCGGTCCTGGCGGCCCTGGCGAACTGAGTTGGATCTGGCCGGTTGCAACGATGATCCTTCTGTCGCTGCTTCTCCGCCGCCGTAAAGATTAGCCATCCACCCTGACCAGGATTAACGATTTGCTTAACGATACGCACAATTTCCGCAAACGAGCTGCCATGTTAGAATACTGCTCGATCTCCTCTTAACAATCCACTGTAGCGATTTAATGCGGTTTTATGCTACACATTCACTTGTTTGGCAATTTAAGGATTTTTCTCGATAATCAGCCGCTGCGCTTTCCGGGTTTGCCCAAAACGCTCCCGCTCTGGGCTTACCTGCTGCTCCAACGCCGGTCAGCGCTGACACGAGAGCAGGTTGCTTTTACACTCTGGCCAGATGAAGATGAACCAGTTGCGCGGGGCAATTTGCGCCGTCATCTTCACGATCTTCGACGCGCCCTTCCCCCTGCTGCTGACGACCGGCCCTGGCTGTTGGCAGATGGGGGGAAGATCCAATGGAACCCAGAGGCCGACTTTTGGTTGGATGTAGCCGAGTTTGAGGCGAGTTGCCAGGATGTGGAGCGACTGGCCGATGCGGTTGCGCTCTACAACGGCGACCTGTTGGTGGGGATCTACGACGATTGGATCTTCTTTGAACGCGAGCGGTTGCGCAATGACTTCTTCATGGCGTTGAACCGGCTGGTGCAGGATAGCCTCGCCCGCCAGGAGTACTGGCAGGGGATCGACTATGTCCTCAAACTGCTGGCGCACGATCCCCTGCGCGAGGATGCTGTGCGCGATCTCATGCTGTTGCGCTCGCTTGCGGGAGACCGGACCGGCGCACTGCGCGAGTACAAGCAGTTTGAGGGGCGGCTTGCCACTGAATTAAATGTCGCGCCAATGCCCGAAACCAGCGAACTCTACCGCGCCATCGTCCAAAACGAGACAATTCAGCGGCCAACTAGCGCAACCCAGGATCTCTTCACCGTCGCCGCGACACCCACCACTCGCCCCGAAATCGCGCACAACATCCCCGCTACCCTGGCTTCGTTTATTGGGCGCGAGTACGAATTGGCGCGCTTGTGTGATCTCTTGCAGCCATCCTCACATGTTCGGCTGCTGACCCTGACCGGCACTGTGGGATCTGGCAAGACCCGTCTCGCCCTTGAGCTGGCCCATCGCATTCTCGACAAAGGAGCCTCTCATTACGCCGATGGCGTCTATTTTGTCTCATTGGGGGTCATCACCGAGGCGGATGGGGTGATCCCGGCGATTGCCGATGCACTCGGCGTAAACGAAAGCGGACACCGTTCGCTCATCGACGATGTTAAGGCATTTCTGAGCAGCCGCCACCTGCTCTTGATTTTGGATAATTTTGAGCAGGTCAATGCGGCGGCGACGGCGATTGGCGAATTACTCACCGTCGTCCCCCATTTGCGCGTCCTCGTGACCAGCCGTTCGGTGTTGCACATCTACGGCGAATATGAGTTTCCTGTGCCGCCGCTGACGCTGCCCGCATCCCCTCATCTGCGCGCAGAGGAGATGGCAAACTGCGCCGCCGTGGCGCTCTTTGTCGAACGCGCCAGCGCCGTCAATCCTGATTTCCAACTCAATGCCGGCAACGCCGCAGCCGTCGCCCAGATCTGCCTCTATCTGGATGGTCTACCCCTGGCCCTGGAGCTGGCGGCGGCCCGCTGCAAACTCTTTACGCCCGTAGCCCTGTTAAACCGGCTCTCCAGCCGTCTGGACTTTCTGAACAGCCAAATCCAGCAAACGCCCACGCGACAACAGACCTTGCGCAATGTCATAGAATGGAGTCACAATCTCCTATCTGCGCGTGAGAAATCTTTTTTTGCGCAACTGGCTGTCTTTGTGGGGGACTTTACGCTGGAAGCCGCGGAATTTGTGGTTGATCGCGATCTGTTGCTCGATGAGTCCAGGCCGGCCTTTGATCTGTTGGATGGCCTGACCAGCTTGATCGATCAGAACATGCTGCGCTCGGCAACCCCCAATCCCTTCAACGATGATCCGCGCTTTCGTATGTTGTTGATCCTGCGCGAGTTTGCATTAGAGCAATTGACCCAACAAGGATTGTACACCCGGCTGGCGCGGCGTCATGCGCACTATTACGCCAACTTAGCCGAAAAGGCATCCACTCATCTACAAGGCCCCCAGCAGATACTCTGGCTGGAGTATCTGGAGGCCGAGGTGGAAAATCTGCGCGTGGCCCTCGCCTGGGCGCTGACCAACCAGGAAGCGGAAATCGCTTTGCGATTGGCGTGTTCGCTGGGCTGGTTCTGGGCCAATCGCGGCCATCTATTTGAAGGTCAGGATTGGCTTACGCGCGTCCTGGCGCTGCCCGAAAGCCATTGCCATCCCCCTCTGCGCGCAGCAGCTTTGATTGCAGCCGCCCGCATTGCCTATTTCCGCGGCGACTATCAAGGGCAGGCCGAATTAGCCGCGGAAAGCGTAGCCATCTGCACAGCGCACCGCTTGACCAACCTCCTCGCGCAGACGCTCCATTACCTGGGTATGGGATATCTCTACCAGCATGACTATGCGCAGGCAGAGCCCCTCTTAAAGGATGCGTTGGGGCGATTTCGCCAGCTCGACGACCGGCACGGCACAGCGATGACGCTGGCGGCTCTCTCCATGCTTTACAGCTATTATGAGGATTACCCTGTGGCCCACGCTTATATTGAGGAAAGTATGGCGCTCTACCGCGTCCTCGGCGATACCAACGGCGTCGCGTCTTCGTTGCTCTATATGGCCGCACTCGCCTATGACGAAGGAAAGTATGCGGATGCACAGATCCTCTTTGAGCGCTGTCTGCCGCTCTATCAGCCGCTGGGCAACAAACATGCCATTGCATTCGCCCTGGTCAACCTGGCCAGCCTGGCGATGGCGAACGAAGAGAATCAGCGCGCCCGTGATTACGCCGAGCGGGCATTGGTCATCTTCGAGGAAGTGGGCGAACGCTGGCAGCCGCCTCGACTGAAACGGATCTTCGCTTATCTCGCCCTGGACGAAGATAATGTCGAGCAGGCCAGCATCCTCTGCCAGGAAAGCTTCCGACTCAACGAAGAACTCGGCGATCAGCGCGGTATGATTGCCTCTCTCATTGGCTTCGCGCACATCGCCATTGTCCGCAATGATCTGATAACAGCAGCGCGTCTTCTACAGGGCGTGCGCCTCCACCTTGCCGCCATCCGGCGTCCTCTGCTCGCCAATGATCTACATACCTTCAAACAGGCCAGACTTCATCTTGAAGTCCACCTCGCCCCCCACATTCGTCTCGCCATTGAATCAGAAACTGAGATCGTTCCGCTGAAGAAGCTGGCTGCGCCCTTCCTGACCTGAACCAGCCAGCGTGGGATCTTTGTGCTGCTCAACCAGTTCGGACGAAAACTGGACGCTCACCGGACGCGTCTTGTTTACAATGGCAATACCGAGAGTTAGGGACTGGGGATCGGGGACTGAATAGGTGAGTATTGGTCCATCAGATACCAACCGCCCGATCCCTAATCCCCGATCCCCAGTCCCCAAGAATAAACTCACTTGTGCAGGAGCAATCTATGGCTGTAAATCGTAAGGAGCGGGTGCAGCATCTCTTCATCGTGCGCATCTGGCAGGAGCCGAGCGCGTCAGCGCCGCCCGGCCAGTGGCGTGGCTCAATGGAACATATTCCGTCGGGAGAGCGCTTCTATTTTGTGAGCATTGAGGATCTGAATAACTTTATCCTCGGCCAGATGAACAAAGCTGCGAGAGGATCATTTGCCCATCCATCAGGGGAAGAAGTAGATCCCAGTTGACCTTTGCAGCCTCAGCGTGGCATAGTGATGAGCCAAATTGGATCATCTCGACAACAAGTGAGGATAGCGATGGAGACGACAAGCCGCATTGACCCTGAAACCCGCATGGGCGCAGTTACGCTGACAGTCGCAGATCTGACGCGCTCCCTGCGCTTTTATCAGGACCAGATTGGATTGACGCTGGTCAGCCAGGAGGTATCCACTGCACGATTAGGTGCAGGCGACAACCCCCTGCTCTGTTTGCAGCAATTGCCGGGGGCGCGCGCCTTTCCTCGCGCCACCGGGCTTTTCCACTTTGCCCTGCGCGTGCCTTCCCGCCTGGAACTGGCGCGCACATTGAATCATCTCCTTGAGGCCGAGACGCCCATCGACGGCGCGTCAGATCACAACGTCAGCGAGGCGCTCTATCTCCATGACCCCGATGGGCACGGCATTGAGATCTACCGAGATCGTCCTCGCAAGGAGTGGTATGACACCGCCGGGCGCTTTGTCCTCAATACGACGCCCTTTGACGTTGATGGGGTGATGGCCGAATTGGAGGGGAATGAGCAGCCGTGGCAGGGCATCCACCCGGAAACGGACATGGGCCATGTCCACCTGCGCGTGGCGGACCTGACGGGTGCGCGCCATTTCTACGTCGATATCCTCGGCTTTGAGATCATGCTGGCGATGGATTCCGCCCTCTTTATCAGTGCAGGCGGCTATCATCACCACCTGGGCATGAACACATGGGCTGGCGTCGGCGTCCCCGCCCCACCGGACAACACGGCGCGGTTGATCACTTACGAGATCCATCTGCCCGACGCCGACGCCCTCTCCGCCACCCTTGAGCGATTGCGCAATGCAGGCGTCGAACCCATCCAAACCGGAGATGGCTGGCTCATCCACGATCCATCGCAGAATGGTATCCTCCTGGTATGAAAGGTATTGGGTATATTCAGAACGGGTTGATGATTCGTAAGGGTTTGGGTGGACGGCAGACGAGCAACGGCTTACGCAGACGATGTTTGTGAGCCGTTCACCCAAACCCCCACCCAGCCAATCTCTAATACCCAATACCCAATACCTTCTCCTCGCAGAAAGCACCCTTCCTCATGGCTCAAAGTCGTCAGATCTTCTCGCGCGGGGTCCTCGCGCCGTTGGCCCATCCCATGTACCGGCAATTGATGCTCAGCAACGTCCTCTGGTGGCAGACGCTCGCCATGTGGACGGTGGTGGCCGGTGTACTCGTGCTGGATCTGACGGATTCGGCCCTGGCAGTGACCTTGTTGAGCTTTTGGCGGCGGGCAGCGCAGCTTTCGATTGGCAGCTTCGCCGGTCCTGTGGGGGATCGGCTGGGGCGGCGCACGACGATCCTCTTTACGCAGGGATTGATCTTAACGGCGCTGGCGACAATTCTGATCCTCTTTTTAGGCGGGCAGCTTTCGCCCTGGCACATGGGCGTCGCCGCCTTTTTGATCGGCGCGGCCTGGTCGGTGGATCTACCGGCGCGCAATGCGTTGGTCCCCGATCTTGTGGGCCAGGCTCAGACGGTGGACGCCATGCTGCTGGAAAGCTTCATCCAGGGGATCGTGAGCAGCGTAGGGGCTTTCTTCGCCGGCTGGCTGCTGGATACGTTGGGTGCGTCGGCCTCGTTTTCCGTCCTCGTCGCGGTGACGGGCGTCAACGTGGCGCTGCTCTACTGGCTTTCGCGCCAGCAGATCGCCCAGAACACACCAGTGCAAGGGATCTCCATCTGGCGCTCCATCGGCGAGGGGATCGATTATGTGCGCCACAACCAGCCGATCCTGGCGGTGACGCTGGTCTCGGCGGTGTTGAATACGCTGATCTTCCCCTCCATGAGCCTTTTGCCCGTCTTCGCCCGTGACGTGCTGGGCAGCGGTCCGCTGGGATTGGGACTGTTGAGCGCAGGCTACAACATTGGCTCGTTTGTCGGTCTTATCATCGCCAGCCGGATGCGGCGCACCCTTTCCATTGGGGCGATCTTCGCCGTCGGCGCCCTGATTGAAAGCGTTGCGCTGGTGATCTTCGCCTTTTCGCCGCTCTACCTCCTCTCGTGGATCATGCTCTTCATCGCCGGGCTGGGCCAGGCTGGATTCCACACCATGCGCAACGCCATCCTCCTCACCACCGCCAGCGATGCCATGCGCGGACGCGCCCTTAGCACCGTCGGCCTTACTCAGGGGGTCGGTGTAATCGGCGAATTGCAGACCGGCCTGCTGGCCGAACGGATCGGCGCGCCCGCTACCGCCGGCGCGCAGTCCGCCCTCTCCGCGGTGATGACGGTAGTGATCACGGTGATGCTTCCGCAGTTGTGGCGTCCTCAGAGGAGACGGAAAGATGATGAGATAAAGGGTAGTGCGTAGTGCGTGTTTGGCGCGTCAATCTGCGCCCAGCCCGGCCTTGCGGGCTGCGCTCATGGCCTGGGCGCGGTCCGCAACATGCAGTTTACTAAAGATATTGGAGACATGGTTGCGCACGGTCTTCAGGCTGACCACCAGATCGGCGGCGATCTCTTGATTGGTACGGCCCTGCGCGATCATGGAGAGGATCTCCCGTTCGCGGCCAGTGAGTTCGGGAAAGGGTGGCTGCACCATCGCCGGCCGGCGCAAGGTGGCAAAGTAGCCCATCAAGCGCTGGGCGATGGCCGGGCCGAAGATGGCCTCACCGCTGTGAACGGCGCGGATGGCGCGCAGGATCTCGGCTTTATCCGCGCCTTTGAGCAGATAGCCGCGCGCACCGGCCTGCAACGCGGCAAAGACCGAATCATCGTCCTCGAACATGGTGAGTACCAGCACACGGATGTGCGGCGACTGCGCCACGATGGCGCGTGTGGCGTCAATGCCATTCCCATCGGGCATGTGCAGATCCATAAGGACGACATCCGGTTGCAAGTGGATCGCCATGCGAATTGCTTCCACGCCGCTGATCGCTTCCCCTGTCAACGTCAATTCATTCTCGCGGCGCAGCATGGCGCGCATCCCCTCGCGGAATGGCGTCGAATCGTCGGCAATGAGGATGGTGATCTTCTCCATCAAATTTCACCTCAATAACGGTAACCATACGCTCACGGTGGTCGATTCCCCTGGTGTGGACGCAATAACACACTCCCCACCCAACTCCGCGGCCCGTTCGCGCATGGAGATCAGGCCGACGCCCTCGCCCGTGTCAGCCACAATGCCGCGGCCATCGTCGCGGATCTCCAGTTCGACGCGCTCCGCTACACCCAGTTTCACCTGACACACCCGCGCCCCGGCATGGCGGACGACGTTGGTCAGCGCTTCGGCGGTGATACGGTAGATGGCGACTTCAACCGCAGCGGGGAGCGCGGGCAACTGTTCCGGCAGATCGCATACGATGGTAAGATCGGCCCCTTGATAGCGTTCGGCCAACAGGCGAATGCTGGCCGCCAGCCCCAGATCGTCCAACGCAGGTGGTCGCAGATTGTAGACGAGACGGCGAATGTCGGCGACGGCGGACTGGATGTCGCCTTTGACTGCGGAGAGCATGGCGGCAGCCGAAGCGGCGTCGTAGTTCAACTCGTCATGGGCCGCGTCGATCTTCAGGGCCAGGCTGGCCAGCGCCGGACCCAGCCCATCGTGGAGGTCGCGGCGCAGGCGGCGGCGTTCCTCTTCGCGGGCCGCCACCAACCGTTCGCGCGAACGTTGGAGATCCCCGGCCAACTGCTGCGCCTGCCAGCTCTGTTGCGCCGCATAGAGCGCCACCCCAGCTTGCCGGGCCAGATCATCCAGCAGCCTGTGATCCACGGCGGAGAAGGGTTCATCTGGCCCGCGCGGGGCCATGACCAGCGCGCCGACACATTCTCCCCCGTGACGAAGGGGAAAACTGGTGAGCGCATAGGCGGGTCGCTTCCCCCACACAGCCAAAGGCTCCGGTGATGGGATGGCATCGTTTTGGCCGATGGTCAACGCCACATAGGGCAACTTCAGCGCCACCCCAATCGACTCGACGATGGCCGGGGCGACGGCGTCCGGGGCGAGCGCGCCGCCCAGTCGCTGTCCCAACTGAGAGAGCGCCGCGTATGGATCATCCCGCTCCCCGTAGAGCAGGCGGTTCACCCCGCGTTGTAGACGCTGGCGGATCGGCTGGAAGATGACGGCAATCACGCCCGCCGCTACAAACGAGGCCAACTGGCTGTCCTCGGCCTGTAACATCAGGCTGAGGCCGCCGACGATTCCGATGTAGAGGCCGATGGTCAGCGCTGTCAGCGCGCCCCACACCAGCGCCCGATTGATCACCAGATCGATGTCGAAGAGACGATGGCGCAGGATGGCGATGCTCAGGCAAAGCGGCAAGACTGTCAGCGATCCGGCAAGGATCAGCGGGCGCAAAAGCGTATAGGCTGTTTCGCCGATGTCCCTGGGCAGGGGCGCGGGCCAGTCGGGACTCTGTCCCCAGGCCAGGGTAGCGTAGTAGATCATCATGCCAGTCACCGCCAGCGCCAGCCCCATGGCCGTCCACTTGAGTTGTTGGCGCGCCACCATCCCCTGGCTGCGGCGCAGACGAATCCCCTGGGCGAGGATGCCGGTGGCAAACCAGCCGACGCCGAAGAGAAGGGAGGCGGTCGGCGTGGCGCGCCAGGTGGGCCCATCGAGCGGATTGAACGGCGTGGCGGGGATCACGGCGCAAGTTGCAATGTAGACGATCCACGGTGCGGCCAGCCAGCGTGTCCAGCGGGGGGTGAAGCGGCCATCGGGGAAGATGTAGAGAAGCACCAAGATCCCTGCCATCTCCATCGCCCGCAGCGCCCATACGGGCGCGCGCAGCGCGGGGATGCTGGCGACCTGTTGCGGGTTGATCAGGGCGTTGCTCAAGCCCGTTTCCACAGCGCCGATGGCAGCCAACGTCATCGCCAGGAAGAGCGCCATCGGGTTGCGCGGTTGGCGCATCCACAGCACAGCGGCGCAGGCGAAGAAGACCAGCGTCACCCCGATCTCGCTGATCAGCGTCGCCCAGGCCACTACCTCTGACGGCGCAAGCAGATAGGTGTAGAAGGACGAGATCCGCTGTAGCTCTTCCAGCCGGGCGGGGACGCCGAGGGCCGCAACCGCCAATGCGGTGAAGAGGGTGATCAGGCTCAAGAAGCGCAGCAGCCAGTGACTCCTTGCGTCAGAGCGCCCGGTGGCCGAAGGTTGTTGAGAGATCGCTGTTGGGATTCCGTTCATGTGCAATCATTGTGTCCCAACGGGTGACGTTTCGCAACTCGATAGGGGCACGGGTGGGGGCGGACGTAGCGTCCGCCCCCACCCGTGCCCCTACGACAGGTATCTATCGCTGCAAGCTGGGCAGGAAAATCTGATTTTCAACAGCGCCCATGGTTAGCGCCCAGGATGCGGACGGTCCCCATGCTGGCTGCGGATTGGCGGCGGCCACCTCAACGACGCCGTTGGCCGGGATCAGATGGGCAGGGATCTCGGCGCGCAGCTGCGTCGCCGTTACAAAGCTTGTGGTCTGCGGCAGACCGTCCCAAAGCAGGGTTGCGCCGTCGGCAAAGTCTGAGCCCTCCACGGTCAGCGTCGTCCCGGCCAGGGTCGCGCGGGTGATGGCCGGTGTGCGGTTATAGATCGTAAAGGTGAGCGGCGCAGAGGTCGGCTGGCTCCGATCGGAACTCTGCACCATGACCTGCGCCTCTCCGGCTCCCAGTAGATCCGTGGCCGGGATGGCGGCTTGCAGCGACGTCGCGTCGACAAAGGTAGTGGCGCGTTCCATACCATTCCAGAGGACCTTTGCACCCTGACGGAAGCCCGAACCCGTGACGATCAGGGTGAAGCCAGCTTCGCCAACGGTAGCGCTGATCGGTTCGAGAGCCGTTGCCTCTGGCGCTACGCTGAAAAGGGTCCTGGCCCAGGTGTCGGGTGCGAGTTTGTCACTCCGATAGGGCCAGCGATAGTCATCTGTGCTGACCACTGTGCTGTGTTCAAAGAGCAGGCTGACCCCGCTCTGCCAGGCGTTAAACAGGGCAGCCGGCATCTTAAACTCCGCATTCCAGGTGGCGGTATCGGCGCTGACCTGGCCGATGATACCGCTGGCAGTGTCGGCCACCCATCCTGCGCCATTGCCCTGGTGAGTCACCGGCGCGCCGTCGCCGTAGAGCCGGAAGCGGTAGTCACCAACCTGTGGCGCGCCGCCGCCGCTTTCGTTTGTATCCAGGTAGAGAGTGGCGGGTGAACGTAGGCTGTCGATCAGGTAGAGATCCATAAAGCAGACCCAGAGATGCGTAGCGGTGCGCGTGACCAGCACCGTGGCCTGCTTGCCGGTGGTGTAAGGGTTGAGCGGCAGCCGTTGCGCCGAGGCGTAGCCATCATCGTCGCAGAGACCATCGAACTCAGGGGGGGCGCTCTCCGCGGGCATGGCCGGGATGAAGAGGGGCGCAATGCTGAAATCGGCGACACGGGTGCGGCTGCGCTGTCCGCTGTCAGTGGCGGTGAGCGAGGCGCTGTAGTCGCCAGGGCCAAGCCCAGCCAGGATCGAATTCTCGCCCCCAAATGTCACCGTTCCGGCAAAAGGACCGGTGATCGACCAATTTAGCGCACTGCCGGGGATCGGCCCATCCTCGGCGTCCACGGCGGCGCCTTCAAAGATGATCCGGTGGCCCGCGCTCGACCGGAACCCAGGGCCAGGAACATCGATCCTGGGTTGCGGCCCCTGGTCGTTCAGCGTAAAGGGTTGGGAAAGGGCGAAGGTGGTGTGGTAACCATCGCTGGCCCCAACGCGGATGCGCGCGCCGGCAATGCTAGCGGGCAGAGCGCCCAGGCTGCGCAGATCAACGGTGATGATCTCATCCGCGCCCAGGTTGGGGTACTCTGTGAGCAGGGCGCGCCAGCTTTGCCCATCGTCGGGGCTGTACTGCACGGTGAAGAGCAGACGGTCCTCGGCGTCGGCATCCGAGGCCCGCCATGAGATCGTCATCGTCTCGTCCACCACGGTTCCACCCGTGGGAGCCAACACCTGCACTGTGGGTGGGTTAGGACCGGGCTGGAGGCTGCTCAGCAAGAGATCGCCATCGCGCAGTTCAATGCGGCTCACCGGTCCAACCGGCGCGGGGAAGGTAAGGTAGAAGCCGCGCTGCGGACCCGTTTCGTCGGCGGCGTCCATTAACAGAACGGCGCGCTCATCAAGGATAGCGCCATCCGCCGCCAAGAGACGGAGATGGAGATTGGTCGCTATCCCCGCGGCCTGCGCTTCGGCCAGGGAGGGCGCCGCCGTCCGCTGCCACTTGGCGATCATGGCCCCGCTGACAGAGGCGGAGGGGAAGACCCATGCATGGTTGAGTGTGGACGCCGCCGGGTCTTGGGTATCCACCCAACCGGAGATCAGGACCACCTCGTCAGCCTGGGCGAGACGGGGCGCTTCCGCCTGCGCCCGCGCCCCCCGATCCCAGTTCGGGATCGAGTCTAGCAACGCGCGCCAGTTGTAGTCGCTGATCCAGCGCTCCTTGGGTGGGTTCAACCTGTGCGCATAGGAGAGGAGATCCGCCGCTGTGGTGGGTCGGATCACCTCGAACTGGCCCGTCAAGTAGTGGCGACTGAACCCGTAATGGCGATCTGGGTTGTCGTCGAAGTCAAGCTGGCAGACGGGGTAGGGGTAGTTGCCCACGTTTTCGGGATCGCCTTCGGGACAGTTAATGTGGGGACGGCTGTAATTGTGTCCTAATTCGTGGGCCAGGGTTACGGCGCGGTCGGTGCGCCAATCTTTCGAAAAGTCCACCGGTGGCAGCCGGAACCACATGTTGTCGTGGCCGGGCCAGGCTGCGCCGTTGTTACCCTCTTCACCGCCATCCACAACGCCGACGTAGTGGGTGCGCGCCCCGGCGTCATCGCACTCGTCGGGATCGTCCGAAAGTTGATCACGGACATAGAGGGAGATCAGCATCTTTTCGCTGTCATCTTTCGGTTCGTAGGGACCGTACTTCCACGGCGGCACGCCAAGCCGCGCTTCGCGTTCGGCAATGTCGCTATCCTGATGGTAGACCCAGATGTCCGCCGCAGGCAGGAGCCGCCTGGCGATCTGGATGGCAAAGTTATGGCTAGGGGTGAAGAGCGTCGCCGTGTTGGCCGTACGCACGGGGATAAAGACCACGCAGATAGGAGCCTTGTCGGCGAAGTTGACGATCATTTCGCTGACGTTGTTGGCGCTGTTGGGTTCGCCGCCGAAGAGATCGTGGTTCACGGTCAGCCGCAAGCGCAGATCGCCGGCGTTCGTCCACGCCGCGGGCAGATAGAAGAGCCAGCCCGTTTCCAGCGAACTCCGATCCGACGAGAGCGGCAGTTGCAACCCGCCGGGTAGGGGAAAGGAGAGTGCGCCGTTGAGCGGACGCAGGGTTCCCACCAGGGTGTTGCCGCGCCAGCCTTGCAGGATGGCAGGGACATTGTTGACGCGCGGCCCGGAAACTTTGCGCCCATAAGCGCGCACATAGGTGCTTTTGCCCGCCACCACGGGCGTATCATTGGCCGGCCGGCTGATGCCCTGGGTGATCTCCATCCCCACCGCCGCCAGATCGGCGAGGATGGGCGGCGCATCCGAACGCAGACGGGCGATGCGGCCAACGTCTCCGGCGGTGACGCTGAAATAGACCCAGCGGCTGGCCGCCGTCAACCCCGAATCTGGGCGGACCTTGTAGCTCTGTCCCTGGCCGCCGGCGATGGTCTCCGCGCCTGCGCCAAACACATTGAACCGGTAGCGCTTCACTTCTGGCGGAATCACAGAATTAACGGGATCTGATTCCACCCAAAAGAGGCTGTTTCCATAGCCGGCCAGCGACCGCCGGATCTGAATGTTGGCTGCGCCGGTGGAATAGGTAGTGGAGACGCCACAAGAGACATTGCCCGGCGGCAGGGGACTCTGCGTGCAGCTATAGGCGCGCAGTTCGGTGTGTGGATTGGGGCTGACCCAATGCAGGTAACTGTAGCTGCCAACCTGCAACCCGCTGACGTAATGATAGGTCAGGCCATTCCCCGACGCCGTGGTGAGGACGCTGCGCTGGCAGTTCGAGCCAGGATAGGTGCAGAGTTTGTTGACGTAGTAGATCTTGTCGTCGCCAAACCAGTAGAGGTTGCCATCGCCCAGGGTCAGGTCATGGCCGTTGGCGCCGGTATAGGCCATATCGCCAGACTGGCCGCCGCTGAGGGTGGAGAGGGCGCGTTCGGCATACCAGAGGCGACCGCTGGCGAGCCAGTAGATCTTGTCGCTGCGCACATCCGAGACAATCAGGCTGGTGGGCGCGGCGGTGTGGACCATCAAGATTTCGCTGGCGGGGTCACTGTGCGGGCGCAGCACAATCCCGCCAGCCGAGGCCCTGTAGTAATAGATGCCCACATCGTTGGCGTGCAGAGATTGGTAGCCAATCTCCGCGTTGGTGATCTGGCTGACCTTGCCGCCGTTGGCAGGCAGTCGTTTCAAGTACCCTTCGGCGGTGGATACATCGGGCGCCGTTGGGATCTCCGCGGCGTCGCGTGGGCCGCCCGATGCGCTGAAGTATGCCCAATAGACGAAGCCGCCGCCGCTGGTCATAAGGGTTGCGCGGCTGTTATCGACGTATTCTGGGGCATCGGTGGCTGCTGGGCTATCTTCCTGTGCAGAGAGCGGGCTAACCGCAAACCACGCGCCCAGGATCACGGCGCAGAGCGCCAACAGCAAGGTGAGGCTCAAAACAGGGGATCGTTGCATGGTAGAGGCTCCTGGATATCACTGGCGCAATACTCAAAAAGCTACCATGCGGCGTATCCCACTGTCGAGGGATAGATTCCCGACGATGCGGGAATCTATCCGGGATGGGCTGTGCGTGGTGCGTGGACGATATCTATTGGGTGTATTCAGAATAGGTTGATGATTCGTAAGGGTTTGGGTGGACGACAGACGACCAATGGCGTACGCAGACGATTTTGTGAGCCGTCCACCCAAACCCCTACCCAGACGGCCAACTCATTTTGAACACACCCTATCTATTTGTCACCTGCAAGCTTGCAAACCTGCCACTTGTAAACCCGCAACCTTGCAACCGAACAGATTCCACCCACACACCACGCACTACTCACCGTTGCACCGAGGGCAAGTGGATCACCCACTCCATCTGCACTGGCGTGTTGCACACTTCCTCGCTGAGGGCGGACACGATCCCCGCGGCGTCATACGTCTGGACGGCGTAGCAGTAGCGCGTCGCCGGTGTGAGCTGGGCGTCGTAGTGGACCAGCGCCACGCTTTCGCCCACTAGCGTCCAGGATGTGGCCTCGTCGCGGCGGAGGATACGGTAACCCGCCACCCCCGGCGCGGACGGCGGCGCATAGGCGATCGCCAGCGCGTTGTCATAGAGCCGCGTCGGGCTGACACCGGTCAGCGTCGGCGATGGCAGCGCGCCGATCTCCACGGTCGCCCTGTCGTTCGTCGTCAGCCGGTTACCGCCCGTTGCCACAATTTCGGCGCTGATGGGCTGCGCCGTCCCATTCGCGAGGACGATCCGCGCCATGGTTGCTGTGCGGTTAAAGGTCAATGTCACGCCATTGCTCGTCCCCAGCAGCGTGCCCGTTCCCGGTTGACCCGACCACCAACGCACCTGCACCGTAGCATTGTTGCGGCCCAGGTTGCGCACGGTTGCCGTCACCGTGACCGATGTTCCCACGGCGCTGTGTAATTGCGACACTGCCAACGGACCCTCAATCGCCGGGTCGGCGTCGGCGGGCATGGCAAAGGAGAGAAGCGGGTCGCCGCTGGCGCTCAGTTGATTCATCGCCAACGCAGCGTGGACATCCCGTTGCAAGGCCGCCGGCGATTGGATCTGGCGCACCTGCACCCCCAATACAGCCAGTTGATTCGTCGACCGGTTGACGGTGGCCGCGCCCAGCCAGTGCTGGTCCCCGCCGGTCAGGTTAAGCGGCGCGGCGAAGGACGAGCCACCCGCGGCGCGCGTCACCGCCAGTTGACCCCAGGCGCTGTCCGTGCCCGGTTTGCCAAAGTGACGGAAGGTGAGCAGCCGTTCACCCGCCGCCGCCAGTTGCAGTTCGGGCTTCTCACCGAAGACAGGCGCGCCCTCTTCATCGCGCAGCGGCGTCGCCTGCACCGACGTGCTGTCGCCCAGATCGCGCAGCCGCGCCGTCCAGATGTGCGCCATGTTCCCTGCAGATTGGCTCTGCCCATTGGCATCGGCGGGGGCAACGGTAAAGGCGATCTCCACCTGCTCTGCCTGCCCTGCGGGGATCGTCACCGCCGGCGCGCTTGATTGCGCGGGCAGCGTTGATGTATCCAACATAAACCAGAGACCAGCCTCCGTCCGCGAATGGATCACCACGACGCGGGAGAGGCCGGCATCCTCATAGGTCCATGCCAGGGCGATTTCGGACGCTGCGCCCACGGCGGCGCGGGCCAGGCTGGGTTGGCGATTGGTGGCGGCGGTGCGCGTGTTGTCCGTCACCGGGTTGGCGCCCGTGGAGCTATCTGCGCCGGTGAGCAGTTCGGTTGGCCCCCAATTTGTGCCATCCCAATGGCGGACGGCGATGACGGTTCCGCCCGCTGCGCTCAGGTTGTCATCCACATGGTGGACCCAGGCCAGCGTGGCGCCGTGAATGTCCCCGGCCAGGGTGGGGTTGCCGTCGGGCAGCGCATCGGCGGTGAGACGGACAGGATCGCCCCACGTCGCGCCGTCGAAGAAGGCGACGTAGATCTCCATCTGCGCCAGCGCAGCCGCGTAGTCGCCGCCGGTGGATGCGCCTTCGCTCTGCGTACTCTGCACCCACGCCGCCACGGCGCGCCCGTCATCCCCATAGAACGCCACACTGGGGCTGGCAACGTACGGCCCTGGCGCGGTGAGGGCGTCGGCTGCGTTCCAGGCGTTTGCGCCAGGGTTCCACGTGCGCGCCCACACCTGCGGCGCGGCGGTGACCGCGTTGGGCGCGCCGTCCTCGATATAGACCGAAACCATGCGCCCGGCCTCGTCACTCGCCAGCGCCGGGGATGCCATCACGCGCCGATCTTCCAGGGCGGTAAAGGCGGCGGCAGAACGGCCCGTGGCAAGCTGACAATCCGACGGAATGCGGAAGAGAGGCTCGCGGCCCGACGAATCGCCGAAGATACCCCACAGCACCGACCAGTGGAATTGGATGTAGGCGCTGAGGCAGAAACGGGGATCGAGGAAGCCGATCTGTGGGTTGGCGGCGGCGTAGATACGCAGCGGCAGACCCAGCGCCGCGGCCACGCCCACTTCCACGCTGCCTTCCACCAGCCCGGCCAGCACATCCGCGCCGATCAACACGCCGAAGCTGGCCGACGCTTGCGGTTCCAGGCGCAGATCCACGGCGGGGGCCAGTGGATAGACGATGCTCTCAAAGTAGAGATCGCCGTCCATGCTAAAGCGGAAACCCACATTCACATTAACCAGCCCCAGGTACGAAAAAACGATGATCTTGGGTGAGCTGAAATTCACAGTAAAGAGCTTGCCCATGTGGAGGCGTCCTGTGCCGATGGCGAGCGAGGATGGATCGTTGACATCGACCACCGTGGCGCCGCCAGGGAGCAGATTGAGCGACTTGTTGAGAGAATCAGGCGTGATGCCCAGCACCTTCACCCTGGTTTGGGCCACCAACATGCCCAGCCGCATTACCTGATTCAGACCCATTTCACCGCGGATCTCCACGTAGGCGTCGAGGCTCGTGCCGATGTCGCCCAGCGGCTCTACCTCCCACGGGTCTTCGGGGAAGGCGATGGGCAGGATCGCCACATCGGGCATGCGGCCGTACATGCGGTAAAGCTGCTGCGCCGGGCTCCACAGCGTCAGCCCCTGGCGAATGAAAGGGGCCTTCATGGGATCGTTGATCAGGTTGATAGCGGCGCGGCGTCCACATTGGCGTTGGCCGTTGACTACGGGAGCCACATATAGTTCGGCGCGCCCCGGCGGCAGGCTACCCACATTGTAGATGACAGCATAGGGCGATGCGCTGCTCTCGCCCATCTTCGTCCATGTGGGCTGGCCGGCGCCGCGCACCCAATATTCCACGCGCTGGATG
Source organism: Caldilineaceae bacterium (assembly GCA_019637695.1). Taxonomy (GTDB): domain Bacteria; phylum Chloroflexota; class Anaerolineae; order Caldilineales; family Caldilineaceae; genus RI-153. Next base: position 25,504 of record JAHBVG010000005.1, on the reverse strand, counting down.
CTGCCGACGAAGCCCGACGTCTGCACGCGGAACTCGTTGAGCAAGCCCACGCCGCTGAGGAAGGTCCCAAACTCAGGTTGCGATTTGTTGGCAATGGCGAAAACCTTGTTGACGTAACTGCTTTCCATCACCATGTCGCCCTGGCGCGCCGATGGATTGCCCGACGGCGCGGTGACGCCAGTGTAGTAGCCCGCGTATGAGAACTTCGCCTGGATCAACGCCACTGCGGCGGTGTCGGATGAACAGAACGACCCGCTGACGGGATCGAGGCTATCGACCATCCTTTGTACATTGCTCTGGTTGAGTACATTGGACGCAACCCGCACCTGGCCCAATTCGTAGTTGGCTGCGCCGCCGGTGACGGCAATGTGATACGCGCCGGCATTGATGCCGGTGAGGTTGATCTGGCTGGTGTTGTTGCCCGCTGCAGTGTAGAGCGTGTTGCCGGCATGGTCGAGCAGACGCACCTGCGCCGAAGCCGGGATGGCGTCGGGCAACGTCACCTGCACTGCGCCGACGCCGGCGCCGTCCACCGTGAAGTCGGCGCAGACGAGACGGGCGCGCACATCCCGGCCCACCGCCGCGCAGATCTGCGCCCCTCCTGGCGCGGCGGCAGCGGGGACGGCGACAGTGAGGGCGTAGTCGTTATCCGCTTCTACCGCCACACGTTGACCGTTGAAGGTGATGCCGTTTTGCAGCCATATCAGTTGCACGTAACCGTTAGCGGCCAACCCTTTGCCGTTCACGCTGACAGTATCGCCCGCCGCGCCGTGTTCGGGCGAAACGAGGATCGACGGCTCCGGCGCGCCTGTCACCGGCGCGGGGATCGTGTACGGTCCTTCCGGCGTCGGCGTCTCGGTGACGGAGACGATGTCGGTTTCGGTCGGCTCAACGGTAGGGCTGGGGGTGGCGGTGACTGTGGGTGTGTGGGTGGCGGTGGGCGCAACCGTGGGCGTGGGCAGCACCCCGCCGATCTCCACCGCGCCGATGTCGCATGCCGCGCCGCCAGGGCGGACGGCGCGGTGCTGATCTTCGTGGTTAGCCGTGGCGCAAGTCACTTCGCCGGCGTCGATGACCGGGCTCTCCGCCGCAGGCAGGTAGTGCCAGGTGTAGCGGCCTTCGATCTGTTGCAGCGGGCCGAGCAGTGGATCGCTGTTGCTCAGATCCCCGACCCTGGCGAAGGCGCACGAATTTCCCGTGTCGAGGTTATGCCCTTGCGATGTCACCGCGCCGACGCAACCGGTCACAATCGAGCCGCTCACCGTCGCCGTCCCCGCGGATAGGGTCAGCGCCGCGGCGGACTCGTTCAGCGTGCTGTAACGGATCGTCGTGATCCCGCCATTGACGCGGTTGCGCGCCGCGCCGCTGTTATCCGCAACCGTGGCGTTGAGGATGGTCAGATCACCGGTCGTGGCGAAGCCGCCGCCGCTTTCCGCCGTGTTGCGCACCAGGCTGCCCGTGGAAAGCGTTGCTTCGCCGCTGTTGAAGATTCCGCCGCCGTGATAGGCGGCAAAGTTACCCTCCACGTCGCTCTCGCGCACGGTGAGGATGCCAGCATTATAAAGAGCGCCGCCGCTGTACGCTTCGTTTTGTACAATCACCGCGCCGGTCAGCGTGGACGTCCCCGCGTTGTAGAGGCCGCCGCCCAGCGCGTCGGGCGACGCAGGATCGCCCACGTTCTGCACCAATCCTGTGCCGCGCAGAATCAGCGTCGCCGCCGCGCCCACGAAAATCCCCGCGCCGGGGCCCATCGACGAGTTGGCGGCGATGTAGCTGTCGGTCACGGTGACATTACCACTAGAGATATGGATGCCGCCGCCCTGTTCGGCGCGGCCAAAGCGCACATCGGCGCTGTCGAAGGTCGCTGTCCCCGCCAGGACGCAAACATTGCCGCCGATGCCCTCCGCCGTGTTGGTGGTGATCATACCGCGGCGCACGCTGAGCGTCCCCGCACTCTGGACGGCGGCGCATTGGGCGGCGCGCGATTCCTGAATGACGACGCTTTCGAGGGTCAGTGCGCCCTGGCTGAGGACGGCGCTATCCCCGGCGTTGAGGATCGTCAGATTGCGGATCTCGGCGGTGACACCCGCAGCCACGGCGAAGATACCCACGCCATTGCGGTCGCCCGTCCCTGAATCGCCGCCGTTGAGGATCAGCGCCCTGGTTGCGCCGCCATCGATGACGGTGTTGGCGTTGATCGCAATGCGACCGCTGATGGGGATGACAACGGGCGCATCCTCGCTTTGGCCGCAGTCGAAGCTCACGATGCCGCCCCCTTGCAGCGCGGCGATGAGCGCAGTTTCGGTGCAACTGGCAGGCGTGCCATCCCCCACCGTCCCCGCGGCGGTGGCGAGGCCGAATTTCCAGATCAAAGCAGAGAGAAGCAGAACGAAGATCACGACGAGTTTGGGCGAAACGGATCGGTGGTGCATGGATGGTTCCTTGGAAAAAGAGATTAGGCGATTGGGTGATTGGGAGAGCAGAGTTGTTCACCGCAAAGTACGCCAAGAGCAGACGCAGAGAGCAGAAGATCAGGACACAGACTTCACGGATTTGCAGGGTTCACAGAAAGATTTTCCCAATCTTCTGAATCCTGGGCATCCTGCGAATCCGCGTCCAGCCTCTCTTCTTTGCGTCCTTTGCGCCTTTGCGGTGAATCTTCCGTCTCTTCGCCGTCCGCGTGCGCAGGTCGAATCGTAATCGTGAGGACCTCGATCCGTTCCAACACAACGCGGCGTATTATCAGGCGATAGGACATGCAGCTATCCTAGCGGCTGTCCACGTACAGAAGGTGACATTTTGTGACAAAACGAATTGCGAGGGACGAATTGCGAGTTGCATTCTAGTTCTGGTCGTGTGTGGCTGGTAGAGGCAGGCTTGGGGTAGAATTTATGGCAGGTCAATTCTTTGGTCATAAAAGGTTTCAGCGTCTGATTTATGCTCCACGCATCATCCGATTCGATTCCGTCTTCTACTTTTGGGGAAGCGCTCAAGTTTCTGCGCAAACGCGCCCGCCTGACCCAGGACGAACTCGGCCGCGCCGTGGGCTATGGACGCGAACAGATCGCCCGCCTTGAGAACGGCAGCCGTCTGCCCGATCTCACGGTGCTGGCGGCGTTGTTTGTCCCTGCGCTGGATCTGCACCGAGAACCGCAGATCGTGGCCCGACTGCTGGAATTGGCCGGCGCGGCTCGCCTGGCGGCCCATCCCAGCGAAGATTCGCCCCAGATCACGGTGACGCACGCCGTCCACCAACGGGTGGAGATCAGCCAGACCCTGCTGGAACCGATGGGGACGCCCTCACTCTCTGCATTGGCCGTTCACAAGCTGCCTGCGCCGCTGCTCCCCCTCATCGGCCGTGAGGATGCGGTTGCCCAGGGCTGCGCCCTCCTGCGCGGGGACGCCCGGCTGCTCACGTTGGTTGGCCCGCCTGGGGTGGGCAAGACACGGCTGGCGCTGGGGATCGGGCGACGGCTCGCCCCCGAATTTGTCCACGGCGCGGCGTGGGTAGGGCTGGCCGCCGCCCAAAACGAAGATGATCTGAGCGTTGCGGTGACGGTTGCGCTGTCGATCACTCCGGGATCGGCCCAATCGCCGTCCGACGCCGTGCAAGTTTATCTCGCCGCCCATCCGCTGTTACTCGTCCTCGACAATTTTGAGCATTTGACAGCAGCCGCGCCCATCCTCTTCACCTGGCTTCAGGCCGCGCCTGAGCTGAAGATCCTCTGTACCAGCCGCGTGGCCCTCGATCTCTACGGCGAATTCGAGATGACTGTGCCGCCGCTGGCGCTGCCCGATCTGGCCCATCTGCCGCCAGTGGACGAACTGGCGCAGATCCCCGCGGTACGGCTCTTGGTGGATCGTATGAAGGCCGTGGATCTCGGCTTTGTCCTCAATGACGAGAACGCCCTGGCCGTTGCTGGCCTCTGCGTGGCGTTAGACGGCCTGCCGTTGGCGCTAGAACTGGCCGCTGCGCGTGGACGCGAAGTGCCGCCGCAGGAACTCTTGCAGCAGATCATCGCCGCCCGTCGCCAGTTTCAACCTGCGCCGTCGTTGCTGGCGCAGACCAAACGGGGCGTTGACCCTCGCCACCGCACCCTGCAAGAGGCCATCGATTGGAGCTTCCGGCTGCTGTCGCCCGCAGAGCAGATCCTCTTTGCGCGGCTGGGGGTCTTTGCTGGCGGCTGTACGCTTGAGGCTGCCACAGTCGTCTGCGTTGCCGCCGAAGTAGATCTATACACGCTGGCGCAGACTAACCTCATCCAGATCACAATCGGGGAAGAGAGTAATCCATCGGCGCGCGTCCACCTGCTCGAAACAGTGCGCGCTTTTGCCATCGATCAACTGAACGCCGCGGATCTCTGCGCGCAGCAACGCCGCCATGCCCTCTATTTTGCCGAAGCAGTGCAGCAGTTATTCACCGGCATCCTCGGCGCGGATCAAGCGCGGTGGATGGAGCGCGGCGTCGCCGATTTGGAAAATTACCGGGCTGCGCTGCGCTTTGCCCTGACCGCAGAAGAAGGTGAAACGGCGGTGACGTTGGCAGGGGGATTGTGGTGGTTTTGGCATCGCAAAGGGTTGCTGCACGAAGGACGATCCTGGTTAGAAGCCAGCCTGCGTTGCCCTGTAAGACAAGATCCACCGGACGATCTCTATCGTCGTCAGCGGGCGCGCGTCCTCAACGGCGCGGGAATGCTGGCCGCGGAAATGGGCGATCTCGATGCTGCCCTGCGCTACCACGAGGAAGGCTTGTCCTTGCGGCGGGCGTTAGGCGATCGCAGCGGTGAGGCCGACATCCTCCACAACATGGCGTTGACGGCGCGCGGCCAGGGGAACTATGCTCAGGCGCTGGCCTGGTTTGAGGCATCGCTGAAAATCTTCGTCGATTTGGGCCACACCGCCGATGAGGACGTGATGACGTTGGCCAACATCGGCATCACTCACTTTGAACTGGGCGATACGGCGCAGGCGCGCCCCTGGATGGAACGGGCGTTGGCGGCGGCGCAGCAGCAGAGCGATCATTGGCGCACGGCCTACATTGGCACAAATCTAGCCAACCTCCTCTGCACCGAGGACGATCTCACCCTCGCCGAGAGATTGGCGCAACAAAGCTATGAGCTGCTTGAACGCCAGGGAGACAGCTTCTTCCTGCTCGAAGCGCTGCTGGTGCTGGCCCATGTTGCCCTCCGCCGCGGGGATCGTCCACGCGCCGGAGAACTCAGCGGGCGTGCGCTGGAGGGCTACCGCGCCGTTGACGATCCCTACGGTATGGCCAATGCGTTGCAGGTTCAGGCATGGCTGGCGCTGGGTGATCCCACCCAATCGTTCGACAGGTCCACTGCGGCTACGCTTTATGAACAGGCGTGGACCCTTCGCCAGTCGGTTCTGCGCGTCCTTTCACCTCAGGAGCAAAGCGAATACGCACGGTTGCGCGCGGCCATTGGCGCTTTGCAAAGTATCAATCAGGTGAATGCGCTAGAATAGGGTATGATGTCATCCTCATTCGTCGTCAAGAAAGGGGTCAATGTACCACTTCCACAGGATCGATATGCCGCGTCACCTCACCTGGGATCATGGGCATGATGAAGCTCGGTATACAACTACTTGATCTGCGCACCTTCCCGGCCCGCCTTGTGTTGGGGATTGTGATCTTGACGTTGATGACAACGCTGAGCGCGGGCGTCCCTGCCTACTGGCTTACGCGTGGCGAGTTGGAACGCCAGGCGTGGCTGCACGTTCGCAGCGCCCAGGAATCAACACAGTCGCTGCTCCAGGCTGAACAGGATCGATTGACAGCGCTCGTCACGCTCTTGAGCGAGCGCCCGACGCTGGCCCGGCTGTTGCGCGATGGGGATGAGGTCCATTATAGATTGCATCACTTCTTAATATATCTTGGGCAGTTAGCTCTGGTTGCGGTATGATGGTGATGCGTGAGGAGAGTGCTATATGTTCCCAATAGTGCTTATCAGTTCAGACTCCTGTTGGTTTAACTCCAGGTTAACGGCTCAAGCTTTACTCTTATGGTTGAATACGCTCAATTTCAAAAAGAAATACGAGAAGCACTCTACCACCTCTATGACTACGAACGATTGCAGGAGTTGGAACTCGTGAAGTGGATCGAGTTGGAGGTGGCGACCATGGGAGTACATCCACTCAACAGGCTGCTCACCAAGACCATTGAACAGCTCAAACCCGATCCATCTATACCACCAGACACACCGGACTGGCGCGCTTATAACATCCTCTTTTACCGGTTTATCCAATGTATGACCGTAAAAGAGGTGGCGATTCAGCTAGGGATTGGGGAACGCCATTTCCGCCGCCACCAGGTACACGCCATCGGTCTGCTGGCGACGATGCTTTGGAAGAAGTATGTTGAAGCCTACGTATCAGATCATCCTCACGGCACACCTCAGGGGAAGGAGGGTACCCAGGGTGATTTCGAGACGAATCTGGCCTGGCTGCAAAAGGAGGGTACATTGCAACAGGTCAATGTCGGCGCTGTGATGGCTGGCGTTGAGAATGTGCTGGTCCATCTGATTAAGGTGAAAGGTACAGAGTTACAGATTGCTCTTCCTTCTACCTTACCGCGCGTGCGCATGCATCCCCTGGCAATGAGGCAGATCCTTGTAAATGTACTTTCCTACCTGATCGAGGGCACATCACGCAGTTGTATCAAAATTACAGCGAGCAGCCAGGCCGGGAGGGTCGATTTAATGCTGACCCGTGAATCATCCGACAGGAATACCATCACTGCTATCCATGAGGAAGATCCTCTGGTCATCACAAAACAACTGCTTGAGATGTACAAAGGCAGGTTGGATATTTCCCATCCTACAGAAGACAACGTTATCGTTACGATTCAAGTCCCTGCCGCGCAAAGATCCCCTGTTATGATTGTGGAAGATAATGCCGATACAGCGGCGCTCTTCTCACGTTACCTGGCGGATAGTTCCTACCGCCCGGTCGTTGTTCCGAATGGCATTGAGGCTTTGGCTTTACTCGATAACGTGCGCCCGAATGTGATTATCCTGGATGTCATGATGCCTGGTCAGGATGGCTGGGAGACATTGATCTTGCTCAAGGCGCACCCGTTGACCGAGCAGGTTCCAGTGATCGTTGCTACCATTCTAACTGATCGAGAGTTGGCGTTGTCTTTAGGCGCAGTGAATTTTTTGCACAAGCCGGTCAGCCAGGCACAACTGCTGGCTGCGTTGGATCAAGCGATGGCAATCCATCCTCTGCAATCCGATTGAGGGGGGGAGTGGCGCCACGAAAGGCATCGCCCACGGCCCGTACACAGCGAATCAACTCGTCTATGGAGAGTCCACCTCGATGGGTAATCTCCAAAAAACTCGCTACCAGGGGACTCCCAGAGGCGTCCTGCGCTGTGATAAAGAAAACAGGCACTTCCCTGATACCCTCCAAACCGCGGATCTTTTCAAGTAATTGTAGGCCGTTTAGATCGGGCAGCATTACATCAAGAAAGATAGCGTCCGGACGTCTTTTTCCCAGGATTGCCAGGGCTTCTCTTCCGTTCATGGCCTGCCACACAGTATAGGGTTGCGGTGACGTTTTCAGCATGCGCGTAAAGAGGCGGCGAAAATCTACATCATCGTCTACCAGCAACACATTCTTCACCTCCGGTCGTTGACGCAGGGCGTTGAGCAGTTGTTCGCGGGCAACAGGTTTTAAGAGATAGCCGGCCAGTCCATGCTCTTCAAGATAACTCTCGGGCAATCCTGGCATTGTGCAGACAATCAAAGGCGCATCAAATTGCATGCGCCTGGTTCCCTCTAACAGCAACCAGGAGTCCTGTGCATGAACGGTACGTAAGATAATTGCACGCGTGGTCTGGTTTCGACTGATCTTCATGGCTGTTTCCAGATCAGGCGCAGTCAGCACGGCACCATCAGTTAAGTAGCGACGAAAAATACGCTCTAATACAGGTTTAGGTTCAACCACCACAAATTCTGACTCAGCAGTTTTGGCTTGCCCGATAGCCGGATCCGTTCCTCTCTCTGTATGAGAGGGAGGCACATTCTCCTCAATCGGCAGGGTTAGCCAGATGGTCGTTCCTTTGCCAACTTCGCTCTCTACAGAGATGTCACCCCCGTGCAAGGCAGCAAAACTACGCGAAATATGCAAACCTAATCCTGTCCCTCCGTAACGACGGCGTAGAGAACCATCCACTTGGCGAAACGGCTCGAAGAGTTTAGGAATATCCTGGGCAGCAATCCCAGGTCCCGTATCGCGTACACAAACCACCAGGGTATCGCCGAGGCTGCTTACTTCGACCTCAACGCCCCCCACCTCGGTAAAACGGACAGCGTTGCTGAGCAGGTTAAGAATGACCTGGCGGATACGCATTTTGTCGATAAAGGCGGCGGGCAGAGAATCAGCCACTGTTAATTTCATGGTGAGTTGCCGGGCCTCGGCCAGCGGTGCAATAGCAGCCACAGCAAATTGGGCGATCTTATCCAAAGAGGTCCACTCACGCACCAATCCCATACGACCGACGTCCAATTGACTGAGGTCGAGGATATCGTTGACCAGATCAGAGAGATGCTGCGCATTGCGCAACACTACATCTAGATCTGCCAACAAGGCAGGCGGCAATCCTGCCGCGGCATAAGTACGGGGTGCGCGCAGAATCATCTCAGTAAAACCGGTGATCATATTGATCGGCGTCCGCAGTTCGTGGCTGACGTTGGCGACAAACTCGGCCTTGGATTGGCGCGCCTCTTCGGCAATGGCCTGAGTGATGGTTAACTTGCGATTGGTCTTGGCCAGTTCTTTATAGGCAAGGTCCAGACTGGTAAGGGTCTGGCTCAATTTGGCCTGATACTCTTCTAACTGGGCTGTGCGTTGGCGGGCGCGCACAAAGTGTTGCCATGACCACTCTGTCAACGTCTTCATGGGTTGTGTGCCCAGTGCGACAGTGAGCAGGGTCAGCCAGAGCAGGAGGAGGCTACCTTCGAGCGTATAAGTTGGCAAAGGCAGGCCGCTGCTGTAACTCCAAAAAAGCCACCCACTCATCACCAACGCCAACAAAATGCCTGTCCTCAGCCCAATCAGGAAGATGCCAATGGCGACTACAATGCCGAACAGGTATGGGAATGGCAAATAGGGATATTGCCAGGTAGCAGCTAATAGCAGCGCAGTGAGACCTAGCAACAGGCTGCTAGTACTCAGAAAGAAGTTGATGTGTAGCATCCAATAACAGAAGAGCGCCAACGACAGGGAGGCAACACAGATCACAAATCCCCACCCTGGGTAGACGATGGTAGCCACGGAGAACCAGATCATCAGAGCAAACAAAAGCAAAAAACGTCGCAATACAGGCAATTGCAACTCAGCAACCATGTGTGCTTTATAACGATGTGAGGTATCGGTGACTAAGAAGGAAGTGGCCGTCGTCTGTCCCCATGTCATAGTTATGTCCGCCTTTGGTCCGTTACCGCATTGTTTAGAAGATAAATTGACAGTAAGATTTAACAAGAGAGCGTCGGGTCATCACTCCCTAAACCGACCATACCCTGATTTCCTTCGATCCCTTAGACAATCAAACACCAGCACTCGTCGATTACCATCACTTTGCTGAACTCTACAGCAGGAGGTGCCCTGATGTAAACGGTGGATGTATGATTCGGATTGGGCATTCAAAGCGTTTTCACCGCGATCTTAACGTATACTTCTGGGAGGTTACAAAATGGCAGAGCGAAAGAGAGAGTTGAGTCGGCGGGCCTTTTTGCGAATGGCAGCGGGCACAGCGACGGTAGCGGTTGCCGCCGCCTGTGTGCCTGTGGCACCGGTTGGCACAGGACAAACCAGCACGCCGGCCGATAGCACACCAGGGCAGGAAGCACAGGCGATTGCATTTTGGCACACATTCAGCACTGATCCCACGCGGAGTCAGATTGGCAAAGTTGCCGAAGATTTCAACGCCGCCAATGACGTCTATGAGATGGAGACGGTCTTTGTCGAGTTTGGCACCTACACGGAGAAGTTGTTACCCTCGATTGTAGCAGGCAACCCGCCCGATCTGGCACTCAGCACCGGAATGATCGACGCCCCGCCGTGGGGCCTGGCCAATCAGATTGTGCCAATGGATGATTTCCTGGCCGCATCCCAGAATCTGAGTATGGATATGTTTGTTCCCTATACCCAGACTGCGCTTACCTATGACGGGAAATTCTGGGGCATTCCATTTCTGCCCGATACGCGTTTCTTGCACATGAATGTGGACGCCATGGAAGAAGTTGGGCTGGATCCAACGCAACCACCGCAAACCTGGGATGATCTATGGGACTATGCCCACAAGCTAGATCGCGGCTCGGCACCCAACTGGGAGCGGGTTGGCTTTTCCCCAACTTGGGGCAATACCTGGCCGTGGACTATTGCCTGGACCAATGGGGCATCCTTTGTAGACGAGAACAACAATTTCACATTTAACACTCCCGAGATCATCGAAACCGCCGCCTGGTATAAAGAGTGGGTCGATTACTATGGATTGGCCTCGCTGCAGGCTTTTGCATCCACTTTTGGTCCTGGCGCACAGGATCCATTCACCAGCGGTATCAACCCGCTCCAGGTCAATGGGGTCTGGTATCCTGACCGCATTAAGAACCAGAATCCTGATATGCGTGTGGCCTATTCGATGATCCCCTATAAGACAACACCGGCTTCGTGGGGCGCGGGCCATCCCTTTGTGATCCCTGTCAATTCTGGCTCGCCTGATGGCGCCTGGACCTTCATCGAATATACCATGTCCTACGATACGCTGTTGGAGTGGATTCAGGTGACGGGTCGTATGGTGGGGCGTATGGATGTCATGGAAGACGCCCAATTGATGGAATCAAAAGAGCACTGGCCTGTGGCCGTAGAGAGCATCCGCGTCACCCGTGAACGCCCGCTGGTGCCAGAGGTCCCCGCCTGGTATGGTCTGGTAAACCTGGCATTCAACGAAGTTTGGGAAGGCGTCAAAACCCCCGAACAGGCATTAAACGATGCACAGGCTGCCGTCGAGCAGGAATTGGCGAACTATCGAGCGACGCAACAGTAGTGATATGAGGGGGCAATGAGTACATGTTGCTCATTGCCCATTCCTTTCGTTTCGGAGGTAACACGCCTTGACGACTTTGTCCCTTCCTGATAATTCTCTCAAGCATAAAATATCCAAATTGCTGGGGCACCTGACACAGAAAAGAGGACGTAAATTCTGGCGTGATGCATTTGCCGGATATGCTCTGGCCAGCCCCTGGTTTATTGGTTTTGCCCTGTTTACGCTGGGTCCCATCCTGCTCTCCATCTATTACAGCTTTAACTTTTTCCAGATCACCACACCACCTCGTTGGATCGGTCTGACCAACTATCAGATCCTCTTTGCCAGTGATAGCAAATACCATCTGAGTCTTTACAATACGATCTATTATGTGGTCTTGTCCGTTCCGCTCTCTGTACTCAATGCGCTGATCCTGGCAATCCTCATGAACCAGGCCATTCCAGCGCGCAGCCTCTTCCGCACCATCTACTACCTACCCTCGGTGGTTGCTGGTGTCGCCAATGCCATGCTCTGGCTCTGGATATTCAACCCTCGGTATGGCTTGATCAACAGCGCACTGGCTATGATCGGCGTCACTGGCCCTGGCTGGCTTTTTAGCTACGAATGGGCTAAACCGGCGCTGGTCATTATGAGCATGTGGTCTGTAGGCAACACCATGGTGATCTTCATTGCTGGTTTGCAGGCAATCCCTGAGCATCTAGTAGAAGCAGCGGAGATCGACGGCGCGAACAACTGGCAACGGTTCTTGAACATTACTATCCCTATGCTATCGCCAGCCATTTTCTTCAACATTATCACCAACGTGATTGCCTCCTTTCAGATCTTTACCGAAGTCTATGTATGGACACAAACCGGTACGGCAGGAGGCAGCGCCGGTCCCCGCGATTCCCTGCTCTTTTATGTACTCTATCTCTATCAAAAGGCCTTTCGAGAGTTGAACATGGGCTATGCTTCGGCCATGGCCTGGATTCTTTTTGCCATTATTCTGATCTTAACCCTGATCCAGTTTAGTGCGGCGAGATACTGGGTCTATTATGAGGAAGATTAGGAATTGACCATGCAATCCAACTACCCAATGTCGGTGCGCTGGTGGGAAAGCCGCCACATTCGCGATCTAGTATGGCGCACCTTTGTCTTTTTGCTGCTCTCGGTGGGAAGTTTCATGTTTCTCTTCCCCCTAATCTGGATGTTTTCGACAGCATTGAAGACTACCCAACAGGTCTATATGATCCCAATGGAGTGGATCCCTAATCCCTTCGTCTGGCAGAACTTTCCAGATGCACTCAACCGATTTCCGTTCTGGCGGTTTCTGGGGAATTCGCTGATTACATCACTGCTGCCTGTGATCGGCGCGTTGATCAGTTGTTCTCTGGTGGCTTACTCCTTTGCCCGCGTTCGTTGGCCTGGACGAGACTTCTGGTTCATTATCGTGATTTCGACCATGATGTTGCCGCCACAGGTCACGCTGATCCCTGTCTATGTAATCTTCGCGCGCCTGGGTTGGGTTAACACCTTCTACCCCCTGGTGGTGCCCTGGTTCTTTGGTAGCGCCTTTTTCATCTTTCTCATGCGTCAATTCTTCAAAGGGATCCCGATGGAATTGAGCGACGCAGCCTTTATCGACGGTTGTTCACATCTGGGCATTCTCTGGCGCATTATCCTGCCTTTGTCGAAGCCAGCGTTGGCGACGGTGGGCATCTTTGTCTTTCTGGGCACGTGGAATAGCCTGTTGGGGCCTGTAATCTACTTGACCAACGAACGACTCTATACATTGCAGATCGGGCTGACCTACTTCCGCAGCGAATATTCTGTGGAATGGCAAGAATTGATGGCCGCCTCGCTGGTGGTTCTTTCACCCACCTTATTGATCTTCTTCCTGGGCCAGCGCTATTTCGTGCGCGGCCTAACCCTCACCGGCATCAAAGGGTAGGAAAGCGCCATGCAAGAGAGCCAATCTGAACCCACGATCTACTGCGCTGATGTCGTGCATGGCGGGGTGGCCGTGCTTCTCTGCGCCGTAGACGAAATGGTCAATCTGATCTTGAAACGAACGCAGGAAAATCCTGGCTATAAGATCAACCTGGAATTAGACGCCTACACGTATGAGGATTGGCAGCGCGATCCCAGCCCTGCTCTGGAAACTCTGCGCACAGCTTTGCGCGACGGGCGTGCCGAAATTGTCAATGGGAGTTACACCCAGCCCATGTCGGAGACGATTGGCCTTGAATCGAACATTCGCCAGCTCCAATGGGGCAAACAATTGGCGCAAAGTACTCTGGGTGCGGAAGTCACCACCTATCTAATCCAGGAACACGCATTCCACACTGCACTTCCCCAGATCCTGCGCCAGCTTGGCTATGAACATCTGGTCTTGCGCACGCGCTGGCCCATTTGGGGGCAACATCAGCGCTATCCCTACCAGATCTTTCACTGGCGCGGCGCCGATGGCACAACCATCCTCACGATCCCAGCCTACAAGTTTATGCGGTTTGGCTATGTGCCATATGAGATTCCGTGGCTGGATTCCTGGATCGAACGCAACGGCACAGCACGGCGTGGTGACCCGTTAGAGGAACAAGATATTCAGCACTGGCTAGAGGCAGCCGCCCAGGAAGGGATCCACAAACCCCTTGCCACGCGTGTGCCCGATATCATCTTGCCCAAGATCCTGACCGACGAAACCATCCAGAAGATCAACAGCGATCCGAGGCTCCAGTTCACGACAGTTGGCGACTACGCGCGCCTTGTGGAGCCAACGGCGGAGATCACCTTCGACATCCCACCCGATGACATGGATACAACGTTGCCTTTCGGGATTTTGGGGGACATCGTCTTCATAGGCTGCAAGCGGGTGGAAAATCTGCTCTTGACGGCTGAAAAACTATCAACCGTTGCTTACCTTCTGGCGGGGCGCAAGGTCGCCTTCAATGGAGATATGAACCTGGGCGGCGGGCAGAACTATGAAGAGGATCTGCGTTTTGCCTGGCGCAAGCTCATGCTGGCCCAACAGCACGACATCTGGGTGTGCGGCCCCGCCTCTACCTATGGGTATTCATTGGCCGACCGCGGCCTGCAATGGCTGAAAATTGCCGAGGAGATCACCACAGAGGCAATTCAGGAGGGGCTGGTTCAGATTCTGGATGCCGTAGCCTGGAGCGGGCCAACAGAAGGATCCCTGCCGATCCTGGTGGTGAATCCGCTCTCCTGGACCCGTACAGATTATGTACGTGCTGAGTTGATCTTTGCCAAAGGCGAGCGCTTCGCGCTCACCATCCTGGACGCGGCAGGCAACCCCATCCCAGCACAGATCGTGGAAGAGGAACGGTATGTAGATAACTCCTTGCGCCGTGTGGTTGTAGCGTTCATGGCCGAGGCAATACCAGGGATCGGGTATCGCCTCTATTTTGCCAGCCACACAGAGATGGTTCAGCCCAAATCAGATTTGCAGACGAGCGATTATCGTGTGTCGAATAGGTTAATCGATATGGAATTGGATGAGACGGGTATCAAGCGTCTTGTTTATCGTCCACCCAATTCTGCAGATGAAGCGCTGAGCGTGATCGAGGCAAGAGCCACCTATCTCTCTGCATTGCAGGGTGATCAGGGGTGCTGGATCGATAGCCGCCAACACCCCGCACGCCTGGCGTTGGTCGAGGCTGGTCCTGTCTATGCTCGCTATCGTATTAGCGGCGAAACACCTATTTTCGACTACGAAAGAAGCATCACAGTCTATAGCACCCTGGCGCGGATCGACATTCAGGAAACAATAACTGTGTCCGACTTTCCTTACATCGGCCATTACACTGGCTGCGATGAGCGAACACAGGCTCCTGGCGGTGGCTGGCACAAGGCAGGTTGGCACACGGATTGCTTCATTGAAGACGAGAAATTACGCGCAGTCGTACCAATCAATGTAAAGGCGGGGCGCATCAATCGCAATGTTGTCTATATTCCCTCAGAGACCAAACGTGATTTTTTCTCGGCCTATGATTGGGCAGATATTTCTGACGGCGAGAAGGGATTGGCGTTGATCAACGCTGGCAATGCCCGTTACTCCGTTGACCGTTCAACGTCCACGCTTTCCCTGGTGCTGGGTTATTCGGGTCTCTTTATCTACACAACTTCCGAAGAATTTCACCGGATGCGTGGCGACTATCACTACAAATACAGCCTATTCCCCCATGGCCCCTATAATCCTGTCCACAACAACCAACAAGCGCTAGAGGCGGCCAATCCATTATTGGCCTTGCGCATGAACCGCTGGCCGACAACACGCAAAGCCAAAGAAAACAGCCATCTTCCCACAGAGGGAGCTTTCTTCACACTGGACGCGCCCAACGGCGTTATCTCTACAATATACCTGGAAGCGGGCCAGCCTGTTATGCGGTTGTATGAACACGCAGGAGAGAGCAGATCTGTACAAGTGCGTAGCCTTTGGCCTATCCTCAGCGCCCAATCTGTCGATCTGTGTGGACGCCTGTTGGAAACGTTGGAGCCTGTGGGAAATTCATTCAGGCTCTCTCTCGAACCTTACCAAATCGTCACAATCAAGTTCGCTTTGGCACAGAACTTCCATCCACATCTATAGAGAAATCCTATGCCCCCTTCCTCAACACCCCTTCCGTGGCCTATAGCCTATTATGTAGATGGATATCACGGCGGCATTGCTGGCCATATGCCGTTGGGCTCTATGCGCGATATCCTGCGCGAAATGGAACGTAAGCCTGGGTGGAAGATCAGTCTGGAGATCGAACCTTTCTCATGGGAACCCTTGCGCCGTCGCGATCCTGATGCATACCGGCGTTTGCAACAAGCTCTCCAGGATCAATCAGTGCGGGGCCAGTTGGAAGTTGTCTCTGGAAGCTATGCGCAACCCTACTGTTGGGCCATCGGCGGCGAAAGCAATATCCGTCAGTTGCTCTATGGTCTGGCGCTGAACCGGCAACACTTTCCCGGCGTAGTCATCGACACCTACGCTGTACAGGAACCCTGCTGGACCAGCGCGCTGCCCCAAATTCTCAAGTCCCTCGGCTACGTGCGCGCCTCGCTCAAGAATCCATCTACGGCCTGGGGCGGATACACGGTGGGACGGGACGCTGATGTACTCAACTGGATCGGTCCTGATGGCAGTTCGATCCCGGCCGTGCCCCGCTACGCCTGTGAAGATCTGGCAGAGTGTTGGCGTACCGAGTCGATTGCGCCCACGGCCGAATTTGTGGAGAAGTGTCTGGTACACGGCATTACCAACCCTACGGGCATGGCCTATCAGGATGCAGGCTGGCCTGCACATCCGGCGATAGATGCAAAGGGACAATACGTCCGTCCCTATGCAGAGAAAATTCAGGAGGTGGTATGGGCAACAGACCCAACCGCTGCTTCGCACATCCGGCATGTGACCTGGCGTGAATACTTTGAGACGATTGCCCCTAAAGCCTCTATGGATTGGCACTTCTCTCAGGAAGATATCCGCGTGGGATTGCCATGGGGGGCAGCAGTGTTACAGCGGTTGGCCCGGCAGGTACGGGCAGCAGAGAACCAGATTCTGATCGCAGAGAAGATGGCCGCAATGGCTACAATGATGGGCGTGGGCGAATGGCCAAAGAGAGAATTGGCAGAAGCCTGGCACAATTTAATGTTTGCCCAGCACCACGACATCTGGATCGTCTCGATGAGTCGAGAAGAGCGGGAGAACTGGGCCTGGCTGGCCGGCGCTAAAAGTTGGATCGCCGAATGCAACGCGCAAGAGATCATGGCCGTTTCTGCGCAGAGATTGTCTGTGGGAGACAGTCAATGGGACCCAGGTCCATCAAGACAAATCTGGGCCCGTATCTTTAATACAGTGGGGGCAGAGCGTATCGATCTGGTGGAGATACCGCTCTCTCTGGACCCTGGCACACAAGATTTACGTGTACAGGATCTGGCTGGGCGAGTAGTACCCAGCCAGTTTGTAGTCGAACGCCTTTACGCTGATGGATCGTGGAATGCAGGCAGGCTGCTCTTCCCCGCTTATGCGCCTAGCCTTGGCTACAGTACATACGAGATCTCCCCTATCTATGCCAGACAAGAGATAAAGATGACAGGGGCATCTGTGCGCGCAGATCAACGCGGTGTCCTCCACCTTGAAACCGATCTTTACCACATTCAACTCAACCCTGCTCAGGGCGGCGTCATCATCAGCCTCTATGCCAAACTCCTGAATAAAGAATTCGTCGATACAGGTCACGAACGCTACTTCAACGAGATCCGCGGCTACTTCCCCAATCTGGAACAATGGTTGAGTAACGCTACTGCACCTGCGGACGTGGAGGTTCTAGAATCAGGACCGCTGCGCCTGCGTGTGCTGATGAAAGGGCGGATTGGTGAGCATGGTTTCCAATCCACGCTTACCGTTGTCCAGGGCCAACCCAGAATCGATTGTCATGTGCGCATCCTGTTTGATCAGGAAGTCTTGATCGGCGAAGCCTGGGATGGGCGAGATACCGGGCGCATTCGGCGCAGGCCCTGTTACGACGACCGCTGGAAGCTACAAGTCTTTTTCCCCACGCCTCTTCAGGAGCAGATCCTCTACAAAAATGCGGCCTTTGATGTCTGCCGCAGCCAGAATGAAAACACATTCTTCAACAGTTGGGACCAGCTCAAACATAATGTCATCCTCAATTGGGTCGATCTCGTCGACGGCAGTAGCTCTCATGGCCTTGCGCTCTTCTCGGATCACACTACCAGCTATGCCCATGGCCGTGATTATCCACTGGCCCTGATCCTCGGCTGGAGTGGGCAGGGCCTGTGGAACAAATATTATCCGATCCGTGGCGTTCAGGAGGTAAATTATGCATTGATTCCTCACGTGGGAAGTTGGGAAGGAGCCAATCTATGGATGGAAAATAGCCGCTGGAATGAGCCACTGCTGGCCCAGATTGTAGATGGTCAACCTCCATCGGGAACCGATGAATACTCACTCCTCTCTGTTTCTCCCAAAGAGATCGAGATATCCACAGCCATGATGGAAGGTGAAGATCTGCTCGTGCGGTTGTTCAATGGCTCTGCGAGTGCTACCACCAGTATTGTCTCATTTGTATTGACTGCGCAGAAGGTAGCGTCTGTGGAACTGGATGGACGACTCATCGAAGAAGTACCTGTTAAAAAGGATGGAGACAGGTGTGCAGTCGCCCTCGATTTTGCCCCCTTTGGCCTAAAAACTCTACGGATAACGAGATAGCGTCACATGAACCTGGAACATGAAGCAATAGAGACCCATCTGCCACCTGTCTATGCAGTAACTTATGACCACTTTGGTGTGGTCTTATGGGGCGAGGCATTCTTTGAGCAGGTTGTGGACAAGGAACTCGACTGGTTGGAGCGGTATCCAGAATTCTGCATGGGCTGGGACCATGAAGCCTGGACCTATGATTACCTGGCCGAATATTCGCCACAGTTGTTGCATAAGCTTAAGGATGGCCTCGCCCGTTTCCGTGGACGGTTGGGGGTGGGCAGTTGTACTTATGGACAGCCTCTCTCCATGTTCATTGACGGCGAATCGAACATCCGCCAGCTCACCATGGCGCTGGACACGAGCGAGAAGGTGTTGGGCTATCTACAATCAGTCTACATCATCAGCGAACATGCCTTCCACAGCCAGTTGCCTCAGTTGCTGGTGGGCTGCGGCTTCCAGGGGGCAATCATGCGCACCCATTTTATGATGTACGGCCACAATCCTGAATACGATGAGCCAGTAGGATGGTGGATCGGTGTGGATGGCAGCCGTATCCCGACGTTGCCCACCTATCGAGGCCAGGCATCGACTCCGCCCAAATTTACGCATAAGATCCCTGGCAACACCTCTACCTTGGACAACCGCATCCTGACCGATGCGCCTTCCCCTGCTTATCCGATTAGCCTGGCTGATTTCCGCCGCGCCTTCGGTGAACGCATTCAGCCGTTGATCGCTACACGCGCCGATGATGCCCGCAATCTGGAGGAGATGATCACAGTCCACGCCGGCGACCCTGACTATCGCTGGATCCTGTTAGAGGAGATCTTCGATCTACTGCCCTATCCCCGCGCTGAATTTCGCTCCCAACCAAACGACTTCAAAGTAAGGATGCCCTGGGGCTACTGCGGCAATTGGATCTGGCAACGGGCCCGCGCAGCCGAGGTTAAGGTTCAGATCGCAGAGCGTCTGGTCGCAATCAACCATGCGCTAGGCGGTGAGAGCTTTGAGGCGGAGATCGAACGAGCCTGGAAGAATCTACTGGTGGGCCAACACCACGACATCCACATCTGCGGTCTACTAGAGGATGCACAGACCTATCTGGGCAATGCACTCGACGAGAGTGAAGCGGTGATCGATAGTGTAATGCAGACCGTAGGTGCCCGTATCGGCGATGGTGAGCGCCATGTGGTCTTCAACCCGCTACCTTGGGCACGCACCGAGTTGGTTGCCACAGAGTCCAGTTATAGTGTAGTTTCCATGCCTGCGCTGGCGTTTACTGCGATCGCGTCTGTTAAAGACGAACAAACTACACCCGTTTTTGAATGGCAGGCAGATCATGGAGTGCTGCGTACCCCCTTCTACGAGGTTTTCCTGGCCGAGACAGGTGGCTTCCGGCTTGTGCGAGATCGCGCCACTGGCAACAATCTGTTGGTGCCACCCAAAACCAGCGGCGCACTGGCAGGCGTCGTCGATGGACGACTCTGTGAGTCAATGGGAACGGTAGTCGAAGTTACTGTCGATTCCTATCAGGCGAGAATGGTGGAAGAAGGGAAGATTGGTGGTATTCCATATCGATGCGAGTGGACCTTTTATAAGCACACCCGACGCATCGACTGGCATGGGGAACTCATCATCGACGGCCAATTGATTGGGCAACCCAAACATAGTGGAGATATACCCGTCATTCCGCCCGATTGGAATGAGCGAACCCTGGATGCCTGGAAGATCCCGGCCTTTAACGACCACGAACAGAAGATTCGCATCCGCTTCTTCCCCTACCTCTCGCCCTATGCCACTGGAATTCGCGACTATCCCTTTGGCGTGGCCGAAACAACGGACCGCTATGTACAGGGTGTCTATTGGACTGCGGTCTCTGATGGCAATGTAGGACTTGCCATATTCAACCGAGGCTGTATGGGCAGTGTGCGCGAGCCGGACGGGGCCTTTTCGTCTGTGCTGGCCTTCTCGATGCCCTATGTCTGGAATACGCGCTTGCTCCAGGGACGATACACGTATGAACTGGGACTCTGGCCCTTCCGTGGCGACTGGCAACAGGCAGATCTGCACCGTCATGCGCTGGAATACAACTTCCCTGCAAATGTGACCTCGGTGTCGAGCCAGGGAGATTCGCTAGGTGAAAGATGGTCGCCCTACGCCGAGCAGGGCAAAGGAGCGATCCTCTCGGCCCTCTATGTGAAGAATGACAATACCTATGCCCGCTTCTATGAGAGCGCGGGTGGGCGAGCTGAGGTAGCCTTCGATTGGATGGACAAAGCTGCCCATATGACCGAGGTAAACATGCGCCAACAGCGTTTAGGAAGCGTAGGCGGGCGTAAACTGCTCGGTCCCTGGCAGATTTTGACGATAGAAATAGACACCCCAGACGAGCGGTAGAGTTCTCTCGCCGTTGGGTCACTTTCGTCAGGACCACACAGTACCCACACAGAAAACTGACATCGGAAACCATTCTGTCTGGAAAGAGAAGGCAGCCGTGAGAGCAGGAGTTGCAGAGATCAATATTACACCTCATGTGGGTGTGGAATTGGCGGGATACGATTTCGGGCCAAGCGTTGGCATTCTCGACGATCTAATGGCGCAGGCGCTGATCCTCCAAAGTGGTGAGGAGTCTGTGATCTTCGTCTGTGCAGACCTGCTCGGTCTGGGCGACGATCTGGTGGGCGCAGTACGTCAGCGGGTCGAGGAGCAGTGGGGCGTCTCCGGTGAGCGCGTGATCCTATCCGGTTCTCACACTCATTCCGGCCCGGCGACCATGTACGTGCGCCATTGGGGAACCGTTGATAAGATTTACCGGCAGGAAATTGAGAGCAAGTTGGTGGGTTTGATCGGTATGGCGCAGAGTACAATGGTCGAAGCACAGGTTAAGACTGCTATCGGGCATGTTGACCAGATCAGCGAAAATCGACGGAGAGGAGAAGAGGTCATTGACCCGGCTGTGCCAGTTTTGCGCGTGGAGAGCGCGGAGGGGGATCCGTTGGCTATCCTCTTCAACTTTGGCTGCCATCCTGTTGCTCTGCACAGTTACCGAAACCTCATCTCGCCTGATTTCCCCGGCTATGCTCGGCAGGTGGTTCGCAGTGTGCTGGGAGAAGAAGTCTGTACGCTCTTCACGCTGGGCGCAGCTGGTGACGTTAACCCGAAAGGATATGAACATGGCAGAACCACTCCCCGGCGGGCACGGCAGATCGGCGCGATCCTGGGCTGTGAGGTAGCCAAAGTTGCACTGGATATTCCACCTGCTGTGGATACACGGCTACAGGTCGAACGGACAATCGTGAATCTGCCCCTGGCATCGCTGCCACCATCCGGCGAGTTGGGCAAGATGATCCAACAGTTTGATCTTGAAATCGAAAACCGGCGCCAGCAAGGGCGACCGCGCTGGGAGGTGAGCGAGGCTGCGATCCGGCGGGACTGGGCAAAGGAGGCAATGCAGGCACAGAAGGCAGGGGAGCAACCTGCGACGCGTCCATGTGAAATTCAGGCTATCCGACTGGGTGAAGCCGCATTTGTAGTTATGCCGCTGGAAGTTTTTAGCGAAACTGCGCTCGCCATCAAGGCAGGATCTCCTTTCCAGAGTACCTGTCTGATCTCAAATGCAAATGGCACACTGGGATATCTGCCTCCTGCGCAGGCCTATACCGTACGCGATTACACCAACCCTCAAGGATTAGCGCCAAAGGTATTGGGGCTCTATGCCTTTGACAAAGGGGCGGAGCCGCTGGTGCGGCAGGAAGCTATCCAATTGTTACAGCGCCTGACGGTGTAATCTCACAGGAGGGGTATCGTGCAGATTATCTCCATTGATCCGACCGTCTTCTTTGTATATGGCGATAACGCTTTGCGCCAACTGGTACGGTTGACATTTGCCAGCGAGAGTGCGCATGAAGATCTGGTTCTACGTGTGACCGGGCAAGGAATTGACGAAATGATGCCTTTGGGTGCTGTCCCGCAGGGTACTGTGGAACGTGAGATCTATCTGCCCGACCTATACCAGCCGCTGGAGATCTGGTTTGGCGTCTATGCGGGGCGAAGATTGCTGGCAGAGCAGACGTTGAATTGGCAACCACAAAAACATTGGGAGGTCCATCTGGTCCATTACTCACACCACGACATGGGCTATACGGATCTGCTCTCCAAGGTGGTGCGCCAACATGCTGTCTATCTGGAACAGGTAGTGGCTTATTGTGAAGAGACACAAGCGTGGCCAGACGACGTAAAATTTCGCTATCTGATAGAACAGGCATGGTCTGTGCTTCATTTCGTCGAGACGCGCCCACCGGAAATTGTGGAGCGCTTTATGCACTTCGCCCGCCAGGGACAGATCGAGATCACGGCCCTTTTCGGCAACCAGACCCTGGAACTCTGCGGTCATGAAGAATTAATCCGTCTGCTCTATCCGGCCTTCCGGCTCAAGCGCGACTATGGGATAGAGATCGTCTCCGCCGAACACAATGACATCCCCGGCATTGCCTGGGGATTGGCCGGCGTATTGACAGGCGCAGGCATTCGCTATTTCTCCCCGGGCATCCCAGCCTGGTACTTTGGAACAGGTGAAGAGCGGGTGCATCCTATGTGGGATGAGGAGGCGGTACTGCCAATGGTGCGTCCTGGTGCCTTTTGGTGGGAAGGTACAGATGGCAGCCGGGTCCTGTTCTGGCACGACATGCATGGCAGAGACTGGCACCCCACCAGCTACGCCCACGCGCTGCGAGAGTTGCCTGACATGCTGCGTACCCTGGATAGTACGGGGTATGAGCCGGACGTGGTGAGCTACACCGTACGGGGGGCCACACCAGATAACACACCGCCGCTATTACGCTATGCTGACATTGCCAAAGCATGGAATGAGCGTTGGGCCTACCCGAAGCTAATCTCTTCGACCAACCGCATCTTCCTGGACACATTCAGTGCCCAGTGGGGCCACACACTGAATACACTGCGCGGCGATATCCCAGGCACAGACTATGGAGTTGCCGCCATCTCGACCCCACAAGAGACAGCCATCAACCGCAACAGCCATGACTGGTTGCTCACGGCGGAGAAGTTGATGTCGATGGCTGCCCTTATCGCTGACTACGACTACCCGCAGAGCGAGATCAATGAAGCGTACCACGAGATCTTCTGTTTTGATTGCCACTGTTGGGGGATGTCACAGCCGGGCGGACCTGCGCAAGATGCCAACTGGGCGGAGAAGGGGACCTTTGCCTATCGGGGCGCTGCTCTGGCTCACAATTTAATGGTCAAAGCAAGCAACAGGATCGCCGATGTGATCCATTACCCGGATGAAGGGACTCACCTGATCCTGTTCAACTCGCTTTCGTGGGAAAGAAATGAAATTGTACGGGTCCCACTGCGCATGTGGCAGCCGCATGGAAAGTCACTCTACTGGCGTCCTCCCCAACAGGCGGAGGATGGGCCAACGCTGGCATTCGGCAGTGCAGTGGGGCGCGCTATTTTCGATCCACCACTCGCTTTGTTTGAGAACCCGTTTCAACTTATCGACATAGAGAAGGGTGAATCCATTCCCTATCAGTTAGTCAACCTTGTCGACGCACAGGCTGCCTCGCCATGGGCGGCAGAGCGGTTCGCATTGGGGAAGATCGATCCCCGTTACTTGTACGAAGTTGCCTTTCAGGTTGAGCATTTACCGGCGATGGGCTATAAGAGCTATCGCATCGTTCCTTGTAGAGAGTGGCCCCAATTTGAGAGCAGCGTCACGGTTGGGCAAGAGTATATTGACAACGCATTGTTTCGAGTAGAGTTTGACGCCCAAACGGGGCAGATCCTCTCAATTTATGACAAAGAATTAGGTGAGGAACTCGTCGATGCCAATGCACCTCATGGGTTTGCCCAGTTGTTGAGCCGTCAATGCGAGACAGGAGAGATCGAGCCAGGACGGACAACTCATATGTATATCAGTGAGCACGGTCCTCTCTATACTACGCTACGCAGCAAGGGTGAAGGTCTGGGCTGCCCCCAGTGGACGCAGGAGATGATCCTCTATCACACAGAGAAGCGCATTGATGTCAATGCCCGCATCCTACGCGATTCAATCCCCATGTTAGAGATGTTCTATGCCTTTCCATTCCGGGTGCCATCACCACAATTTCGGTTTGAGGCAGTGGACGCTATTATTGAGCCATTGCAGGACCAATTGCCTGGTACCAATAGCGATTACTATGCTGTCCAGCACTGGGCAGAGATCCACAATGATGGATGGGGCATCACCTGGACCTCGCGTGATGCACCTATGGTTGAATTTGGCGGTCTGTGGCCCGGCTATGTTTCCAGTGCACACCACGGCGTCACGCCACCGGGGTATGGACACCCTTTTCTGCAACCGGGTGAACTCCAGCAGAGCCATCTCTACTCGCTCTTTATGCACAACAACTTTCGCACCAACTTCATCAACGTACACACAGGCGAGATACTCCTGCGCTACTCCTTCACCTCGCATGAGGGCGATTGGCGAGCAGGCCGGGCGCGTAATTTTGGTTGGGGGGTGTCCAATCCGCCTCTTCCTGTTTGGATGTCAGGTGCAAAAGCCGGTTCCCTCCCGCCTGCTACCTCATTTTGCCAGATAGACGCTGCTAACGTTATGCTTCTCACTTTCAAACGCGCCGAAGACGGTCGTGGCTATATCTTACGGTTTATTGAGACGGAGGGTCGAGACACCGAAGTGAACGTTGAATTCCCATTTCTATCTATCTCAGAAGCGTACGAATCAAATTTGGTGGAAGAGGATCAAAGCCGCATATCCTGCAACTCTCGCTCTGTGACGACAAGGGTTCCGCCCTCGGGTATCCGAACCGTTAGAGTCATCATAGATATCCGTGAGCATTGACTCCTTAATGAATCCCAATGCCGTCATACTCACCTTTCACCGCCCCTCTTCTCATGGGGAATCCTGGCACGCACAGTCGTCCCCATCCCCGGCACAGAATAGATCTCCAAAGTGCCCCCAAACGTTTCGGCATAGATTCTGGGCGTGAACAACCCCATCTGTTCTCTAAAACAGGGCAACGTTGAGAGGATCATGTTTGGCTTGTAGTCCACATTACCCAGAATAATGTTGGAAGCCAACGTCGCCCGGCAGGTTCGATTCAACAACATACATCCCCGCAAAGCCGATCATCAGATGCGCAGGGCAGTTCTAAAAATAGGAAGGATAGCGGTAGAATGGGGTATGATGTCATCCTCATTCGTCGTCA
>JAHBVG010000049.1 GCA_019637695.1 Caldilineaceae bacterium | reverse complement strand
GGGGAATGACGCAGGCCAGGCAGGCGCCCACGCCGCACAACAGATCGGCGTTGACGAGGACCTGGGCAAAGCCTTTCTCCAGGACAAAACGGCTGGCGCGGATAGCTTGATCCAATCGACTGTACTGATTCGCCGGGATGGCGGCGCAGATTTGATCCGCCCAGCGGATAGGCGCGATTAGCGCGTCCTGCCAGTCGGCGTCTGTGGCGACGGTGCGAATTTCCAGCGCTAGTGGTAGTGCATCAAGTTGGGCCGAGGAAAATGACTGCGTTGTCTGCGCCAACAACGTCACCCGCCCACCCTGATCCAACATTGGCTCGACCAATGGCATCAGCCGCGGCAGCCAGGATGGGTCCTCGCGCAGATCGGCCAGCAGCAGCAGATTGCGACTGTTGGGGTGGATCTGAAACCCATTCCCCAAGGGGCCGATCACATTGAGCGTGGCGCGTGGGCGCAGGTTGCCCAGCCAGCGATTGCCTGGGTCCTGGCTCTGGCGTGGAACTGCGACGCACCACTCTTCCTCTTTGCCAAAGGCATAGCGCCCACAAAAAAAGAGCGGACGGCGCAGGTAGATTCCCCAATCTTCACCCCGATCCTCGCCGCTTTCGACGGCGCAACGGGCGAGGAGATAGCGCCCGGCCATACCTTGCGGTGGATGACCCGAGTCGGCGGGCAACCGCAATCGTAGCCGCCCCCATTCATCGGCGGGCGCGACCACCACGGCACGCAATGTGCCATCGCCCAGGAGTGCAGGATCGCTCGATAGGGTGGATTCACTCATAATCTCGCCTCGTCATTGGGTGGAGTGTGAGTCTCTGTCAGAACAATCCCCAACAGTCCATGTGCGCCGCCGTTCCCTTCGCTAGGGCGCGTCCTAGGTTTTTGGGAAAGTAAGGGCACGGGTGGGGGCGGGAAGCGTGCTCGTCATTGAACCGACGTTTGATTCCGGCCCTACCCGTGCCCTTACAGGATGGTTCGACAAAAATTTGGGACATACCCCTCTGCTATGGGAAAGCCGCGTCTCTTCTGTCGTGTGGTAAAATGGAACACAAGTGCATTGAATCTCGGTCATCATACGCCCAGATTGTGGCATAGTTTCCCCTGAAAGGGCAAGAATCGGCCGATGTGCAGGCAAGAGATTGGATTGGATAGAGCCTGAATGAACCATAGCCTTCGTTTCCCCAGACCAGCCATGCTGCTCACCCGCATCCTCAACCACAACCTGCCCTCGGATCGACGCATTACAGCGCACGTAATCTGGCCGCTCTATCTCATCCCCTGGTTGGTGATCATGCAATTGATCGATCCCAGCCCGCTGTGGATGGTGCTGATGGTCGGGCTGCTTGGCTTCTTCGGCGCAGGTTACGCCTGGGTGCGCACACAGGCGGGGGCGCTCTCGCTCAGCCGGCGTCGCTTGGGGACAATGCTCGTGGCTGGCGATTCGCTGCGCGAGGAATTCACCCTGGAAAACAGCAGCTCACTGCCGCTGCTCTGGGCTGCCTTTGAGGATCATTCCTATTTACCCGAGTACAACCCCAGCCAGGTTACCAGTTGTGCCGGGGATGCGGTGGCGCGCTGGCACAGCGACGCCATCTGCCACCGGCGCGGCGTCTTTCGGTTGGGACCGCACACCCTCGTCAGCGGAGATCCCTTTGGCCTCTTTCGGTTGACAATTCACGGCGAGCAACAGGAGACGCTCCTGGTCTATCCGCGTGTGGCGCACATGCCGCCGATTGGCCTGCCGCGTGGACACGCCTCTGGCCGCGATCGTCGTCGTCGTCCGCTCAACGGAGATCTGCGCGCCCCTGTGGTGCGTCTTTACCAGCCGGGCGATAGCCTGCGCCACATCCACTGGCCCATTACCGCCCATCGCGGCCAGATTATGGTCACCGAACTGGAGGAGGAACCCAGCGGCGATCTCTGGATCGTACTCGATCTCAATCGGTCGATCCATCGTGGCAGCGGCGAACGTAGCACCCTGGAGTACACAGTTATCCTGGCGGCGAGTCTGGCCGCAGAACTTCTGAGCAGCAGCGAGCGACGTTCTGTGGGATTGCTGGCCGTGGGTCAGAATCCGAGTGAGATCGCGACAGCAGCGCCCACGCAGGATCAGGCTACCATCTTGCCGCCGCAACGTGGACAGGGGCAGCTCTGGCGTATTCTTGCCGCGTTGGCGCCGATCCAAACGGGCGCGCTGCCGGTGGCGGATCTGCTGCACCGCAACCATAGCTTTTTGGGCAAAGGCCACACCGTTGTCCTCATCACCCCGCAGATTGGAGCGGACGCGCCCCAATGGATCGCCGAACTGCTCTACCTGCGCCGGAGCGGCGTCGAGAGCAGTGTGTTGGCGGTTTCGCCTGCGTCCGAAATCGTGGACGGCTCAGAAAACGGCGCGCCCTCTCTCATTGAAGCGCAACAGGACAGCCTGGCCGATCTGCTCGCCCGCCAGGAGATCCCCGTTCACTTTATGCAGGCGGGAACTCCTCTGCGTGCGGCGCTTACCTACCGCCGCCGGCGCACTGTACTGCGGACCACACCCACCGGCGGCGTGGTCACCTATGAAGTCGAAGAGGAGGTCGGATGAGAGCAGAGGTTGCGTCCATCGAACGCCGTCCGTGGGCTATGGCCCTGCTCCATTGGTTTGTGGTTCGCTTTCGCCCGATGTTGGGGTGGGGCGCTTTTCTCGGCGCGCTGGTTTTGCTCTTGCTGCCCGCGTCCGCTGTGCGCGCCGCAGGATGGGTCAACATTCCGCGCAGTGGCGTCGTCCCCGAATGGGCTGTGCTGATTGGCCTGTCCGCTACCTGGCTGTTGCTTGCCCGATGGGGACGGCGCACCCGTTCGGATCGGATGGGGCGATTGGCGCGGCGCTTCTGGCTGAGGATCGCACTCTTCTTGCTCTGGATTTTGTTGGGTGTGTTGACGCTGAGTCAGATCCTTTTTCGGTGGATACCGTCGCCGCTGCGTTTGTGGCGAACGGCAATGGACGGCGCATGGCCCGCGCTGGGGGCGGATATCCTGGGCGATTGGATGACCTATGGCTGGCGCGTCGACCAGTGGTGGCAAGGGGTGCAAACCGGCGGCGCACTCCAGGACGATCTGATCTTCCTTAGCTTTGTGGTACTCATCTTCTGGGTTATGGCCGGGCTGACCGCCTGGCTGGCGTTGCGCACGCGCAGTGGGCTGCTGCTGGCGCTGCCGCCGCTCTGGTTGCTGACTTTGATCCTCTACTATGGCAACGGCGACCGCTGGCTCCTGCTTTTTGGCCTGGCTGTCACGATCCTGCTTCACCTCTGGCTCGATCAAGTGACGCTGGAAGCAGATTGGCAGCGCCGCGCCATCGACTTCAGCCCGGCCTTGATCTTTGACCGCCTCTTTGTTGTCGGCGGGATCACTGTGCTGATCCTCTTGGTCGCCGCCGTGATCCCTTCCCCCACAGTGAATGCAGCGCGACTCTGGGCCTATGAGCAGTTGAGCCCGGTTTATGAACCGCTGGAAACGACCGGCAAACGGCTCTTCCCCGATCTGGATCGCCAACCGCGCGGACGCTACGGCGGTATCGGCAGCGGTTTGCCCAACCAATTCCTTTTGGGCGCCGGTCCCGATCTGGGACAAAGCCCGGTGATGTGGGTGAGTACCAATCGCACCATGGGCGATTCATACCGGGATTTTTATGATGAGCCGTCGCTGCGCTTTTACATGCGTCGCGCCACCTTTGCTAACTACAACGGCGAAGGATGGGAGAACCCGTCGGGGCTGCTGCGCCAGCCCTTTGAGGCGCGCCAATCCTGGTTGGGCAATGCATGGGATCGCCGCGCGCCCTTGCGCCAGTGGATCCGCATGGCGCAGCCTTCCTCATTGCTCTACGCCGCCGGAGAACCCGTTGAGCCGGGTATCGACTATGAAGCTGATCTGCGCGGGGATGTTGATCTGGTGGCGTTGTGGGCGCAGGGTGGACCCGTGACCCGCTACGAGATGATCTCGGCTGTCCCCTCGGCGGATGTGGAGATCCTGCGCGCGTGGCCGGGCTTCAACGAGGATCATCCACTGCCCGCTGAACTCGAACGTCATCTACGCCTGCCCGATACGATCACCGCGCGGACGCGCGATCTGGCCGTTCAACTCATCGCTGGTCAATCCACGCCCTATGAACAGGCCGAAGCCATTGAAGCTTATCTGCGCGGCTTCACCTATGATCTCGATGTGAGCGCGCCGCCTGCGGATGTAGTCGATGTGGCCGATTATTTCCTCTTCGATCTTCAGCGTGGCTATTGTGATTATTACGCCACTGCCTTTGTGGTGCTGGCGCGGCTGAATGGACTGCCGGCGCGCTTTGTCACTGGCTATGTCCCCGGCGGCTGGAACCCCGAAGCCCAGGAATGGCTGATCACCGACGCAGAGGCCCACTCCTGGCCGGAGATCTATTTCCCCGATCTGGGCTGGGTTGCCTTTGAGCCGACAGCGGGACGCGCGCCACTCCAGCGCGTTCGCTTCGACAGCCCGGCGTTTCCTCTCGAACTGCCGGTTGCGCCGCCAGTGGTTACCCCCGAGGTAACCCCCGATCCTGCGTGGAACTGGCAGATGCTCGTCTGGCTCGCGCCCATTTTGGGGTTGCTGGTATTGCTGTGGGGATGGTTGGACCGCCGTCCGCCGCGTGATCCCTGGCTGGCGTTGGTCTCATGGGGGAGGCGTCTGGGCCGCCCCTTACATCAAGCCGAGACGGAATTGGAGTATGGGCGCGGTCTTTCCGCTCACATTGTCACTGCTGGCGGCGAACCGGAGCGCGTGCGCCGGATCAGCCGGTCGGTCCTCGATTTGAGTGAAGCCGCCACCGAGATCCACTACGGCCCGGCGGATCTGCGTCCTCCTGCCCTGCAACGCGCCCGCGCCCGCTGGCAGGCCATCCGCCGCGAGCGGAGGTGGTGAGGGTATTGGGTATTAGATATTGGGTATTGGGAACCTTGTTCATCGCCGCTAACCAATATCCAATACCCAATCACCTATTTCAACAAATGCTTCAGCACCTTGCCCATGGCGTTGCGGGGGAGTTCGTTGACATAGCGGAAATGGCGAGGAACTTTGAAGCTGGCTAGTTGTGATTTGCACCAATTAACCAGTGAAATTTCATCGATCTCGCCCTCGCAAACCAGGCAGGCCAGAGGCACTTCGCCCCATTCGGGGTGGGGCGCGCCGATGACGGCGGCGTCGCGAATGCCGGGGTAGGAGAGCAGCAATTCTTCGATCTCGCGCGGGTAGATGTTAAAGCCGCCGCTGATGATCAACTCGTGCCGCCGCCCCAACAGCGTCACATAGCCGCTCTCCGGGTCTTGAACGGCCAGATCGCCGGTGTGGAACCAGCGGATCCCCGCCTCGTCGACGCTGAAACTGGCCGCTGTCTTCTCTTTGTCATTCCAATACCCGTCAAAGACATTGCTGCCGCGCACGAGCAATTCTCCTTCGCTGCCCGGCGCAAGCTCATGATTTTGCCCATCCACAATACGCGCAAAGACGCCCGGCAGCGGCGTCCCCACACTGCCGGGGACGCGTGGACCGATATACGGGTTGCTCAAATTCATCCCGGTTTCGGTCATGCCGTAGCGTTCCAAAATGCGGTGGCCGGTGAGATCTTCGAAGGCGATGTACGTTTCAGCAGCCAGCGGCGCGCTGCCTGAGCAGAAGAGACGCATCCGGTTGAAATCGGGTTTCGGGTCCATCCGTTCTAGCAGATCGAGCAGGCGCACATAGAGCGTCGGCACGCCAAAGAAGAGCGTTGCGCCGCCGTGCGCCAACACGTCGATGGTCTCCTCGGCGTCAAACTTAGGACGCAGGCGCACCGTCGCCCCGCTCGCCAGCGCACAGTGCAGCCCCACCACCAATCCATGAACATGGAAGAGCGGCAGCGGCAGCAGGATCACATCATCGGCCTGCCAGGCCCAGGCTGCCATCAATCCGGTGACGGTAGCCAGCACATTGTTGTGGCTGATCATCGCGCCTTTGCTGCGCCCGGTTGTGCCCGATGTATACATGATCAGCGCCAGGTCCTCGCCGTGGACGAGCGGCGGGCGTTGCGTCTCCACTGGCGACAACCATTCATCCACGGCATCCACCGCAAGGATTCGTTCCACGCCACCCAGATCGGTGGAGGTCAACTCGGCCAGAATTGGTTCTTGCGCTTTCTCGGTGACAAGGAAGCGAGGCGTGCAATCGTTGAGGATGTGATAAATCTCCATCCGCCGGTAGCGCAGGTTAATGGGGACCATGATCGCGCCGGCGCGCAGGACGGCCAGATAGGCGATCACAAATTCGGGACGGTTGCCCAAAAAAAAGGCAACGCGATCCCCCTTTCGCAGGCCCATCTGGGCGAAGGCCGTAGCCCATCGTTCCGCCTGGGTGTAGAGTTCTTCATAGCTCATGCGGATCGGCGCATTGCCGCTCTCCACATTCACAAATTCCAATGCCTCTTTTTGGGGCGTGCGCGCCCGCGCAATCGCAAACAGGGTCCACAAGTTCATCGGTCAGTTCCTATCAAAGTAGCGGTGATTACTGGACCGCCGCCTGATCAGCGAGCCGCACCAGGGCGGGCGCTTTTTCCCGGCTCAAGAGGATGTCGGCGACGTATTGCCGTGTGGGCAAGGGGATCTCCTGCCATTGACCATTGCGGTCGAGGATCTGCAATACCCGCTCCGGTCCCCAATTGTAGGCGGCCAGCGCCCACCGTGGGTCAGAATGGCCCAAACTGGTGAAGTAGCTGTGGATATAAGAAAAGTAGGCCGCGCCCACTGCAAGATTGCTGTAAGGATCCCACGGATCGTTGACCAGCACCAGCGGCGCCCACTCGTTCCATGTGCCCGGCATAATCTGCATCAGCCCATACTCACCCGATCTGCCCCGCGCTTTGGGATTCAACCGGCTCTCGCGATAAGAGAGCGCGGCCAACAAGCGCCAATCTACGTTGTATTGGCGGCCAATCTCAATGAAGATCTCCTCGTAACTTTGCAGATCTTCTCTGGTATGAATCGGGCCTGGCCCTCCCAGTGCCTGTGCGCGTTCGGGTGAACTACGATAGCGCGCCAGTTCTTCAGCGGTGAAGCCGTGCAATAGCGCCGATGGCGTCGGCGCTGGGAAAGCAACGCTGGCAGCCAGCGCCGGTCTATAGCGCCAGCTATCCACCCAAAGGCCAAGATCCTCGCGGTAGAAGAAGAGCGCAGCCAGCGCGATGAGTGCGACCACAAGCAGCAGCGTTCCGATGTTGATGGGGGGATGGCTCTCGAAAGCGCCATTGTGCGAGTGATGGATCTGGGACGCTCCTGGGAAGTTGCCCTGCACCACAAAGCGGTAGTGCCCGGCGCGCAGCCCAATTGGGCCGCCCTCGGTCGGGGTAATGGTGATTTGGACTGCGACCCTCTGCCCCCCCGCCAAAGCGATCCGGCAGGAGCCGTCGCCGGTATCCTCTAACTGTGCGCCCGCTTCCTCGCCTGCCAGCAGCCTAAAGCGGAAGCGACAATCTCCCCGCGCATCCCTGGCGCGCAGCAGATAATCGACAGGATGGTTGCCCTCATTCACCAGCGTCAGGATTGTCTTCCCGTGGCGGCGAAAGCGCTCAGATCGAACATTTTTGGGTTCGAGATCGCTCGCTTCCACCGTTTGCTTCCGGGGTGACGCCACCAACGAGAGGGTCTCGGCTTGTTGCCAGCCAGGATATTGAGGCGAGGTGATCTGCCAGGTCAACGGATAGACGCCCGGCGCCAAAGTCGCTGCCAACCCAATCTGGATCTGAGTCCCTTCCCCTGGGCGCAGCGTTACCTGCGTCGACGAAAGCGCCACCCAACGTGGATCGATGCCGTCCACATTGACCAAAAAGACAGCATCCCGATCCCCGCTGTTGTGGATCGTCAACGTGTGCGCGGCAGCCGCGGCGCTTCCTTGCGGAACGGGCCTTGAGGCGGGCGCACGCCAAGGCACGGCCGACTGCGCCGGCGCTGTGGAAGGAGCTAGATCCTGGGTGGCGCTGCTCATCAACACCAATTCGTGATCGCCAATGCGGATCGACTGCCACTGGCTGAATTCCTGCGCTTCGCCTATACCGCCTGCATCGTCCAACAGCATCCACTGGTAGGGGAACTGCCGGTGATCGATCAGCGCGTGGAAGGATCGCACGTTGGGACCGCCGAACACAATGTCGTTGTCGGGGTGGCGTCCGATATTAAGAATCCCAATGGCCGGATCGAGATCAACAAATTGAATCTGACCATCAGGATAGATGATTTCGATCTGATCGAAGTGTGGCATGGATGACAGAAATTGGAGAAAACCTGCCAGATTTCAGAAAACCTGACAGATCCTAAAGATGAAGACTTTCCGAACTATGGTGATTATTGTTTGGCGTCGCTCAATCCAATTGCTCATGATTGTCTTGACGAGGCGTCTCCTTGAGCGCAATGAGTTCGGTTGCATCTACGCCGGTGATATCTGCGATGGTGGCGAGGTCAATGTCCCGATCCATCATCGCGCGGGCGATCTCCAGGGCGCGGCGACGAGCGCCTTGCTCGATACCTTGCTCGATACCTTGCTCGATGCCTTGCTCGATGCCTTGCTCGATGCCTTGCTCGATGCCTTGTTCGATACCTTCCGCACGGCCTTCTTCACGGCCTTCTTGATGGCCTTTCTCACGAGCCTCTTGATACCAGTGTTCAAATGTCTTCTGTAACATGCCTTTGACCTCCTCTACCGAACGGTAGACTTCTGCCAGTGAGGTGTAATCCTCTGCTCTCACCCGCCCGTGGATCGCCAGTTGTCGAAACCAGTTCAAGAAGGTGGAAATTGCCTGTTTGTCTTCTCCTTGTTCAAAGAGAGACAGAAATTGCTCAATGAGCAGGTCCATATTGGGCTTGGATTCAGCCAGGAAGAGCGTAGAGACAATGTTGCCAATGCCCAACAATTGCTCCCGACTGAACTCGTTGGCGGCAAGCTTGAAGTAGCGAAAGCCAATGCCATACTCCCCCAGATTTGGCGCTGCCTCGACCAACTCCGCTACCGTCTGTGCAGCAGACCAACGGGCATCCCCATTATACAACAACAACGGGAAGAGCGGCGGTACTTTTTGCGCAGCCGCATGCGCCTTAACCCAATCCATGTAGAAATTGGTGACGTAGTTGAGCATGCGCAGTGCCATCCATCGGTCCACTGTGGATTGGAACTCGATGAGTACGTAGATGTAGAGTTCGTCCTCGCCCCAGGGCAGCCGATAGATGAGGTCGCTCTCGGTCTCTTTGTAATGTTCGCTCACAAAGGACTTGTCCACGGTCTCGGCGCGGTCAAAGTCCAGTTCCGCCACCCACGGCTGAGCGACGAAGGTCTCCATCAACTGCCGAAAGATGGTGCGATTCGAGAAGAGTATTTTGTACCCGCTGTCGTGGATGGTCGTCATATTCCCTCCTATCAGCAAGTCTATCCGAACGCAAGTTCTTGTCAAATCCTGTCAATGACATCCAATCCGGTTGAATCCTCGACAAGCAAAAGGGCCTGAGCAATCGCTCAGGCCCTTCGTGAGGTGGAGATGGCGGGAGTCGAACCCGCGTCCGAAACACTAGTGTTGAGACCTCTACAAGCTTAGTCATCACGTTTGGGTTTCACCGGACGACCTCTGGATGACGAGAGGTGACTATCCGGCTATCCGATATCTCTTAGACAGTATTATCGGCGTCCTACTGTAGCAGCTCGCAGTGTATGACGGCTACCACCTGGCCTGCTGGCCGCACCCGGTGGGCCGTGACCCTCCGCAGAGGGTCAGTTTCTTAACTTAGGCAGCGGCGGCGACGGAAGTCGTGCCAGCGAAACCGAAGTTGAAGAGTTTGCCTGTGTTGGCATTTATAGGGTTTTGCGCCTTTTTAACGTAGGCGACGCTCTACGGCTTGCCATCTCAAAACGTCCTGCCCCGTCGAAACCGATCATCCCCTTAGCAGTACAGCGCTATTATACCATTCAGGCGTCCTTGTGTAAAGGAAAATTGTGTGAGAAATCTGTTTGTGTTTGATGGGTATTGGGGACTGGGGATCGCGCTGACTTTCTGAAATCTAATCACCCAATCGCTTCGGGTGTATTCAGATTCGAAAGGGTTTGGGTGGACGGCAGACGAGCAATGGCTTACGCAGACGATATTTGTGAGCCGTCCACCCAGACCCCTACCCAGACGGCCAACTCATTTTGAACACACCCAATCGCTTCAAAGTCGAGATTATGCGATTAAGCGATTCTGCCCCCAGTCACTTCTCTATACACTTCCCAACCGCCAGGATAGCGGATCAGCTTTCCATCGCGCACTTCCCAGATTTCGTCAGCGAAGCGTTGGATGAAGCGCCGGTCGTGGGAGACGGCCAACACCGGGCCGGGGAAGTCGAGCAGCGCGGCTTCGAACTCTTCCAATACGTCGAAGCTGATGTGATTGGTCGGTTCGTCGAGGAGAAGCAGATTGGCGCCGACCGCCATGAGCCGGGCGATCTGCAATTTCCGTTTTTGCCCAATGCTCAGTGCGCCTACCTTTTTCATCAGATCCGGCCAGGTGAAGAGGTGATAGCGCAGCAACGCCGCTTTGATCTCCTCAAAATGGCCGGTCAACCCTTGACGGTAAACCTCAAAGAGGGTCAGGCTGGGGTCGAGCGTCTCCTGTTCTTGATCCAAATAGCCGATGATTACGCTGCCCGCCCTCGTCACCTCGCCCTGATCGGCGCTGTCGATGCCGGCGAGGATACGCAGGAGGGTGCTTTTGCCCGCGCCGTTTGGGCCGACGATCACCACACGGCTGCTGGCGCTCAGGGCAAAAGTGACATCGTCCAACACGATCTCGTCGCCGTAGGCTTTGCGCAGTTGCGACGCCGTCAGTGGGGAAGCGCTGGTCAGCGTTTGCGGGTTGAAGTTCGGGTTGATGATCAACCGCTGTGGCGGCTCTGGGATCGGGTCCGCTTCGAGACGGCGCAAACGCTCCTCGGCGGCGCTGACATTACGGGCGATGGCCGTCTCCACCCGCTCGCGCTTGAAATGCTTGACGTACTTATCCCCATCGCGCGGGGCGCGGTTGTGAGCGACCTGCCTGGCCTTGCCCTTAATGATCTGGCGCAGCTCGTGGATCTCCTCTTGCTGCTGGTCGTAGGCCGCCGCCCACTTGATCCGTTCCAGGGCTTTGACTTCAGCATAGGCGTCATAGTTGCCTGTGTAGCTCTTGACCTGCCCCGTATGCTCATCCACTTCGAGGAGCGAAGTCACCGTGCCGTTGAGGAAGTGGCGGTCGTGGGAGACGACGAGCATTCCCCCGCCGTAATCGTGCAGGTAGGCTTCCAACCATTCCAGCGCGGCAAAGTCAAGGTGATTGGTGGGTTCATCCAGGAGCAGCAGATCGGGCGCGCACAGCAGCAGCGCGGCCAGGCAGATGCGCGTCTTTTCCCCGCCAGAAAGGGTGGACACGCGACGGCTGCGGTCGATGTCGGCTACGGCCAGCCCACTGAGGACAATCTCCAGCCGATAGTCGAGATCATAGCCGCCGCGCCGTTCAAAGCGCTCGCTGATCTCAGTATAATCGGCAAGAATCGCATCTAACGCGCCGTTGGCGTGGGTCATCCGTCCTTCCAAATCGCGCATCTGCGCTTCGAGTTGGCGCAAGGATCTCAGCGATTCTTGCAAGAGATCGTCAACACTTTTCTCCGCTGCATCGGCCAGGGTTTGAGGCAGGTAGCCGATCTCGATGTTGTGGGCTGCGGTTACGTGGCCGCCGTCGGGCGCTACATTCCCGACTATCACCTTGAGCAGTGTGGATTTGCCGGCGCCGTTCGCCCCCACCAATCCCACATGATCGCCGGGATAGAGCGAGAACGAGACATCTTTGAGGACCTGCTTTTCGCCATAGAATTTGGAAATGTTTGAAAGTGATAAGAGCATTGTGGATCTCTGTTGCCTTTGGAAACCGGCGCGGATTGGACCTTCGAGGGAGAAGGTCCAATCCGCGCCTGGGTGGGTTGATTACTGAGCCATCCGACCGTAGCGGCCGGCGCGTGGTTCACTGCCGTAGCGTTCCTGCAATCTCTCTCCCCAGCTTTCAAGACGAGTGCCCATCCATGAAAGAAGGCGCTGGCGTCGATTGGGTCCCTGGTGATGGTAGAGATAGGTCGCATGAAGGATCTGCTCCTCTTTGCCCATAAGCAAGACACGCATATTCATCTGGCACGCATGATATTCGCGGAAATCCATGAGAAATTCTCCTTGGCATGATTTCAAACTGTACGTGTGACAACGGCGGCAAGGGCATCCTCACCGGAGAACAAAGGGTTGACCAAGATTGATGAGCATTTCCATCAGGCACCTCGCTATCTTGACGTGTGAAAACACGCAGTGGATCGAAAATAAAAAGCCCCACACGGAGAACCGTGCGGGGCAGGGAAGGCAAGGCAAGCTCAGCCAGCCACTAACAGAGGATCGATCTCCTCGTCGGGCTATCTGGCGGACGCAGCATCCCACACGGTTCGGCAACAAAGCGACAAGCAACACCACAGGCGTCAACGCTGAACATGATTCGATTTGTCATTGGACGCCTCCTTGTTTGCTTGTGAACCGCTGGTGAATGCGGCGATCTGATTGCGATAAATGATGGCTGCCGTTACTATGACAGGCCGCCTTTGTCACTATACGCGCTGTCCAAACGCCTGTCAAGACCCTTGTGGAAAGACACAACATTTGTAGTATAGAGCCATAAGCAGCCAGCGTAGACCCTAGCCGGATGGCTATTGCGTCAACTCCCCGATCTCCGCTACATTGGGTTGGATTGTTGAAAAGATTCAGGCGAGGATAAATAACAGCTCCATGCAACCCCGTGATCGCTTCATTGCCTCATTGGAACGCCGCCCTTTGATTGGTCGTGTCCCCCATTTTGAATTGGTCTTCTTCCTCACCATGGAAGCCTTTGGCAAAGTACATCCCAGCCATCGTCACTATGGGCAGTGGTTCCAAATGGAGGAGAAGGAACGCCAACTGCACCGCGTCGAGATGGCAGACATTTACATCCGCACGGCGGAATGCTACGAACACAGCGCCATCTTCATCCACCCCAACCCGGACAGCACCGAAGAGACCATCCGGCTGATCGATCTGATCCGCGAGCGGACGGGCGACTGTTACTTTATCATGCGTCACGGCGACGCGACTTTCTCGATCCCCGATGGCACGCACATGGCGGAATTCAGCTATCGCCTCTACGACGAGCCGGAGAAGGTGAAAGCGGAAGCATCCCTGCGCGTGGACATGGCCTTGGAGCGCGCCGAACAACTGGCCCGCCACGGCGGGTTGGATGGTTTCGCCCTCTGCGCCGATTACTGTTTCAACAGCGGTCCCTTTGTCAGCCCGGCTCAATTTTCTGAATTTATCACGCCCTATCTCGCCCGTCTCACAAAAGGATACCGGGATCTGGGCTTCTATGTGATCAAACACACCGATGGCAACATTATGCCGATTATCGATCAGTTGATCGAGACGCGACCGCACGCGCTGCACTCGCTCGATCCTCAAGGCGGGGTGGACATCGCCGAAGTCAAGCGGCGCTATGGGGATCAACTCTGCTTGATTGGCAACGTCAATTGCGGTCTGCTCGACACCGGCGCCGACGAGGAGGTGATCGCTTCGGCCCAGTATGCCCTAAAACATGGGATGCCGGGCGGCGGCTATATCTTTTCCACAAGCAACTGTATTTACACTGGTATGCGCCTCGCCCGTTACGAACTGATGCTTGATGTGTGGCGCCGTGAGGGGAATTATGCAGAGTGAGGGGCAAGGGGCGAATTGCAAGGGGCATGTTACGCCAGAAATTGTCACTTGCAAATCTGCAACCTGCAAACCTGCACTCCCTCAACCACCTCTGCCTTTTGGTTTTCGCCTTCTTTTCTGGGCTAACTGCTACCTGCTATCTGCTATCTGCTAAGGAGACAACGATGGAACTTGATGAAATCTATGAAGGTATTATTGCTGGCGATATGAACGCCGTGGTTGAGGAAGTGAAGTTCGCCCTGGAAGATGGACGGACAGCAAGCGACATTCTAAACAATTCTATGGTCCCGGCGATGACCGCGATTGGCAAACAGTTTGAGACCGGCGACTGTTTTGTACCCGAAATGTTGATCGCCTCGCGCGCCATGAAGGCAGGTCTGGCCGTGCTACGTCCCCATTTGCAGGCGGCGGACGTCAAACCCGCGGGGACGATGATCATCGGCACTGTCCAGGGCGACATCCACGACATTGGCAAGAACCTTGTCTCGATGATGGTGGAAGGCGTCGGCTGGCAAGTCGTCGATTTGGGTGTGAATGTGACGCCGCAGCAGTTCGTGGCTGCCGTGCGCGAACACAAACCGCGTGTCCTCGGCATGAGCGCGCTGCTCACTACCACCCAGAGCAACATGCGCGCCATTATGCAGGCGCTCAATGAATCTGGCGTGCGCGATCAGGTCACCGTGATTGTGGGCGGCGCGCCCGTCACCGAGCGTTTCGCCCAGGACATCGGCGCCGATCTTTATGCATTGGATGCATCCAGCGCTGCGAGTCAACTGCTGGCGTTGAGCAATGCCTAAAAAGAGATGATGGGATGATGAAGCGTTGTAGCCTTCATCATCCCATCATCTTTCCCCTTACATAGCCACTGCTTCCTCCGCTGCGACTTTCCCATTCATTTCCACCATCTCATCCCCTTCCAGCCGCAGACTGATGACGCGGCTCACGCCGTCGTCGCCCATGGTGATGCCGTAGATCGTGTTCGACGCTTCCAATGTACGCCGGTTGTGGGTAATGATGATGAATTGGGTGTGGTCGATCAGCCCTTCCAGCACCGTGCGGAAGCGATCCACGTTGGCTTCGTCCAGCGCAGCGTCCACCTCGTCGAGGATGCAAAAGGGCGTGGGGCTGACGCGCAGGATGGCGAAGATCAAGGCGCAGGCGGTCAGCGAGCGTTCGCCGCCGGAGAGCAATTCCAGGCTTTGCGGACGTTTGCCGGGCGGACGCGCAAGGATCTCGACGCCGGTGTTGATAATATCCTCTGGCGTGGTGAGGGTAAGTTTGGCCGTCCCCCCCTGGAAGAGCAACTCGAAATAATGGATGAATTCCTTGGAGACAGCGTCGAAGGTGCGGCGCAGCGCTTCCTCCATTTGCTTATCCAATTCGCGGATCACCCGGCGCAGATCGGCGGCGGCAGCCTCCAGATCGGCGGATTGGGAGATGAGAAAATCGTGGCGACCGGCGGCTTCCTCATACTCTTTAGGCGCTTCGGGGTTGACGTTGCTCAGGCGACGCAGTCGGGCGCGCGTCTCCTGTACTTCCTCATCCAACCCAGCGGGCAGGTCGGTGACAACGGGCAACTGCGCCACCACAGTCTGCAAAGGCAGGGGCGGTTGATAGGCGACGTCGTCGCTCTCTTCCATTACCGCCAGCCCAAAGTCGTGACGGATCTCCTCGCGCAGCGCTTCCATCCGATCCTCGGTGCGCTGAAGCTGTAATTGGGCCGCGTTCCAATTGGTTTCATCCTGGCGCAGGAGCTGCTGTAAATTCCGCTCGTCGTTTTCCGTCTCCTGTTGGGCAGATTCCAGAGCAGCTAACTCCCGCTCGGCAGGATCGATCTCCGCTTGCAGAGTCGCAATCTCTCCGCTCACGCTGGCTTCTTCGCCGCTGCGCTCTTTGATCTGCGCCGCCAGCGTTTCGTCTTCGCCTTCCAGCGCACGGAGACGGTCGCCGCGGCTGGCAATCTGCGCAGAGACCGTTTCCAGCCCGCGGCGCTGCTCGTTGAAGACGGCTTGACGGCTGCGCAGTGTGCCCTGGGCATCGGCAGCGGCGGCGCGCGCTTCGGCCAACTGCTGGAGCAGATCGTTGATCCCCTGGGCCCGCATCGCGGCTTCCGCCGCTTGTACGGCGACGGAAATCTCCGCGGCTGCTATCTGCAAGGCTGCCAGTTCCGCGCGGTAACTCTCTTCCTGTTGATCGAGTCCTTGCAGCGTGTCGCCGCGCCGCCCCATCAACTCCTGCTGCCAGTTGACCTTCTGTTCAGCCTGCGCCAGCCGCGATCGGGCTGCTTCCAACGCACCCTGCGCCTGCCGTTCCTGGCTGCGGATGCTGCGTTCCTCTTCGCGCAGTTGAGTGACCTCAGCGCGGTTGCCTTCGATCTCACTGCTCAGCGCTCGACAGGATGCGGCGATCTCGTCGGCGTTTTGGCGCGCTGCGCGGATCAGATCGGGCAGGCGGCGATGTTCCCGCTCGCGGGCAAGGACGGATTCATCCTGGCGGCGACCGTCGTTGCCGCCGGTGACCGCGCCGCCTGGCCGGATGATCTCACCATCCAGCGTCACCACTGTCGGCTGTGGACCGCGGTGCGCGTCCAGGGCGCGGCGGGCAGCGGGCAGATCCTGCGCCACCCAGGTGCGGTTGAGCAACCCTTCGATGGCGTCAGCGACCCGTCTGTCGTACTCCACCAGATCGGCGGCGTTGCCCAGAATGCCCGCCATCCTCGGCGCGGGGATCGCTTTGGCGACCGAGAGCCGGTTGAGCGGCAGAAATGTCGCCCGCCCGCGTCCACCCTTCAAATAGTCGATGGCGCGCCTGGTATCGTCCCAACTTTCGGTGAGGATATTCTGGTACGCCCCACCCAGTGCGGTCTCCACCGCTTTATCCAATTCGGCGGGGACGTTGAGCTGGGAAGCCACGGTGCCGAGGATGCCGGTTAGCTGGGCAGCTTGCAACACGGCGCGCACACCGCTGACGTAACCGGCGCCTTCATTGCGCAGACGCTCTAGCAGTTCGTAACGGGTCTGTAAGCGGTCTGCAACACGGTCGGCTTCACGGCGGACGGCTTCTTTTTCCTCTAGCTCTTGCCGCAGTGGACCAATGCGCGCTTCAAGGTCTTCGATAGCGCGCTGGAGATCGGCCAGGTCTGCCGTCGCCTGTTCGGCGTCGGCCTCAGCCTGCGCCAGGGCGATGGCAGCCTCTTCGACGGCGACGTGCGCGTTGGCGAGCGTCTCCTGTTGTTCGGATTGCTCGGCGTGGAGAT
This sequence comes from Caldilineaceae bacterium, assembly GCA_019637695.1. Lineage (GTDB taxonomy): Bacteria > Chloroflexota > Anaerolineae > Caldilineales > Caldilineaceae > RI-153. The sequence continues at coordinate 29,446 of JAHBVG010000049.1, read as the reverse complement.
GACGGCGCTGCTCGTCGATTTGCGCCAGCCGGGTTTGGCGGTCAGCGCTGCGTTCGGCCAGAAGACGTTCTTCTTTGCGCGCCGCGTCCAACCGTTCCACGAGGATGGCGCGCTCGGCCTGGCGCTGGCTGAGATCCCGTTGGAGGGCGTCAACGGCGGATTGCTGCTGGCGATAGTCAGCTTCGGCGGCAGCCACAGCGTCCATGAATTCAGCCTGACGCGCCGCCAATCCCTCTCGTTCCAGGCGTAGATCGGCCATCTCTCGCGCCAGTTCCTCGCGGCGGCTGCCGATTTGTCGATGGCGCTCTTGGGCGACGGCTAACGCTCGACTGATCGCTTCGGCCTGACGATGACGGTCACTGCTGGCGCGGTGTTTTGCATTGAGTTGCTCGCGCAAGCCGTTCTGCGCGCTGCGCAGTTCCTCAATGCGGGCGCCGAGTTTTTCCAATTGTTGGCGGCGACTCTTGACGATCCGCTCAATGGCTTTGGCCCCGATGCGGTATTCGCGCAGATCGGCCAACGTCCTGTGCCAGCGGTAACCATACCATTGGTGCAGCAGCCCTTTGAGATCCGCTTCGACCTGGGCGCGCTCGTGGGCGCGTTCGGCCTGTCGGCGCAGATAGCCCAGGCGCGGGCTGAGTTCGGCGATAATATCCTGAGCGCGTTCTAAATTCTGCTGGGTGGCTTCCAGGCGGCGCAACGCTGTCGCCCGTTTTGTCTGATAACCGGTGATGCCGGCGGCTTCCTCAAAGAGGGCGCGACGTTCCTCGGGTTTGAGGCTGAGGACCTGGTCGATCAGTCCCTGGCCGATGACGGCGTAGGTGCGTTTGCCCAATCCACTGGGCGCGAGCAGTTGGGTGACGTCGCTCAGGCGCACCTTCTGCCCGTTGAGCAAATATTCGTTCTCGCCATCCCGATAGGCTCGGCGTGCGATCTCGACCTCGGTAAAGTCAATGGGCAGATCGCCGTCGCTGTTGTCAAAGGTAATGCTGACCGTCGCCATCCCCAGGCGCGCTTTTTTGTCGCTGCCCGAAAAGATCACATCCGCCGTCTTTTTGGAGCGCAATAGCCCGAAACTCTGTTCGCCCATGCACCAACGGACAGCATCGGCTACATTGCTTTTGCCGCTGCCGTTCGGCCCCACAATCGCCGTCACCCCAGGATCGAAAACGAATTCGGTCTTGGTGGCGAACGTTTTGAAGCCTTGAATTTCAACACGTTTGATGCGGAGCATAGAGAGTTAGGGATTGGATATTGGATATTAGGGATTGGGGACTGGGGACCGGGTAGAGCTTCTGCAATCACCCAATGACCCCCACACGAGTTTGGGCAATCGCTGTATACGATAGATTGGAAAGTAGAGATGGGAGATTGAATACACTATCCCCGATCCCCAGTCCCCGATCCCTACTCCCCGATCACCAATCCTTGCCAGAACCCCGGCAGCAGGACTTCAAGGAGGAGGCCAGCGACGAGCAGTCCGCTCGACCAAATAATCAGACGACGTTGATTCTTGCGATAGTGGTTAAGATCCCAGCGGTTGCTGAGGATCGGTTGGGCGAGCAAGAGGAAGAATCCCGCGTAGCCGCTCAACGACAAGAGCCGCCAGGGGGTGAATCCCAAGAGGAGCCCAATCGGCGACGCCATTTCGCGGATCATGGTGCCTGCGCTGAAACCGAAGAGATCCACGGCCCGCACCAGAAACCAACTCCCCACCAGACCGCCTGTAAGCAAACTGCCCACGAGTACGCCGAGGATTTCTATCAGCCGCGCCAATGGCGCTACCAATAAGGAACGGGGCAGCGCCTCACCCGTGTAAGCCCAGGTGACAAGATCCATCCGATAGGTGACGCCGTCTGGGATCGCGCGCGCTGTTTGAACGGGCAGACCCCAGGCCATGAAGAAGATCACCGTAAGTTGGACGATCAGCCAGAGCAGCAGCACCCGCAAAGCTGTGCCCACATCTCCTTTGCGCAGCGGGATCGCCGTGAAGATGGTCAGCCCCAGCGCCTGCACAATCGGCATAAAATTCGGCTGTCCCAGGCTGCCCGGCAAGAGCGTCGTGAGCAGCGCGAAAAAGCCCACTGTTCCATAAAAAAAGGGATCGCGCGTAAGCTGATACGTAGAAGACGGGGATGCCGTGGGCGTCGGCTCCAACTCTCGGCTCCGCTGATTTCCATTGGATGAATAGTTCACTTCCATCGGGCTATACTCGATCTGTGAATAAGCGGCAACACATGAACGACGATTATATCATCGGGAGGAGGAGTTTGGCGAAAAGGGGAGCGGGGATGGGTGACTGGTGATTAGTGACTGGGGATTGGGTCCAAAATCGCCCAATCGCTCACTCGCTCCTTGAAAGAGATTAGGCGATTTCAGATACTTTACCCAATCCCCAGTCCTCAGTCACTAATCACCTTTCTGGAAACGGAGGCACGCCCCTGGTGTAGAGCCAACTTTGGAAGAAATCCGCCAATGATTGACCGCTGACCTCTTCGGCGACGGCGATGAAATCCGCAGTGGTCACGTGGCTGTCACGATAACGGGCGTAATAGGTCTGCAAAATCTCAAAAAATGCCTCGTCGCCTACCTGCACGCGCAGCGCGTGGAGCGTCAACGCCCCGCGCACATAGACACTGCCATGAAAGAGCGTATCGGCGGAAGGCGTCCCCGGCGGCATGGCGAGGAAGGGCGCTTGATAACTGGCGCGCACAATGTTGTCGAACACCTCCGGCCCGTGGATATGTTCCGTCCAGAGCCAGGATAGATAGGTAGCGAAGCCCTCGTTGAGCCATATATCCTGCCATTGGGCCAGGCTGAGACTATTGCCGAACCATTGATGCGCCAGTTCATGCATCACCACCTCTTCGCGTGGACCCAGAAGATGGCCTCGCGAGATGATCGAACGGGTCTGTGTCTCCAATGAAAAATGGAGATCGACGACGATTGCACCGTAACTTTCAAAAGGATAGGGACCAATGCGCGTTTCAAGAAATTCGATCATCTCCGGCGTCCGTTCTAAGGCCGCTACCGCTTCGGCTGGGAGCTCCACGCCGATAAAGTTGAGGATGGGCAGACCGCCCGGTCCCGCCTGGGTGTTCATTTCGAACGGGTAGATCGCCACCGTCGCCAGATAGCTGGCCATGGGGTTGATTACCTCCCAGACGTAGGTCCGCTCGGTTTCCGTCTCGATCACCTCGGCGAGCAGCCCATTGGATGCGGCGACATAGGGCTGCGGCACGGTGATGCGGAGGGTATAGGTGGCTTTGTCCTGTGGATGATCGTTGGCTGGGAACCATGTACCCGCACCGGTGGGCTGGCTGACTACAAGAATGCCCTCGCCCATGTGCAGCCAGCCAATCTCACCCAGCATAGCCAGCGGCTGCGGCTCTGGCTGTCCAAAATAGCGGATCGTAGCAGTAAACAGATGACCTGCCGCAATCGGCGCGGCGGGTTCGATGATTAACTCTCCCTCTTCGCGGGTATAGACGGCGCTCTCTCCGTCGATTGTTACTTCCTCAATTGTCAAGCCGTGGAAATCGAGATGCAAGCGATCCAGCGTGAGATCCGCCTGTGCCCGAATCGTCGCCGTGCTGGTGAGCGTGTTCGTCGCCACGTCCACCGTCAGATCGAGTGTATAGTGATCCACTGCATAGCCGGCGTTGCCAAGTTGTGGAAAGAGCGGATCGCCCAGGCTGCCCGCAGTCGGCGGCAGCGTCGGCATCGGCGTCACCACATAGGTGGGGGGTGGGGTTGCGGTTGGCAACGAGGCCAATTGAGGCAGGACACATCCACTGATGGCGAGCGCAAAGAGGAGAGCGAGCAATTGTTTTTTGATCATAGGGGAGATCTGCTTTCTTGGAAAAGGTTGGTCTCAGCGCAACCCAATCGCCGATGACCTCATCTTACCATGAGCGCCATCCCTTTGAGGAAGCAGGGCTTACCTATGTCCCTAGACCTTTCGGGTTTCAGAAAACCCGAAAGGTCTGGAAATTTGGATGGAACATTCCCCCTTGTCGCTTCGTCCCAAAGTTGCCGCGGTGTTTCTTCGTCCATCCCGACCACTCCATTGTGAGAGGAGCGTTTCCCATGTTCCCACGACTATCCTTCCGTCACAGCCTGCTTGGTTTTCTTTTCGTACTCGGCCTGATTTTGGCGATCTCCCCGTTCTCCGGCCTGGCGCAAGGGACCCCGCCCATTCGACCGACCGTCTTCCCGCCCATCATTGAACCGCCGATTGGACTCCCTCCGCTTTGGACAGGGGTTGAGGTGCAACTCCACAGCGTTGAGGCGCGGATCGAAGGCAGCGTGGCCGCCGTCCACGTGACCCAGCGCTTCCGCAACCCTACACAGCAGACGTTGGAAGGCACTTTCGTCTTTCCACTGCCTGCGGATGCCGCCATTGGCGATTTTCAAATGATGGTGGATGGTCAGGTGTTGGAGGGCAAGCTCTACAAGGCTGAGGAAGCCCGCCGCATCTACGAGGAGATTGTACGCAGCCAGCGCGATCCGGCGCTGCTCGAATACCTGGGCCAGGGACTCTTCCAGGCCAGCGTCTTTCCCATCCCCGCCGGCGCGACCCGTGTGGTGGAACTCACCTATCGTCAGGTCCTCTCGTTGGAGGATGGCCTCTACCGTTTCGTCGTTCCCCTGGGCCGGGGATCGGGGCAGACGCCGCCCACGAACATGGCCCTGAGTGTGGATCTGCGCGATCAGCCCGGTCTGCGCACGATCTACAGCCCCAGCCACAACGTCTCCATCAGCCGCGAGGATGACGACCGCGCCCTCATCGGCTTCGAGACAGGGGATGCCGCCGAGATGCGCGATTTTGTCCTCTACTTTGGAACCGACGACAGCGCCATCGGCCTTGATCTGCTTTCGTATCGACCCAGCCGCGAGGATGGCTTCTTCCTTTTGCTGGCTGCGCCGGGTCTCAAAGCCGCCGGCCAAGAGATCATCGCCCGCGACATTGTCCTTGTGCTTGATGTCTCCGGCTCGATGCAAGGCGAGAAGATCGTTCAGGCCAGGGACGCGGCGCGCTTTGTGGTGGAAAATCTCAACGCTGAGGATCGCTTCAATTTGATCAGCTTTAGCACCGGCACCGAATGGTGGGAATCCGGTCTACAGCCTGTGACCGCTGAGACGCGCCGCGCCGCGCTAAGATGGATCGACCGTCTGCTCGCCAATGGATCCACCGACATCAACCGGGCTTTGCTCGAAGCGCTGGGCCAGCTTGAACTCTCCTCAGCGGCGGCGCGCGAGGAGCGCGGACGCCCAGCCTATGTCCTTTTTATGACCGACGGTCTGCCCACCCAGGGCGAACAAAATCCTGATCGGATCGTCGCCAATGCCGAGCAGAACGCGCCGAGGGATCGCACGTTGCGCCTCTTCACTTTTGGCGTGGGCTATGACGTCAACACCGATCTGCTCGACACCGTCAGCCGCAATTTAGGCGGTCGCAGCACCTATGTCCGCCCAGAGGAAGCCATTGATGAGGCCGTGAGCGCTTTCTACGCTGGCATCAGCACGCCCGTCCTTTCGGATGTTTCCATCACTGTGCAGGGCGCACAGATCAACGACAGCTATCCCTATCCGTTACCCGACCTCTTCGCTGGCGAACAGCTTGTGTGGGCGGGTCGCTACAAAGATGGCGGCGCGGTGACGGTGATCCTGCGCGGGTCGGTCAACGGCGAGGAGCGCACCTTCCACTACGAGGATCTTTCCCTGGTCGAACGGGGCGGAGAATCGGCGGTGGCGCGGCTCTGGGCCACACGCAAGATCGGCGCGCTACTCTCGGAAGTGCGGCGTAGCGGCGCCAATCAGGAGATCATCGACGCCATTGTTGATCTCAGCCTGACCTACGGCATTGTCACCCCATATACCAGCTATCTTGTCCTCGAACCCGGGATGAATGTTCCTGGTCGAGCGGGGGCGGCTGCGCCGGAATTGCGGGTGCAACCGTCGTCTGCGCCCGATGTACGGTCCATGCGCCAATCCGCAGAAGCGGCGGTGGCTGCATCCGTGGCCGAAGAAGCTGCTGCGGACGCCGTAGGCATGAGCGCAGTGGAAAGCAGCATCGTCCGCGCCGAATTGGAGTCGGCGCAAACCGTGCAGGATCGGGGTGGCGTGCGTTATCTGGCGGGCAAGAGTTTTGTGCAGCAAGGATGGACAACCACCGCCCAGGGCGAGACCGTTCCCTTGTGGGTGGATACACTCTACGAAGAGACCATGTCCACACGTACGCTCATCTTTGGCAGCGATCTATACTTCGCCTCGGCGGCGGATCGCGCTGTGGCGCAGTGGCTCAGCCTCTCACCAGAGATGATCCTTGTGATCGACGGCGCGGCGATCCGTGTCACCACCCATGAGGAGGGCGCAACCACATCTCCGCTGGCAACGCCCATCCCTGCGGTGGAGGAACTCGAATCCCGCGGACTCTGGCAGCGTTTTACCGACTTCTTGGACGAACTGTTTGGGTGGTAGGGTGTTAGGTAGTGGGTGCTACTGCGCAATACCCACTACCTGGTGTCTCGTCAAACATGAAATGATGGGTACGGGCGCTGCTTGCTGCGCCTCATGTGACAAGCGCAGCAAGCAGCGCCCGTACCCTGTTTCAATCAATTGATGCTTGACGAATCACTAGTATCGTTCGTCTCGCTATTTTCCCTGCTCTGCGACATAGTGGAGGACAGCCCGCGCAAGGAGGGCATCGTCCACGGCGCGGTGGCTGTTCGCCAATGGCAACCGACATTGGATCGCTGCTTTGGCCAGACTCTGCCAGCGGAAGCCGTTATAGCGCCGTTCGCCATAGAAACGGGCATAAAGTTGCATAATACAGAAGGAACTCAGACCATCTTGTTGCCAGGGGATGCGGGCGAAGTGGTGCGATTGGGCCATCATGCGCAGATCAAAATCGGCGTTGTAGATGCCCACTGTCTGCCCGTGGAGAATGCTTTGGAGTTGAGGCCAGAGATCAAGCCAGGTGGGCGCTTCTCGTACATGAGCGTTGGTGATGCCGTGGATATGCGTCACGTCGTCGGGGATGGGGAAGCGGGGTTTGACAAGGCTTTGAAGTAAGAGGTTGCCATCCCAATCCAGAATCGCAATCTCAATGATCTCGGCGCGGCCATCGAGTCCGGTGGTTTCCGTATCCAGGTAGATTGGACGTTGCGCTAACAGTCGTCTTGCTTCTTCAATCGTTGCCTGCCGGGTAGGAGAGTAGGGGTTCGTCACTAGGGTACCTCGTAGATTGGTAAAAAACTTGCAAGCAATTGCCCAGCATTGTACCCTGATACTCGATCATCGGCACATTCCAACGTTCTAACGTTCACACGTTCCAACTCTGGTATACTACTCATATGAACACGGACGAAACTGCCATTGCTGCCGTCGTTGCTGCCGCTGGATTCAGCCAGCGCATGGGTGACTTTAAACAGTTACTGCCCTGGGGTGAGATCACGGTGATCGAGGCCGCAGTGACCAATCTTCTCGAAGCTGGCGCCAGCCCGATCATCTGTGTTGTGGGTCACCGCGGCAACGAAGTAGCCGCGATATTGGCTTATACAGCGGCTCAGATTGTGCGCAACCCAGATTACGCCCAGGTTGAGATGTTACGCTCATACCAGGCGGGGATCCACGCTCTGCTGTCACCCGCGACAGTGGATGCGGAGGATCATCCACCCGCTGGCGCATTGCTGGCCCTTGGCGATCAACCCCACATCTCTGTTGCGGTACTCCGCCATATTATCGAATCATGTAAACGCACACCGGAGCAGATCCTCATCCCCAGCTATCAAATGCGCCGTGGACACCCGGTCTATCTGCCTCGGCGGCTCTGGCCTGATCTGCTTGCGCTCGGTCCCAACCAAAGCCTGCGCGATCTGCTCAATGCACAGAGCCAGGCCATCGCCTATATAGATGTCGGAACTGACGCCATCCGCCGCGATATGGATTATTGGGTGGAGTATCAGCGGTTGTTGCAGGAATATGAGAAGTGATTAGGGATCAGGGACTGGGGATTGGGGCGATTTGCAAAGGGGGCTGGAACTTGCCACCCGCCATTACCGAGGAATTTCAACTATGTCTGCCATCATATATCACCATTTGCACAAGATGATCGAGGCCGGCGAGATGGTCGCCGTCGCCACCATTGTGGATGCCAAGGGATCTGTGCCGCGCGAGGTCGGCGCCAAGATGATCATTCATCCACTGGGCCGCCATGTAGGGACGGTGGGCGGTGGCTGCGGTGAAGCCGATGTGATCCGCACTGCGCTCGACGTTATCCAGGATGGCATCCCCCGCACCGTCCACGTGGACCTGACCGAGGAAATCGACATGAACAGCCTCGGCGTCTGCGGCGGGGTCATGGATGTCTTTGTGGAGCGCTGGGGTGATTAGGGATCGGGGACTGGGGACTGGGGATCGGGCTAAGTTTCTGAAATCTCCCAATCTCTCAATCGCCCAATCGCTGTTAACGGGCGATTAGGAGATTGGGAGATTGTCCACCGAATCCCCAGTCCCCAGTCCCTAATCCCTAACCTGCCCCATATGTGGTTGGTTATGAAGCTGTACCGGCGCTTCGGACTTTTTGCGGATCTGAAGGTTGATCAGTTCCACTAAGAAGGAGAAGGCCATGGCAAAGTAGGCGTAGTTCTTCAGGTGGAGATTTTCAACCGCCTCGTGCAGCCAGCCTTCCAATACCAGCAGAAAGCCGATGAGGATAAGAAAGGCCAGCGCCAGGATCTTCATCGTCGGATGTCGTTCGACAAAGGCGCTAATAGGCCCGGCAAAGAAGAGCATGACGCCAGCAGCTACCACCACCGCCGGGATCATAATGAGCAACTCACCCGAAATCCCCACCGCCGTGATCACCGAATCCAACGAGAAGACGATATCGATGAGGATGATTTGTAAAATCACCGAGGTGAACGAGGCCGCTACGCGCGCCGCCCCCCGATGATCCTCTGTCTCTAGCCTTTCGTGAATTTCGTAGGTACTCTTGCCGATGAGGAAGAGGCCGCCGATCAACAGGATCAGATCCCGACCCGAGATGGTATGATCCAGGATTGTAAAGAGCGGCTGGGTCAACTGCATAATCCAGGCGATGCTCAAAAGCAGCAGAATACGGCTGATAACGGCCAGGCCAATACCGGTGGTGCGGGCGCGAGCCTGTTGGTGCTGTGGCAACTTACTGCTCAGAATCGCAATAAAAATCACATTGTCGATGCCCAAGACAATCTCCAACAGGACGAGTGTCACCAGGGCAACGAGACTTTGGGCCGAGAGTAGCTCCATATAGGATCCTTTGGGCGAGCCATGAAAAAGAGAATCAAACACAATTTGCTCATTGTAGCAGGTAGCGTCCTGGACGCAATCGCCATAAATACGAGAAATGGATAGACAAACGATGGATCGTGATCTACTCAACGCGTTGACCGATTCGATTGAGCGGCGTGAAGCCGTGGCGCTCGTTACCGTGACCGCGGCAACCGGTCCACTGATGGATGCGTTGGGCTGCCGTGCTGTGGTCTGGCCGCAACCTGACCGGCAACCAGTGGGGGATCTGAAACTGGGCGCGCTGGAGTCATCGGTGTTGGCCGATGTGCGCCGCGCCATCCTCGACAAGGGCCATCGCCATCTGGACTATACCGAGGCCGGCGCAGACGTTTCCATCTTTGTAGAAGTGCAACAGCGCCCACCCCATTTGATCATCGTCGGCGCCGGCCACATTGCCGTCCCGCTTGCCTCCGTCGCCAAAATCTGTGACTTTTTGGTGACAGTACTCGACGATCGCGCGCAGTACGCGCACCCGGCGCGCTTCCCCACAGCAGATCGGGTGATCGCTGGTCCCTTCCGCGCAGAATTGGATAAATTGCGCCAGGGCAAGGCTCAGTTCGACAACGATACTTACATTGTCCTCGTCACTCGCGGCCATCAATACGATGTGGAATCGCTGCTAGAGGTCCTCGACGATCCCCTGGCCTATATCGGCATGATTGGCAGCCAGCGCCGCATCCGCGCCGTCTTTGAACTTTTGGAGAAAGAACAGGGCATCCCAGCGGAGAAGTTTGATCGAGTCTACGCGCCGATTGGGCTGGACATCGGCGCCATCACCCCGGCCGAGATCGGCGTCTGCATCATGGCCGAGATCATCAACGTCATGCGCGGTGGGCCAGCGGAGGGGCTGAGTGGACAGATCCGCCGCGAGCGCGAAGAACGCCGCCAGCGGGTAAGTGAACGAAAAAACTTGACAGAAATTTAACGCAAAGGTGCAAAGAGGCAAAGACCACAAAGGGGAAACAGTTTAACGCAGAGGCGCGCAGAAGCAGAGGTGCAGGGAAGAGAAGAAGAGAAGAAGAGAACAGGATTCTTCGCTGCGCACTTTTTCTCTCCATCCCTTTTTCTCTCCATCTCTTTGCACCTTTGCACCTTTGCGTTAAATCATTCTCTTCTCTGCGCCTCTGCTTCTCTGCATCTCTGCGTTAAACTATTTATTCGGCGTTGAATTATTCCGTCTTGAGCAAATTGCGGATGAAGTCGATCTCGTCGCGGTTGATGGTGTGACCCATGCCCGGATAGATTCGTTTGGTGACGGCCGCGCCCATGCGCTCGAAGACAGCGGCTGTCTCCTCAACCCGCCCCAAAGGGATGTGTGAATCCACATCGCTACAGCCGAGGAAGATCGGCGTCCCCGCAAAATCGCCATCGTACGCCCAACTTGTGCCGGGTGGGCCAATCAGCCCGCCGCTCAACCCGATGACGCCGCCATACTGCCCTGCGTGGCGCGCCGCATATTCCAATGCCAGACACGCGCCCTGTGAGAAGCCGAGCAGAAAGATCCGTTCGCTCCCGATCCCAGCCTCAATGACTTTGTTCACAATGCTGTCGATGAGGGCCAGCGCTGACGAAAGATAGGGTTCGTTGCCCTCAATCGGGGTCATAAAACGGTTAGGATACCAGGTGTGGCCGGCAGCCTGCGGCGCTAGATAGACAAAATTATCGGTGGGGAATTCATCGGCCAGTCCCAGGATATCCCCAGCGCTGCTGCCTCGCCCGTGGATCATCACCATCGCCGCGGTGGCTCTCCCCAACGGCATACCCACATAGTGAACCGGCTGCCCAGCATGGGGAGCCAGCAATCCTTCGATTCGTAAAAAGCTCACGATAGTCCCTCCCAATCACCAATCACCAATCACTGTCCTTACTTCCGCACCAACTCAAACAGATCCGTCACCCGACAGTAGCCGTTGCCGGCCAGACGCCCAATCGGGCGCAGATTTGCAATATGGACGTAGTTACCGTCATAAACATCCTCGCGGATGTGGATCAACTGCACATCGCCGAAGATCACGGCGTTGTTGCCGATCTCAAGGATCTGGCGTAGCGTGCATTCAAAGGAGACCGGCGCTTCCGCTACCCTCGGCACATTCACCTTCACCCCCGGCAGCGGCGTCAGCCCGGTGATCTCAAATTCGGAAATGCCGTGGGCGAAGGTGGTTGCCGTCTCGTTCATCGCCTGGGCAGTGGTTTCGTCCACAATGTTGATCACAAATTCACCTGTGCGTTCGGCGTTGACCCATGTATCCTTGCGGCTGCCGTCCGGCTTGTGACCCACCGAAATGAGCATGGTCAGGGGATCGCTGCTCGCAATCGTAAAATAGGAAAAAGGCGCAAGATTGGTGTTGCCCTGGCCGTCGGTGGAACTGACCCAGGCAATCGGGCGCGGCACCACTGTACCCGTGACCAATTTATACAGATCGCGCGTCAGCATCGTTTGAGGATCGAGGATCATAAAGTTCTCCGTGGGTGAACTGGTGTTTGAGTGACGCGTAATTCGTGATCCGTAACCCAGCGCGGATCGCTGTATGGGCGACGAATCGAACCATACGAGTTACGCATTACGGATTACGAATTACGCTTTCCCCAGTTTCCGCAGCAGATCGCCTAGCGTCTCCTGCTCCTCCGGGGAGAGGGTGGAAAAAGTCTCGACGACGCCGGCTACGTGCGGCGGAAGGATTGTCTGGATCAGGGCGCGTCCTTTGTCCGTGAGGTGGATGTGGATCATGCGCCGATCCGTTTCGTCCCGACACCGTTCCACCATCTCGTCACGTACCAGATTGTCGATCACCGTTGTCAGATTTCCGCTGCTCTTGAGGATTTTGCGCGCCAACTCGCCCTGGCACATCGATCCTAAATGGTAGAGCGCCTCCATCACCCCAAACTGACTCACCGTCAACCCATAGTCGCGCAGATGCTCGTTGATCCGTCCCGTCGTCGACTCCGAGGCGCGCATCAACTTAATGTAAACCCCCAGCGCCCGCCGTTCTTCCTCTGTCCCTAAGAAATGTGTACCCATCATTCTCTCCTTTTCTATGCGTCTATTTTAACATCGGATGGTTTAATGTCAAAGAAGAAGAGACCGCAGACGGCAGACTGCGGACGAACAGTGGGCAGGTTTGCAGGTGATGGATGACAATACGCTCCCAGTCCCCAGTCCCCAATCCCCAACTCTTTGGTCTCCAGCCTACTGGGGAATGGACCGAAAAGAAGTAGAGTGAGGGTGGAACTCTCTACCGGTGGGCAACGTCTACGCGATTATGAGGACAATTCAGTTGAGCCAGCGGATGAAACGCATATGGGGCTGGGGCGCGGTGATCCTCGTGCTTTTGGTCGCGGGGATCGGGATCGGTGTCTATGCCACCATACTCGCCGATCTGCCGTCGATCCGTGAGATCGAAGCGCGCTCGGTGCGGCCCACCACGCGCATCCTCGACCGCAATGGGTTGCTCCTCTATGAGGTACTCGACCCCAACGCAGGGAAGCAGTTCAATTTGAGTCTTGTCAGTGCAGAGGCGACCGCCAGCCGTTATGGGATGGCCGGGGTGCCTGACTTCTGCGTTGAGGCCACTCTCGCCACAGAGGACAGCCGCTTCTTCCTCCATCCCGGCGTAGACCCGTTGGCGATCCTGCGCGCTGCCTGGCAGAACCACCGCGCTGGCGGGCAGATTGTCAGCGGCGGCAGCACACTGACCCAACAGATCGCCCGCAATCTGCTCATGGAGCCATCCGAGCGTTACGAGCGTAGCCTGCGCCGCAAGATCCGTGAGGCATGGCTGGCCCTCCAACTTGAATGGCGCTATAGCAAACCACAACTCCTCCAGCTTTATCTCAACCAGACCTATTACGGCAATTTTGCCTTTGGGCTAGAGGCGGCAGCGCAGATCTTCTTCGCCAAACCTGCGGCCCAGTTGAGCCGCGCCGAATGCGCGCTGTTGGCCGGGCTTGTCCAATATCCCACCGGGTACAACCCCTTTCAGGATGCGGAATCAGCCAAACTACGACAGCAGACAGTGTTGCGGTTGATGCGCGATGCGGGTTACATCGACGAGGCCGAGTTGGTCGAAGTGCTGGCGGATCCTCTACGCTATCGTTCGCAGCTTTTTCGGATCGAAGCGCCCCATTTTGTCATGTACATTCAAGATCTGCTGATTGCTCAATTGGGCGCGGATCGGTTGCGCGCCGGCGGTTTGGAAGTGTGGACCACACTCGATCTTGGCCTGCAACGACAGGCCGAAGCTTCCGTGCGCCGCCGCCTCGAACAACTTAACTGTCAGATGGAGACGGTCGCCGGTCGCCCGTCTCAGCCTGATCCCAACTGCCGCAAGGACAACCGATCCCGGCGGGTGAGAAACGCTGCCGCCGTTGTCCTTGATGCGCGCAGCGGCGATATCCTCTCCCTGGTGGGCAGTCCCAACTATTTCGATGCCTCTATCGAGGGCAATGTCAACGCGGCGCTGAGCCAGCGCCAACCAGGCAGCGCCATCAAACCCTTTACCTATGCCGCCGCCCTCGACCCGATCTGGATTGCGCGCGCCGGGTTGGATCGTCCACTCACACCGGCGTCGATTTTGCCCGATCTGCCCACCGCCTTCCCCGGCGGGCGCGGCGATGCACTGATCAAGGCGATGGATGGGGATCTCTTTGAGGATGGCGCCTACGTCCCCAAAAACTACGATCTGCGTTATCACGGACCGGTGAGTGTGCGCGAAGCGCTGGCCAACAGCTACAACATCCCCGCCGTCCACGTTTTGCAGTATGTGGGCGTCTTCACCATGCAGCAGCTTGCCACCGAGGCCGGCATCCGCAGCTTCGGCGGCGAATATGGACTTGCGCTCACCTTAGGCGGCGGCGAAGTCAGCCTGCTCGATCTCACCAAAGCCTATGGGATCTTCCCCCGCGGCGGGGAACGGCTGGAGACGCGCGCCATCCTTGAGATCCGCAATGTGCGTGAATGTGGAACGGCGAATGCAGAATGCGGAACGGCAGGTGGCGATAGTTCTCGCAATTCGCAATTCGCAACTCGCAACTCGCAATCCCAGGTCATTTCGCCCGAAGCCGCCTATCTCATCACCGACATCCTATCGGATCGAGTGGCGCGCATCCCTGCCTTTGGCGAAGGATCGGTGCTGAATCTGCCCTTCCCCGCGGCTGCGAAAACTGGCACCACTACCGACTGGCGCGACAACTGGACAGTCGGTTATTCAGCCGAGCGGCTGGTGGGCGTCTGGGTGGGGAACGCCGACAACACGCCCATGCAGGGGATCTCCGGCATCGACGGCGCAGGTCCTATCTGGCAGGATATCATGCGCGCCGCTCATCCTACGCCGCCTGCGCCGTTCCGCAAACCGCTGCGTATTATAGAAAGCACCATCTGCGCGCCCAGCGGTCTGCTGCCCAGCCCCGACTGTCCTCGTCTGCGTGGGGAACGCTTCATCGCTGGCAGCGAACCGACACGTGCGGACGATCAATTCCAGCGCATCCCCATTGATCTCTCCACCGGCCTGCGCGCCACCGCCGAGACGCCACCCGAGCGCGTTGTCGAGCGAGTCTATTGGCTGTTAGGCCCGGCCTATGCTGATTGGGCGCGCGCACAGGGTATCCCCCAACCGCCGCCCACAACCCATTGCGGAATGGGGATTGCGGAATGTGGAATCGAGAATAGCCCGTCGCTTGCGGCGCCAGACGTGGGGCGGACGCAATCGGCGTTGATCTTGACTGCGCCGATTGGGGCCAGCGCCTATGCCATCCACCCGGGTGTACCCCCGGAGCGGCAGCGAATTCCTGTGGGCGGCTACGTGGCGGATGGGCGACCCTGGCATTCGTTGCGCCTCGTCGTCAACGGTATCCCGATCCTGACAGCGGAAGAGGCCGTGCGGCTGGATGGCTGGTGGGTACTCACAAAGGGCGAACACTCCTTTTGGCTGGAAGGTGAATCGAATGTGAAATCTACCACAATTCGCTCACCTGAAGTGAGAATTGTGGTAGAATAGAGCTACCAAAATCAACTTATTATCTCCCTCGGTTGAGGAGGACTTATGGCCGGTGGAACGCGCCGTTTACACCTGATTGTTTCGATGCTTGTCATCTTGTCGTTGCTACTCTCTTCGTGTACAGGCGCAGTAACAGATCTGCCTCCTACACCTACGGCGGTCGCAGCCCTGGAGGGTGATCCCCAGGCTACGTTTGCAGCCGCGCCGCCGGAGACGACGCCGACGCTGATCCCGCTGTATACGCCGGCCGCGCCGCTGGTATTGGATCTTCCCCGGTTCGCACTACGTCCACGCGCTGATCTGTCCCCAGCGCCGCCGCCTACGAATACACCAACAACTGCGCCAACCCCAACCGTGGAACCGCCAACAGCTACCCCGACGCAAGAGCCACCGGCTACGCCAACTGCGGAACCCACGGCGACGCCGACCGACGAGCCGACCCCCACGGTGGAACTTTCGCCTACGCCCACCGAGGCGTCGCCCGTCATCGAAATTACACCTGAGGCGGAAGTGACACCCAGCGCCGATCTGGCGTTGGCCTCGCCGGGTATCATCATCCCTGCCGTGGAAGCGCCGCCCGTGGCAGATCCGGACACGGATGCGGTTACGGATGCTGAAGCTGAACCACCCGTGGTGGTGACCGGTATTGCGATCTCGCCCGAAGAAGCCTTGCGCAACCAGATCGCCGGCGCCATTGCGGATCGCCGCGACGAAACTGAGATCCCCAGCGACCCGCTCACGCCAACGCTGGAAATCACACCCACCGCCGAGATCGCGCCGTCCTCAGAATTGACCCTGACCCTGGAGATGACGCTCACGGGCGAGATCGCCATGACTGTGGAAATGACATCCACCGCCGGGGTGACGCCCGCCGTTGAGGCAATGCCCACGGTCGCGCCCACAATGGTTATCGCGCCGACGCCCACGGCGATGCCCACGCCCACAGAGACGCCTGCGCCGACTGCCACGCTTGAACCAGTCGTTGAAGAACCGGCCTCCACCGAGGTGATCTTCTCGATCGAGATCCGCCCGAAAGCTACGGGCCAGGCGGATGGTAGCGAAACGCCCATCCCCGCTGCGGACGCCGCCGACGGTCAGGGATCCGTGGGGGCTGACGCCGATCTGGCTACGACGCAGACCAATACAGCCTTGCTTGTGGCGCGCGCTGTCAATGCCAAACGCGCCGAACTTGCCATCCTTCAGCCGTTGGCCCAGACCCAGCCCGGGGACGCCTTGCCGCCTGTACTCATCGCCAGCGAACCCGTGGACGGCGAGAGCTGGGCCGGGGGATCGGTCAGCTTCCGCTTTGACCGCCCGCTCGATCCTGACAGCGCAGCCGGGCTGATCGTCGATCCTCCCCTGGAGGGAGAGATCCGCGTGGACGGGGATCAATTGATCTTCATGCCGGCGGCAACACCCGGTCCCGGTGTGCGCTATCACCTTAGCCTCGATGACCGCGTCCGCAATGCGGATGGGACGCCCCTGGGCGGTCTGCTCCAGATTACCCTTGTCGGCGCGCTGCCCTTGGCCGTCACCAATACCCAGCCGAGCGATGGCAGCGATGAGATCCTCCCCGATACACCGGTGGTGGTGATCTTCAACAAACCAGTTGTGCCGCTCACTGGCATTGACGCGCAGGACGATCTGCCCGTTCCGCTCACCATCGAACCCGCCGTCATTGGGGAAGGCCGCTGGCTCAATACCAGCGTCTACACCTTCGTCCCCGCGCAGGGATGGGCCGGGGCGACTCAATACACCGTGATCGTGGATGGCGTCACTGCGCAGGACGGCAGCGCCCTGGACGGACCGCTCTCCTTCCGTTTCACCACGGCGCTGCCCGTCGTGGTAGACGCTGCCCCTCTGGGTGAGGCTGTTGTTCCTCAGCCAGCCATCTCGATCCTCTTCAACCAGAGGATGGATCGGGCCAGCAGCGAATCCGCCTTTTCTCTACGCCCGGTCCGCCCGAATGGGGAGCTTGGCGATCCGGTGGCGGGGAGCTTCGCCTGGAACGCCCTGGGGGACAGTCTGATCTTCACGCCTACGGCGCAGCTAGATTTTGGCAGTCGCTATCGCATCAGCGTCGGCAGCGCAGCCCTGGCGTCCAGCCAACAGGGCAACCTGCGCGCCCCTTACAGCGCCGACTTTACTGTTGTCACCGTGCCGCAGATCAAAAATACCCTGCCTGCCAATGGCGCCATCGGCGTTTCGCCCGACAGCGGCATCGTCATCTATTTCAGCGGGCAGATCAGCAGTACAACCGTCCTTGCCAATATTTCGATTGCGCCGCCAATCACCGCCACCACCGTCTACAGCTACTTCTCGCCGTGGAGCAATGAACTCAACCTCAACTGGTTGATGCAGCCGAGGACGGTCTACACCGTGACGCTGGGCGCGGCGATCGCCGACGATTATGGCAACACCCTGGGCGATCCCTATGCGTTCAGCTTCACTACAGGCGATTTCCCGCCGGTGGTGCAGTTGAGCCTGCCCCAGTTTACCCACTTCAGCGCCTACACCGGCACGCTGGTTCCCATCCTCTACCGCAATGTGGAGCAGTTGGATGTGTCGCTCTATCGGTTACCCGTGGACGAATTCCTACGTCTGGCCGGTCCTAACAATTGGGAGATCTGGCGGCGCTATCAAGTACCGGACGAGGCGCAAAACCTGATCTGGCAGCAGAATTACGAGACTTCGAATGTGCGCAACGAGACCTTCCGCCAGCCTGTCGCGCTCGTGGATGAGAACGACGATCCCCTTGCGCCGGGGATCTACCTGTTACAGGTGGCGCTGCCGCCCAGCCGCGATCCCTATGCGGACACCCACGCCCGTAGCGTCATCGTCATCAGCCACGATAACCTTGTCCTCAAGAAGAGCTACCAGGGTGAAAGCCTCACCTGGCAGACCGATCTGATCACGGGCGAACCGGTGGCGGATGCGCCCGTCCGCTTCTACGAAGAGAACACGCTGGTCGGCGAAGCTGTCGGTGACGAGGATGGCCTTGCCGCCGCTGTCTTGACGATGGACGAAACGCAGCCCTGGTATCCGTTGATCGCCATTAGCGGCGAACTGGGGGACGAACACTTTGCTGTGGCATCCACCAATTGGCAGGATGGCATCTCCCCCTGGAATTTTGATCTGCAGACCAGCTACAGTGTGGATCGATTGCGCACCGCTTTCTATACCGACCGCCCGATCTATCGCCCCGGTCAGACGATCTATTGGAAGGGCATCATCCGCACCATCGAGGATGACAGTTACGGCCTGCCGCCTCAGGATCTGCCCGTCCACATCATCGTGCGCGACGTCATGGGCAGCGTCCTCGTGGATCGGCGCTATTCTCTCAACGAAAATGGCACGCTCAACGGTGAGATCACACTGGCGGATACCGCGCCCACTGGCTACTATAACCTCGAAGCGCGCATCGGCCCTGAGGATCGCTCCATGTATAGCAGCGCCGGCTTCCAGGTGGCCGAGTACCGCGTGCCTGAGTTTGAGATCTCTGTTGAAAGCGACAAGCCCGAAGTTGTGCAGGGCGATACCATCCGCATTACCCTGCGCGCCGCCTATTTCAGCGGCGGTCCGCTGGCAGATGCGCCGGTGGAATGGCGGCTGCTGGCCGAACCCTACTTCTTTAGCTGGCCTGATCAACCGAGAGGACGGAATTACAGCTTTGAGCCGGCTGATTTGGACCATGAAAGCGTCAATCCCTACGGTGGCTTTTTCTATGGGCTGATTCAAGAAGGCCGCGGCGTCACTGACGCACAGGGCAACTTCGTCCTCGAACTGCCCGCGGATCTGGGGGAAGCCCTGCGCCAGGGTGGATCCGCACGCAGCCAAAACTGGTCATTCGATATCACCGTGCAAAGCCCCAGCAACCAGTTTGTGAGCGGACGCGTCACGGTTCCTGTCCACCGCAGCAACCTCTACATTGGCATCAGCCCCCAGGAATATCTGGGCCGCGCCGGTGAAGCCATGACCTTTGACCTCGTGACCGTGGGGATAAATTCCCCGGCTAAACCCGACACCGATCTGACGGTGGTGATCTACGATTACCGCTGGAACAGCGTCTACGAGCAGTCATCCAATGGCAGCTACCGTTGGGAGACCAGTGTGGAGAAGACGCCGGTCTACACGGTCAGCGTGACGAGCGATAGCGAAGGGATGGCCCAATTCGAGTGGACGCCGGAAGAAGGCGGCAATTATTTTGTCACCGTCAGCGGCGCGGATCAGCATGGGAACCCCGCCAGCAGCGGCGTCTTTGTTTGGGTGCAGGCCGCTCAGGATGACTTCATCTCCTGGCCGCGCGCCAACAACGACCGTCTCGAACTGGTGGCGGATCGCGATCTCTACGAACCGGGAGACACGGCCCAGGTCCTCGTGCCCAGCCCCTTCACCGGCGCTGTCTACGCGCTGGTGACGCTGGAGCGGGGCGGCATCATCGAACGTTCGGTTCGCATCCTTGAGAGCAACAGCGAGACGTTGGCGATCCCGATCCTGGCCGAACACATCCCCAATATCTATGTCAGCGTCGTCCTCGTCAAGGGGATCGACGAGACCAATCCCGTTCCATCCCTGCGCGTGGGCTATGTCCAACTCGCCGTGGACGCTGCCGAGAAGGAGCTTTCCATCCACGTCGAGCCATCCGTGGCGCAGGCGCGACCGGGTGAGAGCGTCGAGTACACCCTCACTGTCAGCGACAACAGGGGCGATCCTGTTGCGGACGCGGAGTTGAGTGTGGCCCTCATCGACAAAGCTGTGCTGTCGCTGTCGGCCAGTGTGGATCAACGCTTGATCGACCGCTTCTATTATCTGCAACCGCTGGGCGTGAATATGGGCGCCACGCTCATCATCAACCAGGATCGCTTGAGCCAGCAGTTGAGCGAAGGGGGCAAGGGCGGCGGCGGCGGCGGCAACGGCGGCGATCTCACCCTGCGCCAAAACTTCGCTGATGTGGCCTACTGGCGCGCCGACGCCGAGACCGACGCCAATGGCGTGGTCACCTTTAGCGTCACCCTGCCCGACAACCTCACCACCTGGCGTCTGATCGCCCGCGCCGTCAGCGACGAGACGTTGGTGGGCGACGCCGCCAGCGATCTCGTCTCCACCAAAGAAGTGCAGATCCGGCCCATCCTGCCCCGCTTCTTCACCGCCGGGGATCGCGCCCGCATCGGCGCGGTGATCCAAAACAACAGCGAAGTGGATCTGGATGGCGCGGTCTTCACCGTTGAGGTGGAAGGCGCGCGCTGGCAGGGATCGGGGACTGGGGCGGAGATCTCGCGGACGATGGCGATTGCCGCCGGTGGGATGGCCGAGGAGAATTGGATCCTCACCGTCGATGAAGCCGCCAGCAGCGTGATCATCACCTATGCGATCAATACCCAATATCCAATATCCAATACGCCCTTCGCCCCTCGCCACTCGCAACTCTCCGACGCTGTCCGCCTCACCCTGCCCGTCCACCGTTATGAGACGCCGGAGACGGTGGGCACCGCGGGCGTCGTCCCCGTGGAAGGGAGATTGGAGGCGATCCGTCTGCCCGCGAACGCGACCGACAACGGAGAACTGCGCGTGCGCGTCGAGCCATCCCTGGCCGCGGGCATGGTGGAAGGGCTAACCTACCTCGAACACTTCCCCTATGAATGTGTCGAGCAGACGGTGAGCCGCTTCTTGCCCAATCTCTTTACGGCGCAGGCATTGACGCAAACCGGCATCGACCGTGCGGATCTGACCGATAATCTAGACGCCCAGGTGGAGATCGGCCTGCAACGGCTGCTCAACCGCCAGAACCCGGACGGCGGCTGGGGTTGGTGGCCGGGGATGGAGAGCAACCGCTTTATCACCGCGTATGTGCTGTGGGGGATCTGGCACGCGCAACAATCGGGCTATCCTGTTTCGGATAGTAGTATCGCTATCGCGCTCGCCTTCCTCGATGGCCGCTGGCAAGCGCCTTCCGCAGTCACCCGGAGTTGGGAACTCAACGAGATGGCCTTCATCCATTTCGTCCTCGCTGAGATGGGCGAGGGCGATCCGGGCCGCATTAGCACCCTCTATGATGTGCGCGAACGGCTGGACATCTACGGGCAGGCATTCCTGGCTATGGCGATGGCGGATGTGGCTGCGGCCAACAGGGGCGAGGATGCACGCATCCAATCCTTGCTCGACAACATCGCCGGGCGGGCCGTCCTCAGCGCAACCGGCGCACATTGGCAGGAAGAGAGCCTGGATTGGTGGACAATGAACACCGATACCCGCACCACGGCCATTGTCCTCGCCACGTTCACCCGCCTGCGCCCCGCCGATCCGCTGTTGCCCAACGTGGTCCGCTGGCTGATGACCGCGCGCCAGGATGGACGCTGGGCCAGCACGCAGGAGACCGTCTGGTCGATCATCGGCCTGACGGAATGGATGGCGGCAACCGGTGAGTTGGAAGCCGATTACACCTGGCAGGTACAGCTCAATCGCAACCTGTTGGGCGAAGAGACGGTGACGCCCGAAACCGTCGCCGATCCTGTGGATCTGCGCGTAGCCATCGTGGATCTACTGCGCAACGAGGCAAACGCCCTGCGCTTCAGCCGCGATGGGGATGCGGGCAACCTCTACTACACGGCGCATCTGCGCTACTTCCTTGACGCCACGGCGATCCCCGCCCGCGACCGCGGATTGGTGGTGAGCCGCTCCTTTGCCGCTGCCGGGGGAGCGCAGGCCGGTCACGCGATTAACAGCGCCGCCGTGGGGGATGTGATCAGCGTCACCGTCACCCTGCAAGCGCCGGCGGATATCCACTTCCTGCTGCTCGAAGCGCCCATCCCCGCGGGGACGGAACCTATCGATAGCAGCCTGGCTACCGAGAGCCAGTTCTATGGCGCGCCTGAGTTCGGCATGAGCGAGAGGAGCGGTTGGGATTGGTGGCGCGGCTGGGTTCCTTCCCACACGGATATCCGCGACGAAAAGGTTGCCCTCTTCGCCGACTATCTGCCAGCGGGGACCTACGAATATACCTTCCTCGTGCGCGCCAGCCTGCCCGGCGAATATCGCGTCCTGCCGGTCCACGCCGAGGCCATGTATTTCCCCGACGTGTGGGGACGTAGCAGCGGCGGACTTTTCACGGTGACCGAATAATGAACTATATGACACCACCCAAACTCTTCACCCCTGGCCCTGTGGATATCTTCGACGAGACGCGCGCCGCGCTGGGTGGACCTGTGCCCCACATGTCCGATCCGCGCTGGCTCGCGCTCTACGCCGAAACCGTAGAGATGCTGCATACGATCATGCAGACGCGCAATGATATCATCGTGATGACAGCGCCCGGCTCCGGCGCGATTGAGACCGGTCTGGCCAGCCTCTTTGTAAGCGGCGAGGAGGTCGTAGTCGTGCGCAACGGCATGTTCGCCGAGCGGATCGTGCAGATCCTCACAAATTACGGTTGCCCGGTGATCTCGGTAGAGGGCGTCTGGGGCGAGGCCATCGACGCGGCGGCAGTCTCCGCTGCGCTGGATGCGCACCCCAATGCCGCCGGCGTCGCCGTCGTCGCCAACGAGACGGGTACCGGCGTGCGCAACCCGGTCTGCGATCTGGCGCAACTGGCCCACCGCCGCGATCTGCCCATCTTCGTGGACGCGGTTTCGGGCATGGGCGGCTACGATCTGCCCGTGGATCGCTGGGGATTGGACGTGCTGGCTACCTCCTCGAACAAGGCATTGGAGATGGCGCCAGGGTTGGGCATCCTCTCGGTAAGCGAGCGGGCGTGGGCGATCATTGAGGCCAAAGAGGAATCCGCGCGACGAGGATGGTATTACAACCTCGCCACGTGGAAGGCCAGCCGGTCGCGCGCCGCTTTCCCCTTCCCCTCCACACCGCCGACGCTGCTGATCGCCGGGCTGCACGCCAGCCTCAAGCGCATCCTTGAGGTGGAGACGCTGACCGGCCATTGGGCGCGCTATGCATACGCCCAGGGGACGGTGCGCCGCCGCCTGCGCGAGTTGGGCTTCGAGATGTTGGCCGCGGACGCAGTGGCCTCCCCCACCGTCACCACTGTATACAAACGGCGGGAGATGGAAAGCATTGACGAACTGCGCGATTATCTGCTCCATGCCCACAACATGATGATCGCCACCGGCGGCGGTCCGCTGACGGGGCAGATCGCCCGCATCAGCCACATGGGGCTGGCGGGGACGGGGGAGTATGTGCAGGCGTTGATCGACGGAGTGGCGGCGTTTGTGTACAGAGGTTAGGTATCAGAGACTGGGGCAGTACGAAAAACACTCCTGAATATTCAGGAGTGTTTTTCGTTCAGAGGTTACTGTAATGACTTAGCGTGAATCCTTGCCGGTGTTAACAAATTGAATGCATTGGCCTTGATTCCGAAAACCGAACGTTTGCCAGCCATTGTTCATGCAATCTTGTTTAGTCTGGGCATCAGGCAATACATCAAAACGTGTCCAATCGAAACGCTCATCACGCTCTGCGCCAAATACCATACGGATTTCGACATATTCGTTCGCAGGAATTGTTTGCGTGCGTATAGAGTTGTTAATGCAGTAATAGGGGTAAAGTCCATCGTTAACATCTGAGTTAAAATTGGTGTCGCTTGTCTTCTGGCTGGTATCACCATCTGAGCGGTATTCAAAACAACTCCAGAAATTTCTAGTGCTAACAAACTCTAGGGTTATTTCACCAATATCTTTGCTGACTTCATTGACATGCGCCCATCCTTTGGTACGGTTCTCATCGTTTGTACTAGGAGTAACGGCGTTAACAGCAGCAACCCCTACGGCAACTGCAATAACTACCACGAACGCTGCAATTACGAATGAGTGTAACAACTTATTCATCAGGCTCTACCTTTCTTTACATTGAAAGCTCACAAGTTAGGAAATTAGGTTCTATGCTTTGACATCTAAATTCTCTGAAAAACCGAACATGTGCTGCATAGACCCTTGGTTACCCATAGTGAATAGAAAGTGGTTCTAATGTAGGCCCGCTTTGATACCAAAACTTCGTAGGGTAAATTGCCTTGATCTTATTCCGAATTCATACTAGAGTTTGCGGCTTAACGATAGATTGTTTATATTGTCAGGTCTGGAGAACAATTTCGTAAGATGAGAAGTACTATTTGATCCTATAATCCCATAAAAATGTAAACTTGTCAATAATTTTGACGAATTTGCTGATATTTCTCTCCATTTAACAGTGATTTGTTATGTTTTCATCCTGTTTAGCCTAATTTTGCGTAATGAATCTATTGTAAGCTGCAGAACATACTGAGTTCAGGGTAGAGTTCTCTTCCAAACCGGAGTATCCTGTTTATGTATATTTTTCGCGCCGGATGCTAAGACTGTCTGCTGTCTGTAGGGGCCAAAAGACGAACGAGGCTGATCCAATCAGGGTGATGACGCCGCCCGCAATCAGCACAGGCTGTAAGCCATAAATGTCGGCCAGCACGACGCCGATCATGGGCATGATAAACGCGCCCAGGTTCATCAGCGTGGTGAAGACCCCCATGTAGAAAGGACGCTCACCTTCAGGGCAGATTTTTAGGAGCATGGGGAAGTGGGTGAGGGCGACGCCAGGAGCCAGCACGCCGTAAAGTCCCGTCCACACCAGGATCAACGTGAGGTTGGGCGAAGCGCCCACCAGCAATGGGTATAGGCCAATGGCCGTGATGCTCAATTTGAGTACTCTGTTTTCACCCCAACGCACTGTCGCCCGCTGCCAGACGAAGTAACCCACTATCGGCGTCAGATTGGCCAACATGCCGTTCAACCCCAGCCATCCCTCCGCCGCGCCCAGCCCGCGCACATAATAGAGTACGTAAAGCGGACCTACCATCCACAGCCCAACGCCGTGAAGGAAGGTGTTGATCACGATTCGGGTAAAATCAGGCTGGCGGCGGAACAATCCATCGGCGCCGAAGACCCTCGCCCATTTTTGGCGAAGTGTGAGCCGATCTTGTGGAACTTCCACAGGCGCTACTTCCTTACGTTCAGGCAGGCGGATCTTGGCGATGTAGTAGAGGCTGATCATTGACGCCAGGAAGCCGACAAAGTACATGGCCTGATAGTTGAAGGGGAAGGGCGCATATTCCAGCCACAGACCCGCCGCAAAGATCCCGCCGGTGAGGGCAATGGCGGCAATGCTGTTGCGCAGGGCAAAGACTTTGGCGCGGTTGATTTCGGGGATGGCGTCGGCCATCATCGAGTTCCACCCAACCGAGAAAAAGTGAGCCGGGATCGTAAAGAGGATCAGCGTCCAGATCAGCAGGCTCTCCTTGGCGGGGAGAGGGAACCAGGGCAAGAGCGCAATCACCAGAAAGCCGAATCGATAGACAAAGAGGCTGCGCACAATCGGGCTCATCCAATGGCGCTGGCGGCTGAAATAACGACCCGCAGGGATGGTGACGAGGAAGGCGAGCAGGGCTGGCATGGATGTGAGCCAGCCGATCTCCTGGTTGGATGCGCCCAAGCGCACGGCAAAGGCGGCGTTGAAAGTGGCCGCCGCGCTGAGGAACGAGGCCCAAAAGATCTCAACCTCAAGGAAACGCGCATTTCTGGCGTTCAATTCCATCTGCGCTGTGCGAAACCAGGCAGGGATGGCGCCCAATCGGGTACGCGTCTGCGTCAACCTGTCGCGCACACTGGCGAGGCGTCCTGTTGGCGACTGCTGGGATGAGTTGGTGGTGGCTGTCATGGTCTGAACTTGATCTGTATCATCGTTGGTTGGCAAGGCGGATCAAACGAAAAGTCCTGCAAAATAAACCGAAGCGGACAATCCAAAAAGGATGATCCGCTTCTGATATGCTGAGTTTTATGAACCCTGCTGATCGCCAAAACGTCGTAGGGCTGCTTATGTATGATACTACACCCCTGGCAACCGCCAAGAACACAAATGGCGTTGTGTGATCTGGAATGCACGCTCTTTCCGCCCCCATTTGCTCTGGAAAGATGGTCTGGTGCAGGGCTGACGACGCTTCGTCGGGCAATCGTATGCTATTGATCTTAACTCCTCCCCATCCATCACCAAATCTGTGTTACAAAAGATGATTTGTAGGGGTTTGGGTGGATGGCAGACGAGCAATGGCTTACGCAGACGAATTTTGTGAGCCGTCCACCCAAACCCCTATCCAGAATGTAGGGCGGAATGTCATTCCGCCCCTCTGGAAGGATTACCATTCCGTCCTACAGAATTAAAAAGCCAACTCGATCATCTGATGCCCTTCCAAACGGGGAAGGGTAAAGTTGACGCGCCCGTTGATTTCAGCAAAGTCCAGCGCTTCGCCTCCCGGCGCCGTGCGGACGGCGCTCACCGGCTGCGGCGCGACGACGGAAAGGGTCAGCTCGTGCAAGGGGATCACATCTTCGATCACGTCGAACTCCTCGCCGCGGCGTTCGGGGATGTAATGGAGCAGGTGGACGATCCACCGGTTCTGCGCCGCTTGCTCGTTGACGGTGACCAGCAGCGTACTCGGCCCCTGGTGGCGGATCAACGGATCGGGCAGCAGCAGATCTAGCGCGTTGAAGAGGAGCAGCTTGCACCAGCGCGGCGCGTTCTGTTGATATTGCCCGAAGATGGGATGGGCAAAGTAGATGGCGTTGCCCTTGCGCACAATCGCTGGCCCACTCACCTCGCCCGAAGATGGCGTCTGCCGGTGCGAGCAGAAGTGTTCCCACGTGCGGTCAAAATAGGACGAAACCGTCTCGGCCAGCAGCGTGGTTCCTTCGCCGGCGGCGATCTGCATCCCCCGCATGTACATGGCATAGTCGGTCTGCCACAACCCCTTGCGCAGCCCTTCGCCCACACGCAGATAGTCGAGATAGTCGCCCTTGGCGTAATGGCGTCCGCGCACAAGCCGCCCTTTGTCGTCGCGCTCACCCTCACCGATCAACGCCACCCCTAGCGCATCGAAGGCAAAGTCTGTGCGCTCGGCGTTCATCCCCGACGCGAACGAGGCGATGATCCCCCCACCGGCGGCGAGGAAGTCGTTCAACTTCGTCGCAAATTCCGGCGCAAGCGGGATGGCGTCGGGCAGGATCAGCACACGATAGGGCGAAAGATCGGCGGCGCTGTCGAGGATGTCGAACTGATAGCCGCCCTGCTGCAACATCTTCACCGCGGCCATAGTTTGCGGCGTGTGGCGCTCGCCCGTAAATTCCTCTGGGGTGAAGACGCCGATCTCGCTCACGGGAACCGCGCCGCGACACCAGGGTTCTTTTTTTTCCACCTCGGCGTAGACCGAACCGATCAGCCGGTACGTGGCGTCGTCGAGTTGTCCGCTGGGGTGGAGTTGATCCCCAATCGAGCATTTAGCCCCATTCGCCAACATCTGAAAACACTCAAACTGGAGCGCCGCCGGGTTCTTATACGAGTGAAAATCTCCCCACGAGGTGTGAAATTTGCCGGTCATGCCCAGATAATCGATGCCGAGGGCACGGGCGTAGCGCACGGCTAGCGGAAAGTGGGTATAGCCCCAGCCGCCGCTGGGCAGCGATTCCAGTTCCCAATGGCTGAAAGTATCCTTGACCGGGCGGTGCATCGGACCCACATGGCCGCCGTTGTAGAAGATGGTGGCTTCGGCGTCGAAAGTGCGCACGAAGGCGCTCATCTCCTCCATAAAGCGGTACATGACGCCCATGCCGAACTCTTTGCGATGAATTGCATTGGATGGGTCGAGTCCTTGCGCCAGCATATCGGCCTTGCAGCGGAAACAGGCGCACTCCTGCGGGTGGACAATGTCGAAGAAGAAACCATCCACGGCGGGGAGGGTCTCGAACATCTCGGCCACATGCTCCTTGAGGAAGTCAACATAGGGCGAGTTGAGGCAGAGTTTGCGATAGAAACCAGCCTCAAAGGGGGGCGTGCCGATGACGCGGCCGCTCTCGTCCATTTGCAGCCATTCGGGGTGTCGCTCGGCGGTGTAGTGATCCCACATCACCGTCGTGTAGATCGGCACGCGGATGTTGGCGGCGTGGGCCACGTTGATCTGTTCCACAAGCAGGTTGCGCGCCAAATCGGGATGGCGTCTTTCCGGGTGCTTCTGCGTGTCGTAATAGATCCAGCCGTGGTGGCAGCGGGCAAAGCAGGTGATCGAGTCCACGCGTGCGGCCACCAACTGCTCGGCCCACGCTTCGGCGTCAAAGGCCGCGCCGATGCCGGCGATGTCCTCGCTGGTATGAAAGTCGAGATGGATCTGGCGGAAGCGGAGAAAATCATTGGTCATAGGAGGGGTCTCCGATGGTGTGGTAGATTGGGTGAACTGCGATAGTATTGGGAGGCCCGCCAGATTTCAGAAAACCTGGCGGGTCTCCTGTGTCCTATTGTAGCGGATGTGAGGGCGATTTTACGAGTAGGACAGAGATCGATGATGTATAATGAGCCAGGTGTAGAGTAGAACTGGGCGCAAATTTGGTATCAACTTACGATCAACATGAGCAAATCGCTCTTTTCCCAATAGTTTGGGGGCGATTGGAACAAAGCCCAGACCGAGGACGAGTTCATCAAGATCGGCGCAAACTGGGCGTCGATCCGGTGGGGCGTGCCATCCAGGAAGCGCTGGAGCGCGAGTACAACCTCAGCCTGAGCAAGCTGTTGCCGGTCAAAGATCAACTCATCCTCACCGACAGGTTGATCGATCAGATCGTCTACCGTCTCTACGGCCTGAGCGACGAGGAGATCGCGATTGTTGAAGGGCGTAGGTAGGTGCGATTTCACTGGGTATATACTCCCTGATCCCCAGTCCCCGGTCCCTGATCCCCAGGATGTGTGGATGAGATTTCAATGCGTTTGGTATATACTTTCTTTCAGAGCAAGGTATGTGATGCCGTATTCGCCTTGAGGAGAGCCATTATGCTGACCCGACTGAAGGTATCCGGTTTCAAAAATCTAGTCGATGTCGATGTGCGCTTTGGACCGTTCACCTGTGTTGCAGGGGCGAACGGCGTGGGCAAATCCAATCTTTTCGACGCCATCCGCTTTATGAGCGCGCTGGCCGACAAGCCCCTCGTCGATGCGGCCTTATCTGTACGCGACGAAGGCGGGCGTACATCCGACTTACGGAGCCTCTTTCATCAGGTGGGCGATCAGTATGCAGACAAGATTTCGCTGGAAGCGGAGATGGTTAT
>JAHBVG010000048.1 GCA_019637695.1 Caldilineaceae bacterium | reverse complement strand
AGTTCGCCCACAAAGGTCATGCCCACACCGGTCTGCTTTACATGGCCCGGCTCCACCAGCGTACCGCTGTGATAGGTGACGCCGACCAGCACCCTTTCCTCTCCGGCGATGGCGGCGATGCGCGAGGCGTTGCCCCAGCCATTCTGCAACGAGACGATCATCGTTTGCGCGCCCAACATGGGTTTGGCCAGGTGCAGCGCGGCCTCAGTATGATAGCACTTGACGAAGACCAGCAGCGCATCCACCGCGCCGACAGCCGTGGGATCGGTGGTCGCCGGTATGAGGACTGTCTCCGGCTGCGCGCCCTTGAACTCCACGCGCAGCCCCTGGCGGTTGATAGCGTCCACCGCAGGCCGCGCCACATCCACCAGCGTCACCTCGTGTCCCCCTTTGTGGAGCAGCGCGCCAAAGATGCCGCCCATCGCCCCCGCTCCACCTAATATCGCAATTTTCATAACTTCCACCTCTTTCTAAAAACATCTGTGACCAACTGTGGAATTTGTGTTCAAATTTCGTAACTATTCAGCCTCAGGTGCGACGCACTGGTCAGAACCGGCAAGAACTTCGGATTTTCTCCTGACCAGTGCGTCGCACCTGAATAGTTACCAAATTTCTATCTCTGCATTCTTGGCAAATCGAAATTCCCTTGACGCTCATTCCACATACAGGTATTCTATAACCATTCGCCTCTTTTTGTTAGGCAGTTCCCCAAACACAATAGATATTACCAGCAATAAGATCCACCAAGTTGCAGAAAATCTGACAGGTCTCTGGGGAGTCGCTATTACCGATAACGTCTAGTGATCCACGAAGCCACTTAAAGAAAGCAGAATAGCCCATGTTGCATCTTCAACTGTTGGGCGATTTCCGTCTCGTCCACAACGGCATTCCTATCACGAGCATCAGCAGCCAGCGCCAGCAGTCGCTGCTGGCCTACCTGGCCTTGCACAGCGATACCCCCCAAACTCGTCAGCACTTGGCCTTCCTCTTCTGGCTGGACTCCAACGAGGCCCAGGCGCGTACCAACCTGCGCAACCTGCTCCACCAACTGCGCCGGGATCTGCCGCAGGTTGAGCGTCTACTCTGCATCAGCACAAAGAGCGTCGAGTGGCGCAGCGAGGCGGAATGCAGCGTGGACGTGGCCGAGTTCGAGCGCGCCCTGCGCCAGGCAGAGGAAGCCGGCGCGGATGAACAGCGAATCCAGGCGGCGCTGGAGCAAGCTTTCGCCTGCTACACAGGCGACCTGCTGCCCGCGCTCTACGATGAGTGGGTGCTGGCTGAACGGGAACGGCTGCACACTCTCTTTTTGCAGGCGCTGGATCGGCTGGTTGTCCTGCTGGAGGGGCAGCGAGACTATACACGAGCGATTGGGTACGCTGTGCAACTGCTGCACCACGATCCCCTGCACGAGGCGACCTACCGCCGCCTCATGCGCCTGCACGCGCTCAACCACGACCGCGCCGCCGCCCTGCGCGTCTACGCGGCCTGTGTGGAAATGCTCCAGCGCGAGTTGGGCGTGGCGCCGGGAGATGAGACCCTTGCCTTGTACCAACACCTGGTGAGCGAAGATGATCTGTCCAGGCCGTCGCCAGAAAGTGGATCGCCCATCGCCAGCACGCCGCTGGTGGGGCGGCAGACGGCGTGGCGACAGGTCATGGATCGCTGGCAGCGCGCCGCCGGGGGAGAGCCGCACCTGCTGCTCATTTCGGGGGAAGCTGGCATCGGCAAGACGCGGCTGGCAGAGGAACTGGTGCAGTGGACGACCCGCCAGGGGATCGCCGCGGCGGTGGCGCGCTGCTACGCTGTCGAAGAAAGCCTGAGCTATGGCCCCGTGGTCAGTTGGCTGCGCTCGGATCCACTCCAGCGTGTACTGCCGGAGCTAGATCCGGTCTGGCAAGTCGAGCTTGCGCGCCTGTTGCCGGAACTGCACCGGCCAGGTCTGCCGCAGCCGGAAGCGTTGACCCAGGGCTGGCAACGGCAGCGGCTCTTCGAGGCGGTGGCGCGGGCGGTGATGGCCGTCCGCCCGCCCTTGCTGCTGGTGCTGGATGACATCCAGTGGTGCGATGCCGAGACGTTGGAGTGGCTCCACTATCTGTTGCGCACCTGTCAGCAGACCCGCCTGCTCGTGGCGGCCACGCTGCGCATCGAGGAGATCGATCCCGGCCATCTATTGGTGACGTGGCAGCAGGCGCTGCAACGCCAGGGGATGGTGTGTGAAGTTGCACTGGGTCCACTGAACCAGGTGCAGACGGAGCAACTGGCGGCGTTGGTGGCTGGCCAGCCTCTAGCCGCGGAGGTGAGCGACCTGCTCTATCGAGAGACGGAGGGTCATCCGCTCTTTATTGTGGAAGCAACCCGCGCGGGCCCGGATATGGCGCGCACGCTCCAGCCGCTGTCATGGTCCCCAGAGTTGCTTGCACCGTTGCCCACAGCCATGCAACTCGTCATCGAAACCCGCCTCAACCAGCTCTCGCTCCCTAGCCGCCAGCTGATCAACCTGGCCGCTGTGATTGGCCGCCAGTTCACCATCGACGTGCTGGCCGCTGCCAGCGGCGTCGACGCACAGACCCTGGCCGATGGGCTGGACGAAGCCCTGCAGCGCCGTATCATCCGCGAACAGGGGGCGGATG
This sequence comes from Caldilineaceae bacterium, assembly GCA_019637695.1. Lineage (GTDB taxonomy): Bacteria > Chloroflexota > Anaerolineae > Caldilineales > Caldilineaceae > RI-153. Next base: position 44,685 of record JAHBVG010000048.1, on the reverse strand, counting down.
GCTACGACTTCAGCCACGACCGCATCCGCGAGACCGCCTACACCACGTTGAGCCATATCCGCCGCCGTCTGCTCCACGGCCAGGTGGCAGCGGCATTGGAGTCTGTTTTCGATGGACGGATCGAGGATGTCTGCGGCCAGTTGGCGCTGCACTGTGAGCGCGCCGGTCTGACAGAGCAGGCCGTCGGCTACTACCGCCAGGCCGCCGAGACGGCGCTGCGTCTTTACGCCCATGAGGACGCCATTCATTTACTGAGCAAGAGCCTGCAGGTTCTCAATGCCTTACCGCAGACGCCAGAGCGTGAACAACGGGAACTGGACCTGCAACTGATGTTGGGGGCGGGGTTGACCATTACCCGTGGCTACGCGGCCAGGGAGGTGGGGGAGGTCTACACCAGGGCGCGCATGTTAGCTCAGCGCGTGGAAGATAAGACACTACAATTTTCGGCGCTGTGGGGGATGCGCATGTTCTACGCCAATGCGGGGCAGTCGCGCGTGGCGGTTGAGTTGGGCTGGCAATTGCTCGACCTGGCCCTGGCTGCCGGGGATGAAGAAATGCAGCTGCGCGCCCGGCAAAGCCTGGGTGGAGCTTTGCTTCATCATGGGCAATTCGTTCTGGCTCGTGACACGCTTGAGCAGGGAGTTGCCCTCTACGATCCTCGCCGCAACCGCGCTCAGCGCTTCTACTATGAGATCGATCCCGGCGTCTCGTGTTATGCGTTGCTCATACTCACCTTACAGATGCTAGGCTATCCAGAGCAGGCCCAGGTGCGCTGCCACCAGACCATGTCGCTCATTGATGAACTCGACCATCCGGCCAGCAGTGTTCTAGCGCTGAACTATATATGCTCGTATCACTGGATGCGTGGCGATGCTGAGAGCAATCTGGCCTGTGCAGAGCGATCGCTGGCGCTGTGTGACAAATATGGCTTTACACAACTCCTGGGTGGAGCCTTGATCAGTAGGGGTAACGCGCTGGCCGATCTGGGGGAGATTGACGAAGGTATCACGCTTCTGGAGCAAGGGGTGGAGATGTGGGAGGCTACAGGCGCGCGCAACCTGGTTCCCTTTTTCTTGTTTATGCTGGCCAACGCCTGCACCAAGGCTGGCCAGCATGAGAGGGCGCTCTCGCTGCTAGAAGATGCGCTGGCCGAGATGGTAGAGCGCGATGAGCGTCGCGCCGAATCGGAACTGCTGCGGCTCAAGGCATCTCTGTTGCACCGGCGCGGCGCTGCCCCCGCCCAGGTGGAAGCGATCTACCAACAGGCGCTAGAGATAGCCCGCGTCCAGCAGGCCAAAATGCTGGAACTGCGCGCAGCTGTGGACCTCAGCCGCTTCTGGCAAGAGCAGGGCCGCTCGGCAGAGGCTCGCCAGTTGCTGGCCGACGTCTACGGCTGGTTCACGGAAGGGTTCGACATACCCGATCTGCAGGAGGCGGGCAGGTTGTTGAACACGCTGTCGTGATTCCTTCAGAAGACTCTGTTTCACTCAGGTCGTCCCCAGAAAACAATGATCCACGAAGACACACAAAGAAACACGAAGAAACACAAGACATTCTCTGGTCTTTGTGCCCTTGGTGTAGCTTCGTGGATGACGGGATAGTTCTGCAAACACCTCTATCTTTCCCCGCTTTTAAACGCTTTTCCCTCCCCCAACTGTCCATTTTTAAACGCTCTATAAACGCTGGCCCTGCTATGCTGGTCAAAGAACCCCACTATTTTCACCAAAAGGAGAGAACCATGTACAAACTTGTGCTCATCCATGAAGTACTGCCGGGGAAACTGGCTGCGTTGAAAGCCTGGTGCCAGCAGCAGGACCAGGAACGCAAAGAGCGGGATGCATCTTACACGCCGCCGAGGCGCTACATTACCGTGTTCGGCAGCGTCCATCAGGTGATTGTCGAAGCGGAGGTGGAGACGATACCGGCGACATTCCTCGAGCGTGGCTACGCCGAACATCCGGCAGAGGGAAACCAGGGAGAATTTCTGAAACTGATCGTGCCGGGACGGTCAGAATTGCGCGTGCTGAAGGAACTTCTCCTTAGCGCAAGTTAAACCTGTGAGTTTGTAGAAGCGGATCAATAAGGAGATAAAAACATCATGAAAGCTACAAACATCCACCATATCGGCGTGGTCGTCACTGATCTGGACGAGATGATTTCTTTTCTGACCGAAGTTTTAGGATTTCGTCTACTGATCCGCAAGAAGTTCGAATGGGGTGAAAGAGCCTATGTTCACCTGGGCGACAACCAACTCTTTGAACTGATCGTAAAAGCAGAGGCGCAACAGCGTACCTCTATCCCTGCCTTTGGCGGTGATAATCCTGATATCGTTGGTGTGCCGCACATCTGTTTTCGGGTCGAAGACATATCGGCCATGGAAGAGAAAATTCAGGCGCGTGGATACACTGTTCACTACAGTGTGGCTGGTGAAGCAGGGTCTCACGAACTGGGAGGTCCGGGCCGGGCCATCGGCTTTACAGGCCCTGGCGGTGTCGACTTTGCCGTGCTTGAAATGGTGGAACACCCGTTTGATGAGCTTTCTCTTGAGTAAGCCTGGTCATCGCCCTTCTAATAGTAGATGTCATTCCGAGAGAAGGCAAAAACATGCGACCAAATGGAGTAAGGCTAGACGGGATCAATACCGGAAATCCATCAACGGAGGAAAACACAATGACAAAAGCAGAGCAGGTTCAGTTCGGCTGGGTAATCCCAAGGTCGCCTAAGGACGAAATCAGCGGCTCGTGTTTTGTAGAGCAGATATTTGACACTCTGGACAAAATCCATCGTCACTTCGATACAGCCTGGGCCTCTGACCACTTTATCGGCTCTCCCCAACACCCTGATTATCCATCACTTGAAGGTTGGACCACCATTTGCTATTTGGCCCATGCCTTCCCCGATCTGGTCTTTGGTAACATTGTGCTGGCTCAGTCCTACCGGAATCCGGCAATGCTGGCCAAAATGGGCGCAACATTGCATCTCCTCACTGGTGGCCGCTTCATTTTGGGAATGGGGGCAGGGTGGTGGGAGGAAGAGTATCTGGCTTACGGTTACGCGTTTCCCAAACCTTCTGTGCGTATTCGTCAGCTGGCGGAAGCGGTTCAGATCATCCATAAAATGTGGACCGAGCCACGGACGACGTTTGAGGGAAAGTACTACCAAGTGCGAGAGGCCCTGTGTGAACCCAAGCCATATCCTCGTCCGCCCATCATGATTGGCGGAGGTGGAGAGCAACTGACGCTCCGTGTGGTGGCGCAATATGCCGACTGGTGGAACATTCCCGGAGCGAATATTGAAACATTTGCCCACAAATTGAATGTCTTGCGTTCCCACTGTCAAACTGTGGGACGAGATTACGACGAGATTGTGAAGACAGCAGGTGGATTTGTCGCCATTGGGCAGACCGAAGCCGAAGCCCAGCGGATCGCGGAGGTCTTTCCCTACCGGAATTTTCTCAGTTTTATCGGTACTCCTGATCAGGTTGCAGATCAGTTGCAGGCCTATGTGAATCTGGGGGCTGACCATCTTATTGTGGCGTTTGCCGATTTCCCCGACCCCACAGGAGCGCTCCTGTTTGCTGAGGAGGTGATCCCTAGATTCCGGTGAGTATCTTCACGGAGTGTTGACGCTCATCCTGTGCCGCAACGGCTGCGCTACGGTGACTGGCTACAATGTATCTGCCCGAGTATGCAAGCAGATGATCCCTGTAGACTCAACAATGAACACTATCTTTCACGGCTCCGGGCGGGCGTCCCATATGTTGCGCTGTCTGTCTATAAGTTTACACGAGACGATTTTGCAGTGAAATGAACAGTCGGCGTATGAGAAAGAGAGAAAACTATGTCAAAACAAAAACTTCGCGTTGGCGTTATCGGAGCCGGCTTCATGGGCGTAGTCGCCCTTCCCCCTAAGCTACAGGAGACAGGCCGGGCAGAGGTGGTGGCAGTTTCCAGGCGCAATCCAGAGCGCCTGGCGTTGGCGCAACAACAGTTAAATGTCTCTGAAGGCTACACGGATTGGCGCGAGATGCTGGAGAAGAGCGCATTGGATGCTGTGTTAGTCTGCACCCCCCACGATGCCCACGTGGAACCCACCCTGGCCGCGCTGGAGAAGGGACTCCACGTCTACCTGGAGAAGCCGATGACGATCAAGAGCGCCGATGCCTGGCAGTTGGTCGAGGCAGCGGAGCGGGCAGATCGGGTACTCACCATTGGCTACAACAACCGTGGCAACCACGTCTGGCAAAGCGTCAAGCGGCTGCTGGATGACGGCGCCATTGGGCCCCTGCGCCAGATCAATGCAACCATGTGCGCCGATTTCCGCGCTTTCTGGCAGCAGATGCCAATGCCTCCGGCCTTCCAATCTGGGTTCGGCGGCGATCTGGTGGCGCCGGGTAACTGGCGCACCCAGCCAGAACGGATGGGAGGCGGCATGTTCTCGGACAGTGGCTCCCACCTACAGGACCTCCTGCTCTGGTTGGCGGAGAGTTCTCCATCTCAGGTGACGGCACTGGCCCAGCGCAGCGGTGACATTGAACTCTCCATCATCGATCTGCTGGCCCGGCTCGACAACGGCAGTAGCCTCTCGATTACCTTCAACGCCACTGTCTCTGGTGGGGATGAGCTTAGCTTTTATGGACAGGGCCGCGTCACCTGTTACGGCGAACGCGGGGCGATCACCGCCGATTGGACCGGCATAGGCATGGGCGCCAAAGAGATCTGGGTGGATCAGGATGGCAAACGCACCAAAGTAGAGCCAGATGGGGAATCGTTCCATCCTGTGGCGGGTTTCGTGGCCACCGTCCTGGACGGCGCGCCCAATCCCTGTCCTGCGCACGAGGCGGCGCGGGCGGTGATGCTCACCGAGGCGGCGTACCGGTCAGCGGAGACTGGGCAGATGATTCAGGTGGAAGGCATGTGATGTCCTGATTCCTTTTTGTGGACAATCTGTAGACATCTCAAAGCTAAATTGTTATTCGAGAGAACGGTCCGGTACGTGGACGAGAAGGGATAAAGGAAATGCCAAACACAGACCTTCGAGCGGTTGTCGTGGGCGCCGGATGGGCCGGTGAAGGACATACACTTGCACTACAGCACTGCGGCCGCAGATTGTGACTTTGGCCACACCGGCCTCCTAACAGTTAAAAAGGAGATTGCGATGACAAAGATTGACAACCCTGCTGCAACTGGGGTAGACGAAGGCATAGTTCATGCTGAAGGTACTTCATGGGTAGCAACAGAAGTGGTTGATTATCTGAGTAGACGAACTGCTAGTCGTGAGGCTGCTTTTTTTATTCGTCATCTAGCTCCCGGAATGTCCATATTGGACTGTGGTTGTGGCCCTGGCAGTATTACTGTGGAATTAGCTCAGATTGTATCCCCAGGTTTGGTCGCCGGTATAGATCGAGAGCCTGCTCAGATTGCCAACGCTAAACGTCGTACTCTCTCGGCTGATGTACTAAATACTGATTTTCGGGTCGGTAATGTTTATGAGATCCCCTATCCTGACGCATCTTTCGATGCAGTCCTTGCACATGCTGTTTTACAGCATCTATCTGAACCAATACGCGCGTTAAAGGAAATACACCGTGTACTAAAGCCAAATGGCTTGATTGGTCTGAGAGAGGAGGATCGAAATGGGGATGTGATTTATCCTATGACTCCGATATTACAAGAGGCTCATGCTCTCACGATGCGCTTATGGCAACAAGTCGGGGGAGATCCTTACTTCCCCAGTCGATACCGGGAAGCATTGCGTGAGGCCGGGTTCATACAGGTTGAAATGAGTGCCTCCTGTGAGTATTGCAGCAATCCAAATGATACCCGTGCTTGGGCCGCTACCATATCTCACTTTCTCGAAGAAGCAGAACTCGCCGACTTAATTCTTGAACTAGGATGGGCAGATCGTCCTACTTTGGAGGCAATGGTTTCTGCTTATAAGGAGTGGGGGGAGCATCCAGATGCCTTCTGGGCTGAAACGTGGTGCGAAGCCGTTGGCCGAAAGGGGCACACATAGGTGCTAGCTGTTAGTCCTCTTCTAAGACTATCGGGAAAGGACGACTCAATGCAGACAGGCACATCGCTACGGACAGCCTTGATTACCGGCGCAGGCAGCGGATTGGGCAGACCGCATAGTCACCATCGGCTGGATGGATCAGGATGGCAAACGCATCACAGTAGAGCCAGATGGAGAGTTCCTTCATCCTGTTGCAGGCTTCGTGGCCACCGTCCTGGACGGCGCGCCCAATCCCTGCCCTGCGCACGAGGCGGCGTATAGATCTGCGGAGACGGGGCAGATGGTTCAGATGTAAGGCGTTTGATGCATTGGAGGCTCTGATGAAGTACAAGTACACGCACGTTTATGCAGATGTTAATGGCGAGTCACATTTCGCCGATGTGACCGCCACATTCTCTGAAACAGCCACTGGCAAGCCAGCATGGTCAGCGTTTCAGCCAGTTAGCCAGTATGCATTTGCCCGGTTTCCGGCTGGTTTCGAGAGCGCTGAGTGGCACACAAACCCTTGTCGACGGCTGGTGGTCGTTCTATCAGGAGAGGGCGAGGTGGAAGTCAGCAATGGCGAAGTGCGACGCTTTACTACCAACGATGTCATTCTTCAGGAGGATACATCTGGCAAAGGCCATCGAACTCGAGTCACGGGATCAACCGATCTTGTATGCCTTGTGATCGATCTACCAGGTTCGTGATGACTATCCCGTGGACTGCCTATCAGTCAACACACTAGACCTGTTATTTTATCAAAGAGCTTTTCGAACTCGATCAGAAGGGAGAGAGGAAATGCCAAACACAGAGCTTCGAGCTGTTGTCGTCGGCGCCGGGTGGGCCGGCGAAGGACATACCATTGCACTGCAGCACTGCGGCGTGGATGTGGCGGCTATCTGCGCTCGCCAGGCAGATGTGGTGCAGGCAGTGGCGGATCGGCTGCAAGTGACAGAGGTGTCCACGGATTGGCGCGAGACATTGGAGCGGGTACGGCCGGAGATCGTGGCCCTGGCGACGCCGGCGGTGCTGCGGCGCGAAGTGATCGAAATGGCGGCAGGGATGGGCGCCCACATCTTCTGTGACAAGCCTCTGGCCACCACTGCGGAAGAGGCCAGATCCCTCTTTCAGTGTGTAGACCAGGCCGGGGTCAAACATGCCTATACAGCTACACACAGCTATGATCCAAGCATAGCGTGGGTTGGAGAACTGTTGCGCGACAATACCATTGGCCAGCTTCGGACAATCGATTGTCTTCTAAGATTTCCTGCTTCTCCCAAGCTTCAGCCCTGGTTGTGGACGGATTCACTGGCGCTGGGTGGTGGTATGTTGAATGGTGGATTTACTCATGCCATTGCTATGCTTGAAAAGATGATCGGCAACCAGGCGGTAAGTGTTTCCGGGGAAGCTCGCACTACTCTACATACTCGAAAGCCTGTCGTGCCAGCCCTTCATGATAATCGTCAACGCGGCAAATACACACGGACCGCTGAGGAAGCTGCCCAACTGGAGTGGCGTGATTGTGATGCAGATACGGCTTTTTTCTCTCTGTTGCGCTTCGCTGCCCCTTCCGCGGATCAACCGCCGGTTCACGTAAGTCTCACCGCTGATTTTGAATCGTCCAGTTCACCGTTCAATGGCTGGTACTTCTACGGAACAGAGGGAGTACTCAAAGGGAACGGGGTTACGTCTCTCTCCATTTCACACTACGAGAGTGCAGAGTCCGAAGGCAGACCCCTGCCAATACCCCAACGACTGCTGGAGCAATTGCCCCAGATCGGTGACGACGTTCAGAACAAGTGGGCAGCGCTGGCCCGTGAATTCGTAGCCGACATCCGCGGCGAGCCGCACGAGCCGTATCTAACCTTCCGCGATGGCTGGCGCTATCAGGAAGCCATCGACGCGATCCGCGCCGGGCGTGGGTGGTGTGAGCTGCCCACATAGTGTGGAAGAGCTTGAATAGAGCTTTCGTTTTTCACCTTACTTGAAGGAGGTCACCATGCGTGAGCAAACGACACTTGCCGATGCCAGCTTTGGCATGAATGGAACTGTTGTCGATGAATTTAAAGCCGCTCTGCGCGGACAACTGCTGCAACCCGGCGGTGAAGGCTACGATCAGGCCCGCGCCGTCTGGAACGGCATGATCGACAAGCGACCAGCGCTGATCGCCCGCTGCGCTGGCGCCGCCGATGTCATCCAGTGTGTCAACTTTGCCCGCACCCAGGATCTGGTCGTCTCGGTGCGCGGCGGCGGACACAGCTTTGCTGGCCGTTCTGTCTGCGAGGGCGGGTTGATGATCGACCTCTCGCCGATGAAGGGCATCCGCGTCGATCCCATACGGCGCACAGCGCGCGCTCAACCTGGTGTGCTGCTGCGTGAGCTAGACCACGAGACTCAGGCGTTCGGTCTTGCGACCACAGCCGGCCATGTTTCTGACACAGGCATTGCCGGCCTTACCCTGGGTGGCGGGCAGGGGTGGCTGATGGGCAGACACGGCCTCACCATCGATAACCTGCTTTCGGTGGACATTGTGCTGGCCGATGGTCGTTTTCTCACCGCCAGCGAGAACGAAAACGCAGATCTCTTCTGGGGCGTGCGTGGCGGCGGCGGCAACTTCGGCATTGTCACTTCGTTTAAATACCGATTGCACCCTGTGGGACCAACCGTCCTGGGTGGGATGATCCTCTACCCGCTGGACCAGGCAAAAGAGGTGCTCCGGTTCTATCGGGAGTTTTCGATGAATACGCCGGAGGAAATGGGCGTCCCTGCGGCATTGCTCACCACGCCGGATGGCATCCCTGCTATCGCCATATTGGTCGGGTGGATGGGACCCCTGGCCGAAGGGGAAGCACATCTCAAGCCGCTGCGCCAGTTTGGCGCACCGCTTGCCGATCTCATCGGCCCCATCCCCTACTGCCGACTGCAAATGTTCCTGGATGCGGCGGTGCCTGCGGGGATGCCCCGCTACCTAAAAATGGGGTATCTGCCGCACATGGAAGACGAGTTCATTGAAGTTCTCTGCAATTATATGGCCCGCTGCCCGTCTCCCTACTCTGCCATCCTCTTCAATGTGATGAAAGGCGCTGTGACACGCGTGGCATCAGACGCAACGGCGTTTCCGCATCGCCATCCCCAGTGGCACTATGACTTTGTGGCTCAGTGGGTTGATCCTGCCCAACAGGAGGTGAACATCGAATGGGCGCGGGCGCTCTGGCAAGCGACGCAGCCCTTTACGCAGGGGGCGGGCATCAATTTCCTCGGCGCGGACGACGGCGCAGATCGAGTGCGAATGGCCTACGGAGAAAACTACGCACGATTGGTTGCGCTGAAGCAGAAGTACGACCCCACCAACTTCTTCCGTCTCAACGCCAATGTTGCGCCGGCAAACCAATTCCAACACAGTCCATCTGTGGTAGAATGAGACTACAAACAAATTGCACCGCTTGTGGAACAGGACGATGGCTACTACTCGCGCAGACTATGATTCGCCGTGGAAGGAGATGTTGGAGCGCTTCTTTCCAGAATTTCTGGCCTTTTTCTTCCCTGATATTTACGCGGATATCGACTGGGCGCGTCCATACGAGTTTCTAGAATCCGAGTTGCAGCAGATCGTGCGCGAAGCAGAGACAGGGCGGCGGCGAGTAGATAAGTTGGTGCGGGTGTGGCGGCAGAACGGCGAAGAGCGGTGGGTGCTGATCCATATCGAGATCCAGGGACAGCAGGAAAGCGACTTTCCACAGCGGATGTACATCTACAACTATCGTATCTTTGACCGTTATGGACGGCAGGTAGCGAGCCTGGCCGTGCTGACGGACGAGAACACACATTGGCGCCCCAGCCGTTATGAATACGAGGTGTGGGGCAGTCGGTCCGCTCTGGAGTTCCGCACTGCGAAATTGCTGGATTGGCGCCTGCGCTGGGCGACACTGGCGCGGCACACGAATCCCTTTGCAGTGGTGGCGATGGCGCATCTGAAAACCCAGGAGACACAGCGCAATCCACAGGACCGTAAGCTGTGGAAGTTCACGTTGACGCGGTTGCTCTATGAGCGGGGGTACAGTCGTGAGGATGTACTAGAGTTGTTCCGCTTCATCGATTGGGTGATGACCTTGCCAGCGGAGCTAGACGATCAATTTGAAGCGGAGTTGGAAGCGTACGAGGAGGCACAGCACGTGCGATATGTGACGACAATTGAACAAAGAGCTGAGCAACGTGGTCTTCAGCGAGGCATTGAGCAAGGCATTGAACAGGGCATTGAACAGGGCATTGAACAAGGCATTGAACGAGGCATTGAACAGACGCTGCGCGAGAACATTGCCACACTACTGGAGGGACGCTTCCAGAGTCTGCCCGAGGACCTGGCGAGCCGATTGGCTCAGATCGATGATCTGGCAGCGCTGCGTATGCTCTTCAGGCAGGCGATCACAGTAGAGTCGCCTGCTGCCTTTGCAGAAGTTCTGGCGCAAGCCATGGCTGGAATGGTGGATAATCTGTAGGAAACGAGATCGTTCCGTGTCTACCTGCACCGGGACGACACGCTCCCGGCGACGCCTCTTTCAATTCGGCTGCCAGAATGAACGCAAAGGTGCAAAAACCGGTATTGCCTATACAACTCACGCCTCTGCTCGGCCGCGAACAGGATCTGCGTGCAGTCGCAGCGTGTCTGCACCGTCCAGAGGTGCGCCTGCTCACGCTCACCGGCCCTGGCGGCGTGGGCAAGACGCGGCTGGGATTGCAGGTACTCGAAACCCTGGCTGGCGATTTCGCCGATGGAACCGCCTTTGTCTCGCTGGCGCCACTGACCGATCCCCAACTGGTTATCCCCACTGTTGCCAAGACGCTGGGTCTGCGCGAAGCCGGCAGCGCTTCTACATTGGACCATTTGAAGAGCCACCTGCGCAGCAAGCAGATGCTCCTGCTCCTCGACAACTTTGAGCAGGTTATTGAGGCCGCGCCTTTTATTGCGGATCTACTGCTTGTTTGTCTGGCGCTGAAAATCCTGGTCACCAGCCGGGCGGCACTCCATTTGCTGGGCGAACATGAGTATCCCGTCCCGCCGCTGGCCCTGCCACTCCTGATCAATCACCCCATCCTCGAGGATCTCGCCGCTACGCCCTCTGTGGCGCTCTTCGTGCAGCGAGCGGCAGCAGTGCAGCCTGGATTCACACTCAATCATAGTAATGCCCTGGCCGTCGCCGAGATCTGTGTGCGGCTGGATGGGCTACCGCTGGCAATCGAACTGGCAGCGGCGCGGACACGCGTCCTCTCGCCACAGTTGCTGCTGGAGCGCATGGAGAAGCGGCTGGAACTGCTCACCCAGGGCGCACGCAACCTGCCCGAGCGGCAGCAGACCCTGCGCGACACCATCGCCTGGAGCTACAACCTCTTACAGCCCGATGAGCAAGCGCTCTTCCGCCGCCTTGCCGTCTTCACTGGCGGCTTCACGCTGGAGGGCGTAGAGGCCATTTGCTTTGAACCAGAATCCACGCTCTCCTCTTCAAGCTCGGCGCTGGATAGCCTGGAGACGCTACTCAGCCATAGTCTGCTGCGCAGGATGCCCCAACCTGTGGATCTGGCTCCCCGATTTACGCTGCTGGAGACGCTGCGCGAGTATGGTACAGAGCAATTGATCGCAACCGGAGAACTGGACCAGACGCGCCAGCGGCACATGGCCCACTATCTGGCGCTGGCTGAGGAGGCGGAGCCCTACTTGACCAGCATAGAACAGAGCGTCTGGCTGGGGCGGTTGAATCTGGACCATGACAATCTGCGCGGGGCATTGCGCAGTGCGCTGGAACGGCGCGATCACGCCACTGCACTGCGTCTGGCTGGATCGCTCTGGTGGTTCTGGTATTTGCGCGGCTATTTGAGCGAAGGCCGGCGCTGGTTGGAAGCAACGATGGCGGCTGCGGGTGCCTATGCCACCCCGTCTGGCCAGAGACGCAGAGAATCAGAGTCAGAAAGCGACCAAGCCATGAGTCGCTGGCGCGCCAAAACATTAGCCGGTGCAGGCATCCTGGCCTACTACCAGGGAGACAGCAGTCGAGCCGGCGCCCAGTGCGCCGAAAGTCTTACGATCTTTCGTCAACTGGACGACAAACGCGGGATCGCCGTTGCCCTCCACGGTCTGGCTGCGGTGGCTCGTTTGGGAGGCAGCTATGCGGCGGCCCGCGCCATGTACCGGGAAAGCCTTGCCCTCTTTCAGGCTCTGGGGGACAGATGGTTCGCCGAGTACACCCGCTTCTACCTTGGAGTTGCGTTCTGGCTGGAGGGCAACTGGGAGGCCGCAGGATCTGTCTTCGAGGAGTGCATGCGCGGGTACAGCGCATTGGGGGATTCTAAGGGAATCCGCTATGCGCATTTTGGCCTGGGACATGTGGCCCTGGGGCAGGGCAATTACGAGTCGGCGCGTTCTCACTTTGACGCATTCCTGGCAACGACGCAGGTGATTGGTGATCGGCTTTCTGTTGCCCGAACCCTCTATGGATTGGGCGAGGTTGCCTTTGGCCAGGGCGATCTGGACACGGCCCAAGATCTGTACCGGCAAAGCCTGGCTATCTTCCACGAGTTGCAAGATCAACCCCTCGCGTTCTGGAGCCTGGACAGCCTGGCGGGCGTGGCGGTGGCGCAGGGAGATCCAGAAAGTGGTGTGCGGTTGTTTGGGGCGTCCTCGGCACTGCGCCACGCACTCGGCATCCCCCAGCCCCCGTTTCGCCGCGCTGCCTACGAACGTATGCTGGCCCACGGCCGTAGCCAACTCGACGAAACTAAGGCTGCACAGGCGTGGGCGCAGGGGCAGGCCATGAGCGTCGAGCAGGCCGTCCAGTACGCATCAACCCTGGCAGCGAGCGCTCCCCATCGATCTTCCCGCCAGCAGAACCGGCAGACCCAGGCGACGCGGCAAGACGCGTCACCCCTCTCTGCATTGACAGAGCGAGAAGTCGAGGTGCTGCGCCTAGTGGCTTCGGGCATGACCGACGCCCAGGTGGCCGAAGAACTGGTGCTGAGTGTGCGCACCATCAACTCTCATCTGCGCTCCATTTATAGCAAATTAGGGGTCAATACGCGCACGGCAGCCGCCCGCTACGCCGTCGAGCATGGCATTACCCATTCCCGTCGCCGTCTCTAGGCAATATTGCCTAGAGACGGCTCTTCTCCTCGCTATGCAAATTAGGCAATTGCTTCGCGTCATCCTGCCGTTGTCCTACCGATATGGAAGCCTCACACTAGACCCTACGTGATCCGACGCTGCGGATCGGCTCTCATTATCCCCAACAAGAAGAGGAGGCAACGATGGAGACAGTACGAGCGGTTGTTCCACAGGCCCAGTTGTTTGATGACGCGGTTGTGGCAGAATTCAAAGCGAGTCTACGGGGGGAATTGCTGCTGCCACAAGATGCAAGATACGATGAGGCGCGCACGGTTTGGAACGCCATGATCGATAGACGCCCCGCGCTGATTGCTCGCTGCATGGGCGCTGTCGATGTGATGGCTGCCGTCAACTTTGCCCGCACCCACAGTCTGCTTGTCTCGGTGCGCGGCGGTGGACACAATGTGGCCGGAAATGCAGTCTGTGATGGGGGACTCATGATCGACCTGTCCCCCATGCAGGGCATCCGCGTCGACCCGGCGCAGCGCACAGCCAGGGTGGAGCCGGGTGTCCTCTGGAGCGATGTAGACCGCGAGACCCAGGCTTTCGGTCTGGCAACCACAGGCGGGACAGTATCGCATACCGGTGTCGCCGGTTTGACGCTCGGCGGAGGTTTGGGCTGGCTAATGGCCGTACATGGCCTCGCCTGCGACAATCTTTTGTCTGTCGATATTGTAACTGCCGATGGGCAGCTTTTGACGGCCAGCGAAGAAGAGAACTCGGACCTCTTCTGGGCAGTTCGGGGCGGCGGCGGCAATTTTGGCATCGTTACCTCCTTTGAATTTCGGTTGCACCCGGTTGGCCCTACAGTCATGGGTGGGATGATCTTGTATCCCATGGACCAGGCCAAAGAGGTCTTGCAATTCTACAGGGAGTTCTCCCGCACGACCCCCGATGCGCTCACTGCCTTTGCCGGTCTTCTCACCACACCGGATGGGTTGCCTGTTGTCGCCATCATCCTTGGCTGGTTTGGTCCTCTGGAAGAGGGCGACAAGCAGTTTGAACCTGTGCGTAACTTTGGTTCTCCAGTTGCAGATCTGACGGGGCCGCTCCCCTACCGGCAGCTTCAGCAGATGTTCGATGACGCCGCACCCTTCGGCATACACCGCTATTGGAAATCTGGCTACTTCCAGGAACTGGGAGATGATCTGCTCGACTCGATGATTGAGTACACTGCGGCCAAAACATCTCCTTTCTCAGTCGTGATTCTCTTCCATATGCACGGCGCCTGTACGCGTGTTGATCCTGCAGAAAAGGCATACGGTCTGCGCGATATGCAGTGGGATTTTGACATCATCACCCAATGGACAGATCCGGCAGAGGCCGATCAACACATCGGCTGGACACGGAAATTCTGGAGATCTGTAGAGCCATTTTCGAGAGGCGTCTACGTCAACCATCTGGATGCCGACGACAGCCAGCTACGAACCAGAGCCGCCTATGGTGACAACTATGAGCGTCTGGTGACCATCAAGAACAAGTACGATCCAACGAACTTTTTCCGCTTGAACAACAACATCGTTCCAGGAGCAGGCTAAGTGGGAAATCAGGTAACTACTAAGCCACCGAATAGCGGACTAAAATTTTGAAAAACACAATATACAGGCATTCCCGTTTCGCATATACATCTTTCGAACTGGTTTCAAAGCCAGAAATTCCGAGATCGCCTGCTATGAATTCCCGTATATAGTAGCCATTATTGAATCCAGTACTGTATCTTGTGCTTTTGTCGCACGTTGGATGGCTTAGTAGTTACGAAATCAGGATGTCTAAGGGGAAGGAGCATAGCGGAATCGATACAACGTAAACGAAACAGCTCATTGAGGCCAGGGAGAGCCTGATGGTAAGTTAGTGCCTCCTTTGCCTGCTGCGCTCCCTGCTTAGAGAGCGCAGCAGGGTGATCGTTTATCTTCTGCCTGAACAACACTCACCGAAAGGAGCCTGAACGTGCTCTCTCTGAACAACCAACCGCCCTGGCAAGCCAAGACCGAATTCATGGAATTTCAGGCAAAACTGGGCGGCAATCTGAAGGCGTACACATACGAGGTGATGCGCGTCCAGCCGGGCCATAGGGTGCTGGATGTCGGTTGCGGCCCCGGCATCGACACCTGTGGACTTGCCCAGCGGGTTGGCCCCACCGGCCAGGTCGTCGGCGTCGATCGAGATGAGCAGACCCTCGCGGACGCCGATCAACGCGCCCAGGAAAAGGGCGTCGCCGGTTGGGTGGAGCATCGTCTGGCTGATGCGGAAGCGCTGCCCTTTGCCGACAACACCTTTGATGGCTGCCGCGCCGAACGGGTCTTCATGCACCAGCCCCATCCCGAGAAGGTACTGGCAGAAATGGTGCGGGTCCTCAAACCGGGCGGCTGGGTGGTCGTGCTCGAAGGTGACGGAGAAACAATCTCATTCGATCTCGACGACCTGCGGATCCACCACATCCTGAAGCGAGCCTGGATTGAGAAGCATAGCAATTCGTATGCCGGGCGCAAGCTCTATCGGCAGTTCAAGCAACGCGGGCTACTCGATGTAACGGTTGAGCAAATTCCCTTCGGCATCACCGACCTGGCGGTCGCCAGGCGGCTGGCCAACCTGGATGACCTCGGAAAGAGGGCGCTGGCCGCCGGTTGGTTCACAGAAGAAGAGCTACGAGGGGTGCGCACCAGAATGGAAGAGGCGGACGCAGAAGGCGTCTTCTTTTGCCAGGTGATCCAGAATCTGGTCTCCGGGAACAAAGCGGAGGTGTAAATTCTGCGGCTACGAACCGCTTACTGTGAAAGAAGGAACACAGATGCGCTTGCGCCCGATTGTCCGCCGCCTTGCCGGAACATAGCGCCGTACAGATTTCAAAAAGGAGCCCATCATGACCACGCAGCTATCCGAAAAGCAGGTGGGAACAGTCGCGTCTCCCATGCCAACACCAGACGACTTCCCCATCACCTGGGAAGATCCCGCTGACGCCAGCCTGTTCTGGCTGCTGCAACGGATGCACTTTCCCGAGCCGATGACGCCGCTGGACGAGTGGTTCCTGCGCACTGAGTTCGAGGGGGCGACGCGGGCGGCGCGGGCCTACGATCTACCGATCTATGCCAAAGGGCGGCGCTTCAACACCTATGCCTATGCCGCAATTGCGCCGCTACCGCTGCCGCCGGAAGATCTGGCGGCCATGGGCCAGCGCGCACAGGAGAAGCTAGGATCGGCTATGGCGCGCCTGGGCCAGCAGTGGAACGCCGAGTTCCTGCCCGAGATCCAGCGCTACCTGGACGAGTGGGCAGCCTTCGATCTGGCCGGCGCCTCCATGACCGAACTGCTCACCCACCTGGACGCCATGATCGAGACGCGGGAGCGGCTCTGGGAGATCCACTTCCTGGTCTGGTTTCCTGTCTACACGGCCATCACGCTCTTCGAGGAACTCTACCGCGATCTCTTTGGCGACGAGCAGACCTTTGACGCCTACCGGCTGCTGCAAGGCTTCGACAACAAGACCCTGGAAACCACCCACGCCCTCTGGCAGTTGAGTCGCCAGGCGTTGGCCGCACCCGTCGTGCAGCAGGTACTCGTCGAAAACGAGCCTGCCGATGTACCCGCCATGCTATCCCGTTCAGAGGAGGGGCGGGCCTTCCTCGCCCAGTTGCAGAGGTATTTGGATGAATACGGCCAGCGCAGCGACAAATGGGTGTTCAGCAACCCCAGTTGGATCGAGGATCCCACGCCGGTGATCGCCAACCTGCAGGACTACATCACCCAGCCCGACCGCGATCTGGCGGAGGAGACGGCCAGGCTGGCGGCGGAACGGGAGCGGCTGCTGGCCCAGGCGCGGGCGCAGATGGCCGACTATCCCCAGCCGGTGGCGGCGCACTTCGAGTTCCTACTCAAGGCGGCCCAGAAAGGCAGTGTTCTCACCGAGGACCACGGCTTCTGGATCGACTACCGCGGCTGGTATGCGGTGCGCCGCACCTTTCTGGAATTTGGTCGCCGCTTCGCCCAGGCTGGCGTGCTGGAGCAGGCCGACGACATCTTTTTCCTCACCCTGGACGAGGTGCGCGAGACGGCGCAGACGCTGCCATCCATGGATCGCCGCCCACTCGCAGCGGGGCGGCAGGCAGAAGTGGCCTACTTCCGGGGCATCCAGCCGCCGCCCGCCCTGGGCACGCCGCCCGCTGGCCCACCCGCCGACGACCCCGTGAGCCGCACGATTGGCAAGTTCTTCGGCGCGCCGCCACAGCCCTCCGCGGATCCAAATCTGCTCTTCGGGAACGCCGGTTCGCCCGGCACAGCGCGGGGACCAGCGCGGGTGATCACCTCGCTGGCTGAATCTGCCCGGCTGCAACCAGGGGATGTGCTGATAGCCACGACCACAGCGCCGCCCTGGACGCCGCTCTTCGCCACAGCAGTGGCAGTGGTCACAGACACCGGCGGCATCCTCAGCCACTGCGCCGTCGTCGCTCGCGAGTATGGCATCCCCGCCGTGGTGGGGACGGGCATCGCCACCAGTGTGATCAGCGACGGTCAGATCGTAGAGGTGGAGGGCGAGACCGGCATCGTTCGTATTGTTGAATTCGGGTGAGGAGGGGAAAAGGCTATAATGGAAATTGTCTGGCTTGGGCAGGGGGAATGCCAGGACTGCGTACTGGTCGGCGGCAAGGGCGCCAACCTCTGTCACCTGGCGGCTGCCTACCGGGCGCCGCCAGCCTTCTGCCTGACAGCATCCGCCTTCGGGCGTTGGCGTTTGCAGGCAGCGGACGGCGCCGCCCCATTCCCACGGGATCTCTATGCGCCACTGGCAGCGGCTTACCAGCGCCTGGGCGAGCTTTGCGGAGTGGTTCAACCGAGGGTGGCGGTCCGTTCCTCGGCCCTGGGTGAAGATGGTCACGTCGCCTCATTTGCTGGTCAACATGCCACTTACCTCAACGTCCGGGGGGTGGAGGCGGTTGTAGATGCGGTGCTGGCCTGTTGGCGCTCTGTACAGTCGCCTCACGCCATCGCCTACCGCCGCCGCCAGGGACTGCGTGCAGAGACCGAGATGGCCGTGTTGGTCCAGCAACTGATCCCGGCCGATGCTTCTGTTGTGGTCTTCAGCGCCAATCCGGTCACCGGCAACCGCGCAGTGTGTGTGATCAACGCCAACTGGGGGCTGGGCGAGAGCATTGTGGGCGGCAGTGTGACGCCTGACACTTATGTGGTGCGCAAAGCGGATCTGGCTGTTCAACAGCGCCAGATCGCAGACAAATCATGCATGACCGTCCCCGCGGCCAACGGCGTCCAAGAGATTCAGGTTCCGCGCTGGCTGCGCCGCCAACCGGCTCTGAACGAGGATCAGATTGTGGAGATGGCCCGCCTGGTCATCATGTTGGAAGCAGGTATGGGATGGCCCGTGGACGTGGAGTGCGTTTACCGACATGGCGAGTTGTATCTGCTCCAGTGCCGACCGATCACGACTGGTATGAAGCCAAGGAGAACTACATGAATCAAACAAGCCCGTGGGAAACACAGGAAGTTGCAGAGGTGTTCAATCAAGCGTTTCGTACAATTGATAACATGTGCCCACCACTCAGGAAATACCTGACACCGGGCTCGAATATCCTCGATGTTGGGTGTGCATCAGGCCGCTTCAGCCGTGATGTTGCCATTATGATTGACTCAGGCATATTGACCGGGGTTGATCATTCAGAAACCTCGATCTCACTCGCACAGGCAGAGGCGCAGAAGGCGCAGATCACCAACGCCAAGTTTCTGGTACGCGATGCCTACTCGCTGGGCTTTGCGGACGACACATTTGATCTGACCTACAGCATGAATGTCGCCGTCTGGCTGCAAGATCCATTACGCGCCATTCAAGAGCAAAGACGGGTTACGAAGCCTGGTGGTTGGGTTGCAGTACAAATGGCAGATTACGGCAATATCATATGGTATCCACCAGCACCTACCGTCGATTTTATCATCAACTCTCTTGCCAACGTACGCAACTTACCAGAAGGTGAACGGGTGATTGACTCGCACCAGGCGCGCCGAGCGTTAGAAATCATGGCGCAGGCCGGGTTTGAGAACGCCCAGATCGACGGCTGGGTATCGATCATTACATCAAAGTCAGATAGATTCGATGAACACTTCGATATATGGAAAACATTGTGGTTGAGTTCGGATGGCATGGGCGAATTTCTGCATAAGGTTCTCCTATCTCATGGTCTGACCGATGAATCTGTATACGAAACCGCCCGCGCCGAGTTAGATGCCTGGCACGCTCACCCGCATGCGATCTACATGCAGACTTCTTATCTTGTCGCAGCACAAGTTAGCTAGTATCTGTTCGCCGCTATGTAGAAGAGGTCTCTAACGGGACAAACCTGGTTGCAATCGATGAACTCATTGCCGGTGACTACACTCATCACAACGATTCCGACATTACACAGGAGGGACGCGGCCTGAAGTATATTCGCCAGAGCGTTAGGGCAGCCCGGACATGTGGGGACTCGTACAGCAGATTAGGGGCTCTGTTTTCGCCATAAATTCAAACACCACAAGGAGGTTTCTTATGATCCTAATCGTTGGCGCAACCGGACTTTTGGGCGGGATGATCACACAACAACTACTGGCACAGGGCAAGGAGGTGCGTATCCTCGTGCGCCACAATTCCCCGTCAGAAGGGTTGGCGCAGCAAGGGATGGCGACGCCGGCGCAGACGCTCATTGACGCCGGCGCGCAGCCGGTCTACGGCGATCTGAAGGAGCGCTCCTCGTTGGACAGCGCCTGCCAGGGCATCGATACCGTCATCACCACGGCCAACGCTGTCCTGCGCGGCGGTGATGATAACCTCGAGAGTGTGGACCTGCACGGCACACAGACCCTCATCGACGCTGCCAAGGCTGCTGGTGTTCGCCACTTCGTCTACACCTCAGCGGCTGGCAGCGCCCCAGGTCACCCGCATCCATTGTTCGACGCCAAAGGCCGCTGCGAAGAACACCTCAAGAAGAGCGGACTCACCTACACCATCCTCAAGCCGGGAGTCTTCATGGAGATCTGGATTGGCACGGTAGTGGGCATGCCATTGAGTGCAGGCCAACCGGTGACGCTGGTGGGCCAGGGCGCGTGCAAAGTTGCCTTTGTCTCTATCGTCGATGTGGCCGCCTATGCCGTCACTGCGGTGGACAACCCCAACGCCGAGAATCAGGAGATCTACATCGCCGGTCCCGCCTCCTATTCGTGGACCAAAGTGGTGGAGGCGGTGGGTCGCGCCACAGGGCAGCAGATTCCCATTCAGTATGTGGCGACAGGCGAGCCTGTCCCCCTGATCCCGCCCAGCATGGCGCCCATCCTGGCCGCGCAGGAGATAGGCGATTCCTTGATCGACATGAGCGAAACGTCCAGCCGCTATGGCGTGGATCCCACCTCTCTCGACACTTTTGCCGGGCGCTTCTTTGGCGCAGGAGGATAACAAAATGGACGTAACGACACTCTTTCTCGAATTTCACAGAGTATGGTGGGCAGAATCGTAACCCTCTTCGACACTATGAGCGAAGCGCAGATACGTCGTCACCCTACCGAGACGACTAACTCCATCGCCTGGCTCATCTGGCACATGGCCCGCGTGGAAGACGCAGGTGTAAACCGGCTCGTGGCAGAGCGTCTACAAGTGCTGGACGAGGGAAAATGGAATCGGCGGATGGGACTTTCCATCCGCCACCACGGCACAGGCATGACTCCCCAGGAGATGGCGGAGCTAAGCGATACTGTTGATCTGCCCTCGCTGCGGGAGTATTATGAAGCCGTGCGGGCAAGAACAGTCGAGGTGGTCCAATCGTTGCAACCTGAGCAACTGGATCTTGTGAACGGCGAAGAATATACACGCAGGGTGCTTCTGGACGAAGGCATGCTCAACCCGGCCATGGATTGGAAAGAACCGCTCCCCTATAGGGACGCACCAAAGGGCATCTGCTCTTCCACTTTGGCATCATCCACAACTATGGTCACTGCTACTTGACGCCGCTTGTCTAGCGCGCCTTGGATTCGTCCTCGACTAGCAGACCCCAGTGGGAATGCAGTTATACAGCACGGGGCGACGTAGGTCCCATTTCCATATGAGACAAACCTAGTTGACAATATCGTCCCGTATGGAAACGGGACCTACGATTCCTTAACTGAATGACATTGAGTGGCATCCAATAACCCTATTTTGACAGCAAGATTACCTGTCACAGGAGGCGCTATATGCGAACCTATTTGAACACCTTGCGCCTGCTCAACCGGAATGGGCAGATGCTGCTCTCCCATTTCATTATTGCGATGAGATATAGAACACGATCTTCCCAATATTCTCATACGCCCGCATGGCGTCGTGGGCGGCCTGCGCCTCTTGCACAGGATAGACGCTGCCGATAATCGGTTTCATCGATCCGTCCTCAAAGTGGGACCAGAACTGCGTTCGGAAGCGGCGGATGATCTCAGTCTTTTCAGCTACGGGCCGCGCCCGCAGCACTGAACCGATCAGCCGTGCCCGTTTGCCCATGAGCTGGCCGATGTTGATCTCCCCCACTGCGCCGCCCAGCGTGGCGATGAAGACAAGACGTCCTTTGATTTTGAGCAGGCTGATGTTGCGCTGCAAATAGGACGCGCCCACCATGTCGAGGATCACGTCCACGCCCGCGCCGTCGGTGAATTCTTGAGTGCGAGCAACGAAATCTTCCTCGTTGTAGTGGATCGCCAGATCCGCGCCCAGATCGCGGCAGACCTGCACCTTGTCCGCCTTGCCCGCCGTGGCGATGACCGTGCCGCCCGCCGCCTTGACCATTTGGATTGCCGCTGTGCCCACACCGCTGGCTCCACCGTGGATCAGCACTGTCTCGCCCAGCTGAAAGTTGGCCTCCATAAAAATGTTGAGGAAGGCGGTGAGGTAGACTTCGGGCATAGCCGCCGCCGTCTCAAAATCCCACCCGGCGGGGATGGGCATGAGCATCGCCGCCGGGACAGCCACCTTTTCGGCGTACCCGCCGCCCGTCAGCAGCGCGCAGACCCGATCCCCGCGCTGCCAGCCGGTCACGTCCGCGCCCACCTCGGCGATGACGCCCGCCATGTCCAGTCCCAGGATCGGCGACGCGCCCGGCGGCGGTGGGTAATTCCCAGCGGCCTGCGACAGATCCGCCCGGTTCAGCGCCGTGGCGTGTACGTCAACCAGCACCTCATCCGGCCCGAACGTGGGATCGTCTGTTTCCGCCCACACGAGATGCGGTTGACCGTCCTGTTGAACCACATTGATTGCATACATGATCGCTCCCTCAATCTCCCAATCGCGCCGATTGCTGCAATCGGAAATCGCCCAATCTCATTCTCGCTTCAGCAGCTCCCGCAGCCGATAGACCACCGCCGCCTCTTCCACAAACGCCGCATTGACCGGCGCGTTGTACTCCTCGCGCAGGGTCTGGGCCAGGGCTTGGAGTTCCTCGTAGCTGCACCGATGCGGGCGCAGTTGGTTGTACATCGCCAGCAGCGTCTCGTTGGGGACGGCGGTCAACTCGGCGGCGCGCTCCAAATTGGCGGCCAGGTCAGGGTAGCCGCCCTGCCGCGCTATTTCTGCCTGACGGCGCAGTGTGGCGGCGTCAATGCGCAGATCGTCCGCCGTCAACTCGCCGGAGACCGCCGCTGCCAACGAAATCTCGCCGAACGGTCGTCCACTCGCCGCGCGCAGCGACTCCGCTGCATGTTCCCCCAAAGGATATAACTCGCTCATTATTTTTGCCTTTTGCACTTTGCCTTCTACACATCCGGCTCCCAATCGAAGATGACTTCCGTCGGCGGCTGTTCGCGCACATCTTCCGTTTCGCGGCGATGTAGCAGCGTCGTCTTGACTATCAACCGCAGGCGAGCGGTGTTGTCCACCTTCACGCCCACGGGCAGCGGGGCCAGCCCTTTGGCGTAGCGGGCAGCGTTGCGCCCGATCTTTTGGTAGATCTCCAGGGTGAGGCTGGGCGACTGGGGGAAAAGCTCCAAATTGTTCAGCGGCGCCAGCCCCTTTTTTTGGATCACGGTGGTGCCGCGCGATTGGATGCCCACGGCGATCCCCGATCCGCTGAGGCGCGCGCCCACATGACCCAGCGCCGCGCAGTCCGCGCTGTGGTGGACCTTGACAATGCGCGCCACCAATCCTTCCTCGGCCACGCCGGTGAGCAGCGATTCCAGCACGCGGTCATGCGGCAGTTCGCCGATGGTCTTGATCAAGCCTTTGCCAAAGGCCGGGCCGACGGCGACGACGATCTCGTTGGGGTTCGTTCCCACCCGCGCCGGCCCCACTTCCACCAGCGTGCGCAACGGCGCGCCCACCTGCGCGTCGATGAAATCGTGCGGCGGTTTGGCCTGGGGAATGCGCTGGATCGCGTCCCAATCCGCGCCGACCAATCGGTAACCCGTGCCAGGACCGGCGTAGTCGTTGACGTCGTTGAGCGCGCTGCGCACGCGGAAATCGCGGTCGAAGATGCCGGACGGCTGGAGATAGTCGCCCGCCACGCGCTGGCGGCCCATTTCGAGGATATTGGCGGCCACGTCCCCGAAGCCGCGAGCGTGCAAGGCGCGCACCACGGTGAGCAAATTGGCGTCACCGGCCAGGAATTTGTCCGCCGCAGTGATGTCGGCCACGAGATCGCGTTCGGGCATGTCGTCGCTGCTGTGGGCGACGGCGGCGGCTTCCACTTCCTCATCGGTGATTTCGGGGAAGCCCAACTCAGCGTAGACAGCCTGGATCGCCCGCGCCGCCTTACGTCGGATCGCCAGCGTCTCCTCCTCGTTCACAGGACGAATGCCCGCGTTGACCTGCATATCACGCTGGATCACCGTCCAATCGTCGAAGTCTTCGGCGTCGTAGTTGCCGCCGCCGAACATGTTGTCGCGCTTGGGTACGGCGCTGTAGCCCGACGTAATGAAATCGGTGCCGGGGATAAATTGGAGCATCAATTTCGCCGTCTTGCGGATGGCCGAATGGGAGGCCAGGGCATCGTTACCCGAGGCGACTTCGAGGCCCAACATCGCCGCCATCAGGTTCTCGGCGAGGACGGCGCGCACGCCGCCGGGCAGCGCTTCGGGCAGGGCGATGCACGAGATCGATCCGTTCTGCACCCCCTGGCTCCCCGCGCCGCGGGTGATGAGCAGACAGCGCGCCTCCAAATAAAGCATGGAACAGCCCTCGGCATAACCCATGAGCGCCTCGGAACCTGTCCCCGACGTGAAGCGAATCTTGATCCCCCGCGAGGCATAGGACGCAGCGAGAAACGCCTTCGACCAGGGCGTGTCGTCGCCGTCCACAAACGAGCGTTCGCTGCCATAGATCGACAGCGTCTCGGCGTAGGAGGTCATGCCCTTGATGCCCAGGCGCAGGCCCAACGCTTCTTCCACGGCGCACTGGGTAAGTACGCCACCCCGTCCTGTCTGCGTGCCCACGAGGACGGAGAGGGCGTTGAAGGGCGCAGCGCGGGCCACGCGCACGGTGGTTTCCACCTCGGCGAAGCCGCGCAGACCAGCCTCGGCGGCGTCGGCGGCGAGGAGCGCCGGGTTCTCGCGCCAGTTGGTAACGTGGGCCTGGTTAGCGGGCGTGCGCCGCACGCGCATCTTGGTCAGCCCCATCATCATTTCCAGCACGTTCATGTGGCGGATCACATCGCACAATTTGGCGGGTGTGCAGCCCACCACCAGCCGCCGCACTTCCCCGGCGGAGACGTTGATGTCCACCAACATGCGCGCCAGTTCGCGTGACGGCGTCGCCATCGCTTCCTCAGCCACCGAGAGATCGAGGGCGCGGTCGGCGATGAAGAGGTCGAGCATGTCGAAATCGGCGCGCCGCTTGCCGTCCATCTCCACGACACAGCCGTCCTCAACGCGCAGGCTTGGCGGCGGATCAAAAGGGCTGTCCACGACCTGGAGACCGGCCTCCGGCCACGGTTCGACGTAGGTTTCCTTGTTGATATCGCGCTCCGCCAGAATGGCAAAGCGACGAGATTGATGAGAGGTCATTGGTTTATTCCCTGAAGTAGCTGTTCCAAATCGCCATAGTCATAAGGAGGTCGTTTGCGAACAGCCAGAATATCAATCAGCTCTTCATCTTCACCGATGGCATAAACAATACGCCAGCGCTCCAGACGAATTCGACGTAGATCTAAAACGGGATTTGGCGTATCCAATCTCTTGCTTTGAGATGGCCTCGGTTCTATTTGGAGGTCATTGATGGTCTGGCGCACGCGTTGGCGCATGTTTCCAGGGAGTTCTTTGATTTCTTGCCATGCTTGTGGATGCACATAGGTTGTGTACGTTGACACTGGCTACTCCAACGCTTCGCGAATGTCATCCCACTTCAGCCAGCCGGCGCGATCCCGATCCCCGTCAGAGTCGGCCAATGATTCATATGCGGACTTGGCAATTTCAAGATCTTCCACTGTCTCTAGCCATTCGAGCATCGCCTCCCAGTCGTCCGCATCAACTACGGCCAGGCGTTTCCCTTGAACTGTTACGTATTGAACACTTTCCAGTGCTTTAAGCCCAGTCATGTTTACCTCTTCTTCCAATAGTGATCCACCGCCATTGGTCGTCTGCTGTCTGCGGTCTGCCGTCCGCGGTCAAACCTCCATCCCCACAAACGCCACCAGCGTCTCCAACATGGCATCGAAGACCGACAACCGCGCCACTTCGTAGCCGTGACTATTCTCGCGTACATGGCCGAAGCAGGCAACCCGGTACGCGCCGCCGGCATAGGCGACGAGGCTGGCGTCGCTGGCCGCGCCGTCGTAGACCACTGGCTGAAGTTCGCTGCCGGCGCGCTCAGCCGCCTCCATCAAGGATCGCACCAGCCGCTGATCGTAGTGGGTCAGCCGATCTTTGCTCCAGATGCCGGGGCGACCGTCCAGCTTCAGCGGCGTGCCGGGTGGAATAGGACAGCCATCCACGGCGATGAAGATGTCGGGGCGCTCGCGATCCGCCACAATCTTCGCCCCCTGCCCGCCCCCTTCCTCGTGGACGGTGAAGGCGACCAGCGTAGGGTGGACCGGCTGCGATCCGTCCCATTTCAGCCGTTCGAGCAGACGGAGCAGGGCTACCACGCCCATGCGGTCGTCGAAGGTCCACGCCGCCACCAGCGGATCGTCCGCCGGGCCAAAGAGGACGGGTCCACGCTCGGCGGCAATCGGCACTGCGGTTGAGCCGACGCGCACGCCCTGGTCCTTCAACTGCGCCGGGGACAACCCCGTGATCACGCGCACGTCCTTCCACTCGATGGCCTTGTCGCCCACGCCGCCGTGGGTCGATCCCATGGAGAGGACGCCGATCACCGGTCCGTCGGCGTCGACAATATCGCCGATGATCTCCACCGGCCCTTCGCCCATCTTCCACGGGTAGAGGCCGCCGGAGCGATCTACGCGCAGATCGCCGTTTTCATCAATGGCGGTGACGACCATGCCGATCTCGTCCATGTGGGCGGCGTAGCAGATCGTCGGGGCGTTGGGGTTGCTCCCCGCCAGCCGCACCAGCACATTCCCCGCCGGGTCGGTTTCGCAATCATAGCCCCACTCCTCCAACTTGCGGCGGACGATCTCGGCGACCCATTCTTCGCGACCCGACGGCGCGGCCACAAGCAACTCGGTGAAAAGCGTCAAAGCAGGGTGGTTCGCGGACACGGGCTTCTCCTTGAATGCGGAATGATGAATGCGGAACGGCAAAACAGGGAGAGATGATGAGATGGCGAGATGATGTTTCCCGATCCCCAGTCCCCAGTCCCCGATCCCAATCCCCAGTCCCCAATCTCAATGGACATCGGCGCGCAGGTGCGCTACACTTTCGGTATATTATACCGGTTCAACGCCCTTTTCGGAATCAGCGAGGAGAGTATGTACACAGCCCCGTTTCCGCTCTGTGAGAGTGTGCAGGCGCTACGCGATGGACAGATGGATCTGATCCGTTATGTGGAGGAAGCTTGCGACCGCATCGACGCCATAGAACCGCAGATCCACGCATTGCTGCCTGAGAAGGATCGCCGTCAGCGTCTACTCAAGGAGGCGCGAATCCTTTTGGAACGCTACCCCGACCCGGTGGATCGCCCACCGCTCTTTGGACTATTGGTCGGCGTCAAAGACATATTCCGCGTTGATGGCTTCCCCACCCAGGCCGGATCGCAACTCCCCGCCGGGCTGTTCGACGGTCCTGAAGCGGTTGTCGTCACCCGCCTCAAAGCTGCCGGAGCGCTGATCGCGGGCAAGACCGTCACCACCGAATTTGCCTATTTTCAGCCTGGGCCGACGCGCAATCCGTACAACCCCACCCACACCCCCGGCGGCTCTAGCAGTGGTTCGGCGGCGGGCGTGGCGGCAGGCGAATTTCAATTGGCGCTGGGCACCCAGACCATCGGCTCGGTGATCCGCCCGGCGGCCTTCTGCGGCATCGTCGGCTTCAAACCTTCGTATGATCGCATCCCCACGGCAGGGCTGCTCTACTTCTCGCAGACGCTCGACCATGTTGGCCTTTTCACCCAGGATTTGGAAGGGATGAAAGAGGCGGCGGCGGTCCTCTGTGCGGATTGGGATGACAAGGCGGCCAACAGTCCCGTCGTCGCCAAGCCTGTGCTTGCTGTGCCCGAAGGGCCATATCTCGACCGCGCCGAAACTGAAGGTCGCACTGCTTTTGAGGATCGAGTCGCCCGCTTGGAGGATGCTGGATTCACGATCAA
The DNA here is from genome assembly GCA_019637695.1 of Caldilineaceae bacterium. Taxonomy (GTDB): domain Bacteria; phylum Chloroflexota; class Anaerolineae; order Caldilineales; family Caldilineaceae; genus RI-153. Next base: position 16,852 of record JAHBVG010000048.1, on the reverse strand, counting down.
GCGAATTCATTTCCTGGCGGACTTCGACGAATTGGAGCGCAAACACCGGCGCATGATGGCGGCGGAAGCGACGACCGAACATGCGGAATGGTACGCCCGCTATCGAGAGCGTTACAGCGAACACATGCACAAAATTATGGAGACCGGCGGGGGTGTGGACGCCGACGAACTGGTCCGATCCCGTGCGGAGCGATTGGAACTGCGCAGGCAGATCGAATTGACGCTGGCTCAACAGGGCGCGGATCTCTGGATCGCGCCCCCTGCGACGGGTCCTGCGCCGGAAGGCATCGGCTTCACCGGCAACCCGATTATGAACCTGCCGTGGACCAACGCCGGCGTCCCAGCGTTGACGCTGCCCGCGGGCCAATCGGCCAATGGCCTTCCTCTCGGCCTGCAACTCATCGCTCCCTTTGATCGAGATGAGCAATTGTTGGCATGGGCGGGAACGGTGATTGGTGATTAGTGATTGGTGACTGGGATGCCGATGCGTTGGACAGGGTACAAGGGATTAGTTTACGCACTACGCACTACGGAGCCAACCATGAACTGTCCAAACTGCGGCGCGCCCATGCGGCCAGTGCCAGGACGAGACTATTTTGTGTGCGATTATTGCACGACCTTCGGCTTCCCCCCGGAGTCGGATGAGGGCGTGCGCGTGATGGGCGAGTGGAGCCACCACCTCTGCCCAATCTGCCGGCTGGGGTTGGTCTCGGCCAAAATCGACGGCGTGCCCGTCTTCCACTGTCGCAAATGCCGGGGGAATCTGGCTGAGCCGCCCGCGTTCCGCCACATTGTGGATGGACGCCGGGCCAAAGTCCCCAAGGTTCAAAAGATGCGTCCGCTCGATTCGGAACAATTGAAGCGAACGGTCCCCTGTCCGCGCTGCCACAACCCCATGGATGTACATCCCTACTATGGACCGGGCAACGCCATCATCGATACCTGTGGAAACTGCGCCTTAATCTGGCTCGATCATGGAGAGCTTCAAGTCATCGTCACTGCGCCAGAGCGAGGGAGAGGGTGATTGGGGATTGGGGACTGGGGACTGGGGATCGAGAAATCTCGCCATGCCATCATCTCTCCCTTTTTGATCATTCCGCATTCCGCACTCATCACTCCGCATTAGAAAGAGATCTTTATGCGAAAGTTGATACTATTCTTCTTCATGCTGCTGCTTGCTGGTTGTGAACCGCGGGCGCTAATCCAGTCGCCAGTGACAACCCGCCACGAAGATAGTTCCACCGCCGCAGGGCAATGGGAGGAAATCAGCCGGATGCCCACCGCGCGTTCGGAGATGCCTGTCGCCGTCGTTGATGGCAAATTCTATGTGCCGGGCGGATTCCTCGGCCTTTCCACATTGGAGGCCTATGATCCGGCTACGAACGTTTGGGAGACGCTGGCCTCCCTGCCCCAGGGACGTCACCACACGATGGCCGCCGGTCACAATGGCAAGGTCTATGTCTTCGGCGGCGCGCAAGAGACATCCTGGCTGCCCACCAACACCACATGGATCTACGACCCCATCGCCGACAGTTGGAGCGAAAAGACGCCCATGCCCGAAACGCGCATGTCGGGCGCAGCGCTGGCCCTGGGTGACTTCCTTTATGTGGTCGGCGGCGTGGGCGGTACGGATGCGCTACTACGCTATGATCCATCTGTGGATCGCTGGGACGCGCTGGCGACCCTGCCCCAACACCGCGAACACCTGGCTGCGGTCGTCTTTGAAAATGAACTCTGGGCAATCGGTGGTCGCCAATCGAGGGGCACACTGACCAGCATCGATATCTATGATCCTGAAATCGACGCATGGCGCGCTGGTCCCCCTATGCTCGAAGCGCGCAGCGGACACGGCGCCGCCGTCGTCAATGGAAAGATCATCGCTATCGGCGGCGAAGTATTGGATCGTCAACCCTGGCAGGTCCTCGCTACCGCCGAAATCTACGATCCCGTCACAGGATGGACCATCCTGCCCGATCTGCCTGTTGGTCTCCACGGCCTCCCCGTTACCGCCGCCAATGGAAACGTCTACACCCTCGGCGGCTCGGATCGGGCGGGCGCAATCGAGAATCAAGGGCGGGTGCTTGTTTTTGAGGGGATCAGGGATTAGAGATCGGGGATGGAAATCTCATTGAACAACCGACTTATCAACGAGATCCCGATCCCTAATCCCCACTCCCCGATCCCTAGTCCCCAAACAAAGTCTCATCCCGGCGGATGGGGGCGAAGGTATGGCGATGGTGAGGGCAGGGACCGTGTTGGGCCAACGCCGCCAGGTGTGCTGGCGCAGCATAACCTTTGTGATTCTGAAATCCATAGTGTGGATAATCAGCATGGAGCGCCACAAGTTCGGCGTCCCGATGGGTCTTGGCAAGGATCGAAGCCGCCGCAATCGAGACAATGCGTCGATCCCCTTTGACGAAACTCTCCTGGGGAAGGTTGATCTGGGTCAGCCGCACCCAATCGATCAAGAGATAAGCGGGCCGGGGGAGCAACGATTCGACGGCGCGTGCCATGGCCAATCGGGTGGCGGGCGCGATACCCAGGCTATCGATCTCCGCGGCGGAGGCGCTGCCCACAGCCCACGCCAATGCTTCCTGGCGGATGATATTTGCCAGATCCTCGCGCTGGGTGGGGCTGAGCAGTTTGCTGTCTTTGACCTCAGCCCAGATCCCCGTGTAAGCGCAACCTAGCGGCAGGATCACGGCGCCAGCCACAACCGGCCCGGCCAGAGCGCCGCGCCCGGCTTCATCCACACCAGCGATGGCGCTATAACCGGCTTGCCAGAGCCGCTCTTCTTCGCCTAAAGTTGGGAAATCCAATCGAGTGGGCATCAGTCATCCACAGCAAAAACCAAAAAGCACCGACAGATCTGCCGGTGCTTTTAACTATTCCCTCGACTGTTGCGCAACCTACACGCTGATAAAGCGTTTTTCTTTGAGGCGCGCAGACTTGCCCTGGCGATCGCGCAGGTAGTAGAGCTGGGCACGGCGCACTTTGGCCTTGCGCAACACTTCGACCTTGTCGATGCTCTTGCTATAAAGAGGGAATGTGCGTTCCACGCCCACGCCGTGGGCGCCTGTGCGGCGTACGGTGTAGGTGGCGCCGGGTGTATTGCCGCCATGAATGGCGATGACAACACCCTGGAAAATCTGGATGCGTTCGTTGCGCCCTTCGACAATGCGCTGATGGACGCGCACCGTATCACCGGCGTCAATGTTCGGCATATTGGGGATGGATTCAGGCTGTAAAGAAGCCATCAATGCATTCGTCATAAGTCACCGCCCTTGTTCTACTCAACAGATAGATCTGCGTCTGAAACATCGCATCTGCCGGCAAATAAACCGACTCCGATGATTGCCACAAATGAGGAGTCTAACACAGCCCCAAAGCGAAGGCAAATTTTCTGGGCATCAGGAGAGATGTGATTTGGACGACGAACCGCAGAAGTGACTGGGGATTGGTGATTGGGGATTGGTGACCGTGATGCGTGATTCGTGGATGATTATCACTTGCAGCCTGCCGCCTGCCACCTTTCCCCACCGATCATGCTGTGTCCGCTGTGTACCAATTCTCCAGATCGTTCCCCTCGGTGGACGGGTAGAAATCTGTGAAAGGACGGGCCAGGGCGCGCACGAGGTAGCCGAGTCCTTGTAGGCGTTGGGTGGCGGTGGTGTGCAAGAAATAGGATCGATCTGCCGCGGAGACGCCGACGCCTTCCTTCCAAATGGCGCGGCCGCAGAGCATACCGCTGGCGCCGTTTTCGCAGGCTACCTTCAACTGACGATAGAAAGTTTCATACTCCACCCCGGCGCTGAGGAGTACCCAGGGAACGGCGCAGGCGTCGCTAAGTTCTGCGCAGGCGTCGGCCCATTCGGCCTCATCCGAAGTCTGGCTGACGTCGAGTGGAAACTCGGCTTTCAGCACATCCACGCCCAGAGGAACGAGCCGTTTGGCGGTGTCGATCACCAGGCGGCGGCGCTCGGCGTTGGGAACTTTCTTGGCGTTGCGGTCGGACGAGTAGTGGAGCGGTTCGAGGAAGAAAGGCAGATCCCAGCGTGTACACTCGGCGGCGACTTCGGCGATCAATTCCTCTTGGTTGGCGGCGTTGGGCGCATCGGGGCGGTAATAGGCCAGTAACTTCACGCCGCTGGCCCCGGCCTTGCGGATCTGCTCGACGCTCCAATCTTCGAGCAGGGCTGTGCGCCGCTCGGTGGGATCCCCTTCGTAGCCGGATTTTTCCAAGGCAAGGATCAGCCCCGTTGCGCCGCTGAGCGCGTTGCTGGCGACACAGGTTGGGTAGCCATACTCGGCGTCGAGCAAGGTGGCGCTGGCATAGGGCGAAAGCACGCCGATCACATCGCGCTTGACTTCGCCCACCTGGGCAAAGCTGACAGCATCGGGATTGGCGGCATCGATCATTTTGATCAGGCTGCCGCGCTGATCCATCGCCAGCATGGAAAAGGCGCCATCGGGCAGGGCGCACTGTTGCAGCGCACGTCGTTTTTGAAGAGAAAGTGTCATGGTTCATTCCTTTGTAACGGTTCCGGTTTACCGGAAATTAATGTTGACATTACCGCGTTGCTTGCGCGGTTTACGCCTGGCCAATGGCGGATGGGTCTCATCACAACGTTCGATGGCGACGTCAAGCAGGCTGCGCGCGGCCAGTAATGCTTCTTTGCGGGCCGCGTAGGCATGGGTCCAAAATTCTTCGGGCAATCCGAGATCGTTGTGGCGTAGTTCCTCAGCAAGGCCGACTACGCCCTCCAACAGCCAGGAACCAAAATCGAAGGCGTTCTCACGTTCGGCGCGCGGACGGCGCGGCGGCGGATCGTAGGCCGGTCCACCTGTTTCTTTCTGGCGCTGCGCTTCTGCTTCGTGGATCAGATCCGGCGTGGGGGTGGGGACGGGGCCAGCATCCTCATGAGCGGGTTCCGCTTCTCGCGGATTCAGATCGCCAAGGTTGATCTTGCCTCGTTTGGGCACAATTGCCTCCTATGGCTGGGTAGGCTCTCAACCTGCCCTACGGTTATGCACAATGGCGCGCATCACTTTGTAGTTGACGCTGCCAAAGTGATATTTGTACTCCTCATCCCCCTGGAGGAAGTCGAAGATCTGGCAGCCAGCGGCAATGGCGTATTGGATCAGATATGCGAGCAGCACCCATCCTGGGCTGTAATGGGCCATGTCGCTCGTATCGTAGCCAGAGTTGTAGAGCAGAAATTGTCTCCGGTACTCAAAGGCGAAGAGCGTGGCCGCTTTCTTGCCATTAAGCGAGAGAAACGCCAGGCGCAGAAAGCCAGCGTCGAGCATACGCCGCGCCATGACCTTAAAAAAGCGTTGCATTTCCGGCGTCATAAACTCTTCTTTGTCGGGGCTGCTCAACCGTTGCAGCCGGATGAAGTCGTCGAGTTCGGCATCCAGATCAAAATCATCGATCCCCGGCTGAACAAGATAGAAATCCACCTGGATTTCACGTTCGGCTCGGCGCTGTTTGCGGCGGATCTCGTGGCGCTGCTTTTTGTCCACCTGGTTGGTCAGGTAATCCGCATAGCGCAGGGGCAACGGAATGTGAGGCGCCACATCTTCTTGAAAGACCTCCACGCGATAGCAGGCGGCTTCCCATGACGTTGGCAAGTCGCGATAGGTGAGGCTATCTTGGGGCAGGTTGCAGAAGTCACAAAGATCCCATTGGGGCGCGGCGTCGCTCTCCAGCCAGCGGCGTAAGGCGTCATAGACTTGGGCTTCCCAGCCTTTGGCAATAATGAGATCGAGGAAGTCACTCACTTCGATACAACCCACAATGTGGAGCGAGACCAGCCCCGCCCAATCCCCAGAGGTGTGTTGCAGACGGTAGAGTGGGGCAATGCCCACCAGTTTTTGATCGGCCCGGTTGCGGAAGGCCAGGATCCAGAGTTCGCCTTCGCCCAGTTCTTCCCACCAGGTGGATTGCCATTCGTGGGTGAGGAAAAAGGTGTCAAACCGGCTGCGCGCCAGCAAAGAATTCCACTCGGAAGCCAGCGCGTCAAATCCATTCACACTGGCATCTGGCCCGTAGATAATACAGTCCAGCGGGAGATCTTCAGCCTGGGGCGAATCCATCTGTTGACCGTTCGCGCCCTGATCAATCGTTGCCATTTTATCCTTAATCTTGACTTGAGATGAGAAAGCTTTTATGGGTAAGGCAGGGGTTAGACTATCCAAAGCTGTGTCCTTAGGATTCATGGAATCTGCTGCCATGTGGAAACGCGGAACGTGCTGATTTAAAGTGGTTTAGCGCCTACGTTTTTATGGAGCGTCCACTATGCTTCTTGTAGTAAGTGATCCTATTGTAGTCAATGCGCTTTGCTTCGACAAGTACGCAGTGATACAAAGTCAAGAGGACGAGATTGTTACCGGAGGATGAATCGCCAGAACAGCCAGATGGCAGCGATGACGATCCCCACCACCAGGAGGTTGCTGGCGAGGAAAGAGAATAATCTTGAGACAAGAGCCCCTACATCGATACCGTTCTCTTCCGCTTGTGCTGGCTCGACCGCCCGGATTTCGTCTGTTGGCGCCTCTATGGCCAGAGATCGCACGGCTTCATCGGGCGGAAGTGAGCGTTCGACGGCATCGCTGGTGATGAGCGGGATCGGGGTGGGTTCATCGGGGGAGGGCGTAAACGTCGGCGTCGGTGGAACAGAAAAGCAGAGTTCCAGACGAACAGCGTCCAGATTCATCCATGTGCGCAGACCATCGCCATCGTCGAAGGCGTTGAAATAGATGAAAAAGGTCTGGCCGATATAATGCGTAAGATCTGCCGATTCCGTCTGCCAGAAGCCGTCGTTGCGCAGCCGCCGGTAGAGGATTTCCATTGTCACCAGATCCGGCGTCAGCAAAATCACATCCTGGCGGTCGCGGCCGGGGCCAACGTTCTGGTCGGGCGGAGCCTGTGTGAACGATTGGTGCGCCCAATGCAGCCGCGCCGTGAGCGCGGTATGCGGCACGGTGATCAACTGGCGGACAGAGGAATAAGTCTTGACATTTCTGCTGCCAGGCCCCAGCGGGTTGCCCAATCGTAGTGAACGGATGCCTGCGTAGGCGGCGTCGCCGGTCAACCGAGGTGGCACAGGATCGTTGCCCAAGATCCAGCCAGATCCGCCGTCAATGGCTTCTTCAAAACTACCATTGATGATAATGTTAGAAATACAGCCCGGTGGCAACGGCGTCGCTGGCAGGATCGGCGTCGGTGTGGCGAAAATCGGCGTCGGCGTTAGCGTGGGCAAGGGCGTGATGCCAATCGGCGTCGGCGTCTCCGTGGGGAAGGGTGAAATGAGCGTCGGCGTCGGCGTGTTGATTTCGATAATAGGCGGTGTAGGTGTGGGCGTGCCGATGACAAGGGTGGGGCTGGGTGTGGGCGTTACCCCTGTCGGCGTAGGGCCTGGGGTCACAGGACACGATTGGAGCGAAACCTGATCGAGGTAGAGCGCTGTCCTGCCGCCGCCGCCATCGTTGCTCACGCCAAACTCTATGCGTATCCTGCGTCCTTGCAGATGGGTCAACGGTTCCTGTCGAAAAAGCCAGGTATTCTGGTTAGCCAACTCCGCCCATAAACGGGTACGTTCACCCGTGGTTTCATCCACAATATCGAGGAATTGGAGATCGCTGCCTGGGTTTGGTTCGTGTCTGGGCAGATAGCGAAAGCTGAGGACAATCGGGCTGGCCTGGGGGGGTAGATCCACAGTCTGGTAGACGCCGCCGGTGATCGCCGTGTTTGGGCCTTCGACAATGCCAATGCGCAGCGCCTGTGTCCCCGCGAAGACGGGGCTGGAGACATAGGCATGGTCAAGTTCAGGCGGCAGGCCCGGCGTCAACGGTTGCCAGCCAGCCCCAGGCAGTTCAAAGCCGCCGTTGATGATCAGTTCATTGCAGCCCGCCGCTGTCCCTGGCACATCCCCAATACGTGGGAAGGGCGTCGCTTCCTGCGCTGTGATTGGCGCTGCCTGCAGTGCGATCATCAGCGCAACCAACAGCGCCAGGCGCGCAAACATGATCGGAGAAATCAGCCCAAATGGGGTTCGTCGAGCAGTATAAAAACGGTGGCGCACAAGGACCTCCGATGATGGCAGAGATGCGGGCATTGTACCATAGGGAAGATCCACCCGCAACGGCACGGCCAACTGCGGGGTGCATTTCACGCTGGGGCGAAAGTGCCGGGGACTTCACAAACGCGGCGATAAGTCCCCGGCACTTGGCCTGCCCCGAAATTGAACTGCACCCGGCCAACTGCTGGATGGGATTTCCCCCCACTCGAAGGGAGGAGAAAAGCGTAATCAATCTAGCATTGAAAAAAGGCTGCCGATGCTAAATTGAAAGAACCAACAGACCGCTAGAAAATCAGCCGGGTCTGTTTGCCCATCTCTAGAAGATTTACAAGTACAGGTTGCTTCGGTACAATAGAGCCAGCTTTCAGGACGATTGCTGCCGAAACGAAACCTGATTAAGCCAGAAAGACGGAATTTTGATTACGAACAAAGGTGACAACGGCACAGTGCAGTCTCAGGCAGAGGAAGCAGCGGCCAAAGAGCGGACGCGTATGACCTATCTCTTCCTGATTCGACATGGGGAAAATGATTGGGTCGATAGTGGAAAGTTGGCCGGGCGCACGCCGGGCGTCTATCTCAACGAGAAAGGACGGGGGCAATCTGCTTCCCTGGCAGAACGATTGAAAGATCAGCCCTTTTCCGCCATTTATTCGAGTCCGCTTGAGCGTTGTATTGAGACGGCGCAACCACTGGCGAATGCCCTGAATTTACCAGTCCACGAGGAACCGGGCGTGATCGAAGTTGATTACGGTGACTGGCGAGGCGCGTCGCTTAAAGATCTGTCCAAAACGCCGGAATGGCACTTGGTGCAGATCTATCCGGGGGGCTTTCGCTTTCCGCAAGGGGAAACACTACGGGAAGTGCAATCTCGGGTCGTCACCGCGCTGGAGGAGATCCGCCTTCGGCATCAGGGGCAGGCCGTGGCCGTTTTCGCCCATGGTGATGTGATCCGCACAGCGCTGGCTTACTATTTAGGCACGCCGCTCGATATGTTTCAACGGATTCACATCAGCACGGCATCTGTGAGTCTGATCGGCTTTCACCATTTTGGTCCCCATATCCTGCGTATGAACGATACGGGGGATCTACCCATTGTTCGCTGGGAAAGCCACGATGCAAAGCCAGAAGAAAAAACGGAAGATAGAGTTGAACCGTAAAGGAGACTTCTCCCTTTTCATTCATACGGCCCTGATTACCGAAGAGGGTGAACCTATATGACCACACACTTTACCTATGATTTTGACCGTGTCAGCGCCATTGTTGCGGATGCTGTCGGCCTGCCCGGCCAGCGCACCTTTTTCTTGCAAGCCCGTCAGGGACGCCAGGTAGCGACACTGACCATGGAAAAGCAGCAAGTGGCAGCGCTGGCGGCTTCTGTTTTACAACTGTTAGAAGAACTAGAGGAGAAGAACCCTGATCTCACCATTCATGAGATCTCTGGGCGCGATCTTCACCTTCAAGAGCCGTTGACGCCTGCCTTCCGTGTCGGGCAAATGGGACTGGGATACGACGAAAACCAGGATCTAATGGTACTGGTGGCGCAGGCGCTGGTCATTGAAGATGAGGAAACCGGCGTTGCTCAGGATGTTCCACGCGCGCGCTTCTATGCAACTCGTGAGCAGATGCGCGCTTTAAGTGAACACGCCCTGGAAGCAGTGGCTTCTGGCCGTCCTGACTGTCCGCTCTGTGGCAGCCCTATTGACCCCGAGGGACACTTCTGTCCGCGCACCAATGGACATGCCTATCCCCTGGCCGTCTAGATGGGTTCTGGCCGCTCTCCGTCAATGGAGATACGCCAGACAATTGCTCGCAGCGTGATTGCCCACTGCATTGGAAAGTTATGCACGACTATCCTTTTAACAGGTCATTTGAATTACCCGACGAAGATGAACCAGCGGGGCGCATCTTCCTCTCGACGCCGGATGACGCCGCTGAATCACCGCTGCTTGAGATCGAGGATGAAGCAGAAGCAGGCGAAGCGTTCATCTTGACCATTGAGCGCGTGCTTAAAGTCTTAGAGAACGGCGAGATGGAAGAGCGCGGTCTGCTGCCGTATAGCTCCAACTATAGCTTTCTCGTGCTTGTAGACGATGGCGAACTTAGCATTCCTGCTGTCTACAAACCGCGTCGCGGGGAAAACCCACTTTGGGATTTCCCGACAGGGACGCTCTGCCAGCGAGAGACAGCGGCCTTTGAAGTGAGCAACGCGCTTGGCTGGGATCTAGTGCCCCCGACGGTGTTGCGCGAAGGCACGCGTGGAACGGGCAGTGTGCAATTTTACATCGACTGCGATCCCGAAATTCACTACTTTACCATACGCGAAGATGCCCGCTACGCGCCTATGTTACGGCGTATGGTCCTCTTTGATTTCATCATCAACAACGCCGACCGCAAAAGTGGTCACTGTCTTTTCGGCTATGATGAGCGAGTATGGGCCATCGATCACGGTATCTGCTTCCATCAAGAGTACAAGTTGCGCTCGGTGATCTGGGAATTCAGCGGTGAAGTGATCGCCGATGATCTACTTCTTGACCTTGCGGAATTCCAGGCGACCCTGGCTCAACCGCAGAGCGACCTCAGCCAGCGATTGGCGCGGCTGATCAATGCTCGTGAACAGGCATCGCTATGTACTCGCCTGGGACAGTTGATCGAAAGCGAACGATACCCGGCGCCCCTGCCTTATCAACGCAACCATCCCTGGCCGCCGATCTAATCGTCAGGTTCGTCTGTACTTTGTCTATCTCCAGAGAGTTGACTATCGCAACCGGTACACGGACTACTAGCCCAAACGAGACCGGTCACTTTTTTTCGACGAGGCGCGTAAAGAGAGGAGTGCCTATGAAAGCAGTGGTGATGGCCGGCGGTGAAGGGTCGCGGTTACGTCCTCTAACCGTTGGTCGGCCTAAGCCAATGGTTCCTCTGGTCAACAAGCCTGTTCTGGGCCACATCCTCGATCTGCTTAAACACCACGGCATCACCGAGGTCATCATCACCCTGCAATACATGCCTACGGCGATTCAGGATTTTTTTGGCGATGGCAGTTCATTGGGGATGAAGATCAGCTACACCGTTGAAGAATCACCCCTGGGGACGGCGGGCAGCGTCAAGAACGCCGCAGCGCTGCTGGATGATACATTTCTCGTCATTAGCGGCGACGCGCTCACCGATTTCAACCTGCGCACCATCATCGACTACCACTGCCAGGTCAAAGCCCAGGCCACGTTGACCCTCTATCACGTACCCAATCCACTTGAATATGGCGTGATCATCACCGACGACGATGGTCATATCATCCAATTTCAAGAAAAGCCCGATTGGGGCAATGTGATCTCAGACACGGTGAACACCGGCATCTATGTCTTGGAACCAGAGGTGCTGAAACGCATCCCCGACGATGAACCCTACGATTTTGCCACCCAGCTTTTCCCAACCATGTTGGCCGAGGGATGTCCGCTTTACGGCTATATTGCAGAGGGGTATTGGTGCGACGTGGGCAACCTCACCGAATATTTGCGCGCCAATGCGGATCTATTGCATGGACTTGTCAATTTGCCCGAACCCCTGGGCGAACAGATCTGGGGCGGTGTATGGACGGGACAAAATGTCGAAATTGCGCCCGACGCCCAACTTTATGGACCGATCTACCTGGGCAATTCGGTGAAGATCAAAGGCGGCGTCTCGATCCACGGGCCGACGGTGATCCGCGATTACACTGTCATCGACAACTATAGCCGTCTTGAGCATAGCGTACTCTGGCGCAACACCTATGTGGGCGAAGCCTGCGAACTGCGCGGGGTCATCGTTGGGCGGCAGTGCAGCATCAAAAGCGGCGCAGTGGCCTACGAAGGGGCCGTAATCGGCGACAACTGTGTGCTGGACGAGAACTGTGTGATCCACGCCGATGTCAAACTCTGGCCCAACAAAGAGATTGAGCCAGGGGCGACGGTGCGGCGCAGTATCATCTGGGGTAGCCAGGGACGCCGTTCGCTCTTTAGCAAGTACGGGGTGACAGGCGTCGTCAACGTTGATTTGACGCCAGAATTTGCCGCCAAACTGGGCAGCGCCTTAGGTGCAGCCCTGCCCAAAGGCAGCTATGTGGTTGTCAACCGTGACGCCCATCGCAGTTCGCGTATGCTCAAGCGTGCCATGATCAGCGGCCTGCCTAGCGCTGGCGTTCACGTTTGGGATCTGGGTACGGTCCCCATCCCCGTGGCGCGGCACTTTGTGCGCACGAATACGTCCAGTTCGGCGGGCGTCCACGTGCGGCTTAGCCCGTTCGACCAGCGCGTTGTGGATATCCGCCTCTTTGACGCCGAGGGCATGAACCAGAGCCGAAGCAGTGAGCGATCCGTCGAGCGCATCTTCTTCCGCGAGGATTTCCGGCGCGCCTATCTCAACGAAATTGGTCGTATCGACTACCCCAGCGACGTCATCGAGAACTATAAGGCCGACTTCCTCTCCCATATAAACCAGGATCGCATCCGCAACGCCAATCTCAACGTGATTGTGGACTATTCCTATGGGCTGGCGGCGGACACACTGTCCGGCATCCTCAGCGATCTTACCCTCGATTATCTACCCCTCAACGCGTTGATGGATGAAACCAAGCTGGCCGTTCTGCGCGATCAGTTCAACAACCACATGCGGCGTATTGCCAAGATCATCAGCGTACTCAACGCCGATGTTGGGATCAAGTTAGATGTGGGCGGAGAAAAGATCTTTTTGGTGGATGAAAAGGGGCGGGTGCTCGACAATACGACGACTTCGCTGTTGATGGCCGAATTGACCTTCTACGCCAACAAAAACCATGCGCTCGCCATCCCGGTGACGCTGCCCAAGGCGTTTGACACCATTGCTGGCTGGCACGGGACACAGGTGATCCGCACGAAGAACGATCTGCACCATTTGATGAGCAGTTCCACCCAGCCGGGCGTGCTGCTGGCATTGGACGGCACGGGCAATTTCATCTTCCCCGATTTTCAACCCGCGGTGGATGGTCTGATGACGACGGTGCGCCTGTTGGAATATCTAGCCATTCGCAGATTGCCCCTCAGCGAGATTGTAGCCTACCTGCCCCACTTTTACATGGCTCAGGATCGAGTCGATTGCCCGTGGGAGAGCAAAGGCGCAGTCATGCGCACCCTCAACCATCGCTTCCGCGGCGAACATGTGGAGACCATTGACGGCTTGAAGATCCACCTCAACGATGGGGAATGGATCCACATTGCGCCCAACCCCGAACGCCCCTACTTTGAACTCCGCGCCGAAGCCGCAGACATCGACCGCGCCACAGACCTCGTCGTAGAATACAGCCTTCATCTCAAGGAGATCATTGAGCATCAGTGAGGATGGGGACTGGGGATCGGGGATTGGGCATAGGCGCTAACTTAAGGGGTAAACGGGCAAGTGCCGGGGACTTTTTGTCGCAGAGTATGAAGTCCCCGGCACTTTCGCAGGCCCAGCGCCTATGGGGGAGCGGGGACTGGGGATCGGGGATTGGCGCTAACTCAAGGGGTAAACGGGCAAGTGCCGGGGACTTTTTGTCGCAGAGTATGAAGTCCCCGGCACTTTCGCAGGCCGGGGATCGGGGATTGGGGATTGGGCATAGGCGCTAACTTAAGGGATAAACGGGCAAGTGCCGGGGACTTCAAAAAAGTCCCCGGCACTTTCGCAGGCCCAGCGCCTATGGGGGATCGGGGACTGGGGATCGGGAGATCTCATGTCATCTTGTCATCCTCAATCTCCGCCAGCCCTGCTTCCACCTCGGCGCGGGGAAGATTTCCGGCTTCCAATGTTTCGTCAGATTGGGCGAGCAGCCGGTGGAAGAAAGCGATGCCCAGGGCGCGCACTTCCTCGCTGTCGGGTTCGGCGTCAATGATCTCAAAGAGCAGATCCTCGGCGACGGCGTATTGGCCGATCTCCTCGTAATAACGAAAGAGGCGCAGGTGGAGGTCGGGCGGCAATCCGTATTCGGCCAGCGCTTCGACCAACGTATCCACGGTTGGCGTTTCCGCAGGCAGATCGGGCGGATCGTCGGTGACTGGCAAGGAGAGTATCAGATCCAGCGCGCTGAGTGTGCAGTGATAGTGATCATCTGCACTCCCCAACATATTGTGGATCTCCCCGGCTTTGGCCAACAATGTCGCCAGCACAATGCGCCGGGCGCGGGTCTCCGTCATCGTCTCGCCCACCAGTTGCCCGGTGACGATCTCATGGTCGGTCAAATGGGTCAGGGTGTGCGAATCGAAACCGGTCAGCCGTTGTAATTCCTCATCGATGGCCTGCAACGCCTCGGCTGGCTTCTTCTCTTTCAGCAATCCCATCACCCGCACAATGACAAGCGCCATCATATCAAACTGGCGCATTAAATAATCGCGTTTGAACATCCATTCTCTCCCTTTGACATGGCTTCCCTTGCGCCACTACAATCGTATCAGGGTACTCATTCTAACCCAAAACCTCCACGCGCAGAAGGGGAACTCCTATGACAAGCCGTCCGCTGTTGGCAATTACGCTGGGCGATCCTGCGGGGATCGGCCCGGAAGTGATCGTCAAGGCGTTACAACATCCATCGCTGTTTGAGAAAGCTCGTCCCCTCGTCATCGGGGATCGGCGAATTTTGGCGCGGGCGGCCACATGGATCGGCCAATCCTCGCCCCACTTTGAGATCGTCGAGGAACCGGTCGCGGGCAACTATGCGGCAGGGACAATTCCCATATTGGATTTGGGCAACGCCGACCCGAAGAGCATCCCCCCGGGCAAAGTCAGCGCCGCCGCTGGCAGGGCCGCTGTCGAAGCGGTCTTCCGCGCCTGCGATCTGGCGTTGGAGGGAGTTGTGGATGGCGTGGTCACTGCGCCGCTGAACAAAGAGGCTATGCACAAAGCGGGCTTCCTCTACCCCGGTCACACCGAACTGCTCGCCGAACGCACCGGCGCCGAACGCATTTCCATGCTGTTGGTCGGGCCGAAATTGCGCGTTGTCCATGTGAGTACGCACGTCTCGCTGGCGGAGGCCATCCGCCGGGTGCAGACAGGGCGCGTCCTTGAGGTGATCGAACTGGCCTATCGTTCGTGCCAGATGCTGGGGATCGCCAAACCGCGCATTGCCGTGGCTGGTCTCAACCCGCACGCCAGCGAGAACGGTCTCTTCGGCAATCAAGAAGCGGAGCAGGTGCAGCCTGCCATCGAACAGGCCCGCTCCCGCGGCTGGACTGTCTCGGACCCGCAGCCGCCGGACACTGTCTTCTTGCGCGCGGTCAAGGGCGAGTTCGATATTGTCGTCGCCATGTATCACGACCAGGGACACATCCCCATGAAGTTGCTCGCCTTCGACAGCGGCGTGAATGTGAGCATCGGCCTGCCCATCATCCGCACCTCGGTGGATCACGGCACTGCCTTCGACATCGCGGGGATGGGCAAAGCCAGCGAGGAGAGTCTGCTCGCTGCGGTGGATGTGGCGGTGCAGATGGCAGCGGCGCAGAGGTTGGGGACTGGGGATTAGGGACTGGGGACTGGGAAAACGACACCCGACACACAACACGGAGTTACCTGGCAGAGAGGAAAAGCTCGGTGAGAGAAAAAATGAATCCAGATGAAGTTCGGGTCTTTGGCGGCAGTTCGCACCCTGAGTTGGCGGCCGATCTCGCCCAATATCTTGGGGTGTCCATGGACAGGACCAAAATTTCCCGGTTCAGCAACGATAACCTCTATGTACAGCTCGAAGCCAGCGTGCGCTCGCGGATTGTCTTCGTGGTCCAATCGCTGTCGCCGCCGGTGAACGATCACCTGATGGAACTCCTCATGATGTTGGATGCGGCCCGCGGCGCATCAGCCAGAGAGATCCACGCCATCATCCCCTACTTTTCCTTTGCCCGTTCGGACAAAAAAGACGCGCCGCGCATCTCGATCACGGCGCGGCTGGTGGCCGATCTATTGAAAACGGCGGGGGCTACCCACGCCATGACCATGGCCTTGCATTCGCCGCAGGTGCATGGATTTTTCCGCGTCCCCACCGATCACCTGAGCGCGCGTCCGGTCTTCAAGCGCTACTTCGAGCAGTTCGATCTCAGCGATACCATCCTCGTTGCCCCCGATATGGGATATGCCAAAACTGCCGCGCGCATGGCTGGGAATCTGGATCTGCCTGTGGCGGCTGGGAACAAGGAACGCATCTCCGACACGGAGGTGCGCATCAATGGCATTGTGGGGCGCTCGGTGCATGGTTACAGGCGGGCGCTGATCTTCGACGATGAAATTGCCACCGGCGGCTCAATCTTGGAGATCAGCCGGCTGTTGCTCGAACAGGGGATCGAGGAGATCTGGGTGGCGTGTACCCACGGCGTCTTTGTGCGCGATGCGCTGGCGCGGCTGGCCGCCCTGCCGCAGATCAGCAAAATTGTCACCACCAACACCATCCACGTGCCGCCCGAAAAACGACACCCCAAATTAGAGATCCTCTCCGTGGCCGGCATCTTCGGCGAGGCGATCCGCCGCAACTATCTGCGCCAGTCGATTGGGGATCTCTTCGCGTTTGGGGAGGAGAGTTCGTAAAGTAAGTGAGAAAATGAGAGGCATCTGTGCACGTGAATAGGAAGAATTTAGAAAATGAATATCTCTCTGCCGACATTCAAGTACCATCCAGATCCAATTGCGACTGGAAGCGTTATCAAATCTGATACAGTTTGTTCTTGTTGTAGCAAGCCGCACGGCTTCTTCTATGTCAATACCTTCGCCATTTTGTAACAGATGTCTACCAGAGAGGAATACCC